>NZ_JAUSYY010000001.1:2006451-2675268 GCF_030817175.1 Agromyces ramosus | reverse complement strand
CCGTTGCGGCACCGAGCGGCACGGTCGGCGACTCGGACGCCACGGCGGGTGCTGCGGCAGCGGGTGCGGCTGCCGCGGGTGCGGCTGCCGCGGGTGCGGCTGCCGCGGGTGCGGCTGCAGCGGGCGCGGCTGCAGCGGGCGGGGCGGTTGCTGCTGCGGCGGCCTCCTCGGACATCGCCGACAACCACGAGGCAACGGACTTCATGCTGGGCCGGCGCTTGGGATCCGCCGCCAGCATGTCGCGGAGCAGCGGCGCGAGCGGTCCTGCATGCTTCGGCGCGGGATACGAGCCGCGCGCCACCTTGTGGATCAGGGCGATGGCATTGTTGTCGGCGCCGAAGGGCGGAGCGCCCTCCAGCATCGCGTAGAGCGTCGAGCCGAGGGAGAACACGTCGGAAGCGAAGCCGGATTGCTGCCCACGAGCCACTTCGGGCGCGAGGTAGGCGGGAGTTCCGTGGATCATGCCGGTCGCGGTGATCGTGGTGTCCCCCAGCGCGTGCGAGATGCCGAAGTCGCTGATCAGCGCCGAGCCGTCCTCGGTGATGAGGATGTTGCCGGGCGTCACGTCCCGGTGCACGATTCGCATCCGGTGAGCGGCGGCCAGGGCAGAGCTCACCTGCGCCCCGATGCGCGCCGTCTCCGGCGGGCTCAGCGGGCCGTGCTCACGCAGCAGCATCGACAGCGGCGTCGACTCGATCAGCTGCATGACGATGCACGGCCTGCCCTCGTGCTCGACGACGTCGAACACCGTGACCGCGTGCGGATGGTGCAGGCCGGCGGTGATGCGCGCCTCGCGCATCGCCCGGTTCGTCGCGACCTCGCGCTCACGGTCGGTGAGCTCGGGCTGCGTGCGCAGCATCTTGAGCGCGACCGGTCGCTGCAGGCGCTCGTCCCACGCCTGCCATACGACTCCCATGCCGCCCGTGCCGAGCAGGTTGATCAGCCGGTAGCGGTTGGCGATGAGGGTGGACGGGGTGCTCATCGGGTTTCCTTCGAGTTGCCCTCGACGCTAGCCTCCGCGCGGGCCGTCGTTCAGGGGCTTGCGGCGGTGACGCGAGGGTGCAAGGGCGGGTTCGACTACGCCACTGATGCCAAAACTGCATCAGTGGCGTAGTCGGCACAGACCCACCACCATGGAAGGGTGCACGCCGGCCCGAGGCATCCGGCGGAGAATCGCCCGGATGTGTCACATCGGCGCGTTGCATCCGGTCTCAGCTGGAAGGGGCGGATGCGCCCGCCCTCCGACTGACAGGAAACGACATGGATGCGAACCTCGATGACGCGCTCGCCGTCTTCGAAGGCGTGCGCGGGCGGCTGTTCGGCATCGCCTACCGCATGCTCGGCAGCGCCACTGAAGCCGAGGACATCGTGCAGGAGACCTGGTTGCGCTGGCAGGGCGCCGACCGCTCGGTCGTGCAGAACGCCCCGGCCTTTCTCGCCACGGCGACGACTCGTCTCGCGATCAACGCGCTGCAATCGGCGCGCGCCCGTCGCGAGACCTACATCGGCCCGTGGCTGCCCGAACCCGTCGACACGAGCGGCGATCCGACCCTCGGCGCCGAACGCGCCGAGGCGCTCGGCGTCGCCGTTCTCGTGATGCTCGAGCGGCTCACACCCACCGAGCGGGCCGCCTATGTGCTGCGTGAGGCGTTCGCCTACCCGTACGACCAGATTTCCCAGATCGTGCAGCTCTCGGAAGCTGCCGCACGCCAGCTCGTCAGTCGCGCGCGCAAGCACCTCGCCGGCGAGCGTCGACGCGAGGTATCGCAGCAGGAACAGCGGCGGCTGCTCACCGCGTTCGTCAGCGCCGCGCAGACCGGCGACCTCGTCGAGCTCGAGCGGCTGTTCGCGGAAGACGTCGTGTCGTACTCCGACGGGGGCGGCGTCGTACGGGCCTCGAAGTTCCCCGTGCGCAGCCGCGCCGTCGTCGCGAAGTACATCCGCGCCTTCCACACGCACTTCTGGGTGGGCGTGGAGATCACCGAGGCCGAGGTCAACGGCCGGCCCTCGATGCTGCTCTCGAAGGAGGGAACGACGTTCGCGGTGCTCACCGTCGTCGCCTCAACGGTCGGCATCGAGCAGGTGCTCTGGATGATGAACCCCCACAAGCTCGGCGCCGTGACCTCTCGTGCAGCCTCATGACCCCGCCGCTCGCCTCCTGGTCGCCCTCGAACAGTGGGATGACCTCGCGCTGGCGAGCGTGCTGAACCCCGACGTACGCCTGGTGGTCGACAGCGGTGACGACACCGGCGGTGACCTCCACGGGCGCGCGCACGTCACTCGCGTCCTGAGAGAGCGACTGGCGAGACATCCGGAAGCGTCGCTCCACATCGTGCATGTCAACGGACGGAGCGGAGTCGCGCTGCGCCGGCACGACGGCGCGGTGCTCGGCGTGCTCAGCATCGAGGGCACCGAGACGATCGAGGCGTTGTGGCTCTCGACCGCGCCCCGCAAGCTCGCCCACTGGAACCGTCGGCGCCCCGCCCTCGAATGAGCCCGGATGACGCGACCCCGTCACAGATCGAGCGGCCACCCGGTCAGAGCTGGGTGACGGCAGCGGAACCACCGCAGCCCCGACGGAAGGCACCCAATCATGAAGATCGTCGTCATCGGAGGCACCGGCCTCATCGGATCCAAGGTCGTCGAGCACCTCGCCGAGCACGGCCACGATGCCGTCGCCGCGTCGCCGAACTCGGGCGTGAACACCATCACCGGCGAGGGGCTCGCCGAGGTGCTCGTGGGCGCCAACGTGGTGGTGGATGTCTCGAACTCGCCATCGTTCGCCGATGACGACGTGCTCGCGTTCTTCACGACCTCGACCACGAACCTGCTCACGGCCGAGCGCGAGGCGGGCGTGGCCCACCACGTCGCCCTCTCCATCGTCGGTGCCGAGCGCTTGCCCAACAGCGGGTACCTGCGTGCGAAGGTCGCCCAGGAGAAGCTGATCGAGGAGTCGGGCCTGCCGTATTCGATCGTGCGGGCGACGCAGTTCTTCGAATTCGTGGGGCGCATCGCCGACGAGGCGACCGTCGACGGCACCGCACGTCTCAGCACGGGGCTCATGCAGCCGATCGCGGCAGCGGATGTCTCGGGCGCCGTCGCCCGCGTCGCCGCCGGCGACCCGATCAACGGCACGCTCGAGATCGGCGGGCCCGAGCGCATCGCTCAGGACGAGCTGATCCGCCGGGGCCTCGCCGCCAAGGGCGACACCCGCACCGTCATCGGCGACCCCGAGGCGCCCTACTTCGGCACAAAGCTCACGGGCACCGAACTCGTGCCGCTGAGCGACGGCGCCCAGCTGTCGACGACGACGTTCGCCGACTGGCTCGCCGCGCAGTCGGCCGCGATGAAGTAGTCGACGCGTTCGCGGCGGCCATCGTCGAGGCGGCGGCTCTCGTCGGCTCGTAGGCTGGGAGCATGACCCGACTCCAGGCGGATCCCGATCGATCCCGATGGGTGCCCGTCACCGATTCCCTCGGATTCCGCGGTCGCCGCCACCGCAAGGCGGCGATCCGCATGCTCCTGTCGCAAGCCCTGGGGCCCGCCGCGACGCCGTCGGGTCCGCGCGGCGGCTTCAGCGCCTGGGCGGTGAGCCAGGCCGTCCCGTTCCTCATGCGCAAGGCGGGCGGGCGAGTGCTCGCGTGGGTCTGGAGGGCCGACCCCGAATTGCTCGTGGTGATGGCCCAGGTGCAGGCGGCGACACCGCAGTTGCGGATCGCCCGCGCATCGATGCCGATCGAGTACAACGACACCGAGGAGTTCCGCAGCACCTACCTCGGCGTCGGCGAGAGGCTCGCCATGCCGCTTCCGCTGGAGGCTCGCACTCCGCCCTTCGCGACGTACACGTGGGACCTCGGCTCGCACTTCGTGAGCGTCACGGCCGTGTGCAGCGATCGCGAGCGGTTCGGCACCGTCATCGGCGCCGTCGACGAGCTCGCTCGCGGCATCCGCGTCGTCGACGACCTCACGATCGGCGAGTCGCCGACGGTGCTGCGCATCGACCCCGCCTGACCTACCCGGTCACCGAGTGAGTGCGGCGCCGGCCGCGCTCAGAGCGCGCCGGTCGCCGCCGTCTCGGTGACGCGCGGCCCGCCGTCGAAGATGAGCAGCCGGTCGGCGAGCTTGTCGACGAAGAACCGATCGTGCGACACCACGATCACGGCCCCCGGGAAGTGCGTGAGCGCCCGCTCCATGACCTGCGTCGACGTGATGTCGAGGTGGTTCGTCGGCTCGTCGAGCACGATGACCCCGGCGCCCGAGAGCAGGCACTGCGCGATCGCGACTCTGGCACGCTGACCGCCCGAGAGGGTGCCCATCTTCTGCTGCAGGTCGGCGTCGGAGAACTGCAGCATCGCAAGGAACCGGTTCACGCTCTTCTTCGTCGCGGTGAACGCGAGCGAATCGGGGTAGGCGTTCACCGCGTGGCCGACGGTGTCGTCGAGGTTCAGTTCGGCGTAGACCCGGTTGTACGACACGAACCGCACTCCCTTGGCCCAGCGCACCGTACCGGCGTCCGGTTCGGTCTCGCCCGTGAGCACGTCGAGCAGCGTCGACTTGCCCGACCCGTTCGATCCGAGCACCGCCACGCGGTCGCCGCGGTGCAGGCTGAACGAGAGCCCCTCGAACAGCGGCGTGCCGTTGAAGCCCTTCGCGAGGTTCGTCACGGTGAGCAGGTCGTTGCTGACCCGCAGCCCCTCGTAGATGCCCGTGATGATCTGGTCGATCGGGCGCGGTGCCTGCCGCTTCTTGATGTCCGCGAGCCGGCGCGCGACCGCGTTCGACGGGTTGCGGGCGGCCTCGCGACGGGCGGTCGACGCGGCCTGCTCGTAGGCGAGCAGCTCCTCCTCGTGGGCGAACTGGCGCTCGAGCATCTTCAGGCGCGACTGCTTCGCGTGCACGTACGCCGAGTAGTTTCCGTCATATTCCTGAAGGCGGTGGTTCTCGATCTCGACGATGCGGTCGACGACCCCGTCGAGGAACTGCCGGTCGTGCGAGACGACGAGCACCGCGCCCGTGAATCCGCCGAGCCAGCCCTCGATCCAGCGCACGCCGTCGAGGTCGAGGAAGTTCGTCGGCTCGTCGAGCAGCAGCACGTCGGGCGCCTGCACGAGGATCAGCGCGAGCGCGGCGCGGTTGCGCCATCCGCCCGACAGCCGGTCGACGGGAAGGTGCCGCCGCTCCTCGTCGAAGCCGAGGCTCGTGAGCACGGTGTCGATCGTGTTCTCGTAGGTCCAGCCGCCGACCGCGTCCATGCGCTCGAACAGCTCGCCCTGCTCGGTGAGCAGGCGCGTCATCGCGGCATCCGTCATCGGCTCGGCGAGCTGCATGCCGATCTCGTCGAGGCGCGCCTGCGTCTCGTGCACGGCGGCGAAGTGGGCGCTGAGGGTCTCGTGGGTGGTCTGCTCGCCGTCGAGCTCGGAGAACTGCGAGAAGTACCCGGTGGTGGTGCCGAGCGAGACGTCGACCGTGCCGCCGGTCGGCTCCTGCCGCCCCAGCACGAGCTCGAGGAACGTCGTCTTGCCCGTGCCGTTCTTGCCGATGAGGCCGATGCGGTCGCCCTGCCGCAGCTTGAGGAACGCCTCCCGCAAGACGGGTCGCCCCTCGAACTCCATGCTCACGTCGTTCAGGCGGATCAGGCTCACGGGGGTCCTTGCAGAGAGAGGGAGGGCGAGACGGATGCCTCGAGCCGGCGCTGCTCGCCGGAGCGCGTGGGACGCGGGGCCGACGGCTGGCCGGCCTCACTCTACCCGCCGGACCTGACCGAACCGCCGGACCCGATCGAGCCGCCGACGAGCGCGCTCGGGAGCGGTGGCTACCCCTCGAGGCCGGCGTGGTCGACGCGCCGGTGGTAGCGGACGCCGACGATACCGCCGAGCACGGCGCCGCCGAGGCTCGCGACGGCGACCACGACCGCGGTGATGACGCCCGCGATCGTCAGCACGCCGTCGGAGACGGGGAACCGGGGGAACGCGTTCAGGTCGCCGAGGATGTCGTACTGGCTGCCGAGCCCGACGCTCACGAGCGCAACCACGATGGCCATGACGAGCGCCCACACCCACACGGCGAGGCCCTGCACGGCGCCGTTGAAGCGGGCCATGCGCCCCGCGACGTAGCCGCCGCAGTAGTAGGCGAGGAGCAGGGTCACGAGGAGCGCGCTGGCGCCGATCCAGCCGACGGTCTCGGCATCGAGCGGAACGTCGCCGGCCGAGGCCCCCGGGTCTTGGACCATCACGCCGAGGCCGAGTGCGGCGCCGGTGGCGGCGAGCATCCCGGTGAGGAGGGCCGCGGTGCCCGTCGCGGTGAGCCAGCCGAAGAACGCCGATCCGACCTTCACACCTCCGAACTGCTCGCGCTGGCGCTCGATGACCTGCTCGGTCGTGAGGGGGCGGGAGTCGACGACCTCGTCGAAGGCCTCAGGTCGCGTCTCGACGGTCGGCTGCGAGCCCGTCGCGGTCGCAGGCTCCAGGTCCCGGAACGGCTCGGCGGGGTCGGCGTTGGGGTCGGCGGGGTACAGCGGGTAGGACACTGGTTCTCCTCGTCACTCACTCGGCGCCGGCGGTGGCACCAGCGCGAATCTACGCGATCCCGCTCGCTAGGGCGAGGCCTCGGTGCCCCGTCGACGGCGAGGCGGGTCGCCCGTCACGGCCTCGAGCACGGCCTCGAGCCGGTCGGCGACGTCGGCGAGGCGGCCGGCGTCGACCGCCGCGAACTCACGGTCGATGGCCGGCAGGTAGGCGCGAGCCGCCGCGAGGAACCGGCGTCGCCCCTCGGCGGTGAGCGCCGCGAACGCCGAGCGGCCGTCGTCGGGATTCGGCTCCCTGGCCACGAGACCGGCGCCGACGAGCTCGTCGACGACGCGACTCACGCGGGTGCGACTCAGCACCACGCGCTCGGCGAGCTGGCCCATGGTGAGCCGGCCGCCCGCGTCGCGCAGCTCGAGCAGCACGTCGTACCAGCTGAGCGGCATGCCGCCGTCTCGGGCGACGGCGCCGTCGAGGCGCGGGAGCAGTGCGGCGCGCAGGCGCAGCACGGCCTCCCAGGTGCGTTCAGCGTCAGTGGGCGAGGGCATGGCCCCACTCTAGCCGTATTTGTGTGCGTGCGCACATATCTGCTACGGTGCCGTCTACCGATTTATGTGCGCACGCACACAAGAGAGGACGAAGCCATGACCACACTCCTGCACATCTCCGCGTCACCGCGCGGCGAGGCATCCGAGTCGCTCGCGATCGCGCGGGTGTTCCTCGACGCGTTCCGCGACGCGAACCCCGAGGCATCCATCGACGAGTGGGATCTCTGGGACGGATCGCTGCCCGAGTTCGGCCCCGACGGCGCGGGCGCCAAGATGCGCGTCTTCGCCGGCGAGCAGCCGATGGGGCCGCAGGAGACGGCGTGGCATCGCGCGCGGCTCGCGTTCGAGCGCTTCGCGGCGGCCGACCTCTACCTGTTCAGCCTGCCGATGTGGAACGCCGGCATCCCGTACATCGCCAAGCAGTTCATCGACGTCGTCAGCCAGCCCGGCATGGTGTTCGACTTCGACGCCGAGACCGGCTACACCGGCCGGCTCGGCGGTCGCCGCGCGGCCGTCGTGTACACGAGCGCCGTGTACGGCGACGGGCGACCGTCCGCGTTCGGCAGCGACTTCCAGCAGCCCTACTTCGAGGACTGGCTGCGCTGGACGGGAATCACGGATGTCTCGTCGATCGCCTCCCGCCCGAACCTCGCCACCGCCGACGCCGACCTCGGGCGCAGGTCAGCCCATGACGCAGCACGCCGCGAGGGCGCCGAGTTCGGTCGCTCCACGATGCGCCGCGCCTCCTGAATCACCCGCCCGGATCACCCGCCGTTCTGGAGGAAGGCGAGCACCGCGGCGACCCGACGGTGCACGCCGGTCTCGGGAAAGCGGAGCTTCGTGAAGATCGCATTGACATGCTTCTCGACCGTCGACGACGAGAGGAAGAGCGACTGCTCGATGCCGGCGTTCGTCTTGCCCTGCGCCATCTCGCGCAGCACGTCGAGCTCGCGGGGCGAGAGCGCGGCGAGCGGGCTCGCCGCCGCGGCACTGCGGCGCCGCACGAGCGTGTCGACGATCTGCGGGTCGATCACCGAACCGCCGGCGCGCACCTCGCGCAGGGCATGCACGAGGTCCTCGAGATCGCCGATGCGATCTTTCAGGAGGTAGCCGAGCCCGGCCGAGCCATCGGCGAAGAGTGCGAGTGCATAGCTCTCGTCCGCGTGCTGCGACAGCACCACCACGCCGGTGTCGGGGTGAGCGGCGCGGATCGCACGTGCCGCCTCGATGCCCTCCATGTGATGGCCGGGCGGCATCCGGATGTCGGTGAGCACCGCGTGCGGGGCGAGCCGCCGCACCGCGTCGATCAGTTCGGTGGCGTTGCCGGTGGAGGCCACGACGTCGATCTCGCCCGAGTCCTCGAGCAGGCGGCGCAGCCCTTCACGCACGAGGTAGTTGTCCTCGGCGATCACGACTCGCAGCGCATCCGATTCATCCAATGGCGGCGACCCCCGGCCCTGCTGCGGGAGCGACGCCGTCGACCGGCAGGTCGACGAGCACGGTGGTGCCCGACGATTCGCTGGATGACACCCGTATCGTGCCGCGCAGCGCGGCGACCCGGTCGCGGATGTTCGCGAGTCCGCCACTGGCGGCCGACTCCGGTACGACCGACCCCATGCCGCATCCGTCGTCGCTGATCGCGATGCGCAGGTGCCCGTCGTCTCGCGCCAGTCCGACCGAGGCATGCGTCGCGTTCGCATGCTTGGCCGTGTTCGCGAGCGCCTCCCGCACCACGTAGTACGCGGTCGTCTCCACATCGTCGGGGAAGCGCTCGGCGCGAACGCCGTCATCGGCCTCCACCGTCAGCGGGATCGGGTAGCGCGCGACGCCCGACTCGACCGCCGCGACGAGGCCGTTGTCGCTCAGCACCGGCGGGTGGATGCCGCGGGCCAGTTCCCGCAGGTCGGTGAGCGTCTCGCGAGCCTGGTCCTGCAGCTCGGTGAGCTCCTCCGCCGTCAGCTCGCCGCGCTGCAACCTGTTGCGGGCGAGCCGGAGCCCGGCGATCTGCGCCACCACGTCCTGCTGGATGCCGTCATGCAGGTCTCGCTCCAGGCGCCGGCGCTCGTCGTCTTGAGCGGCCACGAGCCGTTCACGCGAGGCGGTCAGCTCGTCGAGCTGCGCCGCGAGCTGCTCCGTCAGGCGCACATTGGCGACGGATGCCGCGGCCTGGCCGGCGACCGTGCGCAACAGGGTGCGTTCGGCGTCGCTGTACTCGCCGCGACGCCGCGCGCCGACCTCGATGCGCCCGAGCGTCTCATCGCCGCGCACCAGGTCGCACGACAGCGCGGGTTCTTCGGCGCCGGCCGCATCGCCCGCGACACCGACGGGCGACGCGGCGAGTGCGGCATCCGTCGGCACCAGCCGGATCCGCACCCACGACGCATCGAGTCCATCGCGGACCGCCTCGGCAAGCCTCGTGAGCAGTTCGCGCGGGTCACCTGCCTGTTCGAGCTGCGCGCCGAGCTCGCTCAGCATCGTGAACTGCCGCTCGCGGTCGCCGAACAGGGCGCGGTGGAGCCGCCGCTGCATCCAGCTCCGGCCGGGCAGCAACACGACCGCGAGGATGGTCGTGAGCAGGATCGCCGGCACGGTCCTGAGCGGGGGTGTGAGCAGCAGGCCGGGCGTCGCGACGCCGGCCGCGTAGACGACCGTGATGAGCAGGTTCGACGAGCGCTCGACCCGCGCGCCGCGATCGCCCGGCCCGATGTCGAACGCGCCGTACCGCAGGATGCCGTGGATCGCCGCGACCAGGATGGTGATCATCGACGCGTAGACCAGGAACTCGACGCCCCAGAGGCCCGGTACGAACGTCCACAGCGCGAACGCCACCATCGCCGAGCCGACCGCCAGGGCCATGACTCGGGTACGGACGCGCACCGCCGGCGGCCCGAAGAGCGCACGGGAGGCGAGCACGGTGACGCCGAGCGCGACGGCCGCCCACGACTGGACGACCAGGTAGTGCACTGCAGGGGCCGCCCACTCGAGCGACGGCAGGAAGTAGGGGTTGGGGATCGACTCGCCGCTGATGCCGATGAACTGCGACATCACGACGTGCGGAGTCGTGAGCAGGGTGAGCGGGCCCGCCAGCACCGGGAGCCAGAGGAAGATGACCGCGATCCGCTGCCACCGATGCTCCGGAACACCGTCGGGGAAGGTCGCGAACACGACCAGCAGCGCCGACGTCGCCACCGCATCGGCGGTGAGGCCGAGCATGTTGACGAGCGGGAACCAGGGTTCCCCGAGGATCGCGACGTTGAGATGCACGAAGGTCTCGTACGCCGACCCGACGAGCATCGCGGTCGACCCGAGCGCGATGAGCAGCGCGATCCGCGACGCCGACACCGTGAGCAGCCACATGCCGAACACGAACAGCGGCAGCGCACCGAGCAGCGGCCAGGCGAGGCCGTGGTCCGAGTTGACGTCGGGGTCGATGAAGCCGCGCATGACGACGACGTACACCAGCGCGGCGACCCCGATCGGGCCGAGCGTCGCGAGGCACACCCACCTGCGGTCCACGGTTCCCATCGTCCTCCTGTCCGGCCGTTCTCGGGAGAGGGTCTCCCCCGACACCCCTTAGCGGGTACCCCCCATCGACTGTGCGGCGCTCCACCATGCGGCATCCGGTTCGCTGCGTTCCGGTGCTCGGCGCGGTCGACGAACGTATGGGGCGAGCGGATGCCACGACCGGCGCCGCACCAAGGAGAAGGCATCATGCGCAAGCTGTACACCGGCCTCGCCTGGACGGTCGCGGGCGCCGTCGTCGTGCAGGCCGCCGCGATCGCGTTCGCGTTCGGCGGCATGCTGAACCTCGTGTCGGAGGGCGGCGTCGTCGACAAGGCACTCCTCGAGAGCTTCCAGGCGGGCGGCGTCGGCGAACTCGGGTTCATGATCCACGCAGTGGTGGGAGCCGGCCTCATCCCCCTGCTCGCGCTCACGCTGCTCGTGGTCTCGTTCTTCGTGCGAGTGCGCGGGGCCAGGCTGTGGGCGGCGATCGTCTTCGGACTCGTCGCCCTGCAGGTCACCCTCGGATTCTCGATCACCGACATGCCGTACCTCGGACTGATTCACGGGGCGAACGCGCTGGCCGTCGTGGCCACGGCGTCGATCGCCGCGCTGCGCTCACGGCGAGGGCGGGTCGCCGACGCGACCGACGCGTCGCCCGCGCGCGCCGAGGGGGCGAGCCCCGATGCCGTCGCGGCGTGAGCTCGTGCGGCGCGCCGTCGTGGGCGTCGCGGTCGTGACCGCGCTCGGCGCCGGCGCGCTCGCGTGGAGCTCCACGCTCCTCGGCGAGTACTCGGTCATGACCATGGGCGACGGGCACAGTGGCGGCGGTCACGATGGGCACTCGGGCCATGCGCAGCGCGGCGTGGGCGCCGGCGGCGGGGCGGCGGCATCCGACGTCTTTGGTGCCGCAGGCGAGGTCAGCGTGACCGCACTGACGGCCGACCCCGACCGCACCGCCGACGTGCACGTCGAGCTCGTCGCCCGGCAAGAGACGATCGACGTGCCCGGGGGCCGTTCGGTCGAGGGGTACACCGTGAACGGCTCGTCGCCGGGACCCGAGCTGCGGGCTCGGCAGGGCGACCTCGTCGAGGTCAGGTTCGTGAACGAGTCGGTGAGCGCCGGCGCGACGCTGCACTGGCACGGGATCGACGTGCCGAACGCGGCCGACGGGGTGGCGGGCATCACCCAAGACGCCGTGCCGGTCGGCGGCCATGCCGTCTACCGCTTCGAGGCGACGGATGCCGGCACGTACTGGTACCACTCGCACCAGGTGTCGCACGACCAGGTCGTGCGTGGCCTTCTCGGCGCGATCGTCGTCGACCCAGCGTCGTCGGATGCGGCGGCGAACCTCGACGTCACCGCACTGCTGCACGTCTACGGCGGGCAGCACACCCTCAACGGGCGGGTCTCCGACGAGCGCGTCGAGGCGCCGCCGGGCGCGACCGTGCGGGTTCGCGTGATCAACACCGACCAGGGCACGGCCGCCGTGTGGTCGGAGTCGCCGTTCCGCGTCGTCGCGACCGACGGGCGCGACGTGAACGGGCCGACGGACATCGACGGGAAGCGGCTGCTCATCCCGGCCGGCGGTCGAGCGGATGTCTCGGTGCGGTCGCCGCAGCACGGCTCAGTGGGTCTGCACGTGGGCGGTGCGCGCCGCATCCTGGTCGGCGACCCCGCGGCATCCGTGCGGCCGGGCCCGCAGCCCTCGGAGACCCTCGACCTGCTGGCCTACGGGACGCCCGCTCCGCTCGGCCTCGACCCGACGGCGCCCGACCGTACGTACGATTACGTGATCGCCCGCCGATTCGGCATCATCGACGGCCGCCCCGGCAACTTCTGGACGATCAACGGACGCATGTTCCCCGACGTGCCGATGTTCCACGTGCGAGAGGGCGAGATCGTGGTGATGCGCATCGCGAACGAGTCGGGCGAGGTGCATCCGATGCACCTGCACGGCCACCACTTCGTGGTGCTGTCTCGCGACGGCGAGGCCGCGTCGGGCAGCCCATGGTGGGTCGACTCACTCGACGTGCACCCCGGCGAGTCGTACGAGATCGCCTTCGTCGCCGACAACCCCGGCATCTGGAGCGATCACTGCCACACCCTCCCCCACGCGGTCGACGGCCTCATCGCCCACGTCATGTACGAGGGCGTCTCGACGCCCTTCACGATCAACGGCGCGGCGGGCAACCAGCCCGAGTGACTCAGCCGACGAAGGCGACCGCTCGGGCCGGCGCGCCGTCGCCGGCGAGCCGCATCGGGAACACGCCGATCGGCACGCGCGGTGGAAGCCCGTCAAGCCCAGTGAGGTTCTCGACGATGAGGCCGTCGCCGCCGAGCACGACCTCGTGCACCGGGAACTCGGTCGTGCCGGCGGCATCCGTGGGATCGGGGCTCAGGGCGTCGACGCCGAGCACGTGCATGCCCCGTTCGGCGAGCAGGCGCGCCGCGTCGACACCGAGCGCCGGATGCCGCAGCGCCCGCTCGGTGCCGAAGTGCCGCGCCCACCCGGTGTCGACGACCACAATCGACGGCACCCGGTCGGGCAGCTCGCCGAGGTCGGCGATGCCGATGGTCGCCCCGTCGGCGAGCCCCGGAACCCGGATCAGCAGCGCCTCGCCGACGAGCTCCTCGAGCGCGACCAGGTCCATCGTCCGCCCGCCCGGCACGGTATGCGCGGGGGCGTCGACGTGGGTCCCGGTGTGCGACCCGAGGTGGAGCGACGTGACGGCGGCGCCGTCGCGCTCGAGGTCCAGCGCCGGCGTCAGGTCGACGGAGGGGTCGCCGGGATACACCTGCATGCCGGTGCGTACCGGATGGCTCAGGTCACGCATGCGGGGCGGGCTCCGTCGTGGCATCCGCGAGATGCTCGCTCCTCACTTGTGGCGTCGACGAGCGCTCGCGCAGCGACACCAGCAGGTAGAGCACGAAGGTGATCACGAATGCGGGGATCGTCGCACCGACGAACGTCGGCCACACGTAGGTGAAGACGTAGGCCGCGACGGCACCGATGAGCCACACGACGACCGCGCCCCAGTTCACGCCCGCCAAGTACCAGTATCGGCCGTCGCGGGCGCGCAGGATGTCGGGCGTGTAGGCGCCGCGCTTCACGATGTAGTAGTCGGCGATCATGATCGCGAACACGGGTGCGAAGAGCGCGCCGATCGTGACGAGGAACGTCGTGAACTGGTTCAGCAGGCCGAACCAGGTCGACCCGACGATCGAGATGACGCCCACGATGAGCGCGGTCGGGAGGAACTTCAGTTTCTTGCCGCCCGGAACGGCGTTCACGATCGTGGTGACCATGCCGTAGACGACCATCGTGTTCGTGGCCATCACCGACAGGAAGATCACGACCGCGAGCGGAGCGCCGAACGGCTCGACGATCGTCACCGGGTCGAACGGAACGGCCTCGCCGCCCGACAGCACGACGTAGCCGATCGCGGTGGCGCCGACGGTCATCGAGACGACCGTCGAGAGCGTGTAGCCCACTCCCGAGCCGATGATGCCGGCCTTGCTCGACCTCGCGAAGCGGTTGAAGTCCGCCGAGAGCACCGTCCACGAGATCGCCGTGGCGATGACCACGTCGAGTACGAGGATGGGCGTGTAGCCGATCGACGGATCGGCCGGGATCGCGACGAACTCGGCCGGAGCGTACGTCGTGAACGCGACGACGAAGATGTACGCGATGATGCCGAGGATGAGCACGGCGAGCCACGGCTCGACGCGAGCGATTCCCGTGTGGCCGAAGATCGCGAGGATCACGACGAGGGTCTGGCAGAGCACCGCGAACATGATCGGGCTCGAGAACCCGGTGACGGATGCCACGAGGAAGTCGAGCGCGATGCCGGCGAGCATCGCCTGCACCCAGCTCCAGCCCATGAGGATGACCACGTTCGCGGCCACCGGGAGGAGGCTGCCGCGCGTGCCGAACGGCCCGCGCGTGAGCGCCATCGTGGGCAGGCCGGTGCGCGTGCCGATGTTGCCCACCGTCACGAGCACCGCGGCGCCGATGATCGTGCCGACGATGATCAGCACGACGACGAGGCCGTAGTCGACGCCCGGCACGAACAGCGTGCCGGTGAGCAGGGTCGTCACCACGAGGTTCGCGGCGAGCCAGATCATGCCGATGCGCGGCAGCGAGAGCGTGCCCCGCACGGGGCCGGCGTCATCGGAGTGTTCCTCGAGGTACTGCTCGAGGCGGGAGTAGAGCGACATTGCCAGGTCTCCTCGTTGAGTGGTGGGTCGGGTTCGGGTGGCCATCAGGACGCGTGGGCCGCGTCGGGCATGGGAGAGAGGTGCTCGTGCACGGCGATGAGGCGCGGCGAGGCGGCATCCGTCGCCCCTTCGACGCGGAAGACGATCGTCTCGCGCTCGCGGTAGGACTCGGTGCCCCCGCCGGTGTCGACGGTCGTCGCGACCGAGTGCGTGAACACCGCGCCGCCGGGGAACGTCTGCACGAGCGGGTCGCTCGACGTGCACGAGACGACGCGCCAGCCGCCCTCGACCCAGCCCGCCCAGAGCCGCTCGTACGAGGCCCGGTCGGCCAGCCGTTCGGGCTCGGTGTGGAACAGGAACGTCGCCTCGGGCGCGAAGGCTGCGAAGTAGCGCTCGCCGTCGGTCGCGGCGAAGGCGTCGACGATCTCGGATGCCGCGGCCAGCACCGCCTCGCGGTTCGGTTCGGTCTGGTCGGTCATCGGTGCGGCTCCTTCGCCTCGGGTTCTTCTGTCGGGTGTCGGGTGTCGGGTGTCGGGTGTCGGGCGCGTCGGAAGGGCTATGCGCGCGGCGCCATGGCGCTGATGAGCTCGTAGGCGACGTGGCTCGCCGCGACTGCGGTGAGCTGGGCGTGGTCGTACGCGGGGGCGACCTCGACGACATCGGCGCCGACGATGTTGCGGTCGGCGAGTGATCGGATCATGCGCAGCAGCTCGCGGCTCGTGAGCCCACCGGCCTCGGGGGTACCGGTGCCCGGGGCGTGCGCGGGGTCGAGCACGTCGATGTCGATCGAGATGTACAGCGGCGCATCGCCGATGCGGGCGCGCATGCGGTCGATCGCGGCGGCGAGGCCGTTCTCCTCGAGGTACTCGCTCGTGACGATCGAGAACCCGAGTCGCTCGTCGTCGTCGAGGTCGCTCTTCGCGTACAGCGGGCCGCGGATGCCGACGTGCATGCTCGCCGTGAGGTCGATGAGACCCTCCTCCGACGCACGTCGGAACGGCGTGCCGTGCGTGGTCGGGGCGCCGAAGTAGGTGTCCCAGGTGTCGAGGTGCGCGTCGAAGTGCAGCACCGCGACGGGGCCGTGCTTCGCGTGCACGGCGCGCAGCAGCGGCAGCGCGATGGTGTGGTCGCCGCCGATCGCCACGAGCTTGTCGGCGTGCCGGGCGAGATCGAGCGCACCCGCCTCGATCTGGCGCACCGCCTCGGCGATGTCGAATGGGTTGGCGACGATGTCGCCGGCATCCGCCACCTGCTGCGCACCGAACGGGAAGACGTCTTGTGCGGGGTTGTAGGGGCGGAGGAGCCGCGAGGCCTCTCGCACGTGCGCGGGGCCGAACCGGGCGCCCGGCCGGTAGCTCACGCCACTGTCGAACGGCACGCCGGCGATCGCGACGTGTGCCCGGCCGACCTCGTCGAGGCGCGGCAGGCGGGCGAAGGTCGCGATGCCGGCGAAGCGCGGTACGACGCTCGCATCGACGGGGCCGCGGATGTCGCGGTCGCGCGGCTCTTCGGGAGTAGGTTGCATATTACGAAACTTTCAGTACTGTTGAGAAAACCTGCGGCCACTGTATGCCGCGGTCGCCGCCGCCGTCAAGGGAGGAGACCTCATGCGTCCCATCCACCCCAGCGCCGACGCGATCGGCACCCCGATCGGCGCGAAGCTGCGGAGCACTCGCATCGCACAGGGGCTCACCCTCGCCCAGGTCGCCGAGTCGAGCGGACTCAGCAAGGGATTCCTCAGCCGAGTCGAACGCGACGAGACCTCGCCGAGCGTCGCCACCCTCGTGCAGCTGTGCCAAGTGCTCTCGCTGCCGGTCGGCGCGCTCTTCGCCGAACCCGAGATCCAGCGCATCACGCACGCCGACGCACCCCACATCAACCTCGGCGGCGTCGGCGTCAGCGAGCTCCTCATGTCGCCGCGCGGCGAATCGCGAGTGCAGCTCATCCGCTCCGCCCTCGAACCCGGCGCACACGGTGGGCACGAGCTCTACACCGTGAACTGCGACATCGAAGTGCTCCACGTCATCGCGGGGGCGGTCACCGTGCGATTCGCCGACCGCTCGGTGCGACTCGAGACCGGTGACGCCCTGACGTTCCCCGGCCGGGAGCCGCACACCTGGCACGCCGAGGACGACGCACCGGCCGAGGTGTGCTGGGTGCTCGCGCCCGCGCCCTGGAGCGGCTCGGCGTGAGCCGCGTGATGGGGCCCGGCCGGGCGGGGGCGGTGCTCACCGCCTGACGATCGCGACCCCCTGCGGCCCGAGCACCAGGCCCGCCGCCGGCGACCCGGTGAGCACGTCGGTGCCGTCGAGCCGAAGCTCCGCGGCATCCGCCCCGTGGTTGATGACGAAGGTCAGCTCACCACGGCGCACGACCTCGACCCGCTCGCCGCTCGTGACCGGCGCGGGCAGCTCGACGCCGGCCCCGCGGAGCACGTGCTCGACGAGCCGGCGCAATGCCGCCGGCTCGGGGAGGGTCGCGACGTACCACGCGCTTCCCTCGCCGGCTGCGCGTCGTGTCACCGTTGGCCACCCGGCGAGCGCGCCCGCTGTGAAGGTCGCCACGACCTCCGCGCCATCGACGCGCACGAACTCGCTCCAGACACTGCCGCTCACGCTGCCGCCGAGCAGCTCGCCCTCGAACGCCACCGGAGGCGCTGCACCGCCGCCAGCCGCCCGCAGATCGGGCGCGGCGGGCGGCGCGAACTCCTCGATCCAGACGCCGAGCACCTGCCGCAGCCGCTCGCCGAGGTAACCGCCCAGTCGCACGTGCAGGTCTTGATCGGTGATCGCGGTGCCGAAGCCGACCACGAGGGTGCCGCCCGCCTCGGCAAACGCCGCAAGGCTCTCGAGCTGCGCATCGGTGGCGACGAAGTGGGTCGGCACGACGACGACGCGGTACGCCGAGAGGTCGGCGTCGGCACGCACGAAGTCGACCGTGACGCCGAGCGACGTGAGCGCCCGATGCCACGCGAACAGGGTCTCGACGTACGAGACGGTCGTCGGCGACGCGGGCTGCTCGACCGCCCACCAGCTGTGCCAGTCGAGCGCGATCGCGACGCTCGCCGCGACCCGGCTTCCCTCGACCCCCGGCTCCGCACCCGACAGCTGCCGCAACTCGGCGCCGAGCTGCTCGATCTCGCGCCACACCCGGGTGTCGGTGCCGCCGTGCGGCACCATCCCCGAGTGGAACTTCTCCGACCCGGCCGCCGACTGCCGCCACTGGAAGAACAGGATGCCGTCGGCGCCGCGCGCCACCGCCTGGTGCGACCACGCCCGCATCTGGCCCGGCGCCTTCACGGCATTCCGGGCCCGCCAGTTCACCGCACTCGGCGACTGCTCCATGAGCAGCCACGGCGCTCCCCCGCCGAGCGACCGCATGAGGTCGCGCACCATGGCCGCGTAGGCCGGCGAGATCGGATCCGCGGGGTCTGGATACGTGTCATCCGACACGATGTCGACGTGCGGCGCCCCACGCCCAGTAGTCGACCGCCTTGAAGAAGCCCATGAAGTTCGTCGTGATCGGCACGCCGGATCCCGCACGGATCACCCCGACCTCCGCCAGGTAGCAGGCCAGCAGCTCGTCGCTCGAGAAGCGGTCGAAGTCGAGCAGCTGGGTCGGGTTCTTGAACGTCGGGGCGGCGCGCGGCGGCTCGACCTCCTCGAACGCGTCGTAGCGCTGCGACCAGAACGCCGTTCCCCACGCACGATTGAGCTCCTCGACCGTGCCGTACTTCACGCGCAGCCACTCGCGGAACGCGGCCGCCGACACCTCGCAGTAGCAGTGGCTCACGTGGCATCCGTACTCGTTGTTGACGTGCCAGAGCTCGAGTGCCGGATGGCCGGCGTACCGCTCGACGAGGCGCCGCACGAGCTCGCCGGCCTTCGCGCGATACACGGGCGAGCTCGGGCAGTACTGCTGCCGGCTGCCGACACCGAGCCGCACGCCATCGACGGTCACGGGCAGGGTCTCGGGATGCCGCAGCGCGAGCCATGGCGGCGGCGACGCGGTGGCGGTGGCCAGGTCGACGCGCACGCCGTTCGCGTGCAGCAGGTCGAGCAGCTCGTCGAGCCACCCGAAGTCGTACTCGCCCTCGCGCGGCTCGAGGCGAGCCCACGAGAACACCCCGACCGTGGCGAGCGTGATGCCGCCGCGCTGCATGAGGCGCACGTCCTCGTCCCACACGTCCCTCGGCCATTGCTCGGGGTTGTAGTCGCCGCCGTACCAGATCAAACGTCTGTCCTCCTCGTGGGTGATGGTCGCGGGGCATCCGCTCAGCCCTTGACACTGCCGGTCGCGAGCCCCGACTGCCAGTAGCGCTGCAGGAACAGGAAGGCGACGATCAGCGGGAGGATCGAGACGAACGACCCGGTGATGACCGTCGAGAACAACGCCTGCGACCCGCCGCCCGCCGAGGCCGCCGCCTGGAGCTGCGCGAGGCCCACCGTGACCGGGTACAGGTCGGAGGTGTTCAGCATGATCAGCGGCAGGAAGTAGTTGTTCCAGGTCGCGACGAGCGAGAAGAGGAACACGGTGACGAGGCCCGGTCCGAGCAGGCGAAGTCCCACCTGCCAGAAGATGCGGAACTCGCCGGCGCCGTCGACGCGGGCCGCCTCGATGAGGCTGTCGTCGACGGCGTCCGCCGCGTACACGCGCATGAGGTACACCCCGAACGGCGAGACGAGCGACGGGATGATGACCGCCCACGGCGTATCGGTCAGGCCGGCCTGCGAGAACAGCAGGTACGTCGGCAGCGCCAATGCGGTGAGTGGGATCATCACGGCGCCGAGCGTGGCGCTGAAGAGCGCCTTCTTGCCCGGGAAGTCGTACTTCGCGAACGCGTATCCCGCCATGGTCGCGAGGAGCGTGGCGCCGGCGGCGGCCGTGAGCGAATACACGAGCGTGTTCACGAGCCACCGCGTGAAGATGCCGTCGCGCACGGTGAACAGGGTCTCCAGGTTCTCGGCGAACGAGAAGCCGCCGCCGAACCACAGGCCGAACGTCGAGAACAACGCGGAGTTGTCCTTCGTCGCCGAGACGAGCAGCCACCAGAGCGGCAGCACGAAGTAGAGCACGCACAGCCAGAGCAGCACCGTGAGCAGCACGCTGCGTCGCTTCTTCGGGTCGAAGCTGCGCTTCGCGCGACGCCTGCCTGCGGCATCGTCGTCGATGGCCACGGCGGCCCGCGTGTCGAGCGAGGTCATGACATCCCCCTCTCGCGGCGCTCACGCCGTTGTGTGCTGAGCTGCACGATGTACGACACGATCGCGATGAAGATGCCGAGGAGGAACGCGATCGCGGCCGCGTAGTTGAGCTCCTGGTTGATGAACGCGAGGTTGTAGGCGTAGTAGTTCGGCGTGAACGAGTTCGTGATGGCATCGGGCGCGATCGCGTTCAGCAGGCTCGGCTCGGCGAAGAGCTGGAACGTGCCGATGATCGAGAAGATCACGGTCAGCAGGATCGCCGGGCGGATCGCGGGGATCTTCACGCTCCACGCGATGCGCCACTGGCCGGCGCCGTCGATCTCGGCCGCCTCGTAGAGCTCGCCCGGGATCGACCGCAGCGCCGCGTACATGATGATCATGTTGTAGCCGACGAACTCCCACGTGACGATGTTCATCATCGAACCGAGGATGTTCTCGGGCGAGAGGAAGTCGGGCGTGCCGAGGCCGACGCCCCGCGCGATCTGGGCGATCGGACCGAAGTCGGGACCGTACAGGTAGCCCCACATCAGCGTGGCGACCACCGCGGGCACGGCGTACGGCATGAACACGAGCAGCCGCACGCCCTTCGAGCCGCGAGCGCGGCCCGTGTCGAGCGCGAGGGCGAGGAACAGCGCCAGGCCGAGCATGATCGGCACCTGGACGACGAAGAACAGGCCCATACGGCCGATGCTCGCCAGGAACGCGGAGTCCTGCAGGGCGCGAACGTAGTTCGCGAGGCCGGCGAAGACGTCGCCGCCGATGAGCTTGCTCTCGAACAGGCTCAGGTAACCCGAGTAGACGAGGGGTACAACGAGCATCGTGATGAACACGACGAAGAACGGGAGGAGGAAGAGGTAGGCGGCACGGTACTGCTTGCGCTTCGCCGTGCTCGCACCGCGCCTGGCAACTGACGGCGACGGCGGTGCGGCGGGGCGCTCGGCTCTGAGCGCCGGGGTTTGCGACATGGCGGCTCCTTCTGATCGTGGATTCGGGCCAGGGGCGTGAGGCGCCCGCGGTGCGGTGCGGTGCGGCGGGCGCCTCACGGGCTCACTCGACGGTGAAGCCCTGGTCCTCCGCGTAGGCGACGAGCTGGTCCTGCCACTCGTCGAGCGCCGCGGCGATGTCGCCCTTGTCGGCGATGACGGTGCCGATCGTCTCCTCGTAGCTCGAGTACACGTAGTCCATGAACGGGAGCCACTGGAAGTCGGTGTCCACCGTCTCCGAGATCTCGGAGAACAGCTTGTTGACCTGCTGGCCACCGTAGAACTCCGACTCCTGGTCGACGAACGCGGGATCCTCCAGCACCGAGACCTGCGGCGGGAAGAGGAACTGCTCCGTCGCGAGCTTCATCGCCGATTCCTCATCGCTGTTGATGAACTTCGCGAGCTCGTACGCGGCGATCGGGTTCTCGCTGTCCGCGAGCACCGCGTCGGACGAGCCGCCCCAGTTGCCCGAGACCTCATCGCCCTCCTGCCACTGCGGCAGCGGCGCGGCCCGCCAGAGGCCCGTCGTGCCCTCGGCCGTGCCCTGGAGGAAGATCGGACCCCAGGCGGCGGTGAGCCAGCCCGCGTACTTCCCGCTGGCGAGGCCCTGGTACCACTCGTCCTGGAAGTCGACGTCGGTCGAGATGAGATCCTGCTGGATCAGGTCGGTCCAGTAGGTCGCGACCTCCTTGGCCTCGTCGCTGTTGACGTCGATCTTCACCGTCTCCTCTCCGTCGTAGCCGAAGGGCTTGACCCCGGCCTGCCAGAAGAAGCCGATCATCTGGCCGGCCTGGGTGGCGCCGAGGTTCGAGATGTACGAGCCCGTGGCCTCCTTCACGGCTTGGGCCGCCGTCGCGTACTCGTCCCAGGTCGCGGGTGGCTCGGTGATGCCCGCCTGCGCCAGGATGTCCTCGCGATAGAGGTTGCCCATCGGGCCGACGTCCTGCGGGATCGCCCAGACCGGATCGTCGGGTGAGACCTGGTTCCACGCCCAGTCCACGTACTCGCCCGAGAGGTCGTCGGCGCCGTAGGGCCTCAGGTCGAGCAACGACTCGGGGAGCACGAACGACGGGATGTACTGGTACTCGATCTGCGCGACATCCGGAGCCCCTTCGCCCGCCTCGATCGCGCTGCGCAGCTTCTGGTAGTGCGGCAGGCCCTGGCCGACGTTCTCGACGGTCACGTCGATCTCGGGGTACTTCTCCTCGAAGAGGGCGACCTCGTTCTCGATGTCGGGAACCCACGTCCAGAAGGTGAGCTCGGTGGGGGTGCTGAGGGCCTCCTCGCGCTGTTCGTCGGTGATGGGGCCGTCGGTCGTGCCGCCACCGGCGTCCGGGGTGCACCCGGTCAGGAGCATGCCGATCGAGACGGCGCCGCCCACCAGCGTCACTGCTGTTCTCCGTGCCTTCTTCATGATCACTCTTTCTGTGGTTGGGATGGATCACACGATCCCTTGGCGCTCACTGGCTGACGAAGGTCCGCGCCGACCAGGCCGGCAGTGAGACATCGGTGCCCGTCTGGAGTCGCTCTCCGGTGACGGTGTCGGCGATGTCGGCCGCGATCGTGATGACCTGCGGCTCCCACCCCCAGTTGAAGACGAACCACACGCGGCGTCGGCCGGGCAGTGAGCCGGATGCCACGGAGACCGGCGATGCGGTCTCCCCGGCGAGCTCGTGGCCGGGCCCTTCGCCCGCCGCCCAGCGGACGATGCCGCCCGCGAGCGCGCGGTTGGGCACGCAGCCGAGGACGGTGACGCGCCCGTCGCCGACAGCGTGACTCGTGACGGCCGGGAAGTCGCCGAATCGCGGGTGCTCGTATCGCGCGAGCACGTCGGCGTCGTCGGCGATGAGGCCGTCGATCCACAGGCGCGCGGCGGCGCCGTCGAGGTGCAGCTCGTCGGACTCGCTCACGACCGCGACCTCGTCGTCGAGGTTCGAGTACTCCTCGTAGCGGGTGCCCGCGAGGTCGGCGAGGCGGGGCGGGGCGACCTCGACACGGGCACGTGCCTCGTCGTCGGCGTAGCCCGTGCGGATGCCGACGATGAGGTGGCCGCCCGCCGACACGTAGTCGCGCAGCAGTTGCAGCTCATCGTCGGAGGTCACGTAGACGCCCGCGGCGACCAGCACCGGGAACCGGTCGGCGAGTGCGGCTGCACCGAGCTCGGCAGCCTGATCGAGGTGCAGGAGACGTGCCTGCCGCCCCGTCTCGACCGCGCCGCGGTGGAACGCGTCGACGATGCGCTCGAATGATTCGCCGTCTGGTGCCCCGCCGACGCGCAACGGCGGCGAGAACTGCAGCGCGAAGCGGCTCGGATTCGACCAGAGGATCGCGACATCCGCGTCGGGCTCGAACCCGTCGAGCGTCGTGCCGATCTTCGACAGCTCGGCGCCGATCTCGGCCACCTCGGCGTAGACGCGGCCGGGCTCGAGGCTGTGCGGCAGCACGCCGCCCCAGTAGGTCTCGATGCCATACGGCAGCGTGTGCCAGTGCCAGTACTCGATCATCGCCGCGCCCCGCGAGATGAAGGTGTAGGCCGCCTGCTTCAGTTGTCCGGGGTACGGCGGGAAGTTCGTGTCGGAGTGGCCGATCGACTGCGCATTGGTCTCGGTGACGAGGTACCGGCCCTGCTTCGACGCGTACATGCGGTCTGCCTGCCGGAAGAGCGCGGCGACCCCGGTCGTGGTCCAGTGACTGAGCTGCGGCCGCTCGAGCGAGGCATCCAGGTGGTCTTGCATGCCGTAGTAGGGATTGCCCGCCGTGATGTCGAGGGCGCGCGACAACCGCTCGTCGTCGAGCGCCGGCCGTCCGTACTGCAGGCAGGTCGTCACGAACTGGCCGGGCCGGCGGTACTCACGCACGAGGTCGGCCTGCCACGAGATGAACTCGGTGGTGAGCTCGGCCTGATACCGCCGCCACGCGAGGTCGTACTGCGGGAAGGTGTTGCCGTCGGGCCGCCACAGCTGCGACCAGTCGCCGAGGCGGTGCGACCAGTACGTGAGGCCCCATTCGCGGTTGAGCGTCTCGACGTCGCCGTACTGTTCGCGCAGCCGCTGCACGAAGCCCTCGAAGACGTGGTCGTTGTGGAACAGCTCCATGCCCGGCTCGTTGTCGACCTGGTAGCCGATCACGGCGGGGTGCCCGGCGTAGCGTTCGATGACGGCACGGATGACCCGCTCGGCGTGCGTTCGGAAGACCGGGTGGCTGAAGTCGACCTCCTGCCGCGCGCCCCACGGGATTCGCTCGCCGGTGCGCCGCTCGGCGGCGATCTCGGGATGCGCGACCTGCAGCCACGGGGGCACCGCGTACGTCGGTGTTCCGAGAATCACGCGGATGCCGCGGCGATGGGCGCTGTCGAGCACCGGCGCCAGCCACTCCAGGTCGAACTCGCCGTCGCGGGGCTCCCACGTCGACCACACGGACTCGCCCACGCGGATCACGTTGATGCCCGCGTCGCGCATCAGGTCGAGGTCCAGCTCGACCCGATCGGTGAGGTGGTACTCGGGGTAGTAGGCCACGCCGAACAGGAGTCCGCTCATCGACTGGACCGGCTGGTGGTTCTGCATCTGTGCGAACTCCGTTGTGGGACTGGATGGTGGTGTGCACTGGGCGATGCGGCGAATGTTGTCGACAACATTCCGTGCCAAACCAGAATGTTGCCGATAACATCGCCTTGTCAAGCACCAATTGGACACTGTGACGAAAATGATCACGTGACGCACTCACGACCACCCGAGGTGGTGAGCCCGCGCCACGTACTGAGGGGATCGTCATGAGCACGGATTCTGAGCCGCGCGAATCGGAACGCAACGGCGCACCGATGAAGGCCGCCACCATCTACGACGTCGCCCAGGCGGCTGGCGTGTCGCACCAGACGGTCAGCCGCTTCCTGAAGGGCTTCACGGGCATTCGCCCGGAGACACGCGAGAAGGTCGTGCAGGCCCTCGACGAGCTCGGATACCGACCCAACCTGACCGCCCGCAGCCTCAAGTCGGGGCGTTCCCACCGCATCGGCGCGCTCACCCACGAGATCTCGCACGTCGGCCCCAGCCGGGTGGCGGAAGGCGCCAGCGCTGCGGCCCGCGAGGCGGGCTACGTGCTCGACCTGGTCTCACTCGACGTGCGCAACCCACGCGCGATCGAGGAGTCGCTCGCGCTCATCACCCAGCACGACCTCGCCGGCGTGCTCGCGCTCTCGTCGACCGACGAGATGACCCGGGCATTCGAGACGACGGAGTTCCGCGTGCCGACGCTCATCGCCGTCGAGGCCGACGACGCGGTGAGCGGCGAGCCGTCGGAGCTCACCGGTGTCGGCCTCCCGGCGCTCATCACGCACCTCGCCGACCTCGGGCACCGCAACCTCGTGCACATCGCCGGCCCGACCAACTGGACGGCGGCGCGCAACCGCATCCATGCCTATGAAACCGCGGTCGAGGGTCAAGGGCTGCGCTCGCTCGGCGTGCTCCCCGGCGACTGGTCGGCGAGATCCGGATACGAGGCGATCACGACGCTCGCCGAGCTTCCCGAAGCCACCGCGTTCGTCGCGGCGAACGACCAGATGGCCCTCGGCGCGATGCTCGCCCTGAAGGAACGCGGCTATCGCGTGCCCGACGACGTGAGCGTCGTCGGCATCGACGACATCCCCGACGCCGCGTACTTCGACCCGCCCCTCACGACCTTGCGCGTCGACTTCGAGGCGCAAGGTCGTGCCTCGGTGCTCGAGCTGCTCTCCCAGATCGAGGGCAAACTGAGCCAGCCGATTCCCGTGTGGTCGTCGCAGCTCGTGCCGCGGCGATCCGCCGGCCCGGTGAACACCGGGACGCGCCCTGAGGGCATGCGTCGCTCGCATTAGTCTTGACTCATATGAGTCAGTGCTAATACGATTGGGCCATGCACGCGTTCGATGTCCTCGGAGACCCGGTACGCCGGCGCGTGCTCGAGCTGCTCATCGACGGCGAGCGCAGCGCCGGCGAGCTGACCGACGCCGTCGTCGGCGAGTTCGGCATCACCCAGTCGGCGGTGTCGCAGCACCTGCGCGTGCTTCGCGACAGCGGCTTCGCCTCATCGCGCGCCGACGGGCCGAGGCGCCTCTACTCGTTCGAAGCGGAGGGGATGCGGCAGGTGGATGAATGGATGACACCGTTCCGCCGCTACTGGAGCCCGCGCCTCTCGGCGCTCGAGACCGAGATCGCCCGCGGCAAGCGCACACGACGACCGGCGACGCGACCGACCCCGAACCATGATGAGGAGGAACAGGAATGAACGACTACACGTCCGAGGCCCACCGGGTGCTCACCGAGGCGCACCGATCGGTGACCATCGACAAGCAGGATGCCGCAGCTGCCAGCGTGCTGACGGTCAGCCACGTCTACCGCACCGACGTCGACGACCTCTGGAACGCGATCGTCGACCAGCAGCGCCTCGCCCGCTGGTTCGGCACCGTCAGCGGCGACTTCCGGCTCGGCGGCACGTACGCGGTCGAGGGCAACGCGAGCGGCACCATCCTCACGTGCGACGCCCCCACCGGCTTCTCCGCCACGTGGGAGTTCGGCGGCGGCACGAGCGAGCTGAGCGTCACGCTCACCCCCGAGGGCGACGGCACCCGCCTCACGCTGCAGCACTCCGGCGACGTGCCCTACGAGTTCTACGACCAGTTCGGCCCCGGTGCGACGGGTGTCGGCTGGGACGGCGCCCTGCTCGGGCTCGCGGCCCACCTCGCGTTCGACACCGACGCGCCCCTCGAGACCACCGAATGGGCGACGTCTGAGGAGGGACTCGCGTTCATCCGCGCCTCCGCAGCGGTGTGGGGCGATGCCGCCATCGCGGCGGGCGAACCCGAGGAGTCCGCTCGCGCCTCGGCAGACCGCACCGCCGCGTTCTTCTCCGGGGTGGAGCAGCACTAGCGGGCGGCGCGTCAGTCCTCGCCGCGCTGAGCCCGGATCCAGCGTCGCCGCTCGGCGATGAATCGCTCGAGGTCGGTGACGCGTTCGAGCGCGATGTCCGCGATCGGGTGATCGACGGTCTCCAGCACGACGGTGACGCCACCGATACGACCGGCCGCTCGTTCGCCCGCGTCATCCGACCACATCTCGAACGGCTCGCCGATGCCGTCGACCTCGAGCTCGATGATCGCGTCGGGGGCCGGCGCATCGGGCATCGGCAGCGTCGGTGGCGTGCCGCTGCGCGCGAGGATGCCCTGCGCAATGCGTTCAGCGACCATCTGTCGGGGTTCGGTGAGATCGACGAGCACGTCGACGCGCGGCTTCGCCTCGTCAGCCGAGTAATCGGCGCCGTTCCAGCCTGCAGGAAGGAACGCGATCGAGCGGATGCCGCTGCCACCGCCGAACGACCACTCCGAGATCATGGCGCGCCCCGGCCATCCCCGCACGGCGTAGACCGGTCGCTCCGCGAAGGAACGCCGCACCTCGTCGTCGCCGCGGTCGACGACGGCCCAGAACTCGTCGGGAGTGAGGAACCCGGTGACGTGCATGCCGTCACTCTTGCGCACTCGCGCGTCCTCGACAAGGGCGACGATGTCCCGGGTGACCGCAGTCAGATCTGACATGCCCTGACCGGGCCGCCCTCGTCGGGGTGAGCACGCGTAGCGTCGAGCTGATGACACAGACGCTCACGCTCAACAACGGAATCACGATGCCCGCCCTCGGCTTCGGCGTATACCGGACGCCGCCCGACGAGACCGCCGATGCCGTGGCATCCGCCCTCCGCGTCGGATACCGCCACATCGACACCGCGGCCGCGTACCTCAACGAACGCGGCGTCGGCGAAGCGATTCGGCAGTCGGGCCTCGACCGGTCGGAGGTCTTCATCGAGACGAAGGTGTGGATCAGCGATTACGGCTACGACGAGACGTTGCACGCGTTCGAGAAGAGCACGCGCAAGCTGGGCGTCGACGTGCTCGACCTGCTCATCCTGCACCAGCCCACGCCGAAGCAGTTCGACCGGACGGTCGAGGCGTACCGCGGGCTCGAGACCCTCCTCGCCGATGGGCGGGTGCGCGCGATCGGCGTGAGCAACTTCATGCCCGACCACCTCACCTCGCTCCTCGAGCGGACGTCGGTGGTGCCGGCCGTGAACCAGGTCGAGGTGCACCCGTACTTCTCGCAGCCCGAGGTCAGGGCCGCGAACGCGGAGCATGGCATCGTGACGCAGGCGTGGTCGCCGATCGGCGGCATCACGTTCTACCGGAGCGGGGGCTCGAGCACGCTCGACGACGACGTGATCGGCGGCATCGCCGTGAACCATCGCAAGACGCCCGCGCAGGTGATGCTGCGCTGGCAGCTGCAGCACGGCCGATCCGCCATCCCGAAGTCGGCGCGCCCCGAACGCATCGCCGAGAACTTCGACGTGTTCGACTTCGAGCTCGCCGGGGCGGAGCTCGAGGCGATCGACCGGCTCGACACCGGCGTGCGCGGCGGCCCTGAGCCCGCCGATATCACGACCGACGCGTTCAGTCTGGCGATCCCCGAGGCGTAGCTCCTCACCCGCTCTCCCCTCCGCCCTGCGGCGACGTGTCGGCGGCACCGGGTAGCGTGACGCGCGTGGAACCTCACCGGCTCGATCGCGCCACCGCGCGGCGCATCGCGATCCGCGCTCAATTGCTCGACGCCAACCGGCCCGTCGAGCTCGTCGACATGGTGCGGCACCTCACCCTGCTGCAGGTCGACCCCACCGCGGCGATCGCGCCGAACGCCGACCTGGTGGCCTGGAGCCGTCTCGGCTCGGCGTACCGGCCGGCCGATCTCGTGCACGCGCTCGAGCGGCAGCGAACCCCTGTTCGAGTACGACGCGCTGATCCGCCCGATCGAAGACCTCGCGCTCTACCGCGCCGACATGGCGGCCTGGCCGACGTGGTCGAGGTCACGCGAGTGGCTCGAGCAGAACGACGCGTTCCGCCGCGACATCCTGAACCTGCTCGCGGAGTCGCCCGAGCCGCTGCGCTCGCGCGACCTCCCCGACACGAGCATCGTGTCGTGGCAATCCACCGGCTGGACGCACAACCGCAACGTCGGCCAGATGCTCGAGTTCCTCGCCATGCGCGGTGAGATCGCGATCGCCGCCCGACGCGGTCGCGAACGACTCTGGACCCTCGCCGAGCGCGTCTACCCGCGGCATCCGCCCGCGCTGCCAGCCGACGAAGCGCACACGGTGCGCAACGAACGCCGGCTCACGGCGCTCGGCATCGCCCGCGAGAAGAGCACGGCCATGCCGCTCGAACCGGTCGACGTGGGGCAGGCGGGTGAGGCCGCAGTCGTCGAGGGCGTGCCGGGCGTCTGGCGCGTCGACCCGGCCACGCTCGAACGGGAGCTCGAACTCCCTCGCAGCACGCCGTTCGCCGGCCGCACCGCGCTGCTCTCACCGTTCGACCGGCTCGTCTACGACCGCGTGCGTGCGCAGCAGCTCTTCGACTTCGAGTACACCCTCGAGATGTACAAGCCAGCGGCGAAGCGACGGTGGGGCTACTTCGCGCTGCCGATCCTGCACGGCGACCGCCTCGTCGGAAAGCTCGACGCGAAGGCCGACCGCAAGGCCGGCGTCCTCACGGTGCACGCGATCCACGAAGACGAGCCGTTCGACCGCGGCATCCGTCATGGTGTCGACGAGGAGATCCGTGAGCTCGCGCGCTGGCTCGAGCTCGAGGTCGTGCGGGGCGAGCCCGAGCCGTAGCCGTCATTCCTCGGCGGGCACCCGCACGAGCAACGACCGCGGGTCGACCCACGTCTTGAACGACTGCGCCACCCCGAACCCGTCGCCGTCGAGCTGGATCTGCTCGGGCCTGCTGAGCGAGACGATGAGCTCCCTGCCCCGCAGGTAGTTGAGCGCGCGCACCTCCTTGGTCGCGCCCATGAGCTTGCGGCCCGCGGTGGTGCGCCGGAGTACCCCGTTCTCCCAGAAGATCTTGACCGTGATCTGCAGCCACCCGACGAACCCCTCGGGGCGCAGCACGACGATGTCGAACTCGCCGTCGTCGACCGCCGCCTCGGGCAGCAGCAGAATGTTCGCCGGCAATGATCCGCAATTGCCGATCATGATCGTGTGGGCGCGCATCCTGCGGGTGCCCCCGTTGTCGAGCTTGAAGCGCAGACGCAACTGGTTCTTGTCGCGGAGCGCGACCCCGATCGCCTTCACGTAGGCGAGCCACCCGGCCTTCGCCTTGAGCTCGTCGTCGGTGTTGGCGAGCATCTTGGCATCGAGCCCCAAGCCCGCCATGACGAGATAGGCGTGCCGCCGCGAGCCGCCGACCCCATCGCGGATGTCGATGACAGCCATGTCGATCGGGCGATTCTCACCGGCGAAGGCGCTGCGCAGCGAGTGCTCGGCGTCGTCGAGCGTGAGATCGAGATTGCGGGCGAGCAGGTTGCCGGTGCCCGACGGCAGGAGCGCCAGCGGGACTCCCGATCCCCGCAGCACCTCGGCGACGACCCGCACCGTGCCATCGCCGCCCGCGGCGATCACCACCGCCACGCCGGCGCTCAGCGCTTCCTCCGCCTGCCCGGTACCCGGATCCTCCTCGGTCGTCTCGAGCCAGAGCGTCGGGCCCCAGCCGGCCTCCTGCTCGGCCGCTTCGACGATGGGCCTCAGCTCGCCGGGCTCGACCTTCACGGGGTTGTAGATCAGTGCGGCTCGTCGTGCGTGGTCGGTCGATTCATGCAGGGGCGTCTCAGACGTCATGCTCGCCAACGTACGCGGTGCCGCGCGCTTGCGGCAGGGGGATGCCCGAGCCGGGTGTGCCGTGCTAGTGGCGGCGGCATCCGTTGAGGCGCAGGCGACCCCGAGGTCGTCACTGCGGCGCGACGTCGATGAGCACCTTGCCGACCACGCCACCCTCGACGGCATCGTGGGCGGCCGCGGTCTGCTCGAGCGCGTACCGATGCAACGGCAGGCCCGCCCCGGCACCGATCGCGAGGGCACCGTCGCGCGCCGCAGCGGTGACGTCCTCACCGGCCGCCGCCCAGGCCTCAGCGCCCATCGTGTAGATCAGCACGAACTGGTACCGCAGGTTCTTGAAAATCGCCGGTCCGAAGTCGATGGTCAGCGGCACGTCGCCGTCGTTGCCGTAGCTCGCGATCGTCGAGCGTTCATGGGTGATGGCCTGGTCGAGCTCGGCGTTCGCGCCCGCGGCCACCTCGACCACGATGTCGACGCCGTCGCGTGCGATCGCCCGGATCTGTTGCGCGGCATCCGCGTCCCGATAGCGCACGACGTGGTGGGCGCCGGCGGCCGTCGCGAGCGCCGCCTTCTCGTCGCCGCTCACCGTGGTGATCACCGTCGCGCCTGCCCAGCGGGCGAGCTGGATCGCCGCGTGCCCGACCGCGCCCGCGCCCCCGGCGACGAGCACGGTCCTGCCCCCGAGCGCGCCCGGGTGCAGGCGAGCGGGGCCGTCCTCCGACACCGTGAGCGCGCGATACGCCGTGACCGCCGGCACGCCGAGGTTCGCGCCGGCATCGAACGACACTTCGTCGGGCAGCGGGAACGCCCGTTCGGCGAGCGTGATCGTGACCTCCTGCGCGGTGCCCGACGCCGGACGCTTCCAGCCCGAGATCGCCAGCCACACGCGGTCGCCGACCGCGAAACCGGTGACGCCCTCGCCCACCGCGTCGACCACGCCGGCGCCGTCCTGGTTCGGCACGCTCAGGGCGGTCGTTGCCGCGGTGCCCGACCCGCGCCGCGCCTTCCAGTCGGTCGGGTTCACGCCCGAGACGACGACCCGCACGCGCAGCTCACCGGGCCCCGGCTCCGCGATCTCCCGCTCCGACAGTTCGAGCACGGACGAGTCTCCCGTGCGGCTGTAGACGATAGCTCTCATGGTGGGTGCAACCGGGCGAGCGGGCGTGCGATTCCGTGTACGTCGCGTCGGGCGCAGGTTTCTCGCGGCGGCGCAACGTCCTCGGTGCGCCGGCGCGAGCAACGTGCGCCGAGTCGCGCTGGAGCGCTCCGGGCTCAGTGCAGCGGGGTCCATCCGATCGGACGCGGTCCGCGAACGTCGGCCCGCAGGCGGTCGGATGCCGCCGACCAGCCCTGCGCGGCATCCGCGCCCTGCTCGCCGACGGGTCCGCGGGCGACCCGGAACCCGACGTCCTCGAGCACCGCATCGGGCGCGCTGCCCCGCCGCACCGACGCCCGGACGCTCCACTCGCGATCGGCCCACCCGCCGCCGCGCAGGCTCCGGTAGTCGCCGTAGCGTGCGGTGTCGGCGTAGTCCCAGCACCATTCCCACACGTTGCCGAGCAGGTCGAACACGCCGAACGCGTTCGCCGCCTTCCCCCCGACCGGCTGCGGGCCGTCGACCTCGTCGAGCGCCGACCAGGCGATCTCGCGCACGGGCCCGTAGGTGGGAGCGGTCGTCCCCGCCCGGCACGCGCGCTCCCACTCGGCCTCGGTCGGCAGGCGGTAGCCGTCGGCGCCGACCTCCCAGGCGACGTCGCGACCGTCGATCGCGTATGCGGGCGTCAGGCCCTCGGCAGCGGATGCCGCGTTGCACCACCCCACCGCGTCGAACCAGGTCACCGGATGCGCCGGGGCATCCGCTGCCGGTTCCGTCTCGCCCGCTCGGTCGGCTGCGCCCGCCGCGCCCCGGTCGCGCACGGCCTCGTACTCGCGTCGCGTGACGGGCGTGCGCCCGAGCTCGAACGCGCGCAGCTCGACCACACGCGAGGAACCCGATCGGGCGTCGCGCAATTTGATCGCGCCTGCGGGAATCGCGACCATCGGCGCCGCCTCTGCGTGCATAGCTCGACTGTAGCCAGCCGTGCAGCGAGGTTACGGGGCGGGCTCCACGCGCTCGAACAGGTGCTCGTACCGCAGCACGAGCCCCTCATCGTCGACCTCGAGATCTGCCTCGAACCCGGCCGCGACGCCGAGGTCGACGTACCGCAGCCGGTTCGGCCCAAGGCGGTCGTACCGCTGCCGGGAGCGCTTCACGGTCATCTCGGCGGCGTCGACGTAGCAGGTGTCGAGCGTGAGATTCGAGCCGGCCGCCGACGGCGTGCGCCGGATCGGAAACGTGTTGCAGAAGGGCGTCACCGAGAGATCGGGTTCCTCCGCCCCATCGAGGTCGGGTCGGAGTGTGCCGTCGACGAGCCATCCGTCGCCCGAGCGCACGAGCACCAGCCGGCGATGCACTCCCGCACCCCAGCGCTCGACCCCGAGCGAGAGGGCCCTCCAGCCGTGCGTGAGCCTCCAGCGGTAGTCGAGCCGGAACCCGCCGTCTTCGAGGCAGAGCACCGTGGACTCGGCGACGATCCCGTCGCCGGACACGGTCAACGCCAGCCGCTCCAGGCCGCGCAGGTCGGTGCGACGCCAGAACAGGACCATCGGCGCGGGCTCCGGGCCGTTCATCTCGCGATCGCCTCCACGACAGCCGGCCATGTCCGAGGGGGCGGCTCCTGTCCACCGCGTTCCAGCCGCGCGACACGCACACGTTCGATCGGTTGGCTTCCTGTCCTCACCATGGCCGCCTCTCATCGCTCTCGCCACCCTCCCGCAGGTCGGCGCCGCTCACAAGGGCGCCGCTCACAAGGGCCGCCGCGACTCCGGGGATGCCACCGCGAGAGACGACGGCGCAGGGCGACGGCCGCACGATTGTGTCGTGCCGACCGCCGCCCGGCGTGCCGCTCGGCTAGATGCGTCCTCCGCGGCGACGCCGGGTCCCGGCCACCACCAGCATTCCGCCGAGCACCGCCACGAGGGCCGCGATCGCGACGACGCTGCCGAGCTCCACGCCGGTGTGCGCCAGGCCCGACCCGCCGCCTGCCGCGGGCGCCGACGGCGATCCCGGCGCTCCGCCACCCGACCCGCCGTTGCCCGGATCCGTCGGCCCACCGGGCTCCTCATCCTCGACCGGCGCCAATTGCGCCAGCGAGACCGGAGTCGTGAAGATCACGCGATGCGCCGAGATGTGGATGTCGGGCGTGAGCACCTCGTACTTGGCGCGCACCCAGAATGCGGCATCCTCCTCGACCTGGATGGTTCGCGACTCGACCGGGCCGGGCTCGAGCACCTGGTCGTGCGGCACCTCCTCCCGGTGGAACCTGCCCTGGTAGATGTCCCACCCGTGACCGACCGAGAAGTCGAATCCCCGGCTGTAGGCGGGGTACCGGTTGCTCGCGGTAAGGGTGATCGGCGTCGCCGCGGCGGTCGCATCGGCCTCCGCGTTCTCCGCTGCCGTGGCGCCCTCCGCGCCCAGCGTCGACGAGGCATCCGTCGCCGACATGGTCGCCCAGAAGTCGTTCGAAATCTTCGGCTCGCTCACGCAGCGCTCCGACCCGTGGTTCGCGTAGGCGCCGAGCGCTTCGCCGTCGAGCAGGAACTCGACGCCCGTCATCGCTGTCATGTCGAACGTGCCGGTGATGACCGGTTGGTCGATCCAGACGGTCGCGAAGACGAGCGGCCCCGAGCACATCTTGTAGCGCATCGTCGCCTGGCTGACGTCGCCGGTGGTGTTCTCGTAGATGAGGTCCATCGCGTTCTCGTTGTCGGGGTTCTGCGTCATCGTCACCGCGTCCGGTTCGGTCTCGGCGACGGTGAAGGCGTACTCGCCCTGCTGGGTCTGCGAGCCGTCGCCTGCGATCGCCCAGACTCGCGCCGTGTAGTCGCCGGGCACGACCGGCGCGGCCGACGACCTCCGACTGTCGGCCTCGAACATCGGGTCGACCGACAGCTCGAGGGTCTCGTCGAGTGCGATCGCCCCGCCCGCGCTCTCGATCACAACACGAACCGGGCCGATGCCGCCGAACGTGATCTCGGCCCCCGCGGTCGCGCTGCCGTCGGCGCCGTAGTCGACGAACTCCCAGAGGTCGTAGATGATGAGGTTCGCGACGTGCAACTCGGCCTCTGCATGACCGCCGTCGGCCTCGATCCGCACGAGGTGCGTACCCTCCGCGGCATCCGCCGGCACGCTCAGGTAGCGCGAGACCTCGCCGTCGTTCGCGGCACGGCCGGCCGCGAACGACTCGCCGTCGAGGGAGATCGTGTAATCGCCTGCGGGAGCGAGCCCGACCGCTTCGATGCTGAACGACTTGCCCGGTCGCACCCACTGGGGGGCGACCGTCACCGCGAGCTCCTCGTCACCCCCGGCCGGCTGGCCGGGCGTCGAGACGACGACGTTCGTGACGCGCGTGGTGTCGCCGAAGTGCACCCGGCCGAGGTACCGGGAACCGGGCGCGAGACCCGACCATGACACGGCGACGGATGCCGCTTCGCCGAGTCTCATCGGCAGCACGGCCGGATCGGCACTGAAGTCGCCGACATTCGCTTCACCACCGAGGAAGAACCCGATCAGCTCGTAGTCGAGGTCGCCGGCGCCCGCGAAGAAGTCGACCTCCACGACGTAGCGACCGCTCGAGGGCAGCGGCATGACGATCTGCTCGTCGGCGTTCGGCGTCGTCGCCTCGCGGCTGAGCCAGCTGCTGCCGTACGGGTCGAGCTGGTAGAGGCGCAGGTCGAGGTCGGCGGTGTCATCGGCCGCGTCGAGGTCGAAGCGCGCGTACGTCGTGCCGTCGGGGACCTCGATCACATGGCGGTCGCGCGCGCCGCCTTCCGTTCCGCGACCCCGCAGGACGTGACATTCGACGAGGCCGTCGACCGCGATCGGAACATCGAGCGTGTCGCCCGCAGAGACCGGGATCTCGAGCGAGCCGTCGACACCCGATCCGGCGGCATCAGACGGAACGCTGAGCACGACCGGCCGCACCGCGAGCGGCGTCGTGACGGTGCCGTCGGCCCCGGCCCAGCGGAGCGTGCCGGTGGTGAACGCGTCGAGCGGGGCATCCGTTCGCCGGAAGGTCACCGTGTACGCCAGCTCATCGCCCGCGGCTGCGAAGTCGAGCATCGCTGGCGCGACACTCACCTCGACCCCCGGCAAGTCGACCGGCTGCACCTCGTAGTGACCGGGCGCGGTCGCCGTGACGGTGCGGGTGATCGTCTCGACGCCGGCGAGGGCACCCACCGAGATGGACGCGAGGTTGAGGTTCGAGGGATCGACGGGTTCCACGCCCACATCCACGAAGCCGAGGCCCTGGACGTAGCCGTACCAGTCGTCGAGGTCGTTGAGGTAGAGGAATCCGGGCTCGAAGTACCGCGTCGGGTCGACGTGGCCTGCGCCCTGGAGGAAGGGGTCGTCGACCGGCTCGCCGGCGCCGTCGACGGTGTCGTACGCGGTCGTCATGAGCGCCGACTTGACCTCCGACGGCGATGCGTTCGGGCGTTCGCCAAGGTACAGCGCTGCGAGCCCGGCAACGTGCGGCGAGGCCATCGAGGTGCCCGACAGGAGTTGGAAGCGCGGGTCATCACCCTCGGCGTTCGCCGCATCCGCGAGGATCGCGACGCCGGGCGCGGCCACGTCGGGCTTCAGCACGTCGCCGCCGTCGGCGAGGATCGGTCCGCGCGACGAGAAGCCCGCCACCTGCGGCGTCGGAGCGGATGCCCCGCCGGTCGTGTTGCCGTCTTCGAGCGTCACGCTCGCGCCGGCCGTCGCGGCGTAGCCGCCGACTGCCTCGTACGCGGCGCCGTCGAGGTGCACCGTGGGAACCGTGTGGTCGTCGAGGTCGATCGAGTTGGGTCCGGGGTTGACGAGCACCATGCCGATGCCGCCGACGCGCGCGACCTCCGCCGACTTCGCCACGCGATCGACCACGCCTCGCTCGCAGAGCACGATGGTGCCGGCCGCCCGGGCGGGGTCGAGCGTGCCCGGCCCGCAGAGCCGCGGCTCCTCGGCGCCCGCGACACCGATCGCGGACGCCGCGAGGAGCGGCCCCTCGAGCGACCCGCCGGCCGGCACTGTGATCGACCCGCCGAGGAAGGTGCGGCCGTCACCGAGGCGAACGCTCGCCTCGTAGCTCGGGATCGTGGATGCCGCGACCGTCGTGATCCATGGGGCCGCGTTGTCGGCGGTGGAGGCATCTGGTCCGTCGTTGCCGGCGGAGGCGGCCACGAAGATGCCCGCGGCCGCGGCGCGCAGGAACGCCTGGTCGGTGAGGGAGACGGTCGTGAACGCGGCGCCCGCGCCGATCGAGTAGTTGATCACGTCGACGCCGTCGAGCACCGCGGCGTCGATCGCTGCGAGGAGGTCGCCGGTGGCGCATCCGTCGTCCTGCGGTGTCGGACCCGACCAGCAGGCCTTGTACACCGCGATCTTCGCGGCGGGCGCGACGCCTGAGATCTCGCCGAGTTCGCGCCCGGCGACGCTCGCCGACACACCGTGGTTGCCGGCCGCGGTGCTCGCAGTGTGCGAGCCGTGGCCGTTGCCGTCGCGGGGCGAGACGTACTCGGCGCGGTCGGCGCCGATCGACTCCTCCTGGAAGTTGTCGAGGAAGTAGCGTGCGCCGATGAGCTTCGTCGAGCAGTCGTCGGCGGTGAACTGCTGGCCGGTGACGCAGGCGCCGCGGAACCGGGCGCCATCCGCCTTGTCGAAGACGATCGACTCGCCGTCGCGATACGGTTCGCCCCCGGGTGCATCGCCGAGCGGCTCGCCCGCGAACGACGGGTTCTCGGGTGCGACGCCCGAGTCGATGATGCCGACCACGACGCCCTCGCCGGCCGAGTCGACGCCGCCCGTCGCGTTCCACACGCCGCCATCGCCACTCAGACCGAGGAACTCGGTCGAGGGCACCGCCGCGTGCAGGTGCAGGAGCTCGTCCGTGACGACGGCGAGGACCCGCGAGTCTGCCGCGAGCGCAGCCGCCTGGTCGGCGGTCAGTGTGCTGCTGAACCCGTTGGTCGCGAGCGTGTAGGAGCTGATGATGTCGGCACCGACGGATTCGGCCACCGCTGCCTGCTCGTCACCCAGGTGGTCGGCATAGGCGACCGCTCGCTTCGAGCGAGCTGCGAGCTCCTCCCCCTCGGGCGCGCGTGTCGCCGAGAACGAGCCCGTGCCGCCGCCGTACGTGGCGACGGCCTCGTCGCGGAGGGTGACGATATAGCGCCCATCCTCGAACGCGGCCTCGTCCTTCGACGCGGACGCGGCCGTCGGCGCAGGCGTGTTGGGAGTGGGAGTGTCGTCAGCTGTCGCCGCGGGTGAAAAAGCGGTGCCGAGCGTGAGGAACAGGAGCGTGGCGGCGAGGGTCGCAGTCGAGCGACGCCCTCTCGTCACGATGGCGGAGCGGGTGCGTGTGGTCACGAGGATCCTTGCTGGGAACGGATGCCGGGGGTGTCATGCCGTTCGACGGCCGACGATCGTCCCATTGTGTGCGAGCCGAACCACGCATCGTTGGCCGATATCGGCCAACGACCGGGGGAGGCCACCGCACGAAACGTGACTGTTACACGGGCAGCTCGAACTCAGAGCCAGCGACGCCTCGCAGCCGCGACACCCGCCTGGAACCGGTTGCCGGCACCGAGTTCGGCGAGCAGCTCCTGGCTGCGCCGACGAAGCGTGCGAGGCGACATCCCGAGCTGCCTGGCAATGGCGTCGTCTTTCATTCCGACGGCCATGAGCGTGAGGATCGAGCGCTCCTCGAGCGAGGGACGCCTGCCGAACTCCTCGGCGATCGCGAGGTCGGATGCTCCGCCTGCGACGTGTTCCTTCGCCTCGGGCAACGGCATCGCGCGGGTCCAGTGGAACTCGAAGAGCTCGCGGAGGGCGTGCACGAGTGGCGGCGCGTGCGTGATGAGGGCATCGATGCGGCCCGGCTCGAGGCTCAGCGACACGAGCGCGATCTCACCGTCGACGATCGCGAGCTTCACCGGAAGGTCGTCGGTGATGCGCGACTGCTCGCCCTGCTCGGCGAGGCGTTCGACCTCTTCCCACGTCGCTCCCTGGTCGAAGCTCTCGATCGTGTAGACGGCGCGCCAATCGACGCCGCGAGCGAGCACTGATGCCTCGAACGGGTCGAACGATGCAGAGACGTAGGGTGGCCGGTCGAACGCGAGGAACTCGCGTCTCGCCTGATGCTGCAGCCTCGCGTACCAGCCGGCGACCGTGTCGGGATCTGTCAGCACCACTGTCTGATGCGAAGCGGTGTCGCCGGGCGTCGCCGCGTCGAAGTACTCGACGAGCATCGGGATGGCCTCGCGGATGCGGAGCGCCTGGTCGCTGAGCCGATCGATGATCGCCCTCAGGGCATACCGCGGATCGACTGCCGCGTACTCCGGCGGCTCGCCCTCGAGACGCGACACCAGTCCGAGCTGCCGGAGGTTCTCGAGTCGCTCGAACGCGACGGCCTCGTCGAGCTCGAACTGCTCGGCGATCGCGGCGACGCTCGCGCGTCCGTTCATGAGCACATGCACGTAGAGCCGCTCGCTCGCGGCGCTCAGCCCCGCGAGGTCGAGGAGCGGGAGGTCGTCTGCCACGTGGTCAGCGTAGCGAGGGCACGCCGTTGCCGCTGTCGGAGGCCGGTGGCAGGGTGAGTGATATGGCGATCGAGGTGCGTCCGGCGTCGGTGTTCGTCGACGTGAAGGCGATGGTCGGGCCGAAGCGGCCCGATGCGAACGTCTGCTGGTGTCTCAGCTACCGCATCCCGTCGAAGGAGAACCTCGCACTGCAGGGCCCGGCTCGCGGTGAGCTCGTGCAGAAGCTGTGCCGGCAAGACCCACCGCCCGGGGTGCTTGCGTACGACGGCGACGAGGTCGTGGGCTGGGCCGGTGTGCACCCGCGTTCCGACACGAGCTTCGCGCGCAACCGCAAGATCCCGCACGTCGACGACCTCGACGTGTGGTCGGTGTGGTGCATCCGCGTGCGACCCGGCCATCGAGGCAAGGGCATCTCGCATCACCTGCTCGAGGGCGCGGTCGTGTTCGCCCGCGATCATGGTGCACCCGCAATCGAGGGCTATCCGGTCGACAACAAGGGTGAGAAGGTCGACCTCACGATGGCCTACGTCGGCACGCGCAAGCTCTTCGAGCGGGCTGGGTTCACGAAGGCGGCCGACACCGAGTCGGTGCTGAACGGGTTCCCGCGCGTGCTCATGCGCCTCGACCTGGGCTGACCGCGGTGCACGAGAACAGCTGCCCGGCGAACGCCGTACCGACCTAGCATGGAGTGCATGGAGCAGCGTCGGGCGGTGCACGTCGTGACCGGCGCGTCCGGCGGGGTCGGGCGCAGCATCGCCGAGGCGCTGCTGCGCAGCGGCGACGGGGTCGTCGTCATCGACGTCGCGCCGGCCGGATGGCTCGACCACGCGGCATCCGATGGCGGCCCGCGCGGCGCCGGGATCGTCGGCGATGCCGGCGACGCGGAAGTGCTGTCGGCCGCGATCGAGCAGGCCCGCGAACTCGGCGAGCTGCGCGGCTGGGTGAACAACGCCGCGGTCTTCCGCGACGCGTGGCTGCACGAGGCGGGGAGCGCCGGCGTGCTCGACATCGTCGACGCGATCCTGCGACCGACGGTGGCAGGGGCATCCGCCGCCCTCGACGAGTTCCTCCGCACCGGGGCTCGCGGGTCGATCGTCAACGTCTCGTCGCACCAGGCGCAGCGGGCGGTGCGCGGCGCGCTTCCGTATGCCGTGGCCAAGGCGGCGATCGAGGGACTCACCCGGGCGATGGCCGTCGACTACGGGCCGCGCGGCATCCGCACGAACGCCGTCGCCTTGGGCTCCATCGTGACCGAACGCTACGTCCGCCACGTGGAGGGGCTCGATGTCGCCTCGCGTGCCGCGATGGAACGTCAGATCGCCCACCTGCACCCACTCGGCCGCCCCGGCGAGGCCGAGGAGGTGGCGAACACGGTGAGCTTCCTGCTCTCCGACGCCGCGTCGTTCGTCAACGGTGCGGTGCTGCCCGTCGACGGCGGGCGCGCCGCCCAGGGTCTCGACCCGGAAGAGCGCTGACCGGCCGACGCCGCAGGCCGCCCTACGCCCCGAGCCGGTACGTGCTGAGCCGGCCGCACATGCCGAACCGCCGCTCGCCCGGGTTCGCGTCGGCCTCGAAGACGGCCGAGGCGAGCAAGCTGCTCCAGTCGCCGTTCGCCAGCGCCGGCAGGGTCGCACGGGTGCGCTCGGCCTGCTCGCCGACGACCTCATTCCAGATCGGCTCCCACCCGGGCACGAGCGGTTGTACGATGCGCGCGGCTGCCGCGTAGAGCCGTTCGAGCGGCGCCGCGGCGCCGCGTTCCATCGCTGATCGAAGGTCGAGGAAGCCCTGCACCGCGAGATCGCGTCGCCGATCGGCGTCGGCCTGCCGCTCGGCCTCGGTCTCGCGGTCGGGCAGTTGCGCCGCAGCGCGGTACGTCGCCGCATCGACGAGGTGCTCGGGCGGGAACGTCATCACCGCGTCACCCGCCTCGGGAAGGCCCGAGTTCGCCATGAGCACGAGCACCCGCAGCTCGCCGTCGTTCACCGCCCGGTGCACGGTGCCCGGCGTGAACCACGCGACGGTGCCGGGCGCAAGGGGCGTCTCGGCCACGCCTGCGGCAATGAGCGTCTGCAGCCGTCCGCGCCCGGCGACCACCACGTAGCACTCGGGTGAGACGAGGTGCAGGTGCGGCGTGCCACCTCGCAGCCCGTCGATCGACTCGGTGTCGTAGACGTCGAGCCATGAAACGGCGGTCCCGCCGGGGAAGGTCGACGCGTGGGTCATCCGGCCCATTCTATTTCGGCGTCCGTCACGACGACGGCGCCGCTCGGCGCAGCAGGGCGGCCGTTCATCGCACACGGCTTTCAGTGCCGGCGGGTGATGCGGTATTCTCGGATTTTCTGACCGACCAATCGTTCAGTAATTGCACCCCCACCGAAGACCACGCGAGAACAACGGAGTTCGCATGTCGACAGTCACCCCCACAGAAGCAGAACGCACCGGGCGCATGCCCGCCGAAGAGCGCAAGGTGCTCGCCAGCACCCTCGTCGGAACCTCGATCGAGTGGTACGACTTCTTCATCTACGCGCAGGCGGCCGGCCTCGTGCTCGCGCCCCTCTTCCTCGCTCCCGTCGCGGAGTCGAACGCCACCCTGGCCCAGGTCCTCGCGTTCGCGACGATCGGCATCTCGTTCCTGTTCCGCCCGCTCGGCGCCATCGTGGCCGGCTACCTCGGCGACCGGCTCGGACGCAAGAAGATGCTCGTCTTCACGCTCATGCTCATGGGCCTGTCGACCTCGCTCATCGGTCTGCTGCCGACGTACGCGCAGATCGGCATCGCGGCTCCGATCCTGCTGATCCTGCTCCGCATCCTGCAGGGCTTCTCAGCGGGCGGCGAGTGGGGCGGCGCGGCGCTCATGGCCGTCGAGCACGCCCCGACGAACCGTCGGGGCTTCTTCGGCGCGTTCCCCCAGATCGGCGTGCCGATCGGCATGATCCTCGCCACCTCCACGCTGTGGCTGCTCACCTCGAACATGTCGCCCGAAAGCCTTCATCGCCTGGGGCTGGCGTATCCCGTTCCTCCTCTCGATCGTGCTGATCGCCGTGGGCTACCTGATCCGCCGCTCGGTCGAGGAGAGCCCGGTCTTCGAAGACCTGCAGCGCCGCCGCAAGGAGTCTTCAGCTCCGCTGCGCGAGCTCCTGAAGACGCACAAGCGTTCGGTGCTGCTCACCGCGATCATCTTCATCGGCAACAACGCGGCGGGTTACCTGCTCATCGCGTTCTTCGCGACCTACGCCGTCACCGTGCTCGAGATGGACCGACCCACGGTGTTGCTCGCCACGACCCTCGCCTCGTTCGGCTGGCTGGTGTTCACGTTGTGGGGCGGCCGCATCTCCGACCGGCTCGGCCGGGTGCGCACCTTCCAGATCGGCTACACGTTCCTCGCACTGTGGGCCGTGCCGATGTGGTTCCTCATCGACACTGCCGACATCGTCTGGTACTTCGTCGCGCTGTTCGTGATGACCTTCGGCCTCGGCCTGTCGTACGGCCCGCAGGCGTCGCTCTACGCCGAGATGTTCCCCGCGAACGTGCGCTACTCGGGCGTCTCGATCGGCTACGCGCTCGGCGCGATCCTCGGCGGCGCGTTCGCCCCGATGATCGCCGAGGCGCTGCTCGGGGCCACCGGCAAGTCGTGGATGATCGGCGTCTACATCGCCGTCGCCGCGGTCGTCTCGCTCGTCGGCGTCTCGCTCGTGAAGGAGACGAAGGGCGTCGACCTGCGCGCGTAGCGACGACGCGGCGGCGCGAGCCGCGCGTTCAACGCAGTGAACGGTCGCGTACGCCGTCGGGAGTACGACGGATGCCTCCCCCGCGCGGATGCCCTCGGCGCATCCGCCGTGAATGCTGGTCGAGAAGCACCCACGAGAGGGAGCGACCATGTCAGCCGCCACTGGAGCAAGGGCACGAACCGAGCGACGGCCGATGCCGCCGGCATCCATTCGCCTTCGGCTCTCGCCGCGCATTCGCAAGGTCGTGCTGCTCACCCATATCGCGGCGGCCGGAGCCTGGCTGGGCCTCGACCTCGTGCTCGGTGTGCTCGTCTTCACGGCTTTCACGGCGAGCGCCGTGCAGTCCGCCGCCGCGGCGGCGAGCGTGGCGTCGTTCGCGACCTGGCCGCTCATCACGGTCGGCCTCGTCACGCTCGTGACCGGGGTGCTGCTCGGCGTCGGATCCAAGTACGGGCTCGTGCGGTACTGGTGGGTGCTCGCGAAGCTCGTGCTGAACGTGGTGCTCGTCACGCTCGTGGTGCTCGTGCTGGCACCGGGCACGTCGGCGCTCTCCGGCGCGGCGCTCGACTCGCTCGCCGCAGGCACGGCTCCGACGCTGCCGTCGACCCTCGTGTTCCCGCCGATCGTGTCGTCGACGGCCGTGATCGTCGCGATGGCCCTCGCGGTGTTCAAGCCGTGGGGGCGCGTGGGCGCGCGGCGCCGACGTGCCTGAACCCCGCCCGAGTGTGGCGTCGGCCGGCCGCATCCGGAACCATGGGCACATGGATGTCACCGAGTGGCTGCTCGATTCCGACCCTTCGATCCGCTGGCAGGTGATGCGCGACCTGCTCGACGAGCCGGCCGAGGCGGTCGCCGCCGAGCGGGGTCGCGTCGCCACCGAGGGCTGGGGGGCGCGGCTCCTCGCCCTGCAGCCCGACGACGGCTACTGGGGCGGCGACGAGTACGGCATGCACGGTGAGCGCACGAGCGTCACCTGGACGCTGCATCTGCTGCGCCGGTTCGGCATCGATCCGGATGCCCCGCCTGTTCGCGCGGCGATCGCCCGGGTTCGCGACGGCGTGAAGTGGCGCGAGTGGGACGACCTGCCCTACTTCCACGGCGAGGTCGAGCCCTGCATCAACGGCGGCGTGCTCTCACTCGGCGCCTACTTCGGCGTGCTCGGCGCCGGAAGCGACCGCATCATCGCGCGACTGCTCGACGAGCAGCTCGACGACGGCGGCTGGAACTGCGACGCCCCCGAGTCGAAGCGGTCGTCGTTCGACACCACGCTCTGCGTGCTCGAGGGGCTGCTCGGGTACGAGCAGGCGACGGGCGGCACGGATGCCTCGATCACCGAGGCACGCCGCCGGGGCGAGGAGTACCTGCTGGAGCGCGACCTCTTCCGCCGCCGCTCGACGGGTCAGATCGTGCGCGACCGCTACGCCAACCTCATCTTCCCGCCCTACTGGCTCTACGACGTATTGCGCTCGCTCGACTACTTCCGCAGCACGGGCGACCACCCCGATCCCCGGGTCGCCGACGCGGTCGACCTCCTGATCTCGAAGCGCGGCGACGACGGCCGCTGGCGTGCCGGCGAGCCGTGGCACGGCGAGGTGCACTTCGCGGCGGATGCGCCCGCGGGCGAGCCGAGCCGCTGGAACACGCTCCGCGCCCTGCGTGTGCTCCGCTGGTTCGAGTCGTAACCGCGCGAGCTCTCGGGCCGGCGCTACTCGGAGTCCTGCACGAGGCGGCGCAGCAGCCCGGCGAGCGTCGCCTGCTCCTCGCGGCTCAGGCCGCGCAGCTCGACGGCCTCGCGTTCGGCGAGCCGGCGCATGGCGTCGTCGACGCGCGTCGCCCCCTCTGGCGTGAGCCGAACGAGCACGCTGCGCCCGTCGCGCGGGTTGGGGCGCCGCTCGACGAGACCACGACGCGAGAGGTTGTCGAGACGATTCGTCATCGCGGCGCTGCCGATCATCGTGGCCTCGATCAGCTGGGCCGGGTTGAGCTCATGGGGCGGTTCTTCCCGCCGAAGCGCCGCGAGCACGTCGAACTCCCACACGGCGAGCCCGGCTCCGCTGAACGCGGTCGCGCGCAGGCGGCCGAGGCGGTTCGACACGCGCCGCAGACGCGACATCACGTCGAGCGGCGTGAAATCGACGTCGGGCAGTCGACGTGACCACGCGTCGATGATCAGGTCGACCTCGTCATCACGGTCACTGCGCTCGCTCATGCTCCGGGGCATACCGTCACGGTATCCCGCCGTGGCATCCGGAGCCATTCCTCGCCCCGGCGGCCGTGGTGCGCGACCGCCGACGGCTCAGCCCTGGAAGTCCTCGGGATCCACGTCGTCGAGGAACCGCTTGAACTCGTCGACCGCCGCCTCATCGGTGCGCTCGGCGGCCGCCTCGTCGGGCATGCCGGCCTCATCGACCGCGGCGTCATCGTCGCCCCCCTCGGCGATCTCGCCGGGGATGCCGGCCTCGTCGAGCACCTCCTCGTCGACGAAAATCGGGGCGTCGGCGCGCACGGCGAGCGCCACGGCATCGGACGGGCGCGCGTCGATGACCCGCGGACCCGCGGGCGTGGTGAGGGTGAGCTCGGCGTAGAACGTGCCCTCGTCGATGCGGGTCACCTCCACGCGCGCGATCTGGGCGTGCAGCGTGTCGAGCAACGTCATCGTGAGGTCGTGCGTCAACGGCCGCGGCGCCTGCTCGCCCGCGACGGCGATGACGATGGACGTCGCCTCCTGGGCGCCGATCCAGATGGGCAGCACGCGTTGCACGCCCGGCTCCTCGTGCAGCGGCTTGAGCAGGACGATGTGCTGCCGCGCAGCATCGAGCGCGACTCCGAGCACGCGGACCTGGATCATCATGGCGACTCCCGTCGGAAGATCGTGCCTGACACAGCCATCGTAGGTCCGCACGCCGACGGCGTCGCCGGGGAGCCGCGATCGATTCGCACGGATCTCGCGGCTACTGCCGCGGCAGCACGGTCAGGACGCGCTCGATATGCTCGCGGAACTCGGCCATGAAGTTCGTCAGGAACACCTCGGTGCGCTCCGCCGTGATGGTGCCGTCGGGGGCGAACAGTTCGGGTGAGTACTGGATGTACGCCTCGGGGGCGGTCATCTGGCGGGCGTTGCAGTAGCCGAGCACGGCGCGGAGGCTCTGCTGTGCGAGCGCCGTGCCGATCGGCCCTTTCGAGGCGCCGATGACGGCCGCCGGGATGTGGTCGAACGAGTTCTCGCCGCCCGGCCGCGAGGCCCAGTCGATGGCGTTCTTCAACGCACCGGGGATCGACCGGTTGTATTCGGGCGTCACGAACAGCACGGCGTCGGATGCCGCGATCGCCGCCTTGAACGCGACGGCCTCTGGTGGGAAGTGGCCGTCGTAGTCGGGGCTGTACAGCGGCAGGTTCCCGATGGGGATCTCGGTGAACTCGAGGTCATCGGGCGCCACCCGGATCAGGGCCTTGGAGAGGATCCGGTTGATGGATTTCGAGGACAGGCTGCCGACGAAGTAGCCGACCTGGTATGTGGGCATGAGCTCCCCTTCCACCTGCCCAACGCTACCCGTCTCGATGGCGCCGGCGCGGTGATGGAAGGATGGTCGCATGCCCGACGCCGACCACCCCGAGACCCGGGCAGCACCGCGGGTGCTCGGGCCGGTGGTCGACGACCTGACTCGCTGCGTGCATTACCAGACGGCGGTCGACATCGTCGCGATCAAGTTCGCCTGCTGCAACGAGTACTACCCGTGCCATCTCTGCCACGCGGAGACAGCCGACCATGCCGCCCAGCAGTGGCGGCTCGGCGACCGCGACCACGAGGCCGTGCTCTGCGGCGCGTGCAAGACCCAGCTCACGATCGCGTCCTACCTCGCGGCGAGCGAGTGCCCGAACTGCGGGTCGCCGTTCAACGAGCGCTGCCGCCTGCACACCCACCTGTACTTCGAGACCGGCGACCCTACGCCGCCATCTGCTCCCGCTGCGTGACGGGCCGCCCGTACGTCTCGAGCAGCCGCAGCCAGATCTCGTTGACCGTCGGGTAGGCGGGCACCGCGTGCCAGAGGCGGTCGAGCGGCACCTCGGCGACGACCGCGAGCGTCGCCGTCTGCAGGAGCTCGGCCACGTCGGGTCCGACGAAGGTGACGCCGAGCACGACCTGGCGCTCCTCGTCGACGACCATGCGGGCGGTGCCGCGATACCCGTCGGCGAGCACGCTCGCGCCCGCGACGTGGCCGATCTCGTAGTCCACGGCACGCACGTCGTATCCGGCGGCGCGAGCCGCGGCCGCGGTCAGGCCCACCGACGCCACCTCGGGCTCGGTGAAGGCGACCTGCGGCACGGCACGATGATCGGCGGATGCCACGTGGGTGCCCCACGGGGCATCCGACACCTCTTCATGGTTCGCGCGCGCGGCGATGACGTCGCCCGCCGCGCGGGCCTGGTACTTGCCCTGATGGGTGAGCAGCGCGCGGTGGTTGACGTCGCCGACGGCATAGAGCCAGTCGAATCCGGGAACCAGCAGGGTGTCGTCGGTGTCGAGCCAGGCGCCCGGCGTGAGGCCGATCGTCTCGAGCCCGATGTCGGAGCTGCGCGGCGTACGACCGGTCGCGACGAGCAGCTGCTCGGCTTCGACGGTCGAACCGTCGCCGAGCTCGAGGGTGAACCCATCTGCGGTGCGACTGACGCGCGTCGTCTCGGTCTCGAGGAGCACGGATGCCCCGTCGGCCCGGAGCGCGTCGGCCACCATCTCGGCGGCGAACGGTTCCATGCCGTCGAGCAGGCCGCGGCGCGCGACGATCGTCACCGCGGTGCCGAACGACGTGAAGGCGGTCGCCATCTCGGCGGCCACGACGCCACCGCCGATGATCGCGAGGCTCGCGGGCACGGACTTGACGCTCGTCGCCTCACGGCTGGTCCACGGGTGGGCGTCGCGGAGACCCTCGATGTCGGGGATGAACGCGTCGGAACCGGTGGCCACCGCAACGGCGTGGCGGGCGCGCAGCACGGTCACCGAGCCATCCGGAGCCGTCACCGTGACCTCCTTCGGGCCGGTGATGCGGCCGTGGCCGCGTGCCAACGAGATGCCGGCGCTCTCGAGCCAGGCCACCTGGCCCGCGTCGGACCAGTTGTTCGTGAAGGCGTCGCGTCGCGCGAGCACCGCGGCGACGTCGAGCTCGCCCGTGACCGCCTGCGCGGCTCCGGGAACTCGGCGAGCGGCGCGCAGCACCTGGGCGGAACGGAGCAGCGCCTTCGAGGGCATGCACGCCCAGTAGGAGCACTCGCCGCCGACGAGTTCGCTCTCGACGATGACGGCGGTGAGGCCCCCTTGCACCGCGCGGTCGGCGACGTTCTCACCGACGGCGCCGGCGCCGAGGACGATGACGTCGTACTCGGCCGTGCCGAGCGCCTGAGGAGTCGACATCAGAGCCCGCCGTTGGACGTGCGGACGATGCGGTAGCCGCCGTCGGCGAGCGAGCGGGTGATGTGCGCGGCGTACCACGCGGGCCAGTCCTCGTCGTAGACGCCGCCGAGCTCCTCGGCTTCGTGCACGCCGTGGGCGGTGGCCGCCTTCACGAGCACGTCGAGGATGAGCTCGTTCGTCGTGGTGTCGATGGTGGTGCCGGTGGTGCTCTCAGTGGGTTCCATGATCTGCTCCTGTCTCAGGTTCGAGTGGGTGGTCCGGCTCAGCGGCCGGGTGCGCGGGTGACGACTTCCTGGAGGATCCAGCCGTTGCCGTCAGGGTCCTCGAACGAGGCGAACGAGCCGTAGCTGGCGCGCTCGGGGTGCGGGCCGCTCACGCGGTTCGTGGTGCCGGGGTGGTGGAAGACGCCGTCGGCGTCGTGCCAGACGTCGCTCACGTCGGCGCCGCGGGCGAGAAGCTCGGCGCGGGCGGCCTCGATGTCGGTGACGACGAGGTGCAGGCCCTGGACTGACCCGGGTGCGGCCGTCGAAACCCCCTTGCCGAGGATGATGGACGCCTCCGACCCGGGCGGCGTGACCTGCACGACCCGGAAGTCGTCGCCGACCGGGAAGTCCGCGTCGAGACGGAATCCGAGCTGCTCGTAGAACGCCTTCGCGCGGTCGACGTCGCTGACGGGGATGACGAGTACCTCGAGCTTGAGGTCCATGGGGTTCTCCTTCGTTGTGCCTTCGTTGTGGCGGTTAGATGACGGTTATAAGCTAAACTCGAGATGGATCATTCCCAGTTAGAGGATGAATCTCATATATTTTCGAGTGAGGAGCCACGCCATGGGCAGAGCATCACGTGCAGATGCCGCAGAGCACCGCGATGAGATCGTCGCCGCCACGTCGCGGCTCCTCCGCGAGCGCGGCGCGGGCGCCGTGAGCGTGAATGACGCCATGTCGGCGGCCGGGCTCACGCACGGCGGCTTCTACAAGCACTTCGCCTCGAAAGACGAGCTGATGGGGCTTGCCGCGGCGGCCGCGTTCGACCAGCGCATCGCCGGCATGCAGCGCATCCTCGAGGAGCACCCCGAGCGTGACGACGCGACGACGCAGATGCTCGACCGGTACCTGTCGGTCGACCATCGCGATACGCCCGGCACCGGATGCGGCAACACGGCGATCGCCGCGGACTCGGCGCGCGCCCCGGGCGACAGTCCCCTGCACGCCGCCTACACCGCCGGCCTGCGCGCCACCGTCGAGGAGCTCGCCGACTACCAGCCTGAAGAACTCGACGAGCGCGAGCGGCGCGACCGTGCGATCCTCCAGCTCGCGACCATGGTCGGCGCGCTGACGCTCGCGCGCGGCACCGCGGGCGACCCGATCTCCGAGGAGATCCTGTCGGTCACCCGTGAGGCGCTGCGCGGGCGGCGCTAGCGAACGGCGGCCGGCAACTCGCGGCTAGGGGGTCCACCAGGGTCGCAGCGGCAGGTCGCCGTCGCCGCCACGTCCGTCGGGCTTGACCGCCAGCACCTGGTGCAGCTGAATCCCGCCGCTCTCGAAGGCGAGCCGCGAGCCGGCCATGTACAGGCCCCACACCTTCGCGGTCGGAAGCCCCACCTCGGCGACCGCCTCATCCCAATGCTCGACGAGATTGGCGCACCAGTCGCGCAGGGTCAGCGCGTAGTGGTGGCGGAGGTTCTCCTCGTGCAGCACCTCGAAGCCCACGTCCTGGGCTTCGCTGATGATTCGACCCGAGCCGGTGAGCTCCCCGTCGGGGAAGACATAGCGGTCGATGAACCCGCGAGTCGAGGGCTTGGCCTGGTTGTCGGGCCGGGTGATGCAGTGGTTGAGCAGCAGCCCGCCGGGACGCAGTCGCGACTGCAGGAACTCGAAGTACGACGGGTAGTTGCGCACCCCGATGTGCTCGAGCAGTCCGATCGACGACACCGCGTCGAAGCCGCCCTCGGTGAGGTCGCGATAGTCGCCGTAGCGCACCTCGGCCAGCTCGCCCAAGCCCTCGTCGGCGATGGCCTGCTGGGCCCACGACGTCTGCTCGTGCGAGAGCGTGACGCCGAGCGCCCTGACTCCGCGACGGGCGGCGTAGCGCACCATGCCGCCCCACCCGCAGCCGACGTCGAGCAGTCGGTCGCCCGGCTTCAGCCGCAGCTTCTCGAACACGAGCCGGTACTTGTTCTCCTGCGCTTCGTCGAGCGTGGCGTCGTGGCGCGGGTAGCACGCGCACGTGTAGGTCATCGACGAGCCGAGGACCCACTCGTAGAACGTGTTCGAGACGTCGTAGTGGTGGTGGATCGCCTCGGCGTCGCGGCTCTTGCTGTGCCGGAGGCCCGAGGCGACGCGGCGCCACCGGGGCGGCACCTCGAGCGGCGGCGGTGCGATCGGCTTCAAGTGCTCGACGCCGATGGAACGGAAGACCTGGGCCATCACCCGCGGCGACGGCAGCTTGAAGATCAGGTCGCCCGACAACGCCTTGAGCAGTTCATAGGGATCGCCCGGGTGCACGCCCTCGGCCTCGAGGTCACCCGAGATGTACGCGCGGGCCAAGCCGAGGTCGCCGCGGCCGGTGGCGAGGTAGGTCGTGCCCCGCGGCGTCTTCAGGTCGAGCCCGAATTGCGCATCGGGCGGTCCGGAAGTGCTCCCGTCGTAGGCGGTGAACCGCAGCGGGAGCTGACCCGCGGTGAAGATCTCGAGGATCTCGGCGAGGGTCAGCTTTCCCGAATCCGATGCGGCCGCGGCATCCGTCACCTGACCTTTCGGCTCTTCTGGCCCGTCGGCCGCCTTCGTCGCGTGTTCCTTGAACGAGGTCATCGTCGTTGCACCGCCTTCGCATAGAGATCGAGCAGCCGTGAATCGGGGTCGTACTTCGACTTCACGGCCCGGTAGGTGTCGCCGCCGTAGAGCTCGTCGAACTCCTCGCGGGAGTAGTAGGCGTCGGAGTACAGCGACTTGTGCCCGTCGAGTTCGCCGACCTTTCGCTCGATGCGACGGTTGGTCTCGCCCTCGGTCGCCCCGACCGGCACCGTCGACCAGAAGCCGACGTTGACGTACGTGCGGTTCGGCCGGAGCGGATAGAGCGGCCAGCCCTCGTCGTCGCGCAGCCGCAGCGGACACAGCCAGATCGGCTCGATCGGCACGTTGCCGAGGAACCACTCGAGGAACTCCGCACACCGCTCGATCGGCACCTCGACGTCTTGGATCACGCGTTCTCGCGGCGGGCGCCCCTTGAGCTTCTCGAGGCGGTCGCCGACGTCGAATCGACGTTCCCAGCGCATCAGCTTCGCGTAGGAGCTGCTGCGCCGCAGCCGGCGCGGCCAGAGCCGACGAACCAGCGGATGCTGCGCCCCGAACGCCTCGGAGCACCAGAACCAGTCGGTGTCCCAACGCCACAGGTAGTCGTGGATGCTGAGTCGGTCGTGCTCGGCGCCCTGGTCGTGCCGAATGGAGCGGTAATAGATGCGCTGGCCGGTGTAGTCACTGACGGGGCCGGATGCCGCGGTCTGCACGCCCACGCACAGGTAGCTCTCGTCGGCGCTGAACACGACTCCGTCGAGGTAGTCGACGGGAACGTCGTGCAGGGTGCCGCTCTCGACAATGCGGTCCATCGTCGCCATCAGGTCGGTGAGCGAGTGGAACCGCAGGTGGGTGAGCGCGACGAACGGCTTCACGGGCTCGAGCTCGATGCGCAGGCGCACCGAGTACCCCAGCGTGCCGTACGAGTTCGGGAAGGCGCGAAGGAGATCGGCGTGCTCGCCCGGCGATGTGGTCAGCACGTCCCCCGCACCGGTGAGGATGTCGAGCTCGAGCACCGACTCGTGCGGGAGCCCGTTGCGGAACGACGTCGACTCGATGCCGAGGCCGGTCACGGCGCCGCCGAGGGTGATCGTCTTCAGCTGCGGCACGACGAGCGGCGTCAGCCCATAGCGCAGCGTCGCATCGACGAGGTCTTCGTACGTGCACATGCCCGCGACGTCGGCCGTGCGCGCCTCAGGATCGACCGCGATGACGTCGGTCAGCCCCGACGTGTCGAGGCCCGCGCCGTCGGCCCTCGTGCGCGACCGGAACAGGTTCGAGGTGGGCTTGGCCAGCCGGATCGAGGCAGACTCGGGCACCGCACGATAGCTCTCGAGTAGGCGCTGCACGCCCTCGGCGTGAGCGGTCCGTGCGTCGGTCGCGGGAGCGGACACGTCTCAACGCTAGTCCGCAGCCGTGATCACCGCACCAACTCGGCGCGACCTGCCGCGCCGGCCGAGGCATCCGATCCGGGGATGTCACAAATGCGAGGGCTCCGGCGTCTTAATGAGTGAGAGCCCAAGGAGGTTTCATGTCAGTCGAGCGGAAGCAGCGGCAGAACGTGAGCGATCGCATCGCAGCGCGCCTGCGGACGACCCGGTTCGGGCGACAGGCGTCGCGGGTGTCGACGGAGCTGCGCCGCCGGGTCGTGCCGAATCACTTGACGAACCTGTTCGGCGTCGTCACGGCGGCGTGCGTCGTCATGCTGTTCGGCACCGGCCTCGTGCTCATGTTCTTCTACACACCATCGAACGAGGTCGTCACGTATGAGGGTTCCTACGCCCCGCTGCACGGCGCCGAGGTGTCGAAGGCATTCGCGTCGACGATGCAGGTGACGTTCGACGTGCCCGGCGGACTCCTCGTGCGGCAGGCGCACCACTGGGCGGCCCTGTTGCTGCCCGCCGCCGTGATCCTGCAGATGCTCAGCATCTTCTTCACGGGCGGGTTCCGGCGTCCTCGTCGCGCCGCCTGGGTGCTGCTGTTCCTCGTCTTCGTCTCGGCACTCGCCGCCGGATGGAGCGGCTACGCGCTGCCCGACGACATGCTGTCGGGCACGGGCCTTCGCATCGTGGAGGGCATCGTCCTCGCCATCCCGTTCATCGGCACTCCCGTATCGCGGTTGCTGTTCGGCGGGGAGTTCCCCGGCAACGTGCTCGCGAACCTCTACCCGCTGCACCTCGTCGCCTCGGTCGCGCTGGTGGCGCTCCTCGTCGTGCGAGGCGTCCTCTGGCTCCGGCATCGGTCGCCGCAGTTCCGGGGTTCGGGCCGCAGCGAGTCCCGGGTGGTGGGCATCCCGCTCGTGCCGAACGCGGCGCGGCGCGGCCTCGGACTCGGGCTCATCGTGAGCGGCATCCTCGTGCTGATCTCGGCGACCGTGACCATCAGCCCCATCTGGCTCTACGGGCCGGCATCGCCCGGGGATGCCGGGGCGGGCAGCCAGCCCGACTGGTACACGGGCTTCCTCGACGGAGCTCTGCGGCTGGTCCCGCCGGGATGGGAGTTCGTCTGGCTCGACCGAACCTGGACCCTCGCCCTGCTGGTCCCGCTCGCGGTGATCACCGTCGGGCTGGCCGTCGTCGCGGTCTACCCGTTCCTCGAGGAGTGGATCACCGACGACCACCGCGACCATCACCTGCTCGACCGCCCTCGTGACACCCCCTCGCGCACCGGCATCGGCGTCGCCGGGCTCACGTTCTTCGGCGTGCTGTGGCTGGCGGGCAGCGCCGACCTGGTCGCCGTGGCGTTCTCGCTGACCATCGAGACCGTGGTCGCCACCCTGCAGGTCGCGGTGCTCATCGGGCCGGTCATCGCATTCGAGCTCACTCGTCGCGTGTGCCTCGGGCTGCAGCGGAAGGATCGTGAGATCGTGCTGCACGGCTTCGAGACCGGCCGCATCGTGCGCCTCCCGGGCGGCGAGTACATCGAGGTGCACCAGCCGGTCGACGACGACGAGCGAGCGCGGCTCACCGGCGTCGTCGACCCGCGGCCGGAGCTCCTGCGCCCCGATGAGCGGGGCCGGATCACCCCGGCACGACGACTGCGAGTCCGCCTCTCCCGATTCTTCTTCGAGGACCGCATCGTCCGGCCCGTCGCGCCCGCCGAGCTCGAGCCCCAGGTCGCGGAGCCGCGGCCTCACGAGGTCAGCGCTGCGTCGTGAAGAAGTCCACCGCCGCTTGGCGGAACACGCGTGAACCGGGTGCGTTGAAGTGGTGGCGCCCGGGCAGTTCGACGAAGGTGCCGTTCGGCGTGGCATCCGCGAGCCCCCTCGACCGCTCGAGGATGGCGTCTTCGCTGCCGGTGGCGAACAAGATGGGCTGCAGCGGCGGATGCTCCGGATCGGGGTCGGCGTCGCCGAGCCGCATGCCCTCGGCGAGCGCGACGAGCGAGCGCAGGTCGTTGCCCGGCACGCGCTCGGCGAGCGTGACGTAGTTGCGGGTCACCTGGTCTTCGACGGGTATGCCGCGCTCGGCATACGCACTCGCCTGGTCGATCTGCAGTCGTGCGAGGGGGCGCCCGTCGGGGATGCCGCCGAGCACCGCCCGCTCGACGCGCTCGGGCACCTGCACCGCGAGCTGCCAGCCGACGCGTGCACCGAGCGAGTACCCGGCGTAGAGCACCGAATCGAGCAGGTACGTGTCGAGCACGGTGACGAGGTCGCCGACGAGCTCATCCATGCTGAACGCGGATGCCTCGTGCGGCTTGTCGCTCTCGCCGTGCCCGCGCTGGTCGACACCGAGCACCCGGAAACCGGCCCTCGTGAGGTCGCGCACCCATCCGGTGCTCACCCAGTTGTCGCGGCAACTCGATGCGAACCCGTGCACGCACAGCACCGTCGGCGCATCATCGTCGCCCCACCGGTAGGTGGCGAGGCGCCGCCCGGAGGCGGACATCACGTACACCGGTGGCGGCATCTCGACGAGGGGGCGAATCGCATCGATCATGTCAGCCATTCTTGCGGCCATGGCGCGTGCTCCGCTGCCTCTGGTCGTATTGGTCGTCATGACGAGCGGTGCTCATGCGCCTCGCGTCGGACCGTCGGGCGCCGTTCCCCGCACGATCTCGTCGAGGCCGAGCTCCTCGAGCCGCTTCGGATCGGCCAGCACGTCGAGGCCGACGATGCGGTCGGCGTCGAGGTCGAACGCCATGATCGACACGACGTGCCCGTGCATGACCGCGGCCACACCCGGTCGCCCGTCGATCAGGATCGGCGTGGAGTGCGCCGCGAGCCGGCCCGAGAGCACCGCCTGCTCGGCGATCGAGCGGGCGCCCTCCACGCGCTGCGTCGACGTGCCGTAGTCGGCGTGGAGCACCGCACCGTCGTCGAGGAGCCCCAGCAACGCGCCGAGGTCGCCGCCCTGCGCGGCGGCGAGCCAGGCGTTCACGATCCGCCGGCCGCGTTCGCGGTCGGGCCGTGCGGGCTCGTCGGCGGCGCGGACACGGCGGCGCGCCCGCGAGGCGAGCTGCCGTGCCGCTTGCGGCGACCGATCGAGCGCCTCTGCGATCTCGTCGAAGGACTGGCCGAACACGTCGTGCAACACGAGGGCGATCCGCTCCGCGGGGCTCAGCGTCTCCAGCAGCACGAGCAGTGCCACGCTCACCTGATCGCTCTGCGCGACGAGCTCGGCCGGGTCCGCGTCGGCGGCGGCGGGTTCGTCACGCCAGGGTTCGACCTGCCACGAGTGCTCCCGCTTGCGGCGTGGTGCGCGCAGCAGGTCGAGGCTGACCCGCGAGACGACGGTGGTGAGCCATGCCTCGAGGTTGTCGAGCTCCGCGGCATCCACCCGCTCCAGGCGAAGCCAGGTCTCCTGCACGGCATCGTCGGCGTCGGCGGCCGAACCGAGCAGCTTCGTGGCGATCGCCTTCAGCCGCGGGCGCTCGGTCTCGAACCGCCTCGCGAGAATTCTTCGATCCGTCATGTCACATCTCCTCGTGCTCGATCGTCACCATGTCGACGAGGGAACGCCCTCGGATGTGACATGAAGGGGATCGACCATGAACGCACCTCTGCTCGTGACGGGCGGGACCGGCAACATCGGCAGCCGCGTGGTACCGCTGCTGCGGCAGGCCGGCCGCGACATCCGGATCCTGTCCCGGCACCCGCGCACTCCTGAGCCCGGCATCCAGCATGTCGTGGGCGACACCGTCGCCGGAGACGGACTCGCCGCCGCACTCGAGGATGTCGAGGTCGTGCTGCACCTCGCCGGCGGGGCGAAGGGCGACGATGTCGCCGCACGGAACCTCACGGCCGCCGCGCGTGCGGCGGGCGTGCGGCACCTCGTGCTCATCTCGGTGATCGGCGCCGACCGCATGCCGATCGGCTACTTCCGCGCGAAGGCGGAGGCCGAGCGGGTCATCGCCGCATCGGGGGTGCCGTGGACGGTGCTGCGAGCCGCGCAGTTGCACGACTTCGTGCTGCCGGTCGCTCGAGGCATGGCACGGATGCCGCTGCTGCCGGTACCCGGTGGGCTGCGCTTCGAACCGGTCCACGGCGACGAGGTCGCGGCTCGGCTGGCGGAGCTCGCCCTCGGCTCCCCGTCGGGACGGGTGGCGGATCTCGCTGGACCGGAGGTGCTCGACGTCCCTCGACTCGTCGCGGCGTTCCGGGAGGCGACGGGCGCCCGGGCGCGGGGCGGCCGCCTGCCCATCCGCCTGCCCGGAGCCGTGGGGCGTGCCTACCGCGAGGGAGAGAACCTCGCGGGTGAGGGCGCGCAGCGCGGCATCCGCACCTGGCGCGAGTTCCTGAACGAGCGTCGTCCAGTCACTCAGTCGGTCAGTCGTTCGGTCGTTCGACGCTGATCGAGCGGAGGGCGTACTGCCGCACCCGCACGAACCGGGTCGCGGCGCAGGTCGACAGCAGCGGCTCGGATTCGGTTTCTTCGAGCTCCACGGCGATGACCTCGCCGCCCGCGCCGGCGCCCTCGAGGCGAACGCGCCAACCGGTCTCGGTGACGTCCTCGGCGACGGGCGCGAACGCCTCGATGCGGTCGTCGCCGAACCGCTCGCGGGCGTAGTGCTGGGCCGCCTGCACCGGATGCGTCAGGGAGCTGCGTCCGCGGTATCGCTCGGGCACGACGCGGCCGTCGTCGAAGGCGTCGGCGATGCGCACCGGGTCGCCGTCGTCGGCGTAGCCGTAGTAGAGGCCGTGCGGGAACACGACCATGGTTCCGGCGAAGCGGTCGCCGCCGAGGTGCGAGCACTCCCACGTCTCGTGGGGATGCGCCTCGGCGAGCGCGGTGACGACGCGACGGCCGCGCACGGCACAGCATCGGTCGTGGCGGGCATGCGTGCACACGCAGTAGACCGGCCGCGACGACGGCACGCCGGTCGACCCGTCGAGCGGCACGTCGAGGAGCTCCGAGGCATCCGTCACCTCGCCCCAGACTACGCTCTCGAGCCCCGGCCGCGAGTCGACGATCGCCCACCGCTGCGTCGCCGAAGCAACGCGGCGACCTGTGCGACGGATGACGAGCGGGCGCATGCCGGCGCCCTCGATGCGCCGAATCAGGGCTCTCCCGAGCTCACGGTCGAACGGCTCGCTGAGCAACGCGTTGTGGCCCCAGCTCGCCGCGACCTCGATGAGGAACCAGCGCAGCCCGCGCGAACCGGTGCCGACCAGCGGGTCGTCGCGCTCGCGGGCGCGATCGCTGCACGGTGCCCAGTGCTCGGCGACCAGCGTCACGCGGCCGCCACCACGAATCCCTCGCGCACGAGCCTGCGCACGACGACGACCGCGCTCTCGGAGTCGATTCCCGGCAGCTCCCCCACCGTCACCGGGTCGCCGGCTGCAAGCCGCCGCACCGCCGCCTCCGCCTCGGCGGGCAGGGAGAGCGTCTTGGCACGGGCCACGATGCGCACGCGGTCTTCGACCGTCTCGATGCGCACCGGCAGCGACCCGCGCCAGCGCACCGGGGTGGAGGCGTCGAGTGTTGCGAGCGCCTCGAGCGTCGCGAGCGGAGCGAGCGGCTCTGCACGCGTCTCGGCGTCGAAGCGGGCGCTGAGGCTGGCGGCCGGCCGCGAGGCATCCGTCTGCTGCAGTGTCTCGATGAGCGCCTGCACGGTCTGCTCGACGATCGGCTTCAGCGCCTCGGGGTCGCGCAGGTCGACGCCGAGCGGCAACGATGTGCGCAGGGCGGCGTTGTCGCCGACCTCGCCGATGAGCGCGTCGACGAGGTCGGCACGCGTGTAGGCCGACATGCCGACGGTGAGGTGCACGGATGTCTCGCCGAGGGCGGTCGCGGAGTGGATCCAACCTCGTGGCAGGTACAGGGCATCGCCCGGCCGCAGCACGGCGTCGATGGCCGGCTCGTGCGTGGCCCTGCGGGCGACGGCGGCGCGATGCTGGTCCCACGGCTGCGTGCGGAGCGGGTCGACCAGCACCGGCGGATGGATGCGCCAGTGCTTCTCGCCCGAGATCTGCAGCACGAACACGTCGTGGGTGTCGTAGTGGGGGTCGAATCCCTGCGACGACGGCGGGGTCACGTAGGCATTCACCTGCGCCGGGTGACCGAGGTCGTCGACGAGCGCCCGGGTGAAGTCGATGATCGGCGGCCACAGCCGGTGCAATCCCTGCAGCACGATGGTCGCACCGTCCGCGAATTCGGCGAGCACCTTGTCGCTCGAGACCTGGTCGGCGATCTCAGCGCCGAACCCACCCGAGGCGGTGTAGGCGGATGCCGCCAGCACCGCGCCCTCCTGCGCCATGCGGATGAACGGAGTGCGCACCCCGCGCCGGGAGACGAGCTCGTCGACGGCAGTCGCCGAGAACAGGTCGTCGAAACCAGACCCGAGCTCGTCTGCCGTGGAGAGGAGCGGCTCGCGACCCCAGTACCGGTCGCCGAACTCCTCGGCCGGCACCCGGATGCAGCGTGCGAGCGCGGGCCGACCGATCGGCCCGCGCTCGGGGCTGTTCATTACGCCGAACCGTCGGCGCCGCCGTCGTGGCCACCGGGGTTGGCGCCGCCATCGGCGACTCCCTCACCCTCGGCGGCGGAGCCGTCGGCGCCGCCGTCGTGTCCCTTCGGGTTGGCGCCGCCGTCGGCGACGCCTTCACCGTCGTCACCCGGCTCGAGGGTGATGTCGTCATCGTTAATGCTCATGCGAGCTCCTCCCGTTGTTTCGCTCAGCGTATCGACGGACTCCGGCGGACGCGATGGCTTGACGGAGGCGTTCGCCGACCCCTGCAACCCCGCGATGCGGGCACGCGCATTGCGCTCGCTCGGCGAGACCCGGCCGAACACGCGCCCAGCCGCAGCGAGCAGCACCCGCGTCGGCGTGATCGCCGGCCACCAGGGGCGCCGCAGCCCCAGCAGCTCGCGAGAGTGCTGATCGAGGGATGCCACGGCGCCGCCGAACAGGATCGGGTACAGCATCCCGGTGAGGCCCGGCAGCCCGGGTCTGCGCAGGAAGCCCATGGCCTCCGTCACGCGCTCATCGGGCTTCGCCTCGACGAGGAACGCGGCCATCTCGGCGTGCAGCGCGTCGACCGTCGTGGGCGGATCCTGCACGCCCATGAGCCGCCCCGCCTGCGCCCATTCGCGCACGTAGGCATCGGGCCCGCCCGGGATCGGGCCGCCCCAGACCTCGTGCGCGCCGAGGAACGCCTCGGTGAACGCGTTGTGCACCCAGCGCAGCAGCTCCGCGTCGTTCGCCGCGTACTCGCGTTCGACCCCGTTCGCGTCGACGTACGTGCCGGTCACCCGCTCGTGCAACCGCGAGACGAACGCGGATGCCTCGGTGGCGCTGCGCCGGTCGCCGAACGTCGTCGTGGCGATCCACCGCACGGTGCCGTCGAGCCGCCGCAGGGGGTCGTCGCGGTAGCTCGACCAGTCGTGCACCCCCGCCATCGCACCCGGATGCAGCGTCTGCAGCAGCAGCGCCCGAATGCCGGCGACGAGCGCGGGCATCGACCCGTTGACGGTCCAGGCGGCGCTGCCCGGACCGAAGAAGCCGGCGTCCTCACCCTCGGTGAGCGCTGCCGTCCATGCCGGCGGCTCCTGGCGACGACGTCGCATGGGCCGCCACGGTGCAGCGCCGGCACCGGCCGCGCTCGTGCCGGCGACCTCTCGACGATCGCCCATACTCGACGGTAGACCCGGTCGGATGCCGCGCGGCTGCGCATCTCCTGCGAACGCGCCCGCCCGTGAAGCCACTCAGGTGCCGTCGTCGGTCGGGTCCGCACCGTACAGCGCGTCGAGTACCGCCGCGGCATCCCGGTTGCCGGTCGCCGCAAGTCGTCGGAGCTCATCGAGATCGCCGTGCTCGGCTGCGAGCTGCACGAGCTCGTCCATCTCGTCAGTGCCGCCGCTCTCAGCGAGCACCCGCAACTCGTGGGCATCGGCTCGCTCAGCGGCGAGCTCCACGAGTTGCGCAGCCGCTTCCGCGTCGCCGAGTGCGGCTCGTTCCCGCAGGTTCGCGAGCTCGGCATCCGACATGGTGTCCCTTTCATCGCCCCGACTCATCGCCCCGACGGGGTCAATGTAGCGCTCGGCGGACCCGGCCGCCTCGCGCCACTCTGACGGTGCCTGCTGGCAGACTCGTGCCATGACGACGAGCATCGGCACGCCGGGCGGCACTCCCGAACGGCCCGCCACCTTCTTCTCCGGGCCAGAGGAGTTCCGCGCCTGGCTCGAGGCCAATCACGACACCGAGACCGAGCTGTGGATGGGCCTGTACAAGAAGCACGTACCCGATCGGGGGCTTACCTGGGAACAGGCGGTGCCCGAGGCCTTGTGCTTCGGATGGATCGACTCGGTGTCCCAGCGCATCGACGACGATGCGCGTCGCCAGCGCTGGAGCCCGCGCAAGCCCTCGAGCATCTGGTCGAGCGTGAACATCGCCCTCGTCGAGAAGCTCACCGCCGAGGGGCGCATGCACCCCGCCGGCATCGCCGCGTTCGAGCGGCGACGCGAAGACCGGTCGGGCGTGTACTCGCACGAGAACCCCGACACCGAGCTGCCGCCCGAGGCTGCGGCACGATTGGCGGCAAATGCCGCGGCATCCGCCTTCTGGCACGCCGCCACCGCCACCTACCGCCGCCAGGTGACCCACTGGGTGCTCTCGGCCAAGCAGGAGGCCACGCGCGAGCGACGGCTCACGCAGCTGATCGACGACAGTGCCGCGGGTCGGCTGGTGTCGTTCCAGCGCTACGGCGAGACGCCGAAGTGGGTGGAGCGGGCCGCTGCCGCGGCGGCCGAGGCCGCGACCGCGGCATCCGGCTCGAGCTCCGACCGAGGCTGACGGCCGGTCTTCGACCTATTCGACTGCCGCTGCGAACTCGTTCGCGACCTGGGCGACCTTGTCGACGTAGTCGTTGTCGTGGTTGTACGAGAACACCGCCGCGCGCCACCCTTCGACACTCGTCATCGGCCCCGACGCGCACAAGTACCGCGCCGTGGCGAGCGCGGCATCGTCGATCTGGTTCGGGTCCGCGACGTCGTCGCCGTTCGCATCGCTCGCCCACTTCTCCCACGTGGAGGGGATGAACTGCATCGGGCCGACCGCACGGTCCCACTTGTCGTCGCCGTCGAGCACCCCGTCGTCGGTGTCCTCGATCTTCGCCACGCCATCGCCGTCGAGCGCGCGACCGATGATCGCCGGCTGGGCATGGCCGTTCTCGTCGAGAATCGTGTCGCCGTGGCTGCCGTGACCCGACTCGATCTCGCCGATGGCGGCGATCGTGATCCAGGCGAGGCCGCACTCCGGCTGCTCGTCGGCGATCGAGACGTGCGCGAAGGCGTAGGCGGTCAGCGCGCGCTCCGGAATTCCGGTCGCCGCAGCCGTCACCGTTGCCCACTCCGGATCGATGCCAGGCATCAGCGACCCCGCGGAGCTCGACACCGGCGCTGATTCCTCGTTCGTCGGGAGCTGTTCGTCCGCCGCTTCATCCTGCTCGGGCGTCAATGTCACGGGGGGCAGCTCGACGCTGGGACCCTTCGCCCCGGGCGCCTCGAATCCCCCGGGCTTGGCCGCGAGTCCCACGACGTTCGCCGCGAAGATCGTGCCGACGACCAGCGCGCCGACCCCGGCGACGACCCCTGCGTAGCCCAGTACACGCCGTGTGACGCGCCAGGCCGCCGCACGTCCTGTGGCTCGCTCCGGCCGACGGCCGTCGTAGTCGTCGGCGTCGGAATCGTCGTCCCAGGACATCGTTGAGCTGCTCCGTTCGGGCGCTGGTTCATGGGTTGCCCGCCGGCTCGACCGGCGTGGTCTCGCTCGAGACCCGCCGTGACGACCCGTCTCTCCAGAGTACGCGCCTCACCGCGAACCGCATACCGAGAGACCGCCGAGAATGGCGGCGCAGCCGTGAGGCGTCCCCAAGGTGGCGCCCGCTCACACCGTCGTCGGGCACCCCAGGTTGTCGGCGACCGCCCGCATCGCGGCCTCGGCGAGCGCGACCGTCACCAGGCTGTTGCCGGCGACGATATGCAACCCGTAGGCATCTTCGAGCGCCACGAGGTTCATGGCGAGCTGCTCGACCGGCATGGGCGGCGCGAAGACGCCCGCCTCGATCCCGCGTGAGATCACGCCGGCGTAGGTCGCGAGCTGGCGCTGGTACATCCGCTCGACAAGTTCGTCGTGCAGTCTCGACGTTCCCGCGAGCACGTCGAACTCGTAGAGCAGGCGCATGAGCGCGTCATCCGGCCCGCTCGGCAAGCCCTCGCGAATGGCGGCGGCCAACTGGTTCTGCGGCTCCGCAAGCGTCGCGACCACGGCGTCGCGCCGGTCGCAGAAGCGCTCGAGGCCGGCGCGATGCGCTTCTCGCAGCAGTGCGTCGAGGTCGTCGTAGTAGTAGAGGATGGCGCCGCGCGTGAGACCGGCCTGCGCGGCGACATCCGCGAGCGACAGCGAACGCAACCCGTGCTCCGAGACGGCGGCGAGCGCGGCCTCGACGAGGTCGGCCCGTCTGGCCTCCTGCTTCTTCGGTCGCGCCATTCCTTGACACTAGCGCAAAAGAATGTCAGCATCGCTTCATTCATTGACGCCGATGTCAAAGAATCTCGAACCCGAGACGAAATCGAGAACGGAAGACCGATGGACTCCAACGCAGCAGCCACCGAGCAGGCTCCGCCCACCCCCGCCGAACTGCAACGCGCCGAGCAGCCACGCCTCGCCCGCCGCCTCGGGGTCGGCGGCAACGTGCTCATCACCCTCTCGTCGATCTCGCCCGCCTCAAGCGTCTTCATCCTCGGCGGCGCCGCCCTCACCACCTATGGAACCGGCGTGTTCTGGGCGTTCGTGATCGCCGGGGTCGTGAGCATCCTCATCGCGTTCTGCTACGCCGAGCTCGCGAGCGCCTACCCCGTGTCGGGCGGCGACTACTCCCTCGTGACCCGGGCACTCGGCCCGGCCTTCGGCGTGGCCACGTTCTTCATCAGCCTCGTCTCGCTGCCGCTCATCCTCGCCGTCTTCGGGCTCGGCGTCGCCGACTACCTCGGCGTCGCGATCGCCGGGCTCTCGCCGCTCGGCACCGGCCTCATCGTCGTCGCACTGGCGACGGTGACGGCATGCTTCAACATCCGCGCCAACGCCTGGCTCACGGGCGTGTTCCTCTTCATCGAGTTCGCCGCGCTCGCGCTGCTCGCGGTGCTCGGTTTCATCAGCATCGAGCGCTCGCCGCTCACGCTGCTGAGCCCCGAGTTCCTCGACCCGTCGACGAACGAGATGGCACCCCTCGCCCTCGGCGGCCTGCTCCTCGCCGTCACGCAGGGCATCTTCGCCTACAACGGCTACGGCGGAGCCGTCTACTTCTCGGAGGAGACGAAGAACGCGAGCCGCTCCATCGCCAAGGCCGTGATCCTCAGCTGCGTCATCACCGTCGTCGCCGAGGTCGTGCCACTCACCGCGATCCTCCTCGGCGCTTCGAGCCTGCCGGGCCTCTTCGGCGCGGAGCTGCCGGTCGAGTCGTTCCTCGCCGAGCAGTCGGGCGACGTGGTGAGCCTCGTCGTGCTGCTCGCGATCGCGCTCGCGATCATCAACGCCATCATCGCCATCGCGCTGCAGGCCGGCCGTCTGCTCTACACGGCGGCCCGCGACAACGCGCTCCCCGCCGCCCTGTCGCGCCCGCTGAGCCGCGTGACCTCGGGCTCGCGCGTGCCGATCGTGGCGACCGCGACGATGGGGATCATCGCCCTCGCCGCCTGCTTCATCCCCATGGACGTGCTGCTCACCGCCACCGGCTCGACGGTCGCCTTCAGCTACCTGTTCATCGCCCTGGCGGCCCTCGTCAACCACCGCCGCAAGGCCGTCGCCGGCGCCTACCGCATGCCGCTGTTCCCGCTGCCGCCGATCGTCGCGATGCTGGTCATCCTGGGCATCATCCTCAGCGCGCTGCTCGACCCGGCGCAGTGGCTGAGCCTCGCCATCTCGGTCGGCATCGTCGCGGCCGGGTTCCTCTACTACGTCGCCTACCTGCGTCCGCGCTCGGGTACGCACCTCGTGCTCCTCGATGCCGAAGAAGAAGCCGAGGCCGGGCTCGGCGGGGAGCGCCACGCGTGATCGACCTGCTTCTCACCGGCGGCCTCGTCCGCACCTTCGACGACGCTCAGCCCACGGCCGAGGCCATCGGCACCACCGCCGGCCGCATCAGCTACGTCGGCAGTGCAGCGGATGCCCCGACCGCACGCCAGACCGTCGAGCTCGAGGGGCGGCTGGTCACGCCGGGCATCATCGACAGCCACAACCACCTCCTGCTGGGATTCGATGCCGACGCCGTCTCACTCGAGGGCGCCGAGTCGCTCGACGAGGTGCGCCGCCGCATCCGCGCGCTCGCGGACGCCCGCCCCGACCTCGACTGGGTCTGCGCTGAGAACGCCGTGTACTCGATCGTCGACGGCCGACGGCCGCGCGCCGAGGACCTCGCCGGCGTGACCGATCGGCCCGTCTTCGTCACCACGTACGACCAGCACTCGGTGTGGCTGAACGAGGTGGCGCTTCGTGTACTCGGCATCCGTCGTGCCGACAGCATCGCGTGGGGCAACCCCGAGATCGATCCCGCGACCGGTGAGCCGACCGGCTGGGTGACCGACTTCTACACGAGCGCGATGACGACCGCGGGCCTCGCGGCGCTGCAGCGCGACATTCCGATGTACTCCCCCGAGCGCCGCTACCGAAAGCTGCTCACGAGCTTGCGTCTGGCTCGCGCGACCGGCATCACCACCGTCGTCGAGCCGCAGGTGCCGCTCGCCGAGATGAGCCTGCTGCTGCGAGCGCGCGATGAGGGTGAGCTCTCGAGCCGGGTCATCGCCGCGCTCTTCCACCCCATGGATGCGGATGGCGCGTTCCGCGCCGAGCTGCGCGAGGCCGTCGACTCGGCTCCCAGCGACGAGCGGCTGCGGTTCGGGCCGGTCAAGCTCTACGCCGACGACGTGATCGAGCCGCACACGGCATGGATGCTCGACGACTACGCCGATCGTCCGGGTCATCGCGGCCACCCGAGCGCGCCGCTCGGCGAGCTCACCCGCATCGTGACCGAGCTCGACCGGCTCGGCTTCCAGACCCACACGCACGCCACGGGCGACGGCGGCATCCGCATCGCCCTCGACGCCATCGAGCACGCTGCACGCACCAACGGCACCCGCGACCGTCGCCACGGCATCGTGCACGTCGAATGCCTGCACCCCGACGACCTGCCGCGCTTCGCCGCCCTCGGCGTGACCGCCGCCATGCAGCCGCGGCACTGCTCGCCCGACCTCGTCGGCGGCACCTGGATGAACAACGTCGGCGAGCAGCGCTGGAGCCGCGCCTGGCGGTTCCGGTCGCTCGCCGAGTCGGGTGCGCACGTGGCGCTCTCGAGCGACTGGCAGGTCGGCGAGATGGACCCGCTGGTCGGCTTCTACTCGGCGATCACCCGAGCCGGCCTCGAAGGCCGGTCGTCATGGACGTCGGCCGAGCGGATGTCGCTCGACCAGGCCATTCGCGGCTACACCGTCGAGGGCGCCTGGGCGTGGCACGCCGAAGACTCGCTCGGCCGGCTGCGTGTCGGAGCTCGCGCCGACCTCGTGACCTGGTCGTCGAATCTCTACGAACTCGAGGCCGATCCCGGGCAACTGCTCGGCGAGCGCGCCGACCTCACGATCGTGGGGGGCGAGGTCATGCACGACGCGGCCGATGCCGCAGCGCTGCCCGAGGCGCCGCCGGCGGGGACGCATCACTGCTCGGCGGCGTAGCGTCGCGACGGCTCGTCGGCGCGTCATGCGCTCGCTTCAGCGAGCCGCATGGTCTCCCCGGCCCTGGCCGCGAACGCCGTGGCGCTCGCCGTGATGGTGCGCTGCATGACCTCGACCGCTGCGGTCGGCGCGACATCCGCAGGGCTGGCGACGCTGATCGTCCGGTCGAGCGTCGGCCCTTCGAGCCGCACCGATCGCAGCCCGGGGCGGTCGATGAGCACCATCGCGGGCACGATCGCGACGCCGAGCCCGCGCTCCACGAACCGCAGGACCGCATCCATCTCGGCGCCCTCGAGCACGACCTCGGGCGTGAGCCCGGCGGCATCGAACGCAGCATCAGTCGTGCTGCGCAGGTCGTAGCTCGAGCTGAAGACGATCTGCGGCAGCCCCGCGACATCCGCGAGCCCGATGCTCTCGCCGGTGGTGACCGGCGGTGCGGCGGCCGACGAGACCACCACGAGCTCTTCGACGAGCAGCGGGGTCACGGTGAATCGGTCAGCGGAGGTCGCATCCGACGTGGTGATCAGGGCGAGATCGAGCTCGCCGCTCGCGAGCTCGTCGAGCAGCCGACGGGAGCCCTGCTCCGAGAGGTGCAGTTCGATGGCCGGATGCTCCGCGTGGAACGCGCTGAGCACCTCGGCGACGAGGCTGATGCACAGGGTTGGGGTGGCGCCGAGCCGCACGCGGCCTCGCTCGAGGCCGGCGAGCTCGGCGAGTTCGCGTCGCACCGACTCTGCATCGGCGAGCATGCGGCGCGCGAGCGGCAGCAGTGATTCGCCCGCGACCGTCAGCGTGCTGCCGCCGCGGGCTCGGTGTAACAGCTCGGCGCCGAGGTCGTGCTCGAGCGCGGCGATCTGGCGGCTCAGCGAGGGTTGCGCGAGGTAGAGCTCTTCGGCGGCCCGAGTGAAGTTGCCGAACCGGGCCACCTCGACGAAGCTCCGCAGTTGCTCGAGGTTCATATCGATAGCCTACGCGCATCGTTACGACGAAATATATGCATTGGAGTAATCGGATGCGGCTGCCTAGCGTTGAAGCATGAGCACCTTGAGCACCTCCGAACGCCAGATCTCCACCACCGTTCTCGTCATCGGCACCGGCGGATCAGGACTGCGCGCCGCCATCGAGCTCGCCGAGGCGGGTGTCGACGTGCTCGCCCTCGGCAAGCGCCCGAAGTCCGACGCCCACACCTCCCTCGCCGCCGGGGGCATCAACGCCGCGCTGTCGACCATGGATCCCGACGACAGCTGGCAGCAGCACGCCGCCGACACGCTGAAGGAGAGCTACCTGCTCGCCAACCCGCACACGGTCGAGATCGTCACCTCGGGCGCGGCCCGCGGCATCGAAGACCTCGAGCGCTATGGCATGCCCTTCGCCCGCGAAGACGACGGCCGCATCTCACAGCGCTTCTTCGGCGCCCACACGTATCGCCGCACGGCCTTCGCGGGCGACTACACCGGGCTCGAGATCCAGCGCACGCTCATCAACCGGGCGGCGCAGCTGAACGTGCCGATCCTCGACACGGTGTACGTCACGCGCATCCTCGTGAACGACGACGGCGCGGTGTTCGGCGCCTACGGCTTCGACCTCGAAGACGGCACGCGCTACCTCATCCACGCCGACGCGGTCATCCTCGCCGCCGGCGGCCACAACCGCATCTGGCGGCGCACCTCGTCGCGCCGCGACGAGAACACGGGCGACTCGTGGCGGCTCGCCGTCGAGGCCGGCGGGCGGGTGCGCGATCCCGAGCTCGTGCAGTTCCACCCGTCGGGCATCATCGAGCCCGAGAGCGCGGCCGGCACCCTGATCAGCGAGGCGGCACGCGGTGAGGGCGGCATCCTCACCAATGGCCTCGGCGAGCGCTTCATGCACAAGTACGACCCCGAGCGGCTCGAGCTCTCCACGCGCGACCGCGTGGCCCTCGCCTGCTACACCGAGATCAAGGAGGGGCGCGGCACCCCCAATGGCGGTGTCTGGCTGGATGTCTCGCACCTGCCCCGCGAGACGATCATGACGCGCCTCCCCCGCGTCTACCAGACCATGCTCGAACTGCAGATGCTGGACATCACGAAGTCGCCGATCGAGATCGCGCCCACCGCGCACTACTCGATGGGCGGCGTGTGGGTGCGACCCGACGACCACGGCACGGATGTCCCGGGCCTCTACGCCATCGGCGAGGCATCCTCTGGCCTCCACGGCGCCAATCGCCTCGGCGGCAACTCGCTCATCGAGCTGCTCGTCTTCGGGCGCATCGTGGGGCAGGCCGCGGCGTCGTACTCGGCCTCGCTCGCGGCGCAGACGCGGTCGGCCGCCGCCGTGCGGACCGCGCGCGACGAGATCGCGTCGTTGCTGGCTTCGGATGGTGCCGAGAACGTGCGCGCCCTGCAGCGCGCGATCCGCGACACCATGACCGAGCACGCCGGCGTGGTGCGCGACGAAGACGGCCTCCTCGCCGGCCTCGCCGAGCTCGACGCGATCGAGGCGCGCATCGCCGACATCGGCGTGCACCCCGACATCGCCGGCTACCACGACCTGGCCCACGCCTTCGATCTCAAGTCGGCCGCGCTGGCGGCTCGCGCGACCCTCGAGGCGGCGCTCGAACGGCGCGAGACCCGCGGATGCCACAACCGCAGCGACTACCCAGAGCTCGACGAGTCGCTGCAGGTGAACCTGGTCTGGTCGCCCTCAACGGGCGTGACCCGCGAGGAGATCCTGCCCATCCCGGCCGAGATCGCCGCGCTCATGCGCGACGTATCGGTGGCGGGCAAGCTCGTCGAGTAGCTCAGTCGAGTAGCTCCTAGGATGTTCGGATGTCTCTCTTCGACCATCTGGGTATCACCGTCGATGACCTGCCTCGCTCGATCGCACAGTTCGACCCGGTCATGCAGGCGCTCGGCTGCACGCGGCAAGATGCTGACAACGGAGTGTCCTGGTACAAGGGCGAAGAGGAGCTCATCCTCTTCCCCGCCCGAGAGGCTGGCACCGGCCCGCACCGGCACGGCCGGGTCGGTTGGCAGCACCTCGCCTTCGCCGTCGATTCACGCGCGGAGGTCGATCGCCTGCACGCGATCGCGGTCGACGCAGGCTGGACGCCGGTGCGCGATCCGAAGACCTTCCCGCGGTTCAACGAGCGCTACTACGCGTGTTTCCTCGAAGACGACAACGGCATCCGCATCGAGTTCATGCATAACCCGCCCCGCGAGTCGCCCGCAGACTGAGCTCACGGTTGCCCGCCTGCACGAAAGAAGCGATGTGCTGACCGACCTCGCACGAGAGTTCCTCTCGGAGTACCACCTTGCCACGCTCTCGACCCTCGACGGCCGTGGGCGCATCCACTCGGTGCCGGTCGGCATCACTTACCTCGACGGGATCGTCCGCGTGATCGGCAGCCGCGGCTCGCAGAAGTTCGTCAACGCCGAGCGCAGCGGCCGTGCCACCGTCAACACCGTCGACGGCCGGCGCTGGATCAGCTTTGAAGGCCCCGCCCGCGTTCGCACCGATGAAGAGTCGGTCGCCCTCGCCGTTGCGCTCTACGCCGCCCGCTACCGGCAGCCGCGCCCGAATCCGAACCGGGTCGTACTCGAGATCACCGTCGAGCGAGTGCTCGGCTCGGCCGGGATGCGCGTCAGCGACGGCTGACACCGGCGTGTTCGACGGCCCGGCAACCATGAAGCGGGTTGAAGGGAATCGCGGCTCCGGATGCACCGGGGCATCCGGCCCTGCGGGCACTTCGCCGTGACGTCATCTGAGAGAGTATGTGGGTGTCCAACCCGACGTCGTTCCCGCCGCCAGAGGCGCCGCCCACTCCGCCCGCCCCGGTGACCCCGGTCGGATCGACGCTGAACTCGCCGCCGCCTCCGTACCCTCCGCTGACCGGAGCCCCGGCCTCCCGGCCCACGTCCCGGACGAATGGACTGGGAATCGCGTCGATTGCGCTCGGTGGGGTCGCGCTCGTCCTCGCGTTGATTCCGATCCTGAACGTGCTCGGAGCGCTGGCCGCGCTCGTCGGCGTCGTGCTGGGTGTCATCGGCCTGCTCCAGCGCGGCAAGCCCAAACTCACCGCAATCATCGGTGTGCCTGTCTCGGTCGTATCGCTCGCACTGTCGGTACTCCTGGTGGTCCTGTATGCGGTGGCCTTCACCGGGTGGGTCGACACCGTCGAAGACGACGGCGCGTCGTACCTCATCACCGAGGAGGAGCCGGTCGTGTTCGAGCCCGACTCGTCGGAGCCCGCCGACGCCGGCCTGGGGCTGAGCCCCGACAATCCAGCTCCGTTCGGCTCGACCGTGCATTTTCGCAGTGCTCCCGACGACTTCCTCGGTTATGGATGGGACGTGACCCTCGGGTCTCCGACCCTCGATGCGACCGCCGAGGTGGCGGCCGGGTACCCGTACTCCGACCTCGAGCCGGGCGAACAGTACGCGTCCGTGCCGGTCACCGTGACCAACATGGGCTCCCTGCGAGCGACACCCGCCGTGCAGCTCAAGTTCGAGTACGTCACGTCCGGTCTCCAGGTGGTCGAGAAGCGTTGGATCAACATGGAGGGAACCATCGAGACACTCGGTGGCGTCGACCCCGAGGCATCCGAAACCGGCAACGTCGTCATCGACATCCCGACTGCGGATGGCGACCGGGGCGTGTGGGGCGTGCGCTTCTACATGAACTCGCAGACCGTCTACTTCGGGGCGCCCACAGGTAACTGATGCGCTGCCGGCCAGCCGTCAGAGACCTCGGATACTACGCAGACGTGCGGAGCGTTCTGCCGCCGAGATCGCGGGCTCCCCGGCTGAACGAACGACCCTTCCGGACCTCGGATCCACCTCTGGAACAGAACGGGTGCCAGACCTCAGGGTGGTATAGCCGGCAGCGGTCTCGCGTCGCACCGCGCGGCCGACCAACCAAGCGAGGAGCCAACAAGCTCCGAAGGCGGCACCGGCCGCAGCCATGAGGTAAAGCCCGCCGGGATGTCCCCATGGCGTGTCGGGTATAGGCATGTGGATGCCGCGACCGTACGTCTCCTGGAAGGTCCGGTTCTCGAGCAGAGCCCCGAGCGCCAGTGACACCCCGACGATCGCGGTCGCAGTCACCGCGAAAATCCACGTGATCAACCGCGTGCGGGCACTCGGTCGAGCCGCGATCGCGAACTCGACGTCCCTCGAACTCAAGGCCATGTGGACTATTGTCCTGCCTCGTCAGCCCCACTCGCGGTCGGTATCGTTGCGCTCATGTCTGAGCATTCGACAGATCTTGAGCCTCGACGGGCCCGACCAGACGATGCCGAAACGCTGGCGCAGCTGCTGCACGACTTCAACACCGAGTTCGATACTCCGACGCCCGGCCCCGCGGTTCTTACGAAGCGCCTGCAATCGCTGCTCGCCGCGCCGAGCACGATCGCGTACCTGGTCGGCGAGCCCGCGGCCGGATTCGCGCTCGTGACGCTCCGAAGCAACGTCTGGTACGACGGACCCGTCGCCCTCCTCGATGAACTGTATGTCGTGCCCGATCGTCGGAGTCATGGCCTCGGCGCCGCGATCATCCACCGGCTGATCGCCGACGCCGAAGAGCAGGGCATCTCGGCGATCGAGATCAACGTCGACGCCGGAGATGTCGACGCGCAGCGCTTCTACGAGCGACACGGGTTCAGCGGCACGGACCATGACACCGGCGAACACGCGTACTACTACTCCCTCGAGCTGTAGGGCTGCGCCGCGCGCCGAGCCACCCCGAGCCTGGCGGGAAACCGCCCGCAGCCAGCCCCGATGTCACAGAATCGCCGCTCGTTCCGTCATATGTACAGGGCCCTATTCATTGGGGCCGTGGCTCGAAGGGAACAGCATGACCACGATCGATTGGATGCCCCGCCCTCCGCATCACCGCGCCGTGCACGCGTTCCGCCGCGCAGCTGAGAGCGGTGACGCCGAACGACTGGCCGCGATGCTGGATCCCGGCGTCGCCGTGGTCGTCGATGCGGGTGATCAGAGTCAGCCCAAGCTCGGAGTCGTGCGCGGGGCATCCGCCGCGATCGCATTGCTCCTGCACGGCATGGCCGCCAAGCCGGAACTCGTCATCGACGAGCGCTCAGTCAATGCACAGGCGGGCCTCATGCTCAGCCGAGGCGGTGAGACGATTGCCGCGATGACGGTCGACTTCACCCGAGGACTCATCAGCATGGTCTGGATCCGCTTGTGCCCGGTGAAGCTGCGCCATTGGAACGAGGTCTGACTCGCACCCTCAGCGGCGCGGCGTCCACCCGGGCGGAAGCGGGCCGTCGATTGCGGCCCGCTCCCGGTCGGCCTCCGCGGACCATCCCTGGGCGGCATCCGTCGCATCGAACCCGCCGCGCGCGACGCGGAACCCGACGTCTTCTTGGTGCATGCGCGGCGCACCGCCCCGCCGCGTCGAGGCCCTGACGCTCCAGGCATCGTCTGCGAACCCGCCCCCGCGGAACACTCGGTAGGCGTCGTAGCGGGCGGGATCGAGCAGGTCCCAGCACCACTCCCACACGTTCCCGAGGGTGTCGAACAGTCCGTTGAGGTTCGGCAGCTTTGCACCGACGTCTTGCGGGGTCGTCACCCCGTCGCCGCTCGTCCACGCGACCTCGGCGAGCGGCCCGTAGTGCGCGCCCGTCGACCCCGCGCGGCACGCGAACTCCCACTCCGCCTCGGTGGGCAGGCGGTACCCGTCGGCACCGACGTGCCACGTAACATCCTCGCCGTCGAAGGTGTAGACGGGGTCGAGTCCCTCCCACTCGGATGCCGCATTGCAGAACCTGATGGCCCGGAGCCAGCTCACCCCGGTCGCCGGTCGGCGCGGATGCGACGCGGTCTCTCCGAGCATCTCGGCCAGCTGCTCCTGTGTCACCGGGTAGACGCCGATCTCGAACGGCTCGAGGTCGACGCTCCACCGCACCTTGCGGCGCGCGTCGTGCAGCGTGACGGCGCCGGCCTCGATTCGTGCGAGCTCGATGTCGGCGGTCATCGGGGCAGTCTCGCACGAGTGCCCGGCCTCGGCGCCCCGGTGTTATCGTTCGGCCATGTGGAGTCGCCTGTACTTCGTCGCGCAGGCGCTCGCCGGCGGTGCCTGGTGGGTCGCGGTGTTCCTTTCACCCGCGGTGCGCGAGGCCACGCTCGGAAGCCTCGATCCGGTGATCGTCGCGATCTTCGACATCCCGTTGTTCGTCTGCGCTTCAGCAGTCGCCGCCCTCGGGTCGCGTGTCGCCGCCGTCATCGCCGCCGTTTGGACGTTCATCGTCACCGGTTGCTTGGCGGTGTACGCGACGGTGACGACCGAGGCGGGCTTGGGCGTGCTCCTGATGGCAGGCGCCGCGGCAGGGTCGGCGGTTGGGCTGTGCTTCGTCTTGCTCGGTCGGTTGCCGACTGAGTGGATCGTCTCTCGTGGGCCATTCGCGTTCCGTCCTGCCAACGCGCGGGCGTCCTCGTTCGCACACGTGGCGACCACCGCATTCCAGATCCTGATCTTCTGGGGCTTCTTCCTCGGTGTCGTGCCGCTGGTCCTGGCCTTCGTGGAGCAGCGCTGGGGACTGTCGATGCCGTTCCCGCCGATCGCCGGCCCCACCGGCTTCGTGGTGTTCCTCCTCGCGAGCGCGCTGGGGTTGTGGTCGGCGGCCGCCATGTCGACGAGGGGCGCTGGCACTCCGCTGCCGGCAGCGATGCCGAACCGGCTCGTGATCGCGGGCCCCTACCGCTTCGTGCGCAACCCGATGGCGATCGCCGGCTTCGTGCAGGGTGTCGCGGTCGGCCTCCTGCTCTCGTCGTGGCTGGTCGTCGCCTACTCGATCGCCGGCTCGCTCATGTGGAACTACGTCATCCGTCCGCTCGAGGAATCCGATCTCGAGGCACGCTTCGGCGATGAGTACCGTCGCTACCGGGACACGGTTCGGTGCTGGTGGCCGCGGCTCAGGGCGTTACCTGCGGGCCAAATCGGCGCCATGCATGATGCGGATGACGTCAAGGCGCCCGTCGTCTCCTGAAGCCCTTCACCCCGTGAGAGCCGCACCTCGCCTTCGGTGAGCACTTGTTCTCACGCGCGAAATGCGGGCGGCATAGGGCGGAAACCGCTTTCTGGTCTGGTGACGAACAGGGCCGCAGTCAGCCCTGACTCCCCCATCCGTTCGTGAACGAAGGACTCTCAATGAATGCACCAATCTCGCGCATCGCGTGGCGTCGCCGCGCCGCTGCGAGTCTCGCCGTGGGCATCACCACGGCGTTCCTGATCACGCCGGCGATCGCGCTCCCCGCGGCGGCGGCCCCGGTCGACGACGCGGTTATCGCCTCCGGTGACAACTGGACGGTCACCGACCTCGGCGGCGTCTACGAGGTCGAGGTCGAGCTCGACCGTCCCCTCGAGATGCGGTCGGATGCCCCGACCATCGAGGTCGATGGCGAGGCGGTCGGGTTCGCCCGGGAGTCGGCCGACGGCAAGAAGTTGACCGTGCTGACGAGCGACCCGATCGTCAACGACCCGGAGGAGGTCGAGCCTGGCTGGTTCGCCGAGGCCGGCACCACCGAGGAAGTCGTCGCCGACGTGCCCGCGATCGAGACGGCTCCCACTGAGACGTCGGCGCTCAGCGCCGACCCCGCAGTGCACGGCGACTACGCGTACACCGAGTCGATCTACCGCTTCGGCGACCAGGCGATCGACCTCGCGGGCATCGGCGGCATCCGAGGAGAGGTCGAAGGCAAGATCTACCTCCCCTCGACCGGTGGCGCGCGTCCCCTCGTCGTGCTGCTGCACGGACGTCACACCTCGTGCGCGGGCTCCCCCGCCAACCCGCTTCGGTGGCCGTGCTCGTCGAGCCAGGTCTCGATCCCGAGCTACGCGGGCTACGACGGCACTGCCGAGTCGCTCGCGAGCAACGGGTACGCCGTCGTCTCGATCTCGGCGAACGCAGTGAACTCGAACGACAACCAGCTCGCGCTCGACTTCGGCGCACGTGCCCGCGGCCAGCTGATCCTCGACACGCTCGACCTGCTCCGGAAGGCCAACGCGGGCGAGTCGGTGGTGCTGCACGACGCCGCCACTGGCGTAGACGTGACGCTCGCCGACGCCCTCACGGGCAACGAGGGTACTGAGGCAGCTCGCATCGATCCCGCGGTCGTGGAGCTCACCCCCAGCGACCTGGTGGGGCGTTTCGACTTCTCGCGCATCGGCCTCATGGGGCACTCACGCGGTGGCGAGGGGGTCACCTCGGCCGCGACGCTCAACCAAGCTCTTCCCGACCCGTTCGCCATCGTCTCGACCCTGCCGCTCGCGCCCGTGGACTTCGGACGCATGACGGTGCCCAACGTGCCGAACCTCGTCATCCTGCCGTACTGCGACGGGGATGTCTCGAATCAGCAGGGCCAGCACATGAACGACGATGCGCGCTATGCGTTCGGCGACGACGTGCTGCGCTCGGACGTGTGGGTCATGGGCGCGAACCACAACTTCTTCAACACGGTCTGGACGCCGGGTCTCTACTCCTTCAACGTGAGCGACGACTGGTCGGGCACCAGCACCACCTCCGCCCGTGCGGTCGACAGCGTCTGCGGTACCGCCGGGGCGGCGGTCGATACCACGATCCGCGTGTCGCCGTCGGTGCAGTACGACGTCGGCACCTCGCTGATGACCGGTTGGTTCCGGGCGACCGTGGGTGGCGAGGAGCAGTTCCTGGCACCCTTCGACGGCTCGGGCGCGAAGACAGCCACCACCGCCGATGTCGACGTGCGCACCGTCGCGACCCAGCCGGATTCGGCTCGAGCCGACCTCGAGACCTTCGAGGGACCGGCGACGACGGCCCGCACCTACGGGAGCGCCTCCCTGTCGGTGTGCGCCAGCATGGCAGGACGGCTCGTGCCTCAAGAGCTCCCCGCATGTTCGACGCTCGCGTCGGCGCAGGTGCCGCACTGGACGAACGTCCGGTTCGCCGGTGACGTCCCGGCCACGCCGGTCGCCCGCATGAAGTGGTCGGATGCCTCAGGCGAGGTTCGCGTGCCGGTGCCCGCCGCGCAACGGGATGCCTCGGAGTACACGAACCTCTCGTTCCGCACGGCGGCCGACGAGTCGGTCCCGTACGGAGGCGGCACCGACCTGAAGATCTCGGTCATCGACGGAGCGGGTGCGACCTTCACCGCGCTGGCCTCGGAGCTGAACGCGGCTGCGCTGCTGCGCCTACCGCAGAGCACGCAGAATTCGACGACGCTGGGCAAGATCGTGCTGCAGAAGGTGAGCGTCCCGCTCGCGGACCTTGCCGCTGCGGGGCTCAACATCACCGACGTGCGTGAGGTGCGGTTGGCGGGCGCCGCTGGCGTCTCGGGCACCGCCGACGGAGCAGCATACGTGTCGGACCTGTCGTTCGACCGGCCCTCGCTCGGGCAGGCGACACCGCAGACGATGGTGGCGGTCGACACGGCGACCACGTACGTCGAGGAGCGCGTCGGCCCGAACGAGGTGCAGGTTCCGGTCGTGCTCTCCGCGCCGGCGACGACGGCTTCCGACGTGTATGTGTCGGTGCTGGGTTCCACCGCGACCACCTCCAAGGTCGGGGTGGTCGCGCAGAAGGTGACCTTCGCCCCGGGTGAGGTCTGCAAGGCCGTGACCGTTCCCACCTACGGCGACACGACCGCCGCGACCGCCGCCTCGACGGTGTACACGGTCGCGGTGACCAACACCCGAGGGGTGGTAATGGGAGACGACGCGTTCGCACAGGTGGTCGTCCGCGAGGACGACGGTGTCATCGGCGCAACCGAGCTTCCGCTCGTGGGTGTCGCCAACGACGCCTGCGCCGAGGTGGCCGCTCGTGCGAAGGGCGCTTCACTGTCCATTCCCAACAAGCCCGTGGCTCCTGGCGCACCGGTCACCATCACCGGCAAGGGATTCCGAACCGGCGAATCCGTCGCCGTCACGGCCGGCGCCACCGTACTCGGCAACGCCGTCACGGCCGCCGACGGGTCGGTGAAGCTCAGCTTCGTCATCCCTGCAGGTACCCCGCACGGTGATCTGACGGTCGCCGCCGCGGGCGCTGGTTCCTCGATCACGGCCGACGGCACGATCAAGATCAAGAAGGTGGTCACCAAGAACTAACTCTCAACGATCACGGACGGCCCAAGATTGGGGCGCTCGCCCGAAGGGGCGGCGCCCCAATCGCCTTCGACGTCGTCCAGACCTAGACTCCACATCATGTCGCCGACCGTCATGATCATCGCCGGGATCATCCAGATCTGCATCGCTGGGCACTGTCGTCTCGGAGAACCGTGAAACTTGTCATTGTCGCCGTCGCCGCATCTGCTGTCGTCATCTCACTGACTGGCTGCACAAGCGGCACAGCCGATAGGTGCGCTCAAGTCGCCGAATCAACCTACAAGTACACGAAACTGCTGGATCAAGCGACGGTCACCGCAGACCGCGTTCGTGCCGAGCTACCGAAATTGGAGTCTGCCGCTGACGAGCTCCGCAGCTCCGTAGACGCAGCTGGTGGAGAAGAGCAGGAGGCTTTCTCAGAGCTTCAGTCCGCCATGACGACCTACAACGCAACGCTGCAGGAGACGCTCGATTGGCTTGACACTGATCCATCTTCCGAGGCCGTGGAGCGCCTCACTGCTGAAACCCTTGACCGTAGGGCGGAACTAGTCGAGGCCATCGCCGGCTATGAGCATGTGTGTTCGACGACGCTCGACCAGAGCCGCTTGAAATTGCAGTAGTCGCGGTGGAGCCTCCATTCGAGAAAACTGCTGCATGTTCGGACCGGCTTTCGAGCGCCCGCAGGCGGACCGGCTATCGGGCACTTGACCAACCGCCAGATCGTGGCCGGCCATGTGAGCCCGCCAACTCGACGGTGCGCCGGCTGCTGACCTATTCCCAACCACGCGCCCCGTACGGCTGCTGTCGACTTCGGGAAAGTCGGTCGTGTACTCGCCCCAGCCCATGTGCTCGTAGTAGAGCGTCATAGCCGCAAAGTGACTGCGGGCCTCAACGGTCCAAATCCGCTCCGCTCTTGATGACAAGTTCGATCGCGCAGCGTCTCCGCGCAGGTCCGCTAGACAGTACGTCAGATACCCGCTCTCGACCGGTTCTGGGTCGTTCCAGAGCTCGTGTAACAAGTCTCTCCATGATGATGCCGCTCGACGGACTTGCCGGCAATGGGGTCGATCGCCCGCTCGGGAATCCACTATCGGGGCGCATGAGCTCGGTGCGTTGGCACGGATCACGAAGGTTCAAAGGCGGTCAACTCGTAGTCGAGCGCCCACGGATCGTCGGCCTTGGAGAGCTCACAAGTCCACTGGTAAGCCGCGCGCGATCCCACCTCGAGCGTCCCGTGGAACCGTCGGGTCGGGGCATCATGATCGCCTCTCACCGTTGCGCGGATGGGTCTGGCATGATCTGGCGGTGAGGCGACCGCTGCGGCGAGGTCGATGCATGGCAGCGAACTAGGAGAGTGGAGCGAATCGCCAAATTCGATCTCGATCGAGCCATGAGTCGGTGCCGAGCAGGCGTTCCCGCAGAGCGGAAGCTCCTGACCCGGTCGGGTGGTCATAAGTTGGGCGTGCATACTTCGACTCTCAGCGTCGATGGTCACTCGACACGACCAGGCGAGGTATTCATCATGGTCATTGACCAGGAGAGTCGTGCCAGTGATATCCCATGCGCCGTCCATCTGCGCGACGTCGATGTCGGTGACAACGACATACAGGGGGATTCCTGCGCTCGCTTGGTGCTCGGAGTTGGCGGAGAAATCGGCGCATGCCTGAACCTTCCCCCGGTCGCTCCCGCTGTACTCGACGAACGTGTCGCCACTCGCTGCCCAGTACGGAGAGCATCCCGCCAGGAGGACCACAATTGAAGCCGCGGGCAGCGGCCGACCGAACCGCATTCGATGCGATCTCCTAGTCCGCGCCGGGCCGACCCGCCTTTTCGTCATGAAACGATTCTGCCCGTCTACGCGGTAGCGATCCCTCTACGCCAAATGCCCGAGAGCCTTGAGCAGGTCGCCTAGCCACACAAGCTCGAACGTGACGGTGGAGCCGATGTCTTGGGTGCGCTGGAGGTTCGTCCACGATTCGGCGAGCTGCCCAATAGTTGGCGATGGCGGGTCGTTCGTCACATCGTAGATTTCAGGGAAGGGTAGCGAATAGAAGTAGTCCTCGTGCAGTGTCACGGACTCGCCTCTGCTCTGCTCCAGATGAGTGATCAATCGTTCGAATACCTCGCGGAGTTCCTGGGTGTCGATCTTCAGTCCGCTCCACGAATCCATGGTGCCAAAACTAGTGCTCGACAGCGCCCGATACCGTGGCGAACCTTGCCCGATGGTCGATCGTCTAAAGGACAGGTCAGAGAGGTTGCCGGTCCTCAGAACGGCCGAGTCGCATGACGACATCCGTGTAGTCCACACCTCCGGCGCGGTGCGCTCGCCCGGCGACGACCGACATTCCCTGCGCGAGGTAGAATCCGACACTGCTGTCACGCGACTCCGCCCACACCGTGGCGCCGCGCCGCTCACGGATGTGCTGCACAACCGCGTCGAAGAGCGCGGCGCCGATGCCGGTTCCCTGCACGGCCGGGTCGACGGCCATCTGCCGGATCCGCCACGCCGGAGGCTCGGCGTCGAAGGGCGGCTCGGCCGGCATCGCCGTCGCGACTCCTACCGCCTCACCGTCCGCGCCGAAAATGGCCAGATGGAACGCGCCGTCGACAGCATCGTCCGGCATCCGCAGGTCGAGGTCGACACGGTCGGAGCGCAGCACCCGCCGACGCAGCGGGAACGTCGCCTCCACGGTCACCTCGACCACCTCGAACGGGTCTGCCACGAAGGAAAACGTACCCCCTACCCGGGTCCCAGCAGTCAATGTCCTCACTTCCATTTGAGGATCCGTAGGCGGGCAGGAAGTGCTGGGCGCTGACTGCCATGCTTGTCGCATGTCGCAGCCGAACGACCTCCTTGCTGTCCTTGTCGACGCTGACAACGTGCCGCCTTCGAAGATCGGTGCTGTCCTCACGGAGATTGCGCGGTTCGGCACGGCCTCTGTGAAGCGGGTCTACGGGGATTGGACCAGGCCGAACTTGAGCAGTTGGAAGCCGGTCGCCAGCGAGCACGTGATTCAGCCGATGCAGCAGTTCGCCAATACGGTCGGAAAGAACGCGACCGACAGTGCCCTGATCATCGACGCCATGGATCTGCTCTACACGCGTCGCTTCCACGGGTTCTGCATCGTGTCATCCGACAGCGATTTCACCCGTCTCGCATCACGTATTCGGGAAGAAGGCGTCACGGTCTATGGGTTCGGAGAGAGGAAGACGCCCGAAGCCTTCCGTAATGCGTGCGACCGATTCACCTACCTCGACGTGCTCGACGAGGCAGCGGAGAGCACCTCTGCAGCGCCTACGCGCGTTCCGTCCCCGAAGCTACGCGGCGACACCAAGCTCGTCTCAGGGTTGCGGACGAGTGTCACCACCGCGTCGGGCGAGGACGGATGGGCGAACCTCTCGGCTGTGGGCGTGCTGATGCGGAAGCAACACCCCGATTTCGACTCACGAAACTGGGGGTACGCGAAACTCTCCGACCTGGTTCGAGCGACGGAACTCTTCCTCATCGAGCCCCTCCCCGCTGGCGGATTGCATGTGCATCACCGAAAGAAGAACGGCGATTGATCCCGCCGAACGCCGCCGATCAAGACATGGCATCGTTCGACATCGAGGAGGAATCGGTGCCGGCTGAGGAAGGGATGAGTATATGAGCGGCTATGCCTCGACCCACGACGAGCGAACCGCCGCCGCGGATTGTCTCAATGAGCTTGTCGCCGCGTGCCAGCAGATCCAGGTAGCCATTCGCGAGACGACGCCCGCCGGAGTGTTAGAGCGCGATCCTTCACGAAGGATCAACGCGGCGTCACGTCTTGTTGGCCTCCACCAGGGGGTCGCCACCGATCACTTGGCTGCCTTCACTGCACTGCTCGCGCTCCCCGGCTCGCACGGGCCAAGCCTCGCGACGCTCGATCGGAGTTTCTGCGAGACCTGGGCGCGGGCATGGTGGGTGATGGAGGCAACTAGTTCCACACGGGCCGAGTACCGCGCACGAGCGATGGTTGTTGCCGAACTAGAAGCTGGCGCGAAGCGTGGCATCGCGCTCCTTTCAACCGAACGGATCGGCGACGGCATCAAGCGGGCGAAGGGTGAACGAGACAGCATCAAGGTCATGTCGCCGGAGGGCGTCCCGACGCCCACGAACCTCGTGAAGAAGCTGCTGGAGGACTGCGGCGCGACTCCTGCAGCCGCCATCTACTCGCATCTTTCCGGTGTCGCGCACGGAGAATCGGTCTTCACGGAATCGCTAACTCAACGCCCTTGGACAGGCACAGATAGTGTTGTCGCCCTACCCAGCGACAACCTCAACAAGTACTGCACCACGCTCTGCAGTGTCACCCTGATCGCGACGGCCCAATTGATCCGGTCATGGGGATTATCGAAGTCTGACGGAGACGCCTTTATGCAGGCAGCGACCGGGGCGGTGCATCGCCTTGCGTCGGTACTGCGCGACTGAAGAGGCTCGGATTATTAGATGAGTTGAAACCCCCATCACGGATGCCCGGACGACCTCGCCTGATTACAAGTGGGGGTTCGCCTCCTCGAGCAGCTCGCTCCAGCGCCAAACTGGCTGCGATGAACCGATCAGGGATCCTCAAATGGAAGTGAGGACATTGACTGCTGGGACCCGGGTAGGGGGTACGTTTTCCTTCGTGGCAGACCCGCTCGAGGTCGTCGAGGTGACCGTGGAGGCGACGTTCCCGCTGCGTCGGCGGGTGCTGCGCTCCGACCGTGTCGACCTCGACCGCGGATGCAGGACGATGCTGTTGACGGCGCGTTCCATCTGGCCATTTCGGCGCGGACGGTGAGGCGGTAGGAGTCGCGAGTGCTGTCCGGCCACAACGAACTCGGCCGACAGTTCGCTCAGGAAGGTGTGTACGCCGAGTAGTGCATCAGCACCTGTGGCGGAGCCTAATTCTTGAGGCTGTCCTCGTAGGCGCCGAGCCAGGTGGTTGCGGTGACTCGGCGGGTATGCGCTGCGAATGACACCCGCACTACCCAGAACGCGGCGATGGTGACAGCGACTCCCCACCCCAGCCACAGCAACCAGAGCCACCCTGCCGGGACGCTCGGGCCGACAACCGCGGTGAGGAAAAGGGCGAGGGCTGCGAAGAACGTGCCGGCACCCGCTAACGGCACTTCGGCGCCGTTGACCGCGTGCGCTCGGAGTGTTCCCAGCACCGCGAGTCGAACGTCGGGCTTGCGCTTGGTCTCCTTGACGAAACGTTCGACCCGCTCAACGGTGAGGACATCATCCGGTCCGATCGGCAGGTGTCGAATCACCTCGGGCCGCGTCCCGTGCCTGACGTATGGGACGTGCTTCGATCGCGGTGGTTTCAGTCGTGCGGGTTGGGCCATACGGGAGATCCTGTCATCGACCACTTGCCGGTGTCATCGAATGCAGCCTGACCGCATTCGTGTCGCTAAGGGATCCTCAAGCGGTCTCGTCACTGGCCCGAGCTCGGCTTAGAACGACCTGTGGCACGGTCGTCTTGCAGATCGACGCCAGCTCCCGCTCGCCGTGCTCTATCTCGTATACGCATTCGCCACAGCCGCCGAAGTCATCCGCGTCCGCAAATGCACCGAGGTGCTCAATCCAAGGGTGACGGCAGCCGTCGCAGAGCTCCATCATCACGCGGGTTCGAGCTCCTCGAGCGTGCCGCTTGCTCCACGCATCGCGCCATCGCCGTGTCTCCATATCAAGAACCTATCGGCGCGACTGCAGTCGTCTGTCTCGGTAGTGGACGATCTATGGTGCAATTCAGGTCGCATCGGCTCGGGTGACCGATTGCGCACCCTGATCAGGGCGCGGCGGGCGGGCGTGTGTCGCCGCTGATGTCGTCGTCATGTGGCCCGCCGTCCGAGGCATCTGCGAGCAGCAATTCCGTCTGCACCCGACGATAGCGGGCCATGGCGGCTGAGGCCTTCGTCGCCGAAATGAGGAAAACGATCAGGCAGACGACCGCAGTGAGTAGCGCGAGTGCGAAGACCAGCCAGATCACGCCGTAGAAGGCGCCGAAGTTGAAGAGCTCGTACATCCGTCGAACATATCGTCCCCACGCGACTCGCACGGGTACAGGCGGATCGCTGATGCACCCGCAGAGGCGCGTCACCGAACCGCAAGCGGATCCGCTTGCGAACGCCCGCTGACGGACCGGCTGCCGGGCTAGAGCACTGGCGACCGGTCGACGCTGGCCACAAACGTTCAAAACCCCGAGTTTCGACCTCACTCGGCGCCCGGCGCCTGCGGCCACGGAATGAGGCCTTGGCGGCCCTCAGCCTGCGAGGTTATGACCACCTGGAACTGACGGGTCGAAAACGATCGTTTCTGACACGGTGCACAAATCTCGGTGGTGTGATCCGACCCCATCGATCCCTTCTCCCCAGCAGAGGGGATCGCTACCCTGTTGGCATGCGCCCGGCGACACAACGGCTCGCCGCGGTGGACGAGGCGAACATTGTCCTCGACCACGCCGGCCAGGTGAACGTGTTTCTCGTCGCCGGCCTCCTCTCCAACGGCGGCTTCGTCGGTCCCGATGGCACCCCCGATTTTGAGTTGCTGCGCTCGGCCCTTCGCGAGCGGATCGCCGAGCTGCCACCGCTCCGCAAAGTGCCGGTTGCTGCCGGTCGCCGGCACCGCTGGGATGAGGTGTCGCCGGACCTCGAACATCACGTCCGGCTCGTAGAGGCCGTCGACGGGCTCGCGGGCCTCGAGAGGTTGTGCGGGGAGCTGATGAGCGTGCCGCTGGGGCTCGATCGACCGCTCTGGGAGATCTTGATCGTGCCCGGTGCAAGCCCCGGGCAGGTCGGGGTCGTGCTGCGCATCCACCACGCGGTTGCGGACGGAATGGCTGCGGTCGCGATCTCGCAGCGGCTATTCGATCCCTCAGAACCGGGACTAACGCCAGCGTCTGTGTCTTCGTTCCACAGTCCCTGCCGGGCGCAGAGCAAAGGCCACGACGCGACTTGCGGCGCGTTCTCCGAAGGCTCGGCTTCGGCCTGCACCGCATCCGGATGACACTCACGGGCCGTGAGGTTGGGTCCACGGTGCTGCTCGGAGAGCGTAGTGCGCGCCGCGGGGTCGCCTTCGTTGACGTCGACCTCGCTGCGCTCGAGTCGCGGGTGCGGCCGCTCGGTGCCACCGTAAATGACGCGCTGCTCGCCTCCGTCGCTTCGGGGTACCGAGCGGCGCTACCGGCAGCCGGTGAGCAGATCCCGGCACAACTGCCGGTCTCAGTTCCGGTCGCCCTGCAGCGACGCGGAACATCAGGCAATCAGGTGGGGGTCATGCTGGTGCGGCTGCCGCTCGACGTGCCGGCGCCCGAAGATCGCCTGCGGCTGATCGCGGAGCAGACCCGAGCGGAGAAGACGCAGGCGCGGGGCCAGGGCACCCTCGAGTTCATGCGCGGCCCAATCGGGGCGCGCATCATGGACCGGGTTGCGCGGCGGCAGCATCTCGTCGGCGGGTTCGTCACCAATGTGCCGGGCCCGGCTGCCACAGTTCGCCTCGCGGGTGCCACAGTCGTAGCGATCTGGCCGGTTGCGGTATTAGCCGCGAACGTCCGGCTCGGCGTCGCGGCGGTCTCCTATGCCGGCCGGCTCTACTGCGGCGTCCACTACGACGCGGCGAACGTGCCTGGCGCCACCTTCGGGCGCGCCATGAGCGAAGAACTGGCGCGCCTCAGCGAGTGACCTCACGGCAGGAGGCCCGCGAGCTCTGTTCCCCAGCGTCGCGCGCGTTCAAGCTCACCGTCGGCAACCGGCCCCGAGTAGCCATACACGCCGAACGTCTCAGGTTTCGCGATCGGGCGGAACCCCAGGCCGACGAGCCGTTTCATCGCCTTCTTCGCGGCCGACCCCGGCAGCCGAGGACTAACAACTCGCGTGTCGAACGTCGCCACCCGCACATCGCGACCCGGCGACGGATGCGCCTCGATCCACTCGCGGATGCCACTGGCCGGGATGTGCACGGCACCCTGTTGGCGCGCCGATTCGCGAGTCTGTTCGGTGGACATCGAGAACGCGTGTGTCGGTCCACCGACCACGAGCAGGTCGACGTCGTCAGCCAGCGCGGCCGGGGCCGATGCCGCGTCGACCACATCCGTGCGTTCCCCACCGATCCCCGCCGCGACCTCGCGGGCGAGCTGCTCGGTGTTTCCCCAAATCGACTCGAAGACCACTACTGCGCGCATGACGACTCCTCGTAGGCGACTCAGCGTACGCCCCGTCAATGGCAGGCCGACATCCCGCTCGCACGATAGCTCCCGTGAGGAGGCTGCCCCGCACCCTGTCTTTGACCCCACGGGTGTGCGGTGTTGGGCGGGTGACCACTTCAGCGGAACCCATGAAGGCCCGCCAATCGAGGCTGCCTCGAGCCTGGTTCATCACCTCCGTCGTCGGCGCCACTCTCGGTGCAGTGGGGAGCGTCATCGGGCTCATCGGACCGGACCGCATCTACGGGCAGGAGACGCCTGACCTCTTCAATGCGGGCATTGCGCAGGACCTCGTCAACCTCTTCGTCGTGTCGCCGATGGTCGTGGTGCTCGCGGTCAGTGCGCGACGCGACTCGCTCAGGTCATGGTTCGCCCTACTCGGCTTCCTTGCCTTCACCGCCTACAACTACGCCATCTACTGCCTCTCCATTCAATTCGGGCCTCTGTTCCTCATGTGGGTGGCAGTTTCTGGGGCTGTCCATCTTCAGCCTGCTCGGCGGACTGGCCAGCGTGTACCGAGTCGTCGACAGCGGAACTGGCACTCGACGGGTGCTGTTCCCTGGCGGGTTCCTCATCGCTTCGGCCGTATTGTTCGCCGTGCTATGGCTGAGCGAGATCATCCCCGACCTCCTCGCCGGACGAGCTTCCACCTCCGCATCCACATGGGAGATCCCGACAAACCCTGTGCACGTGCTCGATCTGGCGATCTTCCTACCCGCGGTGTTCCTCAGCGGACTACTGCTCCTGCGCCGCCGCCCGCTCGGATCAGCCACAGCTCCGGGCGCACTCATCTTCCTCGGACTGACGGCCTTGCCGATAATGTTCATTCCATTCGCAGCAGCGGCCCGCCAACAGGAACCCGTTTGGACAATCCTGATACCGATGAGCATCGTCGTCGCTGGTGCCGCAGTCGGCCTTTGGCTACTGCTGACTCCACCGCGATCGCACCGCTGAAACCTACTAAACCCCTGTTGCACGTCACGTTAGAAACGCTCGTTATCGGCAATCCTCGACGGGCCCGTGGAATGCTGAGCGCATGGATCTAGAACAACTCGCGGAGCTCCCGCTTTCTGACCAGTGGACGTTCGTGCGCGGCAGGATCGCTGAGGCGTCCGTCGAGCTGGATGCCGCTCTGCGCGGTTTGCATGCTCAGCTACGGGGTCTAGACACGCGCGAGGCTCTTCTGTCGGCTTCGCAGAACTGGACGATCGTTGCCGATCAATGCCGGACGATGATCGCCTGCGCACCTGTACCTAATGCTGCGATTCACTCGGCGATTGGAGCGGCGGTGGACAGCGCCGCCGCAGCGTATGACGAGCGCAACCGTTACATGCATGACCTCCTCGCTGCCGACGTCGCCGACGAATTAATCCCCGACCCGAATCGCATCAAGCAGACCAATGACTACTACCTGCTGCGCCTTACGCAGAAGGCGGGCGTTCCGGCGGTCACACTCGTCACACTAGGCAGAGCCATCGAGGTCGTGCTGACGCTCTCGGCTGAGACATGGCGACTACGGGCGGCGCGCGGATACCTGGCAGGACAGACCACCTGGCGGTCGTTGCTACTGGGCGACGTTGAGGGCGGGTGGAACGGTACGGTCACCTGGACGTATGGCGGCGCTGAATCCGACGCGTGATCCTCCTTCGTGTGGCACCACCGAAAACGATCGTTTACGACAGCGGCCGCGTGGCCGCCTTACCGCGTCCAAATGCCCGCGTTACACCCGGTCCCGATGTCACAGCGCCTATCGCGGCACCCTGAGAGAAGCGCTGCCGTGTCTTCATGGGCACCCCGGTGATCTGGCCCGCGCTGGTGGTGATGGCGGTGGCGATCGTCGGCTTGATGATGGTTCCTTCAGCCGAGCAGAGGACACGCCGCACGAGCAACTCGCGCACCACAGAACAAAGGCTGAGCGAGGCACCAGGGGCCGAAAACCTTCGCTTCTGACACAGCTCACAAACCATGGCGGTCTCAGCCCATCAACGCATCACCTTCCGGAATGATGACCGGTTGGAGGTAGCGAGCGATGGCGTTCTCGATCGAGGAGGAAGACGAGCTGTGGAAGCGTTGGCGTGAGGGTGATTCGGTCCGACTGATCGCACGGGTGCTGAAGTGTCATCCGTCGAGTGTGCAGTCGTGCCTGGGCCGAAGTGGCGGAGTACGCCCGCCCCGGCGACGTCGCGCGATCGCGCATCTCACCGCGAACGAGCGTGAGGAAGTGTCCCGCGGCCTCGCCGCCGGCTTGTCTGCACGCACGATCGCGCGGCAGCTCGGCCGGTCGCCGTCGACGATCTCCCGTGAGATCCGACGCAATGGCGGTCGCGCCTCCTATCGCGCCACGGCCGCGGACGCCGCCGCAACTCATCGTGCTCGGCGGCCGAAGCCGACCCGGCTCGGCACCGATCCCGCACTCCTTGCCGTGGTGCGTTCGAAACTCGAGCAGGACTGGTCGCCCGAACAGATCGCTGCCTGGCTGCGAAGACAGCACCCAACCGATCGGGCCCGGTGGATTTCGCACGAGACGATCTACCGGTCCATCTACGTCACCGCCCGCCAGGAACTCGGCGCACGAGCAGCGCGCCACCTGCGGTCAGGCCGGTCAGTGCGGCGGCCGCGCCGGGTCCGGTCCTCGCACGGGCGAGGGCGCCTGCGGAACATGACCTCGATCCACGCCCGGCCCGTCGAAGTGCTCGAGCGTGCCCAGATCGGTCACTGGGAGGGCGACCTGGTGATGGGCAAGCGTCCCTCAGCCGTCGCCACACTCGTCGAGCGGCAGACCCGGTTCGTGCGCATCGTGCCTCTCCCGAACGGGTACAAGGCCGACGCCGTGCGCCGGGCGGTGGCCGGGGACCTTCGATTCTTGCCGCCCACGCTCAGGCGATCGCTGACCTGGGACCGCGGCCGGGAGATGGCCGAACATCAGGAACTGGCCGCCGACCTCGACCTGCAGGTGTACTTCTGCGATCCGAAGAGCCCATGGCAGCGCGGATCGAACGAGAACGCGAACCGGCTCCTCCGGCAATACCTCGCCAAAGGCGACGACCTGAACCGGTTCTCGACGACATCGCCGAACGCATCAACACCCGACCGCGCCGCGTCCTCGAATGGCGGACCGCGCAGGAGCTCTTCCAACCGCGACTCGAAGCATGGGAACCGTAGGGGATGCTTGACCGGCCGGACACCAGGCAGCCCCGCTTCTAGGGTTACAGCCGCGCGGTCATCTGGGCACGGCGACCGTGGCGTATGGGTCCCATCTCGGAGCTAGGAACTTCCGATCCCCGTGTCCCGCGAAACATCCGCCGCATATGCGCGCCCCATCGCCTCAGCATGCGACGCATCTCCGTGGAACTCAGAGTGATGCGCGCTAAGCGAACGATTCCGCCGATCGCGCACGATGAGGAGCACCGTCGCTACGACACCGAGCACGACGATTACAAGCAGCGCCCCAGCTACCCACTCCATCGCGGCCCTCCGCTTCCGTTTGAGCACACGATATCAGCGGTGTCGTGTCGTGAGGGGTGGTAGGAGACAGCCTCAGACCCACTCGCAACGTACGAGGGTCAGAAACGATCGCGGTCTCAACCGATCAACGAGTCAACCTGACACCGACGTGTTCCCAGACGCTGTCTTAACCTTGATGCATCGGGTGGTGCACTGATCGGTTGAGACCGCCATCGATTCTGCTCGGCTGCGGGCAGATTGGGTCGGCGCGATTAGGGCTTGTAGACGTTGGTTGTGAGCTTGGTCTTCTCTTTCGGAGCCGGCATTCCATCTGCCCGCACCTCATACGAGATCGGGCTCATCCCGACCTTGAATGAGTCACCTTCGCTGCACCCCAACAACCAATCCTCGGCTGTGGCATACGCAAGGAGGCATGTCTGCGTCAGGTCGCTGCTTCGCACTAGGTATAGCTCACTCCCAGCGTCCTCGCCCGCCAGGCGAGCAGTTTCTGGGCTCAAGGTGTCCAAGGCATCCTGCGGCAGATCGGCGGGAAGCGCATCGCTCGCCTCCGCCGGACGTTCGAAGATCGCGTAGGTCGGCAAGTCAGAAGTGCAAGCAGTGAGAAACGTGACACTGAGCATGGCGACCGTCATCGCTGTTGCGGTCATCGGGTGTCTTGGGCTGGAAGTCATTGTCTACATCGTATCCCCGCATCGGCAATTTATTCCCTGTTTACTTAGCAATCTTTATGTGGAAGATTGACTCCCACTTCACAACGAAGTGGATGGAGAAAAATGCAAACAACAGTCACTCCTCGCCCTCGTGGGCGCTCTCGTATGATCTACGGGCTTGCAGTCGCGTTTGGCATAACTGTGGGCAGTATCGGCGGTGTCGGGGTTGCGCAAGCAACAACCCTTGAATACGTCACCAACTTGCAGACCGCCGAGGGCATATCCCGGGTGAGCTCAACGTATAACCCTGTTAGGGGCGGCCAGACCCGTGTCGGAGTCGGTTTGCAGGGGTGGTTGAACGTCCAGTCTTACGGCATGTCAAGGGGACCAAGTGGCGTATTGGGTTCGGTCCAGTCCGGCCCTAATGTCTGGACGACTTGGAGCAACGTCGCACCCGCCCAGGGCTACACCATGGTGTGGTGGAACTGGCCGCCGGTCGAGTCGATCCCCTACAATTTCCCGCTCTCCGGCAGAGTCACCTACTAGAAGGGATTGAACAATGCACAAGTTGATTAAGACCTTCGGCATCACTGCAGGGCTGTCTGGCGCTATGGTGGCAGGAATCGGTATCGCTGCGATAGTTGGTTTGCCTGCGGCAAGTGCGGGGGTAGCAGCGTCAGCGGCCGACCAAGTGAAACCGGCATCCTCGGTGCTCGCTGCACTCGGTTCGTCCGGCCGCCCGATCGATGCGCTTCCGGAGCGTGACCGGAAGACCGCCAGTGAGGATCATGGTGAGTCTGGCATCGACCTATCATCGACCCGCTTCCTTGGGAAGAACGGTGCGGCGTCATACTGGGCTGGTGAAGACTATTCAGGCAATGTCTGCCTAGTGGTCTCGCTCTCCAAAGGCGGCATGTCGAGTGGCTGCACCAAGGTAGAGGACTTCATAAGTCATGGCGTTGCGCTCAAGTACGAAGTTCCCGGATCAGGGGAATACTCGGAGGCGTACCTCTTTCCTGACGGCGTCGAGCCGGTGACACCGGATGCCTCGCTGAGGCCGCTCGGAACGAACCTCCTCGTTGGTGACACACGGGGCATGTCCGCCGAAAAGCGTGCCAACAACATCCAATCAAAAAAGCAACCCGACTTCGTGATGGGTCTGCTTGAACCTGCCGGGATGCCGAACGAAAGATAGATCGGCTAAGGGTGAATGTGGGTGGTGCTGCGGCTGCAACACCACCCACATTCCTTGCCGTTCTTCGGACCCTCGAAGCGCGATGAGCACGCCTGGAATCGTGCAATTCTGCGGTTTGTGGATTACTTCGGTCGGGCGCGTTGACAGCAGGCGTCGTGATCGGCGTGCGGGGCAAATGATTCCCGTTCGCGTCACAGTGTCGGCGCACAGCTCCGACTGATCGAAGGAGCGTGCCGGCCGAGCTCCGCCCCGATCTGCGATCTGCAGCCGCTCCGATGGCACACCGCTGCCCGACGACGTCTCCACGGACCTGACCGAGAACGTATCGGTCAAGACGGAGTAGATCGATCCGTCACCAGTCGGTGCGTGTCGCGCGAGCTCGAACCAGGTCAGGGTCAGAAACGATCGCGGTCTCAACCGATCAACGAGTCAACCTGACACCGACGTGTTCCCAGACGCTGTCTTAACCTTGATGCATCGGGTGGTGCACTGATCGGTTGAGACCGCCATCGTTTGTGACTACCGTGTCTCACTCGTGGGCGACTGAGTCGGGTTGTGCCGGTTCCTGGATGGGGTTCTCGTGGCTGGTGGGCGCTGTCCAGTTGGCGAGGAGTTGGAGCTTGTCGTGTGATGTGGAGCCCGGCTCGGCCGTGTAGGCCAGCATCAGCAGGCCTGGTGCGCTGGTGACCTGAAGGCCTTCGAATGAGAGGGCCATGTCGCCGACGAGGGGGTGGTGGATCTCCTTGCGCCCGGTGCGGTGCTCGCGGACGTTGTGCGATGCCCAGAGCGTGCGAAAGGTAGCGCTGCGGGTAGAGAGCTCACCGATGAGGTTGCTCAGGCTGCGGTCGTGCGGCGCGCGGCCGGCCTCGCTCCGGAGAATGGCCACGGTTTGCCGTGCGGCCTCGTCCCAGTCGAGGTAGAAGTCCTGAGACCGCGGATCGAGAAACACGAACCGTCCGAAGTTCGGGGGTTTCAGCGGCTGCAGAAACATCTCGGAGTACACCGCTTGGCCCAGGCCATTTGCTGCAACGATGTCGCCCCGGCCGTTCTGGATGACGACGGCGACGTCCTTCATGGCGTCGATCATCTGTCGAACACTTGGTGCAATCTGTTGCGCCCTGGCGGGGCTGCGACGACGGGCCGTTCCCGGGCTCGCGTTCGCGGCCCTGACGAGGTCGTGCAGGTGGGCGTGCTCTGCGTCATCGAGTTGCAAGGCGCGGCTGATGCCATCGAGGACTGCTTCGGAGACTCCGGCGGCGTTGCCTCGCTCGAGGCGGGTGTAGTACTCAACGCTGATACCGGCTACGAGGGCGACCTCTTCGCGTCGCAGGCCCGCGACGCGGCGGCGACCTCCGAAGTCGGGGAGCCCGGCTCGTTCGGGGGTCAGCCGGGCTCGGCGAGTGATGAGGAACTCGCGGATCTCGCTGCGGCTGTCCATGCTTCGACGGTACGCCGATCTGTGTCGGGTAGGGGGTCCCTGGTGTTAACCGGATACGTAGGGTCTGCCTCGTGTGTGGGAAGCCGCGTTCACTGGAATCACCGACACGGAAGGGGTCACCGATGAGTGACAGCAAGGTTTGGTTCATCACCGGCGCAGCACGCGGCATGGGCGTCGACATCGTCAACGCGGCACTGGCCGCCGGCCACTCGGTGGTCGCTACCGCCCGCGATGCGGCACGCGTCACGGAAGTCTTCGGCGAGCGGGAGAACCTGCTTCCGGTCGCGCTGGACATCACCGATGAGAACGCCGCGCAGGCCGCCGTGGATGCCACTGTTGCGCGCTTCGGCCGGATCGATGTGCTCGTCAACAACGCGGGCTTGTTCTACGCGGGGTTCTTCGAGGAGATCAGCCCGGAGCAGTTCCGCCACCAGATGGAGGTGAACTTCTTCGGCCCGCTGAACGTCACCCGCGCCGTCCTCCCGGTCATGCGCAACCAGCGCAGCGGCCAAGTCGTCACGTTCAGCTCGACCGCGGGCCTGATCGGTCAGGAGTTCGTCGCCGCGTACTGCGCGTCGAAGTTCGCGCTCGAGGGCTGGATGGAATCCATCCGCTTCGATCTCGCCCCGTACGGCATCACCACCACGGTCGTCGAGCCCGGGTTCTTCCGCACCGAGCTGCTCGTCGAGGGGTCCTCGACGCTGTGGCCGGAACTGTCGATCCCCGACTACGCCGACCGCACGAAGGCGACCATCGAGGGATGGAAGAGCGTGAACGGCAAGCAGCCCGGTGACCCCGCCAAGCTCGCCGCCGCGCTGATCTCCGTCGTCGACCGCGACGAGCCGCCGCTGCGGTGGCTCGCCGGAGCTGACGCGGTCCAGATCGCGGAGCAGAAGGGCAACGACCTTCGCGCACAGGCGGACGCGTTCCGTGAACTGTCGACCTCCCTCAACCACAACGACGCCTAAGAACTCGCACGCCTCAATCCGTTGCCCCGGCACGGCGTCATCTGGCCCCGTGCCCTCACCACCCAGCCGCGCCCCTGCGGCTCGACGTCGACGCATGCCAAGAAGAAGGACCCTCAATGAAGCTGACCGGAACCGTCGCTCTCATCACCGGCGCCAGCAGTGGCATCGGCCGCGCCACCGCCGTGCACCTCGCCCAGCAGGGCGCGGCCGTCGCTCTGGTCGCGCGCCGAAAGGACCGGATCGACGAGCTCGCCGCGGCGATCGAGGATGTCGGCGGCACCGCCTACGCCATCCCCACCGACATCACCGACCGCAGCCAGGCAGAGGCCGCCGTCGCACAAGCGGTCGAACGTTTCGGCCGGCTCGACATCTTGGTGAATAACGCCGGCTACATGATCCTCGGCACCGTCGCGGACGCCGACCTCGACCAATGGGACCGGATGATCGCAGTAAACCAGCAGGGCCTGCTGTACATGACCAAAGCCGCGCTCCCGCACCTGCAGAACGCGGCCGGCGAGCATCCCCGTCACGTCGCGGACATCGTGAACGTCTCCTCCATCGCCGGCCGAACCTCGTTCCCCACAATGGCCGCGTACAACATGACGAAGTTCGGCGTGAACGGCTTCAGCGAAGCCCTCCGCCAAGAACTCGCAGCCGGCCACCTCCGCGTCGGCGTTCTCGAACCCGGCAAAGTGGACACCGAACTCGACTCCCACAACAGCGACGACATCCTCGCCGACATCGAGAAGAACTTCGGCGGCTTCAAAATGCTCGACCCCGAAGACATCGCCGACGGGGTCGCCTACATGGTTACCCGCCCCCGGCACACCGCTATCGGGGAGCTGTGGATCATGCCCACCGAACAGGGCTGACCCCCGGGCGCCAAAGCAGGACAGCGCCCGGAGCATCACAAACGATGGTTTTTGACCCGTCGTATCGAGGTGGTCAGAACCATGCGGGGCCTCCGAGGAAGACCCCTGATTCTGCCGTCCCGGACTCCATTGCGCCGCGCGCGGTCGAAACTCGGGGTTTCGAACGTTTCTGGCGCCACGTCGAATCAGCAGTCACCCGGCGCCCACTAGCCGGTCCCTTGCCGGGCCGCTTCGTGCGACGTTCCTCGGGCGTCATCGAGTAGTACTTGGTCAGGGAGGGAACACGGCAAGGCCTCATCGACGAGGCTCAGGCGGGCAAAGTGACGCGTGTGATGACGGGGTCCGCCTTACCAACGACAGCGGCCGTTATCGCGGTCCCGGCGACCCCCGCATGTGGGCTTCTTCCGCGGTCGCGTAACCGTCATGATGAATCGACTCGACAGGGAGAGCCAGCGTCTGATGCCTTACCAACCATCGAAACGCAACTCCGACGAGCTCCCATTGGTCTGGCGGGTGCTAACGGTCGTGGGGATCCCTGCGTTGATCTTGGTCGTCTTCAACGTGTGGTCAGGCGGGGAAATCTTCCGATTCATCGAGCTTGCTGCTTCAGATGAGTCGGGTGGAGGCCCGACCGATCAGGCATACGTTGCACCCGAGTCGGTCATAGAGGATCCGACGCAGAACGAGATTGAAGATGCGATGTCGGGGGCGTGGGATTGCTTCTACGAGCCGTCCATGAACAACGACTGGCACGACGACGTGATCTGCCGCAACGGTGTTGAGTCGTTCCGCCCGATCCTGCTCGCCGAGTCCGGCTTCGTCACCGAGGACGAAATGCGTGCGGCTGGCGACGCCTACGAGGCCGAGGTGAACGCCGGCCGCTAGAATTACCAGGTTGGGGATCCGGTTGCGGAACGGCTCGAGGATCCTTCGCGGTTACCGACGTCGTGGCGTCCGCTGCGGCCGCCGATCTTGGGCAGCTTCAGTCGGTGCGATGCCTCATGCTTCACCACTGCACCTACAGGCGAAAACAGCTACGTGCCGGCCTGAGTCGCCTGCGCAATGGTCGCGGCGATTGACGAAGGGTCAGTGCGTCGAGATCCATTCCTGAAAGTGTCCGCATGGTTCTTCGGAGCTCTTGCCGTCGGTATAGAACCAGTCGCCGCTGAGATCATCCCACGGGACAGCGGCGAAGAAGATGGTCAACGCGTCGCTGTCGTTCCGGATGCTAACACTGAAGTCCTCCCCATCCAAGCGCGTTCGGGGCGAGGGGTCGATGATGGCGCTCATGCCCGGGAGCTCGTCTCCTACGCGGAGGACTGACCCTGGTTCGATCGTCGTCGATCCCTGCAGGTCGGTCAGTGTCAGCCAGTCACCGTCGGTCTCCGAGTTCCGGACACCGACATAGATGCGCTCGGCCGTGATGGCTTCGCACACGGCTAGCTCCAGGTCAGCTCCGTGCTGCCGGATTGCTGCGGCCATTGGCGGTTGGAGGCGAATCGGTGCGCAGCCTGCCATCACAACCCCGACGGCGATCACGAGCGCTCCGATCGCCAACGCCTGCCGTCTGTTCACCAGCATGGATCGTTCCCGCCGGCGAAGCCTGCCCTGCCTTGAACAGATTTCGGCATTGGTCCCGTCCTCACATACTCCGGAAATGCTGAACAACGAACACTTCGTTTGCTCAGTATCGCCTGTTGGAAGGAGTGACGTTGTTCGTGTCGAATGAGACCGGAATCTGCGATCGCAGTCGAGGTGTGGTGCGGGTGTCCGGTAAGGGGATCGACCTCCGGTGCAATTCAGGTCGCATCGGCTCGGGTGGCCGATTGCGCACCGTGGTCAGGGCGCGGCGGGCGGGCGAGTGTCGCCGCTGATGTCGTCGTCATGTGGCCCGCCGTCCGAGGCATCTGCGAGGAGCAGTTCCGTCTGCACCCGACGGTAGCGGGCCATGACGGCTGAGGCCTTCGTCGCCGAGATGAGGAACACGATCAGGCAGATGACCGCAGTGAGTAGCGCGAGTGCAAAGACCACTCCGATCGGGTGCCGTTTCAGGTCCTCGATGGTGCCCCAGAATTCGTGGAGGATGTCGTATGTTCGTCGGCCGAAGAGGAACGCGTCGGCTCGCTGGAACGTCGCGGCAATGTGGTCGCGGGTCGTGTCGTCACCCGCTCCCCTCGCCCATCCGCCGCGTTCGAATCCCCCCTCGAGGTCTTCAACAGTTGGGCCGCCGTTACCCTGACACTCCGTCAAGAGTGAGCTGCGTGATCGTCGTAAGTTTCATTGGTTTGGTTCTCCATGACTTCGGCACCCACATTGGGGGCCATTCATGAAGTCAACGAACGACTTCGCGCGAATCCGACACCACTCGAAAAACCTGTTCAGACAAGAAGCCTCACCGCGGGCACTCCGGATCCCGGCATTGACGACCTCACCAGCGCGCTGGACGTGGAATGGCACCCGGGCCCGGCTGTTGTCGAACGAGAACGAGCTGCATTCGCTGCCCGATACGCACTGCGCGGCACACGCCCGCGCTTCGTGACGTCGGGCCTCTACCCCGCGTCCACGTGGTGGAACGTTCGTCCGGCACTCGAACGGACTGGGAACAGCTCGGCCGCCCGCTCTCCTCGAGCGACGACAACCTCATCATCCTCGCGCTCCGCGCCCAAACTCCGCGGCGCGTTCATCAAGGGCGGCGACGAGCTTGCGCATCTCTTCATGCAGATGCTCGGCATCGCGATCGCTGTAGTGGAACGTGCTGAAGACCTTTGCCACGAGATCCTTCCCCCGTTCCTACTGGTGAGCACCGCGTGACGCAGGCCGCGACCTGCGTCTCGCGGTTTGCCTATTCTCGTAACACCCGCCCGCGAAAGTGCCCGGTGAAGCGGCCTCAAACGCCACAGCCTCAAGACTCTCATCGACTGCGAATCCTCGACGCCGACTGCCAGCAGTAATAGTTCCAAGAACGCTGACGTGATGCTCCTGAGAGGTCGCACGCCTTTCGACTAGGCTCGGCCTGGCTGACCAGTTCGAGTCCCTTCTGGAACTTGTAGCCGATGTAGTACCCGTGCCGATGACGTATGACGAGCCCGAGCTGCTGACGAAGCGCGGCTCCTCCGCGTTCGACGACAGCGCTGAGAGATCCGGTCTTTCAGCGAAGGCTGAGCGCGCGATCCCAACTCTCGAAGCGGCGCTGTGCGACGATCGTGCTGAGCTCCTTACGCAACTCGGGGTGCTCGATGTAGAAACGCACCGCACAGTACACGAGCACCGCGTCCTGCTCGAAGACACCCGCGGTGAACTCCAATGGCTCGGCTCCACCGATGCGACGAATGCTGACGCGAGAGTGGATCTGCGCCTCGACGCCGCTGATCGTCTCCCATGGCACCCATCGCACACCGGCGACCAGATACCGCGCCACGCCATGACGACTGAGGGTGAGTCCGACCGGGATCCTACCGAAGGAGGTGTTCTTTCGGTCGAGCACGAGTTGGAGCATCCCGGCCCCAACAGGCACGAAGCAGAGCGCGAGCAACGGAACGAACAGGAACAGCCACCAGAGGCCACCGGATGCGCCCAGCACGCCCGGCATCGCCAGCCCGAGCAGCACACCGGAGCCGAGCCCGGTCAAGGTCAGCCACAGCACGCTCCAGACCCGCACTGGGCGTTCACGGCAGAAGTGCACCCAGTCGTCGACCGGCCGCACCGTGGCTCGGCCGAGCGTCACGGCATTGATCAGCTGCGGAGGACTCCGACGCACGGCGAAGAGGCCGAATGCGGTAGCGGCCAGCGCCAGCAACCCGAAGAGCACGGCGAGCACGACACCCCACACCGGCGACCCCACCGTTGTGAGCAGCGCTGAACCAATGCCGGCCGCCACCGCGAGACCACCCACCGCCCACACCACCGGCGTCGGGAAGTACTGCGCGTCCGGCAGCCACCCTTCAGGCGCAGGATACGGGAGCGTCTCGAGGGTCGGATCGGTTCCGTTCGTCAGAAGTCCCAGTCCTCATCCTCGGTAACCACGGCCTTGCCGATCACGTACGAAGAGCCCGACCCCGAGAAGAAGTCGTGGTTTTCGTCGGCGTTCGGTGACAGCGCCGAGAGGATCGCCGGGTTCACGTCGGTGACCGATGAGGGGAACATCGCCTCGTAGCCGAGGTTCATGAGGGCCTTGTTGGCGTTGTAGTGCAGGAACTTCTTGACGTCTTCGGTGAGGCCGACGCCGTCGTAGAGGTCTTGCGTGTACTGCACCTCGTTGTCGTAGAGCTCGTAGAGCAGCGAGAACGTGTAGTCCTTCAGCTCGTCGCGCTCGGCCTGGCTGACCAGCTCGAGTCCCTTCTGGAACTTGTAGCCGATGTAGTAGCCGTGCACGGCCTCATCGCGAATGATGAGGCGGATCATGTCGGCCGTGTTGGTGAGCTTCGCCCGCGACGACCAGTACATGGGCAGGTAGAAGCCCGAGTAGAACAGGAAGCTCTCGAGCAGGGTCGAGGCGACCTTACGCTTCAGCGGCGAGTCGCCCTGGTAGTACTCCATGACGATGGAGGCCTTCTTCTGCAGGTTCTCGTTCTCGACCGACCAGCGGAACGCCTCGTCGATGTCTTTCGTCGAGCACAGCGTCGAGAAGATCGACGAGTAGCTCTTCGCGTGCACCGACTCCATGAACGCGATGTTCGTGTACACCGCTTCTTCGTGCGGGGTGAGCGAATCGGGGATGAGCGAGACCGCGCCGACCGTGCCCTGGATGGTGTCGAGCAGCGTGAGGCCCGTGAAGACGCGCATCGTGAGCGTCTGCTCGTCGGGCGTGAGCGTGTTCCACGACTGGATGTCGTTCGACAGCGGCACCTTCTCGGGCAGCCAGAAGTTGTTGACGAGACGGTTCCACACGTCGACGTCTTTCTCATCCTGGATCTTGTTCCAGTTGATGGCGTTGACGTGCGTGACCAGCTTGAGCTTGCCGCCGACGTGCGCCGGGTCGTTCTTCGCCGAGTTCACCGGGTCTGTGAGGGTCATGTCTGTCAGTCCTTCTGAGCGGATGTCGCGTGGCTACGAGTCTTCAAAACGAGCGAGCTGCTCACAGCATGCAGGAGACGCACATGTCGAGCTCCGTGCCCTCGAGCGCCATCTGCCGGAGGCGGATGTAGTAGATGGTCTTGATGCCCTTCTTCCACGCGTAGATCTGCGCGCGGTTGATGTCGCGGGTGGTCGCCGTGTCCTTGAAGAAGAGCGTGAGCGAGAGGCCCTGGTCGACGTGCTGCGTCGCCGCGGCGTAGGTGTCGATGACCTTCTCGTAGCCGATCTCGTAGGCGTCTTGGTAGTACTCGAGGTTGTCGTTCGTCATGAACGCCGCCGGGTAGTAGACGCGGCCGAGCTTGCCCTCTTTGCGGATCTCGATCTTCGACGCGATCGGGTGGATCGACGCCGTCGAGTTGTTGATGTACGAGATCGACCCGGTGGGCGGCACGGCCTGCAGGTTCTGGTTGTAGATGCCGTGCTCCTGAATGGACGCCTTCAACTCGACCCAGTCGGCCTGCGTGGGCACGTGAACGCCGGATGCGTCGAACAGCTCTTGCACCCGAGCGGTGGCGGGCGCCCACGGGGCATCCGTGTACTTGTCGAAGAACTCACCCGACGCGTACTTGGAGTCGGCGAAGCCGTCGAAGGTCTCGCCGCGCTCGATGGCGATGCGGTTCGAGGCGCGCAGTGCGTGGAAGAGCACCGTGTAGAAGTAGATGTTCGTGAAGTCGATGCCCTCTTCGCTGCCGTAGAAGATGCGCTCGCGGGCGAGGTAGCCGTGCAGGTTCATCTGGCCGAGGCCGATGGCGTGCGACTTGTCGTTGCCGTCTTCGATCGAGCGCACCGAGGTGATGTGGCTCATGTTCGACACCGCGGTGAGGCCACGGATGGCGGTCTCGACGGTCTTGCCGAAGTCGGGCGAGTCCATGGTGAGGGCGATGTTCAGCGAACCGAGGTTGCAGCTGATGTCCTTGCCGATCTCGTTGTACGAGAGGTCTTCGTTGTACGTCGTCGGCGTGTTGACCTGCAGGATCTCGGAGCACAGGTTCGACATGTTGATGCGGCCCTTGATGGGGTTGGCCTTGTTCACCGTGTCCTCGAACACGATGTAGGGGTAGCCGCTCTCGAACTGGATCTCGGCGAGGGTCTGGAAGAACTCGCGCGCGTTGATCTTGGTCTTCTTGATGCGCGGGTCGTCGACCATGGCGCGGTAGTGCTCGGTGATCGGCACGTCGCCGAACGGCTTCTTGTAGACCTTCTCGACGTCGTACGGCGAGAAGAGGTACATGTCTTCGTTGTTCTTCGCCAGCTCGAACGTGATGTCGGGCACGACGACGCCGAGGCTCAGCGTCTTGATGCGGATCTTCTCGTCGGCGTTCTCACGCTTGGTGTCGAGGAAGCGCAGGATGTCGGGGTGGTGCGCGCTGAGGTACACGGCGCCCGCGCCCTGGCGTGCGCCGAGCTGGTTGGCGTAGCTGAAGCTGTCTTCGAGCAGCTTCATGACGGGGATGATGCCCGACGACTGGTTCTCGATCTGCTTGATGGGCGCACCCGATTCACGGATGTTGCTGAGCGAGAGTGCGACGCCACCGCCACGCTTCGACAGCTGCAGCGCCGAGTTGATGCCGCGGGCGATCGACTCCATGTTGTCTTCGATGCGGAGCAGGAAGCACGAGACGAGCTCGCCGCGCTGCGCCTTGCCCGTGTTGAGGAATGTGGGCGTGGCCGGCTGGAAGCGGCCGCCGATGATCTCCTCGACGAGGTCGACGGCGAGCTGCTCGTCGCCCTGGGCGAGACCGAGCGCGGTCATCACGACGCGGTCTTCGAAGCGCTCGAGGTAGCGCTTGCCGTCGAACGTCTTGAGCGTGTAGCTCGTGTAGTACTTGAACGCGCCGAGGAAGGTCTCGAAGCGGAACTTCTTCGAGTAGGCGAGGTCGTTGAGCTTCTGGATGAAGTCGAACGAGTACTGGTCGAGCACGGCCTGCTCGTAGTACTCCTTCTCGACGAGGTAGTCGAGCCGCTCCTTCAGTGAGTGGAAGAAGACGGTGTTCTGGTTGACGTGCTGGAGGAAATACTCGCGCGCCGCCTCTTTGTCTTTGTCGAACTGGATCTCGCCGTTCGGACCGTAGAGGTTGAGCATCGCGTTGAGGGAGTGGTAATCCATCCCCGTCGACACACGTGGTGCATCGATCACTGCGACACCGTCTGTAGCTGCTGAGTTCGCCAAAATGCGTCCAATCCATCGTCGACGGCGCGAACGTCGTCAGGGGTTCCGAATACTTCGAAGCGGTAGAGGTGTGGCACCCCGGTCTTGGCGGCGATGATGTCGCCGGCGAGGCCGAAGGCCGTACCGAAGTTGGTGTTGCCGGCGCTGATCACGCCGCGGATGAGTTCACGGTTGTGCGGGTCGTTGAGGAAGCGGATGACCTGCTTGGGCACCGCGCCGTGCCCGTCGCCGCCACCGTAGGTCGGAACGACGAGCACGTACGGCTCGTCGACCCGAAGCGCTTCGTCACGCGCATACAGGGGGATGCGGGCCGCCGGGCGGCCGAGCTTCCCGATGAAACGCTTCGTGTTTCCCGAGACGCTCGAGAAATACACCAGGTTCGTCATGGTTCATCCTTCGCGCTGCGTTCTCTTTCCGGCCGACTCCCCCGAGCGGCCGGAAGGCCGCTATGCGAGGCGTGAGGCGAGTTCGTCGATCTTGTCGGGGCGGAATCCTGACCAGTGGCCTTCGTCGGTGATGACGACCGGCGCCTGCAGGTAACCGAGCTCTTTGACCTGCGCGAGGGCGTTCTCATCGACAGACAGGTCGAGCACTTCGTACTCGATGCCCTTGCTGTCGAGGGCGCGATAGGTCGCGTTGCACTGGACGCAGGAAGGCTTGGTGTAAACCGTTACCGTCATTGTTTTCCCCTCGTTCTCCGGGCTCCCGAGGGAGCTCGCCCCCAGTACCTCACTGGACTTCTAATACTACATCTAGTGCCTGTGGAACTCGACTGCCACAACATGATGTAGTTACATTCGTGTAGTTATCCACCGGGTTTTCCACCGGTTGTGAACAACTCGCGCTGCGCTGATCGGCGGATTCTCGGGCCTCGTCTTCGGGTTATCCACAGGTGCCTCGTTCGAAGAATCTCGACCTGTGGACGGATGCCGGGCGTGTCGCGGCGTGTCGCCCGGCACGAGCCCTTGGGCCGTTTCGGCCCGCCGACCCCTACATATGGTGTTGTGACTCCAACGATGCCACCCACCGACATTCCGGCGGATGCCGCGCGCTGCGCGTCGCTCGCGCGCGCTCAGTCGTCGCCGGCTTGACGGTCGCGTCCCACGATGTAGCGGAAGGCGTTGCGCAGCAGGTACCCGCCGCCCGCGGTGCGGAACGGACGCGCGGCTCCGACCACCACGTCGCGCACGGAGGCCATGGTCGCCGCATCCTCGCCGAGCAGCACGCCGCGCACGAGCGTCTCGTCGTCGGGCACGCGCCACGGCGTCTCGACGAGCCCCGCGGCATCCACCGTGAGACCCGCCTTCGCGAAGAGCGCCTCGAGCCCGCCCGCACGCCGGTAGTCGCCACCAGGCGTCGGCTCTTCGCCCGCCGCGCGGGCGACCGCGGCCTCGACGGTGTCGAGGTCGTTGACCGCGTCTTCGGCCCAGTTCGCGATGCCGATGCGGCCACCCGGCTTCAGCATCCGCACGGCCTCGCGGAGCGCCGCCACTCGCGCATCGGTGTCGCCCGCGAACTGCAGCGCGTTCACCGCGGTGACCACGTCGAAGGTCGCGCCCGGCCAGGGGAGCGCGCTGAAGTCGCCCTCGCGGACGTCGGCGTTCGGGAGCGCCCGCCGCGCGACGGCGACCATTCCCGGCGCCGGGTCGACCCCGGCCGCTTCGACCCCGAGCCCGGTGAGCAGGGCGAGGAACTCGCCGCTGCCGCATCCGACATCGAGCACTTGCATTCCGGCACGGATGCCCGCGTGCGCGACGAGCGCGCGTCTGGCCGGATCGGCGAAGCCACCCCAGAGCTCGGCCCAGCTCGCCGCGACGCCCGACCAGCCGTCGGGATCGGCCCCGTTCACGCCGCCCTCCCAGCCCGCGACGTCGCCCGCGTGTTCATGCCAGCAACCTAGCGCCTCGCCCCGACAGCCGCCCGCGGCTGCCGCGGGCGCATCGAGAGTGCGCGTCGTGTCGCTTCGCGGACGCCGAAGCGACACGACGCGCACTCTCGGCGACTCGTCCCCCGCGGCGACCCGAGCACGCGCCGACGGATGCGGCCGTCGCACGTGCTGGGTAGCCTGACCCCCAACGGGGAGTGAGGACTCTGATGACCGAATACGTGACATCCGCCGACGGCACGCGCATCGCGTTCGACCGCGTGGGATCCGGACCGCCGGTCATCCTCGTGATCGGGGCGATGCAGTTCCGCGCGTTCGACCCCACGACCACCGAGATGGCGACGGCGCTCGCGAGTCACGGCTTCACGGTCGTGCACTACGACCGGCGCGGCCGCGGCGAGAGCCCGGCCGATCCCCCGATCACCCTCGAGCAGACGCTCGACGACCTGCGTGCCCTGGTCGCCGACGTCACCGAGGGCGCCGACGACGCGGTCGCACTGTTCGGCAGCTCGTCGGGTGGTGCGATCTCGCTCGCGGCGGCGGCATCCGGAATGCCCATCTCGAAGCTCGTGCTGTGGGAGGTGCCACTCAGCGAGGAGCTCGGCGGCGACGGGGCGGAGTTCCTCGCGGGCCTGCGCGAGCGCATCGCGGCGGGCGACGGCGACGCGACCATCGAGTACTTCATGAAGGACATGCCGCGCGAGTGGCTCGAGGGCGCCAAGGCCGGCCCCGGCTGGCCGATCATGACGGCGATGGGGCCGAGCCTCGAGCCCGATGCCGAGGTACTCGCGTGGACGCAGAGCGCCCCGCGTGCCGAGCTCTTGGCGGACGTCACGCAGCCGACCCTCGCGCTCATCGGCGACGAGACGCTCGACTTCATGGTGCCCGCCGCCGAGTCGATCGTCGCCACACTGCCGAACGCGCAGCTGCGCACCATCCCGGCGGCCGAGCACACGTGGGAGCCGAAGCAGATGGCCCTGACGATCGCGGAGTTCCTGGTCGACTGAGCGGATGCCGCGGGCGGGGGATGCGCGCCCGCCGGCGTCAGGCCTTGGCCGACTTCGCGGCGGCCTTCGCCGCCTGCTTCGTCGCCCGCACCTTCGTGAGCGACTCGGCGTCGACGATGTCGGCGACCGAGCGGAACGCGCCCTCGTCGCCGTAGTGACCGGCGGCCTCGCGCCATCCACTCGCCTGAAGTCCGCATTGCTTGCCGAGCAGGGCCAGGAAGATCTTCGCCTTCTGCTCGCCGAAGCCCGGCAGCTGCTGCAGCCGGCGCAGCACCTCGGCGCCGTCGGGGTGACCCTTGGTCCAGATGGCGGATGCCTCGCCGCCCCAGTCGCTCTGCACCGCCTCGGCGAGCGCCTGCACGCGGCCCGCCATCGAGCCGGGGAAGCGGTGCACCGACGGCCGCTGCTTGAACACCTCGATGAACGCCTCGGGGTCGTAGCCGGCGATCGTGGCCGGGTCGATCGCGCCGACGCGCTCGCGGATCTTCTCGGGCCCCGCGAACGCCGTCTCCATCGGCACCTGCTGGTCGAGCAGCATGCCCGTCAGCAACGCGAATGCGTCGTCGCTCAGCAACTCGTCGGCCTTGGGGTCTCCCGTGATGTGCAGTGCCATGGGTTCCATATTGTCACCGGGCAGTGAGAGAGTCACGATGAACCGACCGCTCAGAATGGAGACACCAATGGACTGGAAGATCGAGCTCATCTTCGTGCCCGTCACCGACGTCGACCGCGCGAAGGAGTTCTACGTCGAGAAGCTCGGCTTCAACGCCGACCACGACCAGCGCGTCAACGAGAACCTCCGCTTCGTGCAGTTGACCCCGCCCGGCTCGGCGTGCTCGATCGCGATCGGCGAGGGGCTCGGCAGTGCGATCGAGCCGGGAACGCTCGATGTCATCCAGGTCGTCATCCCCGACGCCGACGCCGTGCTCGCCGAGCTCCGCGCCAAGGGCGTCGAGGCCGAGGGGGTCGACGAGCAGGCGTGGGGCCGGTTCATCACACTGAAGGACCCCGACGGCAACCGCTGGACCCTGCAGCAGCTGCCCGACTACTCGGCGGCGTAGCCGAGGCCGGAGCAGGACCCAGAGATGGCTTGCAGCCCGCTCGCGACGGCGGGCGCCGGCGCCGGCGCCGACGCGGCGCAGTTCGCCCGCGCATACTGATGGGGTCGCACACCTCGCGTGTGAACGACGAAGGGCGGATGCCTCGAGGCATCCGGCCCTTCACTGTGCCGGCCGTCGTGACGACGCGGAGCCCGGCGGCTAAGTATGCCGCTTCGACGTAACCGCGCGCTGCAACAGCACGAAGACCAGCAGGATGCCACCGGTGATGATCGTCGTCATCTCGGGCGGAATGCCGCCGTCGCGCGTGATCAGCACGTTCATGAGGCCGAGCACGAGCGCGCCGACCACTGAACCGAGCACGTAGCCGTAACCGCCGGTCAGCAGCGTGCCGCCGATCACGGTCGCGGCGATGGCGTCGAGCTCCCAGCCGATGCCGGTGATGTTCTGCGCGATACCGAGACGCGAGGTGTAGACGACGGCGGCGAGGCCCGCGAGCGTGCCGCTGATGACGTACACCAGCACCTTCGTGCGCGGCACTGCGAGGCCCATGAGCGCCGAGGAGCTCTCGGAGCCGCCGATCGCGTACACCGTTCGGCCCGTGCGAGTGCGGTGCAGAAGGAAGAACGCGACGAGCACCACCACGAGGGCGATGATCACCCCCGGCGTCACGACGACGTCGTTGACCTTCTCGCCGTCGATCACCTTGAACTGCTCGCCGAGCCAGAGGATCGGCGAATCGTCGGCGAGGCGCTCGGGTTGCGTGCTGAGCAGCGCCGCGAGTCCTCGGCCGAGGAACATCATGGCAAGCGTCGCGATGAACGGCTGCACGTTGAAGTACTGGATCAGGATGCCGCTGGCGAGGCCGAACGCCGTGCCGATGAGCACCATCAGCAGCATCACGAGCCACGGACTCCAGCCGGCGTTCGCGAGCATCACGCCGGCGACGCTCGAGAGCGCGATGACCGAGCCCACCGAGAGGTCGATGCCGCCGGTGAGGATCACGAACGTCATCCCGACCGCAAGGATGATCAGGTGCGCGTTGTTGATGAGCAGGTTCGACAGCGTGTTGTACTGCACAATGCGGCCGTAGGCCACTTCGCCATAGATCACCATGCCGACGAAGATCACGATCGCCGCAACGGTCGGCAGCACCGACGGGTTCGAGGAAACGACCCGCTTCACCCGCTCGACGAGCTTCGAGACTGCGGATGCCTCGGCCGACGAGTCGACCCGCGGGGTCTGCACGGCGGTCATGCCGTCACCTCCTGGTTCTCCTGCTTCACCGGAGCCAGGCTCGATGTCATCCGCCCCTGCGGGGGCTTGCGGCGTTGCACGAACCAGCTGCGAACCCGTTCGGACTGCAGGAGGCACAGCACGACGATCACGATCGCCTTGAACGCCGGGGTGGCCGACGACGAGATGCCGAGGAAGACGATGGTCTTGTCGAGGGTGGCGATGAGCAGGGCACCGACGACGGCGCCGCCGATCGAGAACTTGCCCCCCGAGAGCGAAGTGCCGCCGATGACGACCGCGAGGATCGCGTCGAGCTCCATCTGATAGCCCGTACGAGAGACGTCGACCGTCATCACCGTGCCGACCGACATGATGCCGGCGACGCCCGCGAGCACGGCGCTGAGGATGTACACCGTGAGCAGCAGTCCGCTCGGCCTGATGCCCGCCATGCGGCTCGCCTTCGGATTGATGCCGATCGCCTCGATCATGAGTCCGAGTGCGCTGCGGCGCACGACCAGGCCGACGACGATCACGATGGCGATCGCGAAGAGGAACACCACGGGAACGCCGACGAGGAAGCCGTTTGCGATCCAGCGGAACGCCTCGTTCGAGGCGGAGGTGTTCTGGCCCTCGGTGATCACCTTCGCGATGCCGCGACCCGCGAGCATCATGATGAGGGTGCTGATGAACGGTTGCAGACCGACGTAGGCGACCAGCACCCCGTTGACAGCACCGAGCACCGCACTGACGAGCAGGGCGAGCCCCATCGCCCCGAGCGCGACGCCGAGCGAACCCGACTGGCCGGCGTCCTTCATGACCACCATCGACACCGCGCCCGAGACCGCCATCACCGAGCCGACCGAGAGGTCGATGCCGCCGGTTGCGATGACGAGCGACATGCCGACCGCGATCATCAGGATCGGCGCCGACGCGCGCAGGATGTCGATCAGGTTGCCGACCAGGTTGCCGTTCGTCGGATTGACCGAGAACGCGAGGTAGTTCGGGTCCTTGACCACGTTGAGGGCGAGCAGCGCGACGATCGCGATGAGCCCCCAGAAGAACGGCTTGCGGATGAGCTCGCGCAGCCAAGACGATCGAGCAGCGGTGCTCATGATTCCTCCTCCGTCGCAGCGAACGCGGGCGCGGTCGCGTGCGGGGCCCCGGTCGGGTGCGATGTATCAGTCGGGTGTTGAGCCTCGGCACTTATGATGCCATTCTCGACCGCTGCCTCGACGCCGTGCGCGGCGATGACGTCGACGACCTGCTGGGCGGTGACCTCGGGGCCGTTCACGATCTCGCCGATCTTCTGGTGGTCCTTCAGGACGATGATGCGCTCGCTGAGCCGAACGACCTCCTCCAGTTCGGAGGAGATGAAGACGACCGAGACGCCGTCCTCGGCGAGCTCTGCGACCGCCTCCTGGATCTCGGCCTTCGCGCCGACGTCGATGCCGCGCGTCGGCTCGTCGAGGATCAGCAGCTCTGGCTTCGTCGCCAGCCACCGGCCGAGCAGCACCTTCTGCTGGTTGCCGCCCGACAGGTTCCTGATCAGCCGATTCGGGTCGGCGGGCCGCACGTTGAGCGCGGTGATGTATTTCTCCACGAGTTCGTCCTGCTCTTTGCGCGGGATGGGTCGGGCCCATCCGCGCTCGGCCTGCACCGCGAGGATCATGTTCTCTCGAACGGTCAGGTCGCCGATGATGCCCTCGTCGCGACGGTTCTCGGTCGAGAACGCGATGCGCTTGCCGAGGCCGTCGGCCGGGCTCTTGATGTCGGCGCGCGCGCCGTGCAGCGTGATCTCGCCCTCGTCGGTGCGGTCGGCGCCGTAGAGCAGGCGCGCGAGCTCGGTGCGGCCCGAGCCGAGCAGGCCGGCGAAGCCGATCACCTCGCCGCGGTGGATGTCGAGATCGGTAGGCTCGATGGAGCCGCGACGGCCGATGCCCTTCGCCGAGAACAGCGGCTCTTCGGCGGCGTAGTCGCGCTCCTCGGCGCGGCGGTTACCGCCGAGCGACGAGAGCGTGCTGAGGTCTTTGCCGATCATCTTGGAGATCAGCCCGTGGCGGTCGAGTTCGCGCGTGAGGTACTCGCCCTCGTAGCGGCCGTTGCGCAGGATGGTCAGGCGGTCACTGATGGCGTAGACCTGGTCGAGGAAGTGCGAGACGAACAGGATGGCGACGCCCTGTTCGCGGAGCGACCGCATGACCTGGAAGAGCCCCTCGACCTCGGCGGCATCGAGGCTCGAGGTCGGCTCGTCGAGGATGAGCACCTTCGCCTTGATCGCCATCGCGCGACTGATCGCGACGAGCTGCTGCATCGCGATCGAGAGCGTCGAGAGCAGCCTGTGCGTGTCGAGATACTCGAGCCCGAGCCGGGCGAGAGCGTCGGTGGCGGCCTCGTGGGTGGCCCGCCAATTCACGCCGAACGCGCCTCGAACCTCGTGGCCGAGCATCACGTTCTCGCCGATGGTGAGGTTGGTGACGAGGTTGACCTCTTGATAGACCGTCGAGATGCCGGCGCTCTGCGCGTCGCGCGTGCCGTGGAGTTGCCGCTCCTGGCCCGCGACGACGATCGAGCCGCCGTCGATATTGTAGACGCCGGTGAGGGCCTTGATCAGCGTCGACTTGCCCGCGCCGTTCTCGCCCATCAGCGCATGGACCTCGCCTGGGAAGAGGCGGAAGTCCACGCCGTCCAGTGCTTTGACGCCCGGGAACTCGACGGAGATGTCGCTCATCTCCACGATGGGCAGTGCTTCACTCATGACAATCGCATTCTGTCCTCCGATCACGTCTTGCGATCGGCCGTTGGATATGACGGTGCGGGACCGCTGTGGGAGCCGGCCCCGCATCGCAGGTGCTGTTCGCCGCAGCGTGCCGCGGCGACGTGACCGTCAGTATTGGCGGTCGGCGAGCACGGCCTGCGCCGCCTCGGCGGAGTCGAACTCCTCGCTCGGCACGATGATGTAGGACTCCACGGACTCGCCATCGAGAGTCTTCTTCACGACGTCGAGCGCAGTTTCGCCGAACAGCGGGTTGTACTCGTGCACGTAGCTGAGCTGGCCGGCGGCAAGGGCCTCCATCGCGGCGAGCGTGCCGTCGATCGTGGCGATCTTGACGTCGACGCCCGGCGTGAGACCGGCCTCCTCGACCGCCTGCGCGGCGCCGAGACCCATCTCGTCGTTCTGCGCGAAGATCAGCTGGATGTTGTTGCCGTTCGCCTTGAGCAACGTCTCGGTGACGCTCTTGCCCTCTTCGGCCGACCAGTTCGCGGTCTGCGCGGCGACCTCGACGAGCTTCGAGCCGTCGACCGAGGCATCCCAGCCCTCATTGCGCTCGTTCACCACGCCGACGCCCGCCGGGCCCTCGAGGGTGATGTAGTTGCCGCCGCCGGGAAGCTGCTCGACGGCCCACGCGCCGACCTCCTTCGCAACCTCGACGTTGTCGGGCGCGATGCGGGTGACGTAGAGGCTGTCGTCGTCGGGCTCGATGCCGCGGTCCAGCAGGATCACGGGGATCTCCGCCTCCTGCGCACGCTCGAGCGAGCTTTCCCAGCCGGATGCCTCGGTGGCAGAGAGCAGGATGACGTCGACGCCCTCGTCGACGAACGACGTGAACGCGTCGATCTGCGACTTCTGGTCGAGGTTCGTGGCTGGCGCGTACTTCAGCTCGAAGCCGGCGTCCTCGGTGAACGTCTCCTGGACGTTCTTCTCGTTGGCCTCTCGCCACGCACCCTCGGGACCGACCGCCACGAACCCGACGGTGGTGAGGTCGCCGTCACCCTCGCCGGCTGACGCGCCGTCACCGCCGCCGCTCGAGCACGCGGCGAGGCTGATGCTGATCGCGCCGACGGCCGCCAGGCCGACGAACTTCGCGAATCGCCTCTGAACTGACATGAGATCTCCTCCTTGAGATCCGGCACGGTTGCGCCGGCATTGGTCCGCTCCGCGGACTTCTGGTGATTGCAGAGCACTCGATGCGTGCCGCACGGGCGATGTTACCGGGAACAAAGTCTGCAAAGCAAGCAAAACTGTTCCCGGAAACATAACATTCCAGAAACGTCGCTGAGCGTCCCCGGACGAGGGACTACGCGTCGTCCTCGTCGTCGGCCGCGATCATCTCGATGATCGTGTCGACGCTGAGCCCCGGGCCGTTGCTCACCTCGCCGATCTTTCGGCGGTCCTTGAAGATCGCGATGCGGTCGCTCAAACGCACGACCTCGTCGAACTCGGAGGAGATGAAGACGACGGCCACCCCATCGCGGGCCATCTCGGCCACCCGCGCCTGGATCTCGACCTTCGCCGCGATGTCGACGCCGCGCGTCGGCTCGTCGAGCACGATCACATGCGGCCTCGTGGCGAGCCACCTCGCGAGCAGGACCTTCTGCTGATTCCCCCCGGAGAGCTGGCGCGCCGGGGCATCGGGACCGGGCGCGACGATGAGGAGCGACTCCGTGAAGCGTTCGACGAGCGCATCGCCCTCGGCGCGGGAGATCGGCCTCGCCCACCCGCGGATGCCCTGCAGTGCCAGGATGATGTTGTCGCGCACGCTCAGCTCATCGATGATGCCGCCGTCGCGGCGATCCTCGCTCGCGAAGGCGATGCGGCGTCGCAGCGCCGCCGCAGGGTTGCGCAGTGCGACGTCGCGGCCGTCGATGCGGATCGTGCCCGAGTCGCGGCGCGCGACGCCCGCGAGCAATTGGCCGAGCTCGCTCCGCCCCGAGCCGCGCAGGCCGCCGAAGCCGACCACTTCGCCGCGGTGCAACTCGAGGTCGGTCGCCTCGAACTCGCCGCGTCGACCGACGCCGATCGCCCGGTAGACGGGCTCCCCCGTCGGGTCAGCGCGGTGGGCACGCCGCTCGGACCCGATACGGCGCAGTTCGGTCAGATCCTTGCCGATCATCTTCGCGATGAGCACGGCACGATCGAGTTCCCGAGTCGAGTACTCGCCCTGCCCTACGCCGTCGCGCAGCACAGTGATGCGATCACTGATCGCGTAGACCTGTTCGAGGAAGTGCGAGACGAAGAGGATCGCAATGCCATGGTCGCGCAGCCTCCGCAGCGCACGGAAGAGGGTGGCCACCTCGTCGGCGTCGAGGCTCGACGTCGGTTCGTCGAGGACGAGCACCTTTGGGTGGGTGACCATCGCCCGCGCGATGGCGACCAGCTGCTGGATCGCGGGCGGGAGCGTCGACACCGCCTGTCGCGGATCGAGGTGGCCGAGCCCGAGCTCGTCGAGCGCGGCGACGGCCCTTCGCCTGGTCGGAGCCCACGAGATGCCGTACCAGCGGCGCTCCTCGTGACCAATCATCACGTTCTCGGCGATCGACAGGTTGCCGCACAGGTCGACATCCTGGAACGCGGCCGCAATGCCCGCCGCCTCGGCCGCTGCCGGGCCGGAGAGCACGACCGGTTCCCCGTCGATCCTGACCACGCCGCGGTCGATGCGGTACGCGCCCGTGAGCGCCTTCACGAGAGAGGACTTGCCCGCACCGTTGCCGCCCATGAGGGCGTGGACCTCCCCCGCGAACAGTCGCAGGTCGATGTCGTGCAGCACGGTGGTGCCGTCGATCTCGACGGTGATGCCCGTCATTTCGACGACCGGCCGCGTCGAGGCGTCCTTCGCGGTCATGATGCCCTCGGCGGCGCGGTCGACGAGCGGATGACGAGTTCGCTCGGGATCTTCGAGCGCTGCGGGATCTCGCGCCCCTCGAGTGCCGCGCGCAGCACCTCCATCGCCTTGATGCCGAGCGCGTAGAAGTCCTGCCTGACCGTCGTGAGGGGCGGGATGAAGTGCCGCGACAGCGGCAGGTCGTCGAACCCGACGATGCTGACGTCATCGGGCACCCGGATGCCGCGATCGTGGAAGCCGTGCACGATGCCCAAAGCCATATCGTCGTTCGCCACGAACATCGCCGTGTACTCGGGCAAGCCCTTGAGGCCCATCGCGTAGTCGTAGCCGAAGTCGGCGGTCCAGTCGCCGACGACGATCGGCCGCGCCTTCAGTCCCCACTGCTCGATGCGCGTGTGGAACGCGCGCTCCCGGCCACGGGCGTCGAGCCAGTCGAGCGGCCCCGCCAGGTGCAGGATGTCGCGGTGGCCGAGCGACACCAGATGGTCGACTGCGAGCGTCGTGCCGAGCTGCTGGTCGACGCTGACGGTGAGGAAGTTCGGGTCCTTCGCGGCCTTGACTACGAGCACGGGCACGTCGATCGAGATGCGGCGCAGCGCCGACACCAACGAGGAGCGCGGGGCCACGATGCAGAGGGCATCCACACCCTCGGCGATGAGATGGCCCGCCGCCCCCTCGGGCGTGAGGCTCACGTCATCCTGCATCGCCACGGACGCCACCGAGTAGCCGCTCGATCGCGCGGCGAGCTCGAAGCCGCGGAGCGTGCTGGTCGGGCCGAACTCGACCGAGCTGTCGACGATGACGCCGATGCGCTGGGTGCGCTGCGTCGCGAGCGCCCGTGCCGCGCTGTTCGGCTTGAAGTCGAGCTCTTGAATGACGTCGAGGACGCGCTGGCGGGTGGCCGGCCGAATGTTCGGGTGCCCGTTCAGCACGCGCGAGACGGTCATGTGCGACACCCCGGCAAGCGCGGCGACTTCGCGGATGCCGAGCTTCTCGGGGCGCTCCCCGGTCTCGATGTCGCTCACCACCGAACTCCTGCCTTGCGGAACCCTCGCCGCTGATTCGTCCCCGGGCGCGGACGCGCCGTATTCGAGCGCGCACCGGCGCGCCGACGGCACCAGCCTATTCGTTCGACCCCTGAATCGACGCGCCGGCGGGGCGGGGCGCGCACCAGTCGCGCGGCGTCGCCTTCTTGGCTTGTCCTGGCGGCAGCGTCGCCTTCTTGGCTTGCCCCCGTGGCAGGATGAGCTTCTTGGCGAGGCCCGGCGGCAGCGTCGGGGTGCCCAGGGCGTCGCAGCGGCAGGGCGGCCGCACGTCGGCGCAGTCGGCGCGGGGTTCGATGAGAACGCCGATCTCGATGTCCGCCCCGTCATCGACCGGTTCGGCCGCAGCCTGGGCAGGGAGCCCCCCGACGAACAGCCCGAGCAGGACGACTGCAGCGATGGTGCGGGTCATTCGCTTCTCCCTACTCCTTCATGTCCATTGTCGGTCGTGCACGCCGGCCGGTCGAGATCGAGGGTGGTGGGACCGCCGGTGGCGACCCCACCACCCGCGTTCAGCCGCAGGACCGTGCGTTGTACGGCGCGTCGTGCGACGCCGTCACCAGCTCGTCCTCGATGGTCGCCGCGGCATCGATGGATGCCACGCCCGCCGGCACGCTCGTCAGACGCGTCGTGAACGCGTGGGCCACGCTCTTGCCCGGAGCGAGCGATGCGAACGACTTGGTGCCGAACGACGACTCGATGACGAGCGAGACCGGCACGTCCTCGTGGTTCGTCGCCTGCACCGTCACGACCGCCTTGCCGGCGACGCAACGGGTGCCGGCCGTCACCGCGACGTCGAGCGACGGAGCCGCCTCGCCCTCGGTGAACGCCAAGGTGTCGAGCTCGAACAAGTCGCCAGTGGCACCGCTGTACGTGAAGTAGACGTCGTGCGTGCCCGTCGCCCCCTCGAGGTCGGCGGTCACCTCCGCCCACGCACCGGTTGCACCGTCGACGTCGATCGTGCCCACCACGGGCCCGTCGGCGGAGTCCAGGCGCACCTGGATCGCGCCGCCGGCCTGAATGGGCTTGACCTTGGCCGTGACCGTTGCTGCGCCGTTCTCGCCGAACGCCACCGACGACAGGCCCGTCCAGTCCCCGGCGTCGATGTCCTTCACCACGAGGTTCGGGGCCGAGGCGCCGAACTCGGCGGATCCGCCATCGATCTTGGCCGTCGCGACGCCCTTCGTCCAGCCGAGGGTTTCGCCCTCGAACACGCGGTAGGGATCGAAGTCCCGCACCTGATCGACACCCGCGTAGGTGCCGACGACCTGGTTCACGGTGCCGTCCTCCTTGAAGGTCAGTTCCTGGATATGCGGGCTGCGATACCCCTGCGTGGTGTTGCCGTTGATGCGCTTGTTCAGGGTGGGGGCGTGATACGTGAAGTAGTACTTGCCCTCGTACTCGAACACCGACTGGTGGTTGTTGCCGCCAGTGCCGGCTCCGAAGAACTGCGACTGGTTCGGGAACATGACACCGGCGTACGCCTCCTTCGGCCACGACATCGGATCCTCCGACATCATGTAGCCGATCTGGCCACCGCCCGGGTATCCGGGCAGCGGCGTCTGACTGCCGCCGAAGTCCGTGCCGCCGAAGTGCGACGAGTAGGAGAGGTAGTACTTGTCGCCGCGCTTGAACACCTGTGCGGCTTCGAAGGCCACCGGTGCGTCCACAACCGCGGCCGTGCCCTCCGTCGAGATCATGTCATCGCCGAGCTCGATGACGCGGATGTTCTTCGGGTTGTTGAAGCGCTCCGCTGCCGGCATGCTCGTCGATGCGGGCCCGCCGCCGAAGAAGAGGTACTCCTCGCCGTCGTCGTCCACAAGTGGCGCCGGGTCGAAGAGCCAGGAGACACCCTGCGCGCCAGGAGTGCTGCCGTTGATCAGCGTGCTCGTGCGCTCGCTGGACCACGGGCCGGTCGGGCTCTCACCGGTGATCACGTTGCTCGAGCCGCCGCCGTTGGCATAGTAGAGGAAGTACTTCTCCTCGCCGTTGACGACCTGCTTTGCCATCCCGGGCGCCCACGAGTTGTTCGTGAACGGTGCGACGCCGTTCGGCCCGGCGACCTGAATCTCACCGTGGTCCACCCAGTTCACCATGTCCGTCGTGGAGATCAGGGTGATCTGGTTGATGTTGCCGTAGTTGATCGACGGCGAGACACCGGTGGTCGGATTCGGCGCGTATCCCTGCGTGTCATTCGTCATGTACATGTACACGCGACCGTTGTCGACGAACCCGAATCCGTCGGCGCCGAACTTGTGGCCGATCAGGGGGTTGTGCTCGCCGGGGAGCTTGCCCGCGACCTCGATGGTCTTCGATGGCGGCGGAGGCGGCGGCGCGCCGATCACCGAGACGTCGTCGAGCTTGAAGTCCATCAGGTGCGTGTCGGGCGCCGTCGACGGAGTCTGGGTCCACGGCGTCTCGAAGAAGAGCCGGGCGGTTGCCACGCTCTGCCCGGCCGGGATGGTGAACGTGCCGTTGAAGTACGCCCACTCCCCCTTCGTCGCCGTGACGCTCACCAGGTTCGTGTACGTGCTCCCGCCGTAGTGCATGGTGGCGAAGAACTGTTTCGTCGCGGGCCCGTTCGCGTTCTCATACTTGATCCTGCCCTTGAGCGCGTAGGTCTGCCCTGCGGTCACCTTGCCCGTCAGGTCCTGCATGGGACCCGATCCGGTCGTGGTGCGACCGGTCACGATGCCCGCGCTCGTACCTGAGTACGCATCGGTCGTCGTGGCGAGAGTTCCGCCGTCCGCCCCGTTGCCGTTGTTCACGATCCAGTTGGTCGTGCCGTTCTCGAAGCCGCCGTTCAGCACGAGCTCTTCATCGGCGGCGTACGATGTCGTCGTCGCAGCGAATGATGCGGTCATCAACGCCGCCAGGGCGAGACCGGCCATGGTCCGCCTCGGCACGCGTCTGCGCCGTTCCTGTTGCAGTTCCACGAATCCTCCTTGATTGATGTGTCGTGGGACGTTGGAGCCCCGGTCCCGAGGTCAGCCTCGGGACCGGGTTCCGAGCGGCACGGACCCGGGGCCACCGGGTCCGACCGCCCAGATCAATTGCACGCGCGGGCCGGGTACCCGGCCTCGCTCTCCATCGAGACGGATTCCCCGTCGATGGTCGCCGAGAACTGAGCGGATGCCGCTCCCGCGGGCACGCTCGGCAGGCGGGTCGTGAACGCATGCACCGCGTTCTTGCCGGGGGCGATCGACGCGAAGGACTTGCTGCCGTACGGCGTCTCGAAGGCGATCGAGATCGGCACCTCCTCCGCGTTGGTCGCGTGCACCGTGATGACCGCCTTTCCGGCCACGCAACGGGTGCCGGCTGTCAGCTCGACATCGAGAGACGGCGAGGGCGCCTTCAGCGTTCCGAGGCGGGCCAGGTGGTAGCTCAGCGCGCGCTCGGGGGCGTCGATCTGGTTCTGCGTTCCGACTGCTGCGGCCGCGACCGTTCGTGCTTCGGCGAGCGCATCGAGCATCGCCGCCCATTCCTCGACGGGGTAGTCATTGGAATCGAGTGCCTCGGCGTGTGCGATCGCGGCGTCCAGCTCGCCCTCGTCGAGTGGCTGGTTCTGCGATGTCAGCGTGTCGCTCAGCAGGAAGCGGTCGAAGTCGACGTGGCCGCCGGCCTGCTGTGTCGCGTAGTTGAACAGTCCGACCCGGTGTCCCATGAAGTGCGTCAGCCCTCCGTCGAGCCGGAGCGGCCCGACGGCGTCGCCGAACGTGGTCCATTCGATCCCGTCGAGACTGTAGGAGAAGGTCGTGAAGAGCTGGCCCGGAGTCCGGGCGAAGTCCAGATCCGCCTTGAGGTGGACCTCCGAGGCGTTGTCGAGTGCGGCCGTCCGGCCCGGCAGGAAGCTCTCGATCGCCGCCTGGTCGATGGACGAGGCGAAGGGCTGCCCGCGATGGACGACGCCCACCGTGTTCGTGCCGTTCACGCGCTTCACCGCGACGTACGAGAAATCACGGTTGTACGCAGCGAGGCCGGCAACGTCCCCGTCCTTCATCCCGGAGATGTCGAGCTTGGTCTCAACCGACTGCCGCGGTCCGAAAGTGCGTTGCGACAGCGTGTTGCGCGCCTCCTCGAGCCAGGTGAGTTCACCGCCCGCGTTGCGGTGCGAGTACGCCCCGGTCACGACCTTGCCGGTCGTCATGCGCAACCACCCGTCCCGATCGGTGAGCGACCAGTAGCGGTTGTCGGGCGCGTGATTCCACTCCCAGACGAGGTCGAGGTTCGACCCGTTCGGGGCGACTTCGTCGGGATGAGCGACCTCCGTGGTGACCGGGCGCCCGATCAGCGACGCATCGTCGACCTTGAAGTCCATCAGGTGAGTGTCGGGCGCGGACGACGGCGTACTCGTCCACGGCGTCTCGATGAAGATGCGCACGTCGGAAAGAGCCTGCGACGCCGGGATCGTGAAGGTTCCCGACACCTTGCCCCAGCTCCCACGCGTCAATGTGGTCGCGGAAGACAGGTTGGTGTAGGTCGTGCTGCTGCCGCCGTAGCGAGCGGTGATGTAGAACTGCTTGGTCGCAGGGCTGGCAGGGTTCTCGTACTTGACCCACGCGGAGACGTCATACGTGACGCCGTGCTGCACCTTGCCGGTGACGCTCTGCGCCGGCCCTGATCCGGTGGTGGTCCGCCCGGTGACCGCGATGGCCGACGAGCCGGTGCGCGCATCGGTCGTCGTCGAGAGGGTCGCGGTGTCGTTGACCATCCATCCGCCGGTGGTTCCGGACTCGGCACCAGGATTGCCGAACAGTTCGACGCCGATCAGCGACTGGTCGAGCACCGGGGGCGTGGGGATCGTCCACTGTTCGTCTTGGTACGACCGATGCGGCGCATCGTTGTCGAACTCGTCCGAGCCGACGATGCTCTTGAGCCGCTCGAAGCGCTCCTGCTCCGGCGTGAGCTCGATCGGCTTCTCGAAGACTCCGTTGACCGGCACCGCGCCGTTGTTGCCGAACGTGGGCCATCCGTCGCTCCAGGTCGCCGGGATCAACGCCGGAATACGACCGATCGGGAACGTGTCGCGGAAGAAGAAGCCATGCCAGTCGTCCGTACCGTCGTCGTCGGCGATCGGCACCAGGCTGCCCTGCGCGAATCCGTTCGAGTTCAGGACGCCGCGAGACTCATAGGGCGTCGGGGAACCGGCGAGGCGGCCCAGCAGCTCGGTCGACCGGAACATGGCGACCTGGCGACCGCTGCTCGGCCAGGTGATCATCACGACGTAGTAGTACCCGTCGATGTAGAACGCCTGGGCGCCCTCGAAGAGCCCGCTGCTGCCGACATATGGTTGGCTCGCGTAGTCGCTGCGCTGGATGAAGTTCGGATAGTCCTGCTCGATCGCGGTCAGGGTCGGGTTCAGCCGCACCGCACTGACGCCGCCGTAGATGATGTATGGGGTTCCACCGTTGGCGTCGTCAAAGAACAGCGACGGATCGTGAAGGCTCCGGCCGAGCGCCGTCCTCGTCCATGCGCCGTTCTCGATGTCGTCGGTGCGGTAGATGTAGGCGCCACCGAGGTTCAGGGAGTTGACGAGCACGTAGAAGGTACCGTCGTGGTACCGCAAGGAGGACGCCCACTGGCCTTGCCCGTAGGAGTTCGATCCGTTGCGCAACGAGTACGCGTCGCTGATGCTGAGCCGGTCGAACGCGTAGTTCACAATCTCCCAGTTCACGAGGTCGTACGACTTCATGATCGGAGCGCCGGGGCTCAGCTGCATCGTGGTGCTGATCATGTAGTAGATGTCGCGGCCCTCGTCGTTCTCCGACGCAGGCACGCGGTCGACGCTCACATCGGGCACGTCGGCGTTCAGCTGCGGAACCGAGTAGGTACCGTCGCCGTTGTCCGTCGTCGTATACGACGACTCGGGGTTCCACTCGTCGGCGGCCTGCGCGACGCTCGTCGTCGCGAAGAGGCCGACGCTGGCCAGCAGCGCCGCGGTGGCGAGTGAAACCGACCTGAGTGCGAACTTCGTTTGGAACACGCGTTCTCCTTTGATGCGTCAGCGAGAAAAGACCGTTCAGTTCATGCCGCGCGCTCGGGAACCGCGTCGCGACGACCTGCTTCGCGGGCCTGCCTGACCAGTTCTTCGATGCGACGGGTCGAGCGGTTGCGGCGCCAGAGCAGTGCCATGGCGATGAGGGTGAGTCCGGCGAGCACCAGCAGTTGCGGCCACGGAATCGCCCAGATGAACAGTGGTGTGGCCGCAGGCACGACCTCGGTCGACTGGCCGTCGGCAGTGGTGACGGATGGTGCGAGTGCGATCTCGCCCGGGAAGGCGAACAGCGGCCACACCTGGTCGACGACGAGCGAGAGAGTGTGACGCTCCTCCGGCAGGATCTCCTGCCCGCCCGCGCTCTCATCAGGGAACGGAACCTGCTGCCCGGCGAGAGCGAGCACCCCGCCCACCTCGAGACGCGTGTTGCCCTCGTTGACCACGTCGAACGAGACATCGATGCGGCCGGGTTCGAACGGATTCCACGAGGTGCGGTAGTCGGCGCGCACGTTCTGAGCCGAGAACGCCGGGGCGAGCTCGCCCGTGACGCGGGTCATCACACGGAATCCCACGCGGCTCTCCACACCGACCTCTGCGCCCTCGCCCTGTTTGAGCGACAGCACCGAGGCGGCGATGCCGGCGGCGTGATCGCCGGGCTCCACGTTCTCGGGAACCGAGATCGTGAAGGGAACGACGACGGTGCCGCCGGGTTCCACCGTGACACTCTCGGGCAGGGCGATCCAGGTGCCGGCGTCCACCGACTCCTGATCCGACGGCAGCATGTCGAAGCGCCCGTTGCGGGTGTAGAAGCCGTCGGCGGCCGCGACCCGGAACGAGACCGCCTCGGTGCCGAGGTTGCGCACCGCGAAATGATCGTCGATCGTCGCACCCGCGTCGAGCGAATGCTCGATGGCCACTCGGCCGTCGGGCCCGGATGCATCGGCCGGCGTGACCGACCACGACACCGCCGCGGCCTCATCGGCCCCAGCGGGGGTCGCGGTCACCGTGAGTGCGGCGACACCGGCGAGGGTCGCGAGTGCGGCGAGCGCGGTGCGGAGACGAGTTCTGTTCACGGCAAGTCCTGGTCGAAGGGGTGCGGTCGGTGCAGGTGGGGTCGGGTCGGCGATGTCGCGCCGACCCGACCGCCGGTGGAGCCGGGTCAGAGCGCGTCTTCGAACAGCGACAGCGTCAGCAGCGACGCATAGCCACCCGGAGCGACGTCGACCGGCGTCTTCAGCACGAGGGTCGCGCCGGCCGTCCACTGGCCGGAAGCCGCGGTCGAGCTCGCGGAGTCGAGCGAGAGGGCAAGCAGTTCCTCGCCGGTCAGGCCGACGTTGTTCGGCGCCGCATCGAGCGACGTCTTCACCTCGTCGCCCGCGGCGACCTCGCCGTTGCCCGTGGTCACGAGCGCGGGCGACCAGCCGAGGTGATCGGGGGTGATCGACGGCTGACCTGCCGCACCCACGAAGTCGCTCGCCTGGCCCGTCACGTACCAGAAGACGCCCGAGGGCACCTCGGTGCGCGTGTCGGTGACGGTGACGTTCGGCAGGGCGCCGGTGAACTGGCGGTATTCCGCCGTCGAGCCGGTCTCGGTCAGTGCCGTCTCGGTGTTCTCCACCGTCAGGCTCAGGGCACCGTTCTGCACCTCGGCGATGTCGACCCGCACATCGACGCCCGAGCTGCCTTCGGGGTCGGGATAGGCGGCGAACGCCGCCGTTCCGACTCCGACGAGCATGAGCCCGCCGAGCACGCCCGCGGCGCAGCGCGCCGCAGCACCTTTGCTGATCATGATTTCTCCAGTTCCTCGGACGGCGTCGGCCGAACCGAATCGGCGTGCAGCCAGGATGCTGACACGTTCGCTTTCAGGCTCGGAGCGCGACCGGGGCCGGCGTCCTTGCCGCGCGCGACTCCGGGGGGAGCCGTGCGTCGTCCCGCCATGTCGGCGGGAACAGCGTGGGGATGCAGGCCGACTGGACTGCATCGGTCGATGAGGAGTGCCTCACGGGTCGAGAACGCACGTTGCGGTGTGGCAGCGTGCGTCGACATTGACAGCTCCTCGGGCCTACGACTTCGGTGGCGGCGAATCCGGCGATCATGCGTTTGTTACCGGTAACGCCAGACCGTAGCACAGAGTCGCGAAGTCTCGCCAGCACATTCGACAGACGGGCACTTCGTCTCAGATCCTTGGTTTTCCGGCAATGTGTCCGGTAACATTCTCGCGGCCTGCCGTTCCTCGTCCGCCCCCCTCCCTCAATGGCGACTGCAAAGAGAACCATGCGCCCGTCTGCCGACAGTGACTTCACGGTCGAGTACACCGTGTCGAGCCAGACCGCAGCCACGGGGCATCGAGTTGTGCTGACTCGATGCCCCTTCTGCCGTGTGGGCTACGCCCTGGTAGAGCATGCGCATCGGTTCGCACGGGTCGAGGGTGAGATTCTGAGCGGATCCGGGGGCCGAATGACCTCAGCGTCGCGGCGCCGCCGTGCTCGCCCTCACGACCACGTCGGGGACCCGCGACGTGCGGTCGGGGGCATCCGGCTCATCGCGCAGCACATCGAGGACGGTGGCCATGATGTCGCGACCGAGGGAGTCGAAGTCCTGACGCATGGTCGTGAGCGGCGGCGTGAAGTAGGCGGCCTCGGGGATGTCGTCGAAGCCGATGACGCTGAGGTCGTCGGGCACGCGCACGCCGCGGTCATGGCAGGCGTGCAGGAATCCCAGCGACATCTGGTCGTTCGCGACGAACACCGCCGTCGCGGCACCGTCGCCGGCGAGGATCGCGCGTCCGGCGGAGTCGCCCGACGCGGCGAGCCAGTCCCCCATGATCGGCGCCGGCGCGTCGAGACCGTGGGCGCGCATCGCATCGGCCCAGCCGCGGCGGCGCTCCGCGGCATCCATCGAGTCGTCCGGCCCGGTGACATGGCGGATCTCGCGGTGCCCGAGCGCGAGGAGGTGCTCGGTCGCGAGGCGCGCGCCCGCGTACTGATCGATCGACACGCGGTGCAGGCCCGGAGCCGGCTCCGACGCGACGACCACGAGCGGCACGCCCGCATCGATGCCCGCCAGGACGCCGACACCCTCGCGCTCGCCCGAGATGAGCACGATCGCCTCGACGCGCTGGAGCGCGAGGCGGTGCACGGCCTGGCGCAGCACGTCGGAGTCCAGCGAGCGCATGCTCGCCTGCGTCACGGTGTACCCGGCCGAGTGCGCCGCCTCGTTGAAGCCGAGGGCGGCGTTCGACGGCCCGTAGTCGGGGCGCCCCGCCTGGATGAGTCCGATCGAGCCCGAACGACGCCGGGCCATCGCCCGGGCGGTCGGCGATGGCGTGTAGTTGAGCTCGGCGATCGCCTGCTCCACGCGCAGCCTCGTTGACGCGGCCACGCCGGTGAGGTCGTTGAGCACGCGCGACACGGTCTGGTGCGAGACGCCGGCCCGGCGGGCGACGTCGAACATGGTGGGGACGCCGGCGGGCTCCCCGACATCGGGAGCCTCGAGGGGCACGGCCGTCCCGCCTGCCCCCTCCGTCGCGTCCGTCGCCTCGTCGGCGTGCTGCGGCTGCGGCGGCGCGCCCGACGCCTGGGCGGACTCGTTTGGCCCGCCCGGGGCATCCGTCGCGCTCATGCGGCCTCGCTCAGAGCCCCTGCGCGAGGCGGTAGTAGGCCTGGTTCCAGCGCACTTCGCGCTGGAAGTCGGGGAGGGTGGTCTGCTCGTCGATGACGAGCAGCTCGGTCTTCGACATGTCGGCGAAGTCGCGGAACACGTCGACGCCGACGGCGGTCGACATGACGGTGTGGTGGGCGGCGCCCGCGGTGAGCCACGCAGCGGCACTCGTGGCGAAGTCGGGAGCGGGCTTCCACACGGCGCGTCCGACTGGCAGGTTCGGCAGCGGATGCCGCGGCGCGACGTTCTCGACCACGTTCGCCGTGAGGCGGAACCGGTCGCGCATGTCGCTGAGCGCGACGACGACGGCGGGGCCCGGGTCGGCGGTGAAGACGAGGCGGACGGGGTCTTCCTTGCCGCCGATGCCGAGCGGGTGCACCTCGAGGGTCGGCTTCGCGGTCGTGAGCGACGGCGAGACCTCGAGCATGTGCGCGCCGAGGATGAGCTCGTCGCCGGGCGTGAGGTCGTAGGTGTAGTCCTCCATGAGCGAGGCGCCGCCGGGCAGGCCGGCCCCCATGACGTTCGCGACGCGCACGAGCACGGCGGTCTTCCAGTCGCCCTCGGCGCCGAAGCCGTAGCCCTCGGCCATCAGGCGCTGCACGGCGAGGCCCGGCAGCTGACGCAGCGCGCCGAGGTCTTCGAAGCTCGTCGTGAAGGCACCGAAGCCGCCCTCCTCGAGGAACGAGCGCAGGCCCAGCTCGATCGCGGCGCCGTAGCGGAGGCTGTCGTGCCGCTCGCCGCCTTTCCGCAGCTCGGCGACGACGTCGTAGGTCTCCTCGTACTCGGCCACGAGCAGGTCGATGTCCGCGTCGGATGCCGCGTGCACGGCGTCGGCCAGCTCGTTGACGCCCCACGTGTTCACCTGCACGCCGAAGCGCAGCTCGGCCTCGGTCTTGTCGCCCTCGGTGACCGCGACGAAGCGCATGTTGTCGCCGAAGCGGGCGAGCTTCAGGCTCCGGGATGCCGCAAGCCCGGCCGCGGCGCGCTGCCACGTGCCGACCTCGGCCGTGACGCGCGGGTCGCTCGCGTGACCGACGACGGTCTTGCGGGGAACGCCGAGGCGGGTCTGGATGTAGCCGAACTCACGGTCGCCGTGCGCGGCCTGGTTCAGGTTCATGAAGTCGAAGTCGATGTCGCCCCACGGCAGCTCGACGTTCGCCTGCGTGTGCAGGTGCAGGAGCGGCTTCTGCAGCGCGTCGAGGCCGGCGATCCACATCTTGGCGGGGCTGAAGGTGTGCATCCACGCGATGAGGCCGATGACGTGGTCGGCCGCGTTCGCCTCGAGGGCGATGCGGCGGATGGCGTCGGAGTCGGTCAGCACGGGCTTCCACACGATGCGAACGGGCACATCGGATGCCTCGCCGAGCTGTGCCGCGATCGCCTGCGACTGGGCGGCGACTTGGCGCAGGGTCTCTTCGCCGTAGAGGTGCTGGCTCCCGGTGAGGAACCAGACCTCGTAGCCGTTGAGCGACGTGGTGAGCGGGGTGCGGGTCATGTTGGTGTCCTTCTGGTGCGAGGTTTCGGTGCGAGCTGGTGGCGGCCGGTCAGAGTGCGTCGACGGCGGCGGCCTCGGCCGCGAGGCCCGCCCGGTAGCGGTCGAGGTAGGCGGCGAATCCGGCGACGTCGTCGGGATCGGGCTCGACGGTGTCGAAGCCGGCGTCCGCGAAGACGCGGTCGTTCAGGTATCCGCCCAGGCCGAGCGCGTCGGCGGCGGAGAGGTACGACGCGAGCACCGCGATGCCCCACGCGCCGCCCTCGGATGCCGTCTCGCCGACCGCGACCGGCGCGTCGAGCGCGCCGGCGAGCAGCCGCTGGGCCACTCCGGCGGTGCGGAAGATGCCGCCGTGTGCGAACATCCGATCGAGTTCGACGCCTTCGCCGTCGAGCACCCGCATCCCGAGCGCGAGCGTGCCGTACACACCGTAGAGCTGGGCGCGCATGAGGTTGGCGAGCGTGAGCCGGCTGTCGGGCGTGCGGACGACCATCGGACGCCCCTCGGCGAGCCCGGCGATCGGCTCGCCCGCGAGGTGGTTGTAGGCGAGGATGCCACCGGCATCGGGTTCGCCCTCGAGCGCCTCGCGGAAGAGCAGCTCGAACACGGCATCGCCGTCGAGTTCGGCGCCGGCCGCGGCGGCGAACCGCCGGAACACGCCCGCCCACGCGGCGAGCTCGCTCGCGCCGTTGTTGCAGTGCACCATCGCCACGGGATCACCCGCCGGAGTGGTGACGAGGTCGAGTTCGTGATGGGCGTGCGAGAGCGGCCGCTCGAGGACGACCATCGCGAAGATGCTCGTGCCGGCGCTGACGTTGCCGGTGCGCGGGGCGACCGAGTTCGTGGCGACCATGCCGGTGCCTGCGTCGCCCTCGGGCGGGCACAATGGTGCGCCCTGCCGCAGCACACCTGACGGGTCGAGGAGCGCGGCGCCCTCGGCGGTGAGGTGCCCGGCGTCGCGGCCCGCGGGCAGCACCTCGGGCAGGAGTTCGGCGAGATTCAGTCGGGGCGCGCGATCTGCGACGAGGTCGTCGAAGATGCCGATGAGCCGCGCGTCGTAGTCGCCCGTCGTCGAGTCGATCGGGAACATGCCCGACGCGTCGCCGACGCCGAGCACCTTTCGGCCCGTGAGGCGCCAGTGCACGTAGCCGGCGAGGGTCGTGAGGAAGGCGATCTGCAGAACGTGCGGCTCCTCGTCGAGCACGGCCTGGTGCAGGTGGGCGATCGACCACCGGAGCGGGATGTTCACGCCGAACTGCTCGCTCAGCTCGGCTGCGGCCGGGCCCGTCGACGTGTTCCGCCATGTGCGGAATGGCACGAGCAGCTCGTCGCCGGCGTCGAACGCGAGGTAGCCGTGCATCATCGCCGAGACGCCGATGGCACCGAACGTCTGCGGCTGCACGTCGTAGCGGCGTCGCACGTCGGCCATGAGGTCGGCGTACGCCGCCTGAAGACCCGACCAGACGTCCTCGAGCGAGTAGGTCCAGACGCGGTCCTCGAAGCGGTTCTCCCACTCGTGGCTGCCGACGGCGAGCACCTCGCTCGGGTCGGGCCCGACGAGGCAGGCCTTGATGCGCGTGGATCCGAACTCGATCCCAAGCGACGTGCGCCCCTCGAGGATCGCGGTGCGGGCGGCATCCGTCGTCTCTGCGGTCTCGCTCATCGGCGTGCATCTCCACTCTGTCCATAGACGTTCTGGTAGCGGTCGTAGAGCCGGTCGATCGACTCCTGCGGGATCGGCACGAGCGGGCCGGCCTCGCGGGCGAGGTGCACGGTGGCGCGCGACATCCTCGACCATGACCGCGGCCTTCACGGCATCCTTCGCGTTCGAGCCGATCGTGAACGGTCCGTGGTTCTGCATGAGCACCGCGCGACTGCGGTGGCCGTTGAGCGTCTCGACGATGCCGCGGCCGATCGAGTCGTCGCCGATGATCGCGAACGGCCCGACCGGGATCGGCCCGCCGAACTCATCGGCCATCGCCGTGATGACGCAGGGGATCTCCTCGGCGCGGGCGGCCCAGGCGGTCGCGTACGTCGAGTGGGTGTGCACGACCCCGCCGACCTCGGGCATGTGCCGGTAGACGTAGGCGTGCGCCGCCGTGTCGCTCGACGGCGACCGGTCGCTGCCCGGCGTGCCCTCGATGACGTTGCCGTCGAGGTCGCAGAGGATCATGTTCTCGGGTGCCAACTCGTCGTACGAGACGCCCGAAGGCTTGATCACGAACAAGTCGGCGCCCGGAACGCGGCCCGAGACGTTGCCGCCGGTCCAGACGACGAGGCCGTTGCGGGTCAGTTCGCCGTGCAGCTTCGCGACGTCTGCCCGCACTCGCGCGATCGCCGCATCGACCTCGGGCGCAACCTCGGAGGCCGGGCCGCTCACGCCGACGCCGCCCGTTCGAATGGCTCGAACCAGCGGTCCATCAGCTCGGCGGCCTCGTGCCCATCCTCGTTGCCCTTGACGAAGTCGGCGAACTCGTCGAGCTCGGTGCCGGTCACATACCGCTGCTGGTCCGACACGGGCACTCCTTCGTCATGGCGTTTCGTTAGCGCTAACGAAGCAAGATGTTAGCGCTAACGAGGCGCTCGTTCAACCCCGGGCTGATCCCGCTGCCCGAGGCATCCGTCCAGCCTCGGATCAACTGCAGGAAGAACCGCGCGACACGCCGCCGCCCCACCGCGGCACGCCGCGAGCACGCCAGAAGTTCCTCACGTTGTGCTCGTACCTCTGGCGGGCGAGCCCACACTGCGGCGGATGTCGCATCATCCGGACACAGCGAATGGGGCGGATGCCGCAGCCTCCGCCCCCGGCACGACAAAGGGGCGGATGCCGCAGCATCCGCCCCCTCGGTCGATCCGTCTCAGCTGCCGCCGGAGCGACGCTTGTTGTAGACGTCGAACGCCACCGCGAGGAGCAGCACGAGGCCCTTCACGGCCTGCTGCCACTCGATGCCGATGCCGAGGATCGACATGCCGTTGTTGAGCACACCGATGATGAGACCACCGATGATCGCGCCGCCGATGGTGCCGACGCCGCCCTGCACGGCCGCACCTCCGATGAACGCCGCCGAGATCGCCTCGAGCTCGAAGCCGTCACCCGCCTTGGGCCCGGCGAGGTTGAGTCGCGCGGTGAAGATGAGGCCCGCGAGCGCGGCGAGGGTGCCCATGTTGACGAACAGCCAGAAGTCGACCCGGCGCGTCTTGATGCCCGAGAGCTCGGCCGCGTGGCGGTTGCCGCCGATCGCGTAGATGTGGCGGCCGAACACCGTGCGGTTCATGACGATGCCGTAGACCAGCACGAGCACCGCGAGGATGATCAGCGTGATCGGGATGCCCTTGTAGGAGGCGAGCGAGTAGGCGAAGAAGCCGATCGCGGCCGAGATCAGCACGAGCTTCGTGATGAACCACAGCATGGGCTCGACGTCTTGGCCGTACTTCTGGCGGCCACGGCGGGTGCGCACCTGCTGCACGATAAGGGCGATGATCGCGATCAGACCGACGCCCATGGTGAGCGGATCGATCTCGAACTCGCCGAACACATCGGTGACGAAGCCGTTGCCGAGGGCGCGGTACTCGACCGGGAACGAGCCGATGTTCGCGTTGCCGAGCACGACGAGCGCGAGCCCTCGGAAGATGAGCATGCCCGCCAAGGTCACGATGAACGCGGGTATGCCGACGTAGGCGATCCAGAAGCCCTGCCAGACGCCGACGAGGGCTCCGATGCCGAGCGAGAGGATCACCGAGAGCCACCATGGCAGCCCCCATTGCACGGCGAACACGCCGGAACACGCGCCGACGAAGGCCGCCACCGACCCGACCGACAGGTCGATGTGGCCGGCGATGATGACCATCACCATGCCGATCGCAAGCACGAGGATGTAGCCGTTCTGCACCACGAGGTTCGAGATGTTCTGCGGCCGCAGGAGGATGCCGTTGGTGAGGAACGAGAACAGCACGACCACCGCGATGAGCGCGATGAAGATGCCGTTCTTGCCGAGGTCGGCGAGCACGTGGCTCAGTCGCTCGGTGAACTTGTTCTCGACGGGGTTGATGGTGCCGCCGACAGCCTGCGAGTCGCCGGTCGGGGGTGCCTGGGTGGGGGTTGGGTTCGACATGATGTCTCCTGGTCGTCCGCGCGCTAGCGGGGCTTTTCCATGGTCATGAGCTTGAGCATCGCCTCGGGTGTGGCATCGGCGACCGGGAGTTCACCGGTGATGCGGCCCTCGGAGAGCGCGTAGACGCGATCTGAGATGCCGAGGAGCTCGGGCAGCTCCGACGAGATCACGATGATCCCCTTGCCCTCGGCGGCGAGGCGATTGATGATCGAGTAGATCTCGTACTTCGCGCCGACGTCGATGCCGCGGGTGGGCTCGTCGAGGATGAGCACGTCGGGGTCGGAGTAGATCCACTTCGACAGCACCACCTTCTGCTGGTTGCCACCCGAGAGCTTGCCGGTCTTCACGAGCACGCTCGGCGCCTTGATGTTCATCGACTTGCGGTACTCGTTGGCGACCTTGTACTCCTCGTTGTCGTGCACGAGTCCGTACTTTTCGAGCTTCTTCAGTGAGGCCATCGAGATGTTGCGCTTGATGTCCTCGATGAGGTTGAGGCCGTAGGTCTTGCGGTCTTCGGTCGCATACGCGATGCCGTGCTCGATCGCCTCGGCGACCGTGCGGGTCTTGATCTCCTTGCCGCGCAGGTACACCTTGCCGGTGATCTTCGAGCCGTAGCTCTGGCCGAAGAGGCTCATCGCGAACTCGGTGCGGCCGGCGCCCATCAGGCCCGCGATGCCGACGATCTCCCCGGCGCGCACGTGCAGGTTGACGTTGTCGACCATGACGCGGGTGGTGTCTTGGGGATGGTGCGCCGTCCAGTCCTCGACGCGGAGCAGCTCCTCGCCGATGTGCGGCGTGTGGTCGGGATAGCGGTGCTCGAGATCCCGACCGACCATGTCCTTGATGATGCGGTCTTCCGTGACATCCTGCTTCGCGATCGTCTCGATCGTCTTGCCGTCGCGGATGACCGTGACCGAGTCGGCGACCTTCTTGATCTCGTTCAGCTTGTGGCTGATGATGATCGACGTGATGCCCTGCCCCTTCAGGTGCAGGATCAGGTCGAGCAGGTGATCGGAGTCCTCGTCGTTGAGGGCGGCCGTCGGCTCGTCGAGGATGAGGAGCTTCACCTCTTTCGAGAGCGCCTTCGCGATCTCCACGAGCTGCTGCTTGCCGACGCCGATGTCCATGATCTTCGTCGTCGGGTTCTCGCGCAGGCCGACCCGGGCGAGGAGCTTGGATGCCTCGAAGTTGGTCTGGTTCCAGTCGATGAGGCCGCCGCGGCCCTTGCGCTCGTTGTTGAGGAAGATGTTCTCGGCGATCGAGAGGTACGGGCTGAGGGCGAGCTCCTGATGGATGATGACGATGCCCTTGGCCTCACTGTCGGTGAGGTCGCGGAATTCCACCGTCTCGTTCTCGAAGACGATGTCGCCGTCGTAGGTGCCGTGCGGGTAGACGCCCGACAGCACCTTCATGAGGGTCGACTTGCCGGCGCCGTTCTCGCCGCAGATGGCGTGCACCTCGCCGCGCTCGACCGACAGGGTGACGTTCGCGAGCGCCTTGACGCCGGGGAACGTCTTCGTGATGCCGCGCATCTCGAGAATGTTGGTGGTCATCCTTGCTCCTGCTTCATTGCCGGGTGGGGCCGGCCGGATGACGGATGCCGCCGCGGTCGGGACCTGAGGCGAGAGTACTCCCGCTCAGGCCCCGACACGCGGGGGTGGACCGTCATCCGGCCGGCGTGTACCGGTGGTGACTAGCCGTTGATTTCCTCTTCGGTCCAGTAGCCGCTGTCGACGAGGACCTCGGTGATGTTGTCCTTGACGACGATGACCGGGTCGAGGAGGAACGAGGGAACGGTCTTCACGCCGTTGTCGTAGTCCTCGGTGTTGTTCACCTCGGGCTCCTCACCCTTCAGCAGGGCGGTCGCCATGTCCACGGCCACGACCGCGAGCTCGCGGGTGTCCTTGAAGATGGTGGCGTACTGCTCACCCGAGTTGATCGCCTTGACCGAGTCGAGCTCGGCGTCCTGGCCGGAGATGACCGGCCAGCCTTCGCCGACCGAGTAGCCGGCGTCGGTGAGGGCCGAGATGATGCCTCGCGAGATGCCGTCGTAGGGCGACAGCACGGCGTTGACGGTCGAGCCGTCGGAGTAGTCGGCCGTGAGGATGTCCTCCATGCGGCTCTGTGCGGTCTCGCCGTCCCAACGGAGCGTCGCGACCTGCTCGATGTCGGTCTGGCCCGACTTCACGACGAGCGTTCCATCGTCGATCAGCGGCTGGAGCACGTCCATCGCCCCGTCGAAGAAGAAGAACGCGTTGTTGTCGTCGAGCGAGCCGGCGAAGAGCTCGATGTTGAACGGACCGGCGGGCGCGCCCTCGATCGGCGTGCCGTCGAGCTCGGCGAGGCCGAGGCCGTTGAGCACCGACCACGCCTGCTGCTGTCCGACGACGAAGTTGTCGAACGACGCGTAGTAGTCGACGTTCTCAGTGTCGCGGATGAGTCGGTCGTACGCGATGACGGGGATGTCCGCGTCAGCGGCGTCCTGCAGCACGCTCGTGAGCGTGGTGCCGTCGATCGACGCGATGATGAGCGCCTCGGCGCCCTTCGTGATCATGTTCTCGATCTGCGAGACCTGCGTGGGGATGTCGTCTTCCGCGTACTGCAGGTCGACGGTGAAGCCCTGCTCCTCGAGCTGCTCCTTGACGGCGTCGCCGTCCTGGATCCAGCGCTCCGAGCTCTTGGTGGGCATCGCGACGCCGATGAGGCCGCCGTCGCCGCCGCCTTCGCCGCCTCCGCCGCCGGCGCCGCCCGCGCACGCGCTGAGCGCGAGCATCGAACCGGCCGCGAGCGTTGCGAGAAGCACCTTCTTCGTGTTCTTCACGGTGTGTCCTTTCACTGTGTGTGTCCGTCTTGGACGTCGTTGTCTTGGTGACAGTCGGAGCAGGCTTCGTCCATGAAAGCCGGCTCCCCCGCGGCATCCGCTCGGGTAATGCGGAGGTCGCAAGCGTGTTGAGTTGTGGGTGTTACAGGCCCTGCGCGAGGCGGTAGTAGGCCTGGTTCCAGCGCACTTCGCGCTGGAAGTCTGGGAGGGTGGTCTGCTCGTCGATGACGAGCAGCTCGGCCACCTTCGCCGTGAGGAGAGGGGTGCGGCTCATCGTGCGCTGACTTCCTTCTGCTCGGCTTGCTCGGGGTGGTCCGACTGCTCGGCCGGCTCGGCCTGCTCCGCCGGCTCGGCCTGCTCCGCCGACTCGGGCCGGCGCGCGTCGCTCGCCTGCCCGTAGACGTTCTGGTAGCGGTCGTAGAGCCGGTCGATCGACTCCTGCGGGATGGGGATGAGCGCGCCGGCCTCGCGGGCGAGGTGCACGGTGCGCGCGACATCCTCGACCATGACCGCGGCCTTCACGGCATCCTTCGCGTTCGAGCCGATCGTGAACGGTCCGTGGTTCTGCATGAGCACCGCGCGACTGCGGTGGCCGTTGAGCGTCTCGACGATGCCGCGGCCGATCGAGTCGTCGCCGATGATCGCGAACGGCCCGACCGGGATCGGCCCGCCGAACTCATCGGCCATCGCCGTGATGACGCAGGGGATCTCCTCGGCGCGGGCGGCCCAGGCGGTCGCGTACGTCGAGTGGGTGTGCACGACCCCGCCGACCTCGGGCATGTGCCGGTAGACGTAGGCGTGCGCCGCCGTGTCGCTCGACGGCGACCGGTCGCTGCCCGGCGTGCCCTCGATGACGTTGCCGTCGAGGTCGCAGAGGATCATGTTCTCGGGTGCCAACTCGTCGTACGAGACGCCCGAAGGCTTGATCACGAACAAGTCGGCGCCCGGAACGCGGCCCGAGACGTTGCCGCCGGTCCAGACGACGAGGCCGTACCGGGTGAGCTCGGCATGCAGCTTCGCGACGTCTGCCCGCACTCGCGCGATCGCCACCTCGACCTGGGGCCCGTAGCTGCTCATGCGGTCACCGCCTCGGCGCCGTCGTGCTCGGTGCCGTAGTCGACACCGATGACGTACCGCTCGCCGACCTCGTTCGCTGCACCGCGTTCGGTGCTCAGGTGCTCATCGGCGGGCGTGACACTCACGGTGTGGACTCCTTCGTCTGGGCGTTTCAGGTCGCAGGCTTCGGTCTTCGTGCAATGTGACGCTTCGATGTGACCGTTCACATGGCGAGTTTCATGTTAGCCACATCGACGTTCGACCTGTCAACTCGGTGAGGTCACGGAACGATAACGCCGGGCGGATGCCGCGTCCGTTCGCCGCTCGCCGCTCGCCGGCCCCGACGCCCCGGCGGTGGAGCGGCCCGGGCAGCGTCGCGCGCGGCATGCGTCGCCCGGGCGGGAGCCCGCCGGTTTCAGAACGCCGGGGCGCCCGTGGAGGCGCGCACGATGAGTTCGGGCACGATCGTGCCGCGGTAGTCGGGCGCCGCGGGGTCGAGGTCGCCGAGAAGCAGCGCCACGCAGCGGCGCCCGAGCTCCGCGAAGTCCTGGCGAACGGTCGTGAGCGGCGGCCAGAAGTGCGCCGCCTCGGGGATGTCGTCGAAGCCGATGATCGACACGTCGCGCGGGATCTCGAGCCCGGCGTCGCGGATCGCGTGCATGAGGCCGAGCGCCATCTGGTCGTTCGACGAGAAGATCGCGGTGAAGTCGCGCACGGTGAGCAGCTCGCGGCCGGCGTAGTAGCCGAACTCCGCGGTCCAGTCACCGAGGATCGGCGCGGTCGTCGGCACGTCCTGAGCGCTCATCTCGTCGAGGAAGCCGCGCATGCGCGCCTCGGCCTCGATCCAGTCCTGCGGGCCGGCGAGGTGGTAGATGCCGCGGTGGCCGAGGTCGATGAGGTGCCGCGTCGCGATGCGGGCGCCCGCGATCTGGTCGACCGAGAGGGCGTGGTCGGGGTCGCGCCCGGTCGACTGCATCGTCACGTACGGCACGTCGATCGAGAGCGACGCGAGGGTGTCGAAGACCCGCACCTGCGGCGCGATGACGACGAGTCCCTCGATGCCCTGCGCGGCCAGGTGGGCGAGGGCGTCGGCGATCGTCGCGGCATCCGACGATTCGATGTTCGCGGTGCTCACCCAGTAGCCGGAGGCGCGCGCGGCCGCCTCGATCGCGGCGATGCTCGACGCGGGACCGTACTGCGTGCTCGATGCCGAGAGGATGCCGATGGTGCGCGAGCGACTCGTGACGAGCGCGCGGGCGGCGCGGTTCGGCTTGTACTGGAGCTCGGCCATGATGTCGAGCACGCGCTGCTTCGTCTCGGGCCGGATGCTGGGGTGATGGTTCAGCACCCGCGACACGGTCTGGTGCGAGACCCCCGCGAGGCGCGCCACATCGCGGATGCTCGGGGCGCGGCCCCGCTGCGGCTCCTCTGACACGAACCCTCGATCACGTTCTCGGCATGTTCACGGTCACACACACCGGCGAATCTATTATGCATGTCGTCCAGCGGAATGTGACTGTCACTCATGTGACGGTCACATCGGATGCCGCAGCCCACCGAAGCGCGAATGGCACCCGCCCGCGGCGGGGCGACGCTCACCGCGGTATCGTGCTGGCACACCCGCACTCGCGGACGAACCCACACGTCGAGGAGGGGCCAGATGGCCGACTTCATGCGAGACCTCCCGCTCTCGTGGCACGATCAGCCCGACGAATCGGACGTCACCTCCGACTGGCGCAACGCCGCCGCCGATGTCATCGGCCGCGCCGCCGTGCTCCTCGAGACGGCCGACATCGGCGAGGCGACGCGTGAGTTCCTCGCCACCGACTTCGCACGCGCGATGCGCTCCCGGCGCTTCCGCGCCGCGCCGGATCAGCTCGACGGCTCCCCCGAGAGCATGCGTGCACTCGCCCAGGAGACGCGAACCGGCCGCACGACCTCGGTGCGCGTCCTCGCCCGCGCCGTCGCCGCCTACCTCGAGCTCGCGCGCGAGCTCGACGCCGTCGCCGACCTGCCCCCGCGATCCAGCGGCGCCGTGGCCCTCTACCTCGCGGCGAAGGCGCCGACGCCGATCCGCGCCGTCATCTCGGGGCACACGCTGCGTGCCCGCGACGCCGGGTGGGCATTCGGCCGCGGACCCCTGCTCGAAGACGACGCGGTGCCGCTGCTCGAGTTCCTCCTCGGCCGCAGCGAACGCGCACCGGCACCGCCGGCCGCCGGACCCGCAGACGACTCCGGCCCCAGCCTCGGCCCCGGCGCCTGAGCTACGAGCGAGCGGATGCCTCGTCGCGAGGCCGCACGCGCGACGCGAGCACGACCGCGACGACGGCGATGGCCACGCTGACCGCGAACTCCGCGGTGAACGCGCCGCCCACGACCGCGCTCGCCACGAGTGCCGTCAAGGCGAGGGCCACGGATGCTCCGAGCGACTCGCCGATCGACAGGGCGGCGCTGTTGAACCCCTGGGACGACACCGGCGAGAGGCTCAGCACCGCCACCGAGAACCGCGGGTACATGAAGCCCATCGCACCGCCGGCGAAGGTCCAGGCGACGAACGCGATCACCGGTGAGAGCGTGAACCCGGCGACGAGCAGCACGACGACGAGCGAGAGGGCCAGCAACGCCGCTCCGATCTGCACCGACTGGGTGTTCGACACCCGGTCGCCGAGGCGGCCCTGCAGCCACGACGCCGCGGCCCACGAGACGCCGGCGCCGGTGAGCACCGCCCCGGCAAGGCTCGGCGAGAACTCGTAGCGCTCGATGAACAGGAACGGCAGGTAGATCTCACTGCCGAAGAACGCGCCGGCGACGATGAGCCGGAGCAGCACCGTGGCGGGCAGCCCTCGGGCGGCGCGCAGGGTGCCGGCCGGCATGAGCGGGCGCACCGCCACCACGACGAGCGCCACCGCGACGACCGCGATCACCCAGCGCCACGGCTCGTCGAGCTCCTTCGAGAGCGAGAGCGCGAGGGCGGCCGCGGCGGTGAGCACCGACCATCCGACCCGGCCCAGGCTCCACGGCACGGTCGGGTCGCCCCGCACCTGGTCGCGCACCCGCAGGATGGGGGGCACCATCATCGCGGCGGCCGGCACGACGAGGGCGATGACGCCGAGGAACACCCAGTGCCAGCTCAGGCTCTCGGCGACGAGGCCGGCGAGGGCGGGCCCGATGATCGACGGGATCACCCATGCGGCGGCGAACCCGGCGAACACCCGCGCACGAATGGCCTCGGGATAGACGCGCGCGACGATGACGTAGAGCGGCACGATGACGGCGGCGCCGCTGAGGCCGTGCACGAACCGGCCGATGATGAACACCTCCATGTTCACCGCGGTGCCCGCGATGAGCAGGCCCACCACGAAGAGCACGGCTGACGTGATCAGCGACGGCAGCGGGCCCGATCGGTCGGTCCAGTTGCCGGCGAGCACCATGCCGATGATGCCCGCGGCGAGCGGAACCGCGAAGGCGAGCGCGAAGAGGGCGACCCCGTCGAGGTCACGGGCGACGAGCGGCATCACGGTGGTGACGGCCATCGCCTCGAACGCCGCGAGGAAGATCAGCGAGAACATGCCGATCGAGAGCCAGCGGTAGGGCAGCGCGAGCGGTCCGCCGCGCGGTACCGCCGGCCGTTCAGGCTCGGTGGTCGTCTGGCCGGGTTCCGTCGTCGATTCGCTCACTCGATCGAGCCTATGACCTCAAGCGGGCTTGAGGTCAAACGAATGGATGCCCCGGCTCAGAGCTCCTCCCTGGACTCGGGGTCGCCACCGATGCGTCCGCGGGCGAGCGCTGAGATCGCGTCGACCTCCTCGGTCGTGAGCGAGAACCCGAACACGTCGAGGTTCTCACGGCGACGCGCGGAATCTGCCGACTTCGGGATCGGCACGGCCTCGAGCTCGACATGCCAGCGGAGCACCGTCTGCGCCGGCGTCACGCCGTGCTCGGCGGCGATCGCCGTGATGGCCGGCTCGCTGAGCAGTTCGGTGCCCTTGCCGAGCGGGGTGTAGCTCTCGGTGCGGATGTCGTGCTCGTCGTGGAAGGCACGTAGCTCGGGCTGTGGAAAGTACGGGTGCAGCTCGATCTGGTTGACGACCGGCACGACGCCGGTCTCGTCGATGAGTCGCGTGAGCATCGCCGGCGTGAAGTTCGAGACGCCGATCGAGCGCACGAGGCCCTTCTCGCGAAGTGAGATCATCGCCCGCCAGCTGTCGACGTACTTGTCGATGCGCGGCAGCGGCCAGTGGATGAGGTACAGGTCGACCCAGTCGAGGTCGAGGCGGCGCCGCGACTCCTCGAAGCTCGCGACCGTCTCGTCGAACCCGTGGTGCCGGCCCGGCAGCTTCGTGGTGATGATGAGGTCGCTGCGGTCGACGTCGGTGCGCCGAACCGCCTCGCCGACGACGTCTTCATTGCCGTAGATGTAGGCGGTGTCGATGAGCCGGTACCCGTCGGCGATGCCCGACACGATGGCCTCGATGCCCTTCTGGTCGTTCAGGCCGTAGGTGCCGAGCCCGATCGCCGGGATGGAGTTGCCGTCGCGGAGGGAGTACGCGGGTGCGCTCATTGCTCCATCCTCACGCACGAGCGCGACGGATGCCACCGCAACGGCCGCTCGCGGTCAGACGCACAGCCGACGCACGGCGGCGGCCACTCAGCCGGCCGGCACCTCGGCGAACGCCCGCACGGGGAACGTGCCGAACCCGTCGACGCGCGGCGGCACCGCCGTGAACCGCGCTCCGCGCACGGGGACGCGCTCGAGCGCCGTGAGGTGCTCGACGACGTGGATGCCCGCGGCGAGCAGGATCGAGTGCGCCGGGCGTTCGCCGCCCGACTCGGTGTCGTCGATGTTCAGCGCGTCGATGCCGACGAGGGCGACCCCCGCGTCGGCGAGGTGCCGGGCGCCGGCCTCGGTGAGGAACGGCGACCCGTGCGCGTACTCGGGGCGACCGAAGTGGCGACTCCAGCCGGTGTGCAGCAGCACGGCGGAGCCGGCGAGCTCACGGTCGAAGAACACCTCGGCGGGAATGCCGCGCGTCGAGGCATCCGTCAACCGGAACACCTCGGCCGGCACGCCGACGAGCGTGTCGAGCGGCAGGCTCGCGAGGTCGCCGCCGTCGGCGTAGCGGTGGAACGGGCTGTCGAGGTATGTGCCGGTGTTGCCCGCGAGGTGGATGACGTCGATCTCGAACTCGGTGCCGGGCGCATAGTGCTCGCGCGAGGCCTCTCGGGTGAGGTGCGGGGTGATGGTCGGCGCGGGGATGCCGGGGTAGGTCACGAGCCCGGCGCTGATGGTGTGGCTGAGGTCGATGAGCTCGCCGCGCTCCGCAGACCGACCGACGGATGCCGCCGCCACGCCGGTGCCGGGATCGCCCACGCCGCGCGACCCGCGGTGCGGCTCTTCGACGATCTCGAGGTTCGAGAGCGCGACCGAGCCGACGAGCGTGAGCCCGAGGTGGCGCACGAGGAGCTCGCCGATCTGCGCCTCGCCGAGGTCGGCCGACGGCAGGTCGAGCCGGAAGGCCTCGGCGCGCAGGCCGCCTCCGTTGGCGAAGTCGATCTGGGCGTCGAAGTGGGCGCGGTACTCGGTCATTCGGTGTCCTCTGGCTTGGTCGCGGCGGACGTCGGGGTCGAGCGGCGGGCGGCGAGCGGAGCGCGCGCCGGTGCCGTGTGCGCACCGACGAGGTCGGCGGAGGCGTCGAGTGACGTCGCCGAAACGGGAGCAAGCGCGGGCGCCGGCTCGGGAGCCGCAGGGGAACCGGGAGCGACCACCGCGTCGGCCCCGCGGCGACGCGACCGCACCCGGCGCACGATCGTCACGGTCACCGCGGCGACCGCGAGCACGAGCGGCACGACGAGGTTCGCCCATGCGAGCACGAGCAGCCCGGCCGTCATGATGGTCGCGACCACCGCGAGCCACCACCCGAACGACCAGCGCTCGAGCAGCAGCGTCGCGGCGAGCATGCCCGCGGCGTAGATGGCGACCATGTTGCTCGTGTGGATGAGGATGAACCCCGAGAGGTCGAGGTCGTTGAGCAGCATGAGGCCGAAGTAGATGACGATGAGCACGCCGGTGAGCGCGAGCGCACGACGCGGCACCTCGCCGTCGGCGGCGCCCTTCGCGAAGAACCGGGGCAGGTCGCCGTCGCGGCCGAGGGCGGCCCCGAGCTTGCCGAAGGCCGGCAGGTAGGCGTTCATGACGCCGAAGGTGACGATCGCCGCGACGGCCGCGATGATGACCGGCCCGACGCCGGGCGCGGTGGTCTCGACGAGGTCGAGCAGCGGCACCTGGCCCTCACCGGCGCGGTCGCCGAGCACGGCGACCGTCACGAACTGGAGGGCGAGGTAGCCTGCGCCCACGACGACCACGGCGATCGCGGTCGCGATCGGGATGGTGCGCCGCGGATTCCTGAACTCGCCGGCGATGTGGGTGCCGACCTCCCAGCCGGCGAACGCCCACACGAACAGGCTGATCGCGACGCCGACGCCCGCCCAGCCGTTGGGCAGGAACGGCTCGAAGTTGGAGGCGTCGACCGCCGGGAACGTGATGGCGACGACGCCGACCACGACCGTGAGCAGCAGCCCCGTGAGCACGAACTGCACCCACCCGGCCACGCGCACGCCGAACCAGTTGGCGATGAACGGCGGCACGAAGACGGCGAACCCGATGATCGGCACGGCCGACCGGTCGACCCCGAGCACGGCGACGACGTATTCGCCGCCGAGGACCGCGAGCACGGGCGCGCCCACGCACACGCCGAAGAAGAACCAGTAGCCCGTCATGCGGGCGGCGGTGCCGCCGAGCGCCCGGCGCACGAAGCTCGCCACGCCGCCCGCGTCGGGGTAGCGTGCAGCGAGCGCGGCGAAGGTGCCGGCGAGCGGGATCGAGAGCACGAGCACGGCCGCCACCGCGACGATCGATGCAGGGCCCGCTGCAGCGGCCGCGAGACCGGGCAGCACGAGGATGCCGGTGCCCAGTACGCTCGCGATGTAGAGCGCCGTGCCCTGCACGAGGCCGAGGCTGCCCCCGTGGTGCTGCCGGCCCTCGGCCGCGTCGGTGTTGTTCGAAGTCACCCGCTCATTCTGGGGCATCCCGCCGACATGCGGCGATGGCAGGATTGACAGGGTTCGTCGACATCCTGCCACCGTCAAGTCGACGGTCACGCCCGAAGCGCACCCGGTTCACACCGGTCGCACGCCGCCGGTCACGCCCGGCGCACCTGCGCCGTCGCCGCCTCACGATCGAGGAAGTTCGTGATCTCCCCGATCGACGCCAGGAGCGGAGCGGGGAACAGCACGAGCGTGTTCTTGTCGACGCCGACCTCGACGAGCGTCTGCAGCGTTCGCAGTTGCAGGGCGAGCGGATGCCCCATCATCGTGTCCGACGCGACGCCGAGCTGCGCCGCCGCGAGTGCCTCGCCCTCTGCCGCGATGATCTTCGCGCGCTTCTCGCGCTCCGCCTCCGCCTGCTTCGCCATGGCGCGCTTCATCGAGTCGGGCAGCAGGATGTCCTTGAGCTCGACGAGCGTGACCTCGGCGCCCCAGTCGACGGTCAGCACGTCGAGGATCTCGCGGATGTTCGCGTTGAGCTTCGCGGTCTCCGCGAGCGTCTCGTCGAGGTGGTGCTGGCCGACCACCTTGCGGAGCGTCGTCTGCGCGATCTGGTCGATCGCCGAGTGCACGTTCTCGATCGCGATCACCGACTTCACGGGGTCGACGATGCGGAAATAGGCGACCGCCGAGACGCCGACGCTCACGTTGTCCTGCGTGATGATGCCCTGCGACTGGATCGGCAGCGTGACGATGCGCAGCGACACCTTCGTCATCACGTCGACGATCGGGATGATGAACCGGATGCCCGGCTCGCGCACGTTGTGCAGGCGGCCGAACCGCAGCACGACACCGCGTTCGTACTGCTTCACGATGCGCACCGACATGAAGAACAGCACGATCACGAGCACGCCCACGATGATGAGGGTGACCCAGAACCAGACCATGGAGATCATCTCCTCGGCGCCGGTGACGTGCCGCACGCCGCTGCCTCCATTCTCCCACTCAGGGGCCCTGGAGCGACCGGGAGCGATCGGATGCCCCTATAGCTGCGCGAGCGCCCCGTCGATGTCGTCGAGCAGGTCGTCGACGTCCTCGATGCCGACCGAGAGGCGCACGACGGACTCGGGCACCTCGGCCTCGGTGCCCTTCACCGATGCGTGCGTCATCTCGGAGGGGTAGTTCACGAGCGATTCGACGCCGCCGAGCGACTCGGCGAGCTGGAACAGCGACGTCGACTCCGCGAAGCGCCGCGCCGCCCCGGGTCCCCCGGCGAGCGAGATCGAGATCATGCCGCCGAAACCGCCCGACATCTGACGGGCCGCGAGTCCGTGCCCCGGGTGCGACTCGAGTCCGGGGTAGTAGACGTGCTCGATGCCGGCGTGCTCCTCGAGTCGCCGAGCGATGGCGAGGGCGTTCTGGCTGTGCCGCTGCATGCGGATTCCGAGGGTCTTGATGCCGCGCGAGGTGAGGAAGGCGTCGAACGGACTCGAGACCGCGCCGGCGGCGAACTGCGTGAAGGTCACGCGCTCGGCGAGTTCTTCCTGCCCTGCGGCGAACACCAGCCCGCCGCCGACGATGTCGGAGTGACCGCCGAGGTACTTCGTGGTCGAGTGCACGACCACGTGCCCGCCGAGCGCGATCGGCTGCTGCAGCGCGGGCGACGCGAAGGTGTTGTCGACGACGACGAGCACGCCGGCCTCATCGCCGAGCTCGGCGAGCGCCGCGACATCCGAGATCTTCATGAGCGGGTTCGACGGCGTCTCGACCCAGAGCACCTTCGTGGTGCCGAGCTCGATCGCTTCGCGCACGGCATCGAGATCGCTCGTGTCGACGGTCGTGTGCCGGATGCCCCAGGCACCGAAGATCTTGCGGACGAGCCGGTGCGTGCCGCCGTACACGTCGTTGCCGATGACGACGTGGTCGCCGGGCGCGAGCACGGTGCGCAGCAGCGCGTCTTCAGCGGCGAGGCCCGACGCGAACGAGAGGCCGCGGATGCCGCCCTCGAGCGCCGCGAGCTGCGTCTCGAGCGCCGTTCGCGTGGGGTTGCCGCCGCGCGAGTACTCGTAGCCGCCGCGAAGGCCGCCGATGCCGTCTTGCACGTACGTGGAGGTGAGGTACACGGGCGGGATCACCGCGCCGGTGGTGGGGTCGAACCCCTGGCCGGCGTGGATGGCGCGGGTGTCGAAGCGTGCGTCGTCGTGCAGCATGGTGCGGTGCCTTCCGGGTGGTCCGTTCGGCCGGTCAGGCCGAGAGGTAGGAGAGCAGGTCGGTGCGGGTGATGACCCCGAGCGCCTTGCCGCCGTCGGTCACGAGCATCGCGGGCGCCGTCGAGAACGCGGAGCGGGCGGATGCCACGGGCTCATTGACCCCGATGAGCGGCAGCGGCTCGCCCACGACGCTCGTCACCTTGTCGGTGAGCTTCGCCTGCCCGGAGAAGACGAGGTCGAGGAGCTCGGCCTCGTGCAGGGCGCCCGTGACCTCGCCGAGCACGACGGGCGGCTCGGCCGAGAGCACGAGCAGCTGCGAGACGCCCGTCTCGGTCATGCGGTCGATCGCCTCGCGCACCGTGTCGTTCGGGTGCACGTACACGAGAGGCTCGATGCGGTCGGCCTTCGCGGCGAGGAGCTCGGCGATCGTGTGACCGGCGGGCGCGTTCGAGAACCCGTAGGCGCGCATCCACTTGTCGTTGAAGATCTTGCCGAGGTAGCCGCGGCCGCCGTCGGGCAGGAGCACGACGAACACGTCGTCGGGGCCGGCGGATGCCGCGGCCTTGAGCGCCGCGACCACGGCCATGCCGCTCGACCCGCCGACGAGGATGCCCTCCTCGCGTGCGAGGCGGCGCGTCATGTCGAACGACTCGGCGTCGCTGACGGCGATGATCTCGTGCGGCACCGCGGGGTCGTACGCCGTCGGCCAGAAGTCTTCGCCGACGCCCTCGACGAGGTAGGGGCGGCCGGTGCCGCCGGAGTACACGGATCCCTCGGGGTCGGCGCCGATGATGCGCACCCGGTCGTCGGACACCTCACGCAGGTAGCGCCCGGTGCCGGTGATCGTGCCGCCCGTGCCGACGCCGGCGACGAAGTGCGTGATCTTGCCGTCGGTGTCGCGCCAGATCTCGGGGCCGGTGGTCTGGTAGTGCGAGCGGGGCCCGTTGGGGTTGGAGTACTGGTCGGGCTTGAACGCGCCCGGGATCTCGCGGGCGAGCCGGTCGGAGACGCCGTAGTACGACTCGGGGCTGTCGGGCGCGACCGCCGTGGGGGTCACGACGACCTCGGCGCCGTAGGCGGTGAGCACGTTGCGCTTGTCTTCGCCGACCTTGTCGGGGCACACGAACACGCAGCGGTAGCCGCGCTGCTGCGCGATGAGCGCCAGCCCGACCCCGGTGTTGCCCGACGTGGGCTCGACGATGGTGCCGCCCGGCTTGAGCTTGCCCTCGCGCTCGGCGGCGTCGATGATGCGCTCGGCGATGCGGTCTTTCGAGGAGCCGCCCGGGTTGAAGTATTCGAGCTTCACGAGCACCGTGGCATCGGTCACCCCCTCGGTGACGCGCTGGAGCTTCACGAGCGGGGTGTCGCCGACGAGGTCGACGATCGTCTCTGCGTACTTCATGCGGTGTCCTTGCTTGTCTGCTCGGCCGCTTCGTGGGCGGGTGGCGAGCGGCGAACGATCAGGTGTGGGGGTCGGTCGACGTCGGCGTCAACGACAACACAGCGAGAGGATCACGTCGCCAACTCTATCCGTTTCCGTGCTCGCCGAGCCGGTCGATGAGATGGAGACGGGCGAGCGGATGCCCCGACCCGGTAATCTCCCAGCTGCATGCGTTCGTATTGCCCTGACGTCCCGTTCGAGAGAGGCCACCCGCGTGAGCGCGACCCCGCCCGTTCCCCCCGCCGTGAAGAAGGCCCAGTCCGTGAAGGAGAAGCGGGCCGCCGAGCGCGAACGCAAGCTCGAGGAGTTCCGCAAGCGCGAGGCGCGTGCCAAGCGCAATCGCCGCATCGCCATCTGGTCGTCCGTGGCGGGCGGCGTCGCGGTGGTCGCCCTGCTCGTGACCGCGATCGTGCTGACGCCGCAACCCGTGGCGTACAGTGCCGGCGGCGAGGGTGTCGAGATCGACGGCGTCGAGACCTTCGACAACGAGTCGCTCCACGTCGAGGGCACGGTCGACTACCCGCAGACCCCGCCCGCCGGCGGCGAGCACAGCCAGGTGTGGCTGAACTGCGGCGTCTACGACCAGCCGGTGCCGAACGAGAACGCCGCGCACTCGCTGGAGCACGGCGCCCTGTGGGTCACGTACGACCCCGCGCTCGGCGACGGTCAGCTCGAGGCACTGCGCGCCAAGCTGCCCTCGACCTACGTGGTGCTCTCGCCGTTCGACGGACTCCCTTCCCCCATCGTGCTGAGCGGCTGGAACACCCAGCTCCAGATCGAGGACGCCGACGACCCGCGCATCGCGGAGTTCTTCGAGGAGTACTGGAAGAGCCAGCACGTGCCCGAGCCCGGCGCGCTGTGCACCGGCGGGCTCGACGCCCCCGGCAAGGTGTCGTGAGCGGCGACGCCACCGACCCCTCCGCGCACGACGTGCGCGAGGTGCGCGACGAGGGCGACGTGCGCGACGCGGGCGACGTCCGCGACGAGCTGAGCCCGGGCCGCCGCGCGGGAAGCGGTGCCGGGCGCGCGGCCGTGATCGTTGCGGCATCCGTCGCCCTCCTGGTCGTCGCGATCGCCGCGTTCTCGTTCGGCCGCATCTCGACGCTCGCCGCGCCGACACCCGACGCCACGCCCGCCGACACGAGCGCCGAGGCCGGGTTCGCCCGCGACATGCAGGTGCACCACCTGCAGGGCACCGAGCTCGCGATGATCGTGCGCGAGGTGTCCGACGACCCCGAGGTGCGAACGCTCGCCTACGACATCGCGACGACCCAGTCGCAGCAGGCGGGTCAGCTCTACGGCTGGCTGAGCGCGTGGGACCTGTCGCAAGCGGGCAGCGAGCCATCCATGACCTGGATGACGCGGCCCGCCCTCGACGGCTCGGTGCATGACTCGCACGCGGGCCATGAGCCCGGCGGGCCGATGCCCGGACTCGCGACGCGAGCCCAGATCGAGCAGTTGCGCTCCCTCAGGGGGATCGAGGCCGATCGCCTGTTCCTCGAGCTGATGATCGCGCACCACCGGGGCGCCGTCGAGATGGCGGATGCCGCACTCGAGCGGGCCTCGAACCACATCGTCGTGAGCTTCGCTCGCGCCGTCTCCCAGAGCCAGGCCGCTGAGATCGCCCTGATGGAGCGGCTGCTCGCCGAGCGCAGCTGAACACTCGAGCCTCGCGCGCTACTCGACCGCTGGAAGCTCGAGCACCGGCCGTTCCTCCTGCTGGCGGTAGAGCGACGCGTACACGCCCTCGGCGCTCACCAGCTCGGCGTGCGTGCCGCGCTCGACGATGCGTCCGGCCACCACGACGAAGATGACGTCGGCGGCCACGACCGTCGAGAGGCGGTGCGCGATCGCGATCGTCGTGCGGCCGCGGGCCGCATCGTCGAGCGCCTGCTGCACCACCCGCTCCGAGATCGTATCGAGCGCACTGGTGGCCTCGTCGAGCACGAGCACCGCGGGGTCCTTCAGCAGCACCCGCGCGATGGCGATGCGCTGCTTCTCACCGCCCGAGAGGCGGTAGCCGCGCTCGCCGACGACCGTGTCGTAGCCCTCGGGGAACGAGGCGATGGTCTCATGGATGTTCGCGGCCCGGGCCGCCGCCTCGAGCTCGGCGTCGGAGGCATCCGGCCTCGCGTAGCGCAGGTTCTCGGCGATCGTGGCATGGAAGAGGTAGGTCTCCTGGCTCACGATGCCGATGTGCGAGATGAGCGACTCCTGGCTGAGCTCGCGAACGTCGACCCCGGCGAAGCGAACAGCGCCATCGGATGCCTCGTACAGCCGCGGCACGAGGTACGACACCGTCGTCTTGCCCGCACCCGACGGACCCACGAACGCGGCGAACTGCCCCGGCTCGATCGAGAAGCTCACCCCGTCGAGCGTCGGCCGCGAATCGTCGTCGGCATCGGGATAGCGGAAACTCACCTCCGCGAACTCGACGCGGCCGAGCGCGGGGCCCGACGGCACGTCGCGGGCGTCGGGGGCATCCGTGATCGCGGGCTTCAGGTCGAGGTACTCGAAGATCCGGGCGAAGAGCGCGCTCGAGGTCTGCAGGTCGAGGGCGACCCGCATGAGCCCCATCAGCGGGAACAGCAACCGCGCCTGCACGGTCGTGAACGCGACGATCGTGCCGGCCGTGACATCCGCCACCCCGCCCGCGATCAGCCAGCCCGCGACGAGGTAGACGATGGCCGGGATCGACGACATGAAGATGTTCACCATGGCGAAGAACCACTGGCCCGTCATCTGCTGGCTGACCTGCAGCCGGATCTGGTTCTGGTTCTCGTCGGCGTAGCGCTCGATCTCGCTGCGTTGGCGCGTGAAGCTCTTCGAGAGCAGGATGCCCGAGACGCTCAGCGTCTCCTGCGTGATCGCCGTCATCTCCGAGAGCGACTCCTGCGTCTTGCCCGCGATGCGCGCGCGCACCTGTCCCACCCGGCGCTGGGCGATGACCATGAACGGCATCAGGACGAGCGCGATGATCGTCAGCTGCCAGTTGAGGATCAGCATCGCGATGAACGCCGAGATCACCGTGACGGTGTTGCCGAGCACGCTCGACACCGTGTTCGTGAGCACCCCGGCGACACCGCCGACGTCGTTCTGGAGCCGCGACTGGATGATGCCGGTCTTGGTGCGCGTGAAGAAGCTGAGCTCCATCGACTGCAGGTGGGTGAAGAGGCGCACGCGCAGTGCCCCCATGACCTTGTTGCCGATCGTGGCGGTGAGCCACGTCTGCCACACGCCGAGCAGCGCCGAGACGATGAAGACGGCGATCATCGCGAGCACGATCCACGAGAGCACCGTGAGGTTCGGACCGCTGCCGTCGGTGGGGAACAGGCCGTCGTCGAAGGCCCGCTGGGTGAGCAGTGGCGGGATGACGCTGAGCGCCGCGCCGATGAGCACGAGCACGACGGTCGTGATGAGCGCCGGCTTGTGCGGCGCGAACAGCTCGGAGATGCGGCGCAGCAGGTGCGGGATCTTCGGCGCCTCCGCGTTCGCGGCACGCTGCGCCTGCTCATCGACCGAGAAGCCCCGGCGCGGTGCCGCAGTTGCTCCGGCGCCGGCGGTGCCCCCGCGGCGTGCACCGCCCGTGCCGCCGCCCCCGCCGTGAACGCCGCCCATGCTCATGGATTCACCCTATGCCGGGCTGCGGCGGCTGCGGCCGAGATGGGCCCCTCCAGCGGGCTCGTTCGCTCAGCGCGTGGCGCGGGCGCGGCCGCCTACCTCTCCCTGCCACCGTCCCCACGCCCCGCTGGCAATTCAGGACGGCGCATGGCGGATGCCGCGAGCCCCCGCGCGCGGCATCCGTCGGCCTTGCCGGTTCTGGAGCGGGCCTACCCCTTCGTCGCGCCTGCCAGGAGTCCGCGCACGAAGTAGCGCTGCAGGCCGAAGAACACGGCGAGTGGGATCACGATCGAGATGAACGCCGCGGCGGTGAGTCGCTGCCAGTCCTGACCTCGCGTGCCGACCATCTCGGCCAATCGCTGGGTGAGTGGCGCGACGTCTTGCGTGCCGCCCGAGAAGATGAGGGCGACGAGCAGGTCGTTCCACACCCAGATGAACTGGAAGATCGCGAACGAGGCGAGCGCCGGCGTGGCGAGCGGCAGCACGATGCGGAAGAAGATCTGACCGTGCGTCGCGCCGTCGACCCGTGCCGCCTCGATGACATCGCCGGGAATCTCGGCGATGAAGTTGTGCAGCAGGAAGATCGCGAGCGGGAGCGCGAACATCGAGTGCGCGAGCCACAGCGGCAGGTAGTTCTGCTCGGGGATGATCGGGATCACGTCGTGCAGCCAGGCCTGCATGGGTCGCAGCCAGGTGGAGAAGATCTGCAGGAGCGGCACGAGCGCCATCTGCAGGGGGATGATCTGCAGTGCGAACACGAGGATGAACAGCCAGTTCACCCACTTGAACCTGATCCACGCGAAGGCATAGGCCGCCATCGACGCGAACGTGAGCGGAATCAGCGTGGCCAGTACGGCGATGGCGATCGAGTTCACGATGTACGCACCGAGCTGCGGCGACGACGACGAGGTCGAGAGCAGCACGTCGCGGTAGTTGTCGAGCGTGAACCCCCAGTTCTCGAAGATGGTCCACCAGCCGGTGGTGCGGATGAGCTCTGCCGGCCGGAAGGACGAGATCAGGAGCCCGAACGTCGGGATCGTCCAGAGCACGGCGATGACGAGCGACGCGATCGTCGCGGTGCGCGACGTGAGGCGCTTCTTGACGCGTGCGCTCTTCGTGCCGTACTCGGCGCGCTCGGTCGCCTCGAGCGAGCCGAGGTCTTTGCCGACCGGGAGGTCGACTGGGGCGACGCTGCTCATCGGATCTCCCTCTGCTTGCGAAGCACGTTGACGTTGTAGATGACGATCGGGAGCACGAGCACGAACAGGATCAGCGCGAGGGCCGAACCGCGTCCGACCTCGCTGGCACGGAATGCCTGCGTGTACATCTCGTTCGCGATGACGCTCGTGTTGAAGTTTCCGGCGGTCATCGTGCGCACGATGTCGAAGACCTTCAGCGTGGCTATCGAGATCGTCGTGAGCACGACCACGAGCGCACCACGGATGCCGGGCACCGTCACGTTCACGAAGCGCTGCCACCCGTTCGTGCCGTCGAGCTGGGCCGCCTCGATCTGCTCGGTCGGCACGCCCTTGATGGCGGCGCTGAGCAGCACCATCGCGAAACCGGTCTGGATCCAGATCATGACGACGATGAGCAGGATGGTGTTGATCGGGTCGGTCTGCAGCCACTGCACGGGTTCGCCGCCGAACGCGACCACGATCGCGTTCAGCAGGCCGATCTGATCGCCGACGCCGTTGTAGTCGTACACGAAGCCCCAGATGACGCCCGCCCCGACGAACGAGATGGCGATCGGCATGAACAGCACGACCTTGTAGTACTTCTCACCGCGGGACTTGTCGATGAACACGGCGTAGGCGAGCCCGACCGCCGTGGCGATCGTCGGCACGAGCAGCACCCAGATGATGGTGTTGATCAGTGAGCGGATGGCCGCCGGCTGGGTGAAGGTCCAGATGAAGTTGTCGAGGGTCCAGGCGCCGTTCGGATCCTGGAATGCGAGCAGGCTCGTGCGGATCGCCGGGTAGATGAGCCCGATGACGATGAAGAGCATCGCCGGGAGGAGGAAGCCCGCGAGCTGCCAATAGTCGCGCCCCTTCTTGGGCGCCTTGTCGATGAAGAAGACGAGGAGTCCGACCACGGCGGCGAAGACGGCGAGCCCCATCACCACCTGGAGCAGCTTGCCGAGCAGATCAGCCGTGGTCATCGTGCCTCCCACTGTTCTTCATTGAAAATCGGAGTCGTCGTTGAAGTCGGGTGAACGAGGGGCGGGGTGTTCAGCCCCGCCCTTCGATCATCCCGCGTTCGGCGCCGTGCGCGCTACTACCCCGCCGGCCAGCTGGATTCGATGGTATTGAGCACCTGGTCTGTGCTCTCACCGCCGACCCAGGCCACGATGCCCTTCCAGAAGGAGTCGGCACCGACGGCGCCGGGCATCAGGTCGGATCCGTCGAAGCGGAACGTCGTCTCGGGATTCTGGAGGATCTCGATCGACTGCACGAGCAGCTCGCTCGACGCGATCTCGGGGTCGAGCCCCTTGTTCGCGCTGATCACGCCGCCCAGGCCCACTCGCTCGTTCGCCCACGTGTCGCTCGACAGGTACGCACGGAACGCCTCGACCTCTTCCGCGTCGCGGAACGCGACCGGGAACTCGCCGCCGCCCGTGACGTTGAGACCGCCACCGGCCTCGACGGGCGGAAGGAGGAAGGCGAAGATGTCGCCGTCGGAGGCGACCTCCACCTCGTCACCGCCCTCGGGGTTCCAGAACGTCTCGTAGAACGAAGCCTGGTGGTGCAGCGAGCACGTTCCGTCGAGGATCGGCAGGCCGGCCTCCTGGAACGACTGGGCGATCTGCGTCGACACGTCGCCGATGCCGCCGTTGACCATCTCGGGGTTCTTGAGGTACGCACCGACGGCATCGAATGCCTCGGCGATGCGCGGGTCATTGAACGGGATCTCGTGCGTCACCCACTGGTCGTAGACCTCGGGGCCGTGCAGGCGGAGCACGAAATCTTCGACCCAGTCGGTGCCGGGCCATCCGGTCGCGTCACCCGACTCGAGGCCGACGCACCAGGGCTGGTGATCGGCAGCGATCTCCTCGGAGAGCGCCGTCAGGTCGTCGAGCGTCTCGGGGATCTCATAGCCGGCCTCCTCGAACTCCGTGGGCGAGTACCAGACGTAGCCCTTGATGCTCGCCATGAGCGGGGCGGCGTAGAAGGTGCCCTCGTGGGTGCCGTACTGCTTCCAGTCTTCGGACCACCACTCGTCGACGTTGGCCTCGACCGCTTCGGATGCCGGGATGAGCCAGCCGCCCGTGGCGAGTCGCGCGAGCAGTCCGGGCTGCGGCACGATGCCGACGTCGGGCGCGTTGCCGCCTTCGGCGAGCACCGCGATCTGGGCCTCGAACTCGCTCGAACCCTGGTATTCGACGCTGATGCCGGTGCAGGTCTCGAAGTCGGCCCACGATTCGTTCAGCCGGTCGGCCTCGAGGTCGAGGATGGTGCCGCCGACCGTGACCTCGGCGCCGTCGAACGTGCCGTAGTCCTCGTAGGGGCCGCAGTCGACGTCGGCTGCGTCTTCTTCAGCGATGTCGCCGGTACACGCCGTGAGCGCGAGGGCCACTGCCGCGGCGCCCACCACTGGGGCCATCCAACGGCGATGCCGTGTGAGTCTCATGTCATCTCCTCGTTGAGTGTGGTGCAGGCGAAGCCGGGAACCGGTTCCAGCCTCAACGGTAGGACAACCGGCCGCTCCTCACAAGTGATCGAAGGTCACGGTTCGGCTACCGCTGGACGTTTCGCGCAAACACTGGCTGAGAGCGCTCACATCTGATTCCGGACGTCTCGGCGCCGAACAGTTCCACCCGGCGGGAAACGGTTCCACAATGCACCCGGTTCGCACTACACTCGCAGGCGGAGCAGCCCGACGGAGGGAGGCGCGCATGGCCGCCATCGGCGACGTCGCCCGCCTCGCGGGAGTGTCCAAGGCCACCGCATCGCGCGCCCTCAGCGGCCGTGGGTCGGTCGCCGTCGAGACGCGAAGGCGCGTCGAGGCCGCCGCCGCCTCCATCGGCTTCATCGCCTCCCCCGACGCCGCGAGCCTCGTGACGGGGCGCACGAAGAACGTCGGCGTGATCATCCCGTTCGTGAACCGGTGGTTCTTCGGCGAGGTGCTCGAGGGCATCGAACGCGCGCTCCTCACGGCCGGCTACGATCTCACGCTCTACAACCTCGCCGACCGCGGACCCGAACGCGAGCGGGTGTTCGACTTCTTCCTCGCCCGCAAGCGGGTCGATGCGGTCATCGCCGTGGGTGTCGACCTCGTCGAGACCGAGCTCGCCGGCCTGGAGGGCCGCGGCAAGCCCGTCGTCTCGCTGGGCGGCAGCGCGCCGCGCTCGCCCCGGCTCGCCATCGACGACGCCGGCGCCGCGGTGCTCGCCACCGAGCACCTCCTCCACCTGGGGCATACGCGCATCGCCCACCTCGCCGGACGCGAGGCCGATCGCAGCGTCGAGAGCGTCCAGGGTCGACGGCTTCGCGGGTTCCGCAGCGCCATGGCGGACGCCGGGCTCGACCCGATCGCGGGTGCGACCGTGCGGGAGACCGAGATGACGCTCCCCGGCGGCTATGCCGCGGCCCTGCAGTTGCTCGGGCACCCGGCCCATCGCCCGTCGGCGCTCTTCGCGGCATCCGATGAGGTGGCCCTCGGTGCCATGCTCGCCGCTGAGCGGCTCGGCATCGCGGTGCCCGGCGACCTGTCGATCGTGGGCATCGACGGTCACGAGTACGCCGAGATGTTCGGACTGACGACGGTCGAGCAGTATCCCGGCGAGCAGGGTCGCGTCGCGGTCGAGCTCGTGATGCGCCTGCTCGGCGAGACCGGCGCCGCCGAAGGTGCGCTCGACTCGTCGACCCCGCTCCCGATGCGACTCGTCGTGCGCTCGAGCACCACGACCGCCGCTCGCTGAGGCCCCGTGTCTGCCGCCACTCCCCCACGCATCGGGATCGCCGGCGTGCGCGGGCACGGCGCGAGCCACGTGCACGCCGCCCTCGAGCTCGAGCGAGAGGGACGCGCGCGCCTCGCCGCCCTCGCCGACCGGCGCTCGCCCCGCTCCGAGCACGACGGCGTCGCCACCTACACCGGCGCCTACGACATGATCGCCGAGGCCCAGCTCGACATCGTGGTGCTCTCGACGCCGATGCACACGCACCTGCCGCTCGCGCTCGCGGCGCTCGAGGCGGGGGCCCACGTGCTGCTCGAGAAGCCGCCGACGCCGACGCTCGACGAGTTCCACCGGCTCCTGGCGGCAGCGGATGCCGCGGGGCGGGCCGTGCAGCTCGGGTTCCAGAGCCTCGGCTCGGCCGCCGTCCCCGCGATGCGCGAACTCATCGCTGATGGGGTGATCGGCGACCCCGTGCGGTTCGGCGCCCTCGGCACGTGGATCCGCTCGGTCGACTACTGGCGCCGAACGCCATGGGCGGGGCGGCGAACCCTCGACGGCGTGCCCGTCGTCGACGGCGCCGTGACGAATCCGCTCGCGCACGCGGTCGCGACCGCGCTCGCCGTCGCCGGCGCGACCGGGGAGTCGGATGTCGCGAACGTGCGCCTCGACCTATACCGGGCCAACGACATCGAGGCCGACGACACCTCGTCGCTCGTGATCGACCTGGCCCGCGGCGGGCAGCTCGCGTGCGCGCTCAGCCTCACGGCGGTGCGCCCGAGCGAGCCATGCGTGATCGTCGAGGGCACGGCCGGCCGCCTCGTGCTCTGGTACACGCTCGACGTCGTGCAGCTCGTGGTTCCCGGCGCTTCGATCCCCACGACGACGACGTATCCGCGCGAGGGGCTGCTGGCGAACCTCGTCGACCACGTCGCCGACGGGGCACCGCTCCTGGTTCCCGCGGCGGCGACCGGCGCCTTCATGCGCGTGCTCGAGGCCGTGCGCACTGGGCCCGCGCCGACGCGAATCGACGACCGATTCGTCACGCGCCTCCACGACGCCGAGGGCGAGCACCTCGTCGTCGACGACCTCCAGGCGTGGAGCGAACGCGTCATCGCCGAGGGGCGCACGTTCGCCGAGCTCGGCGCCCACTGGGCGACCGGCGGCTGACGAGTCCGGTCAGCTCGCCGCGAACTGCTGGGTGAACGGAGCCAGCACGAGTTCGGCGAAGCGCTCGCCGATGTGCTGCTGCGCGTCGGGCCCGGGGTGGAGATTGTCGGGCAGGGGCATCCGCTCGGCGTCGGCCTCACCGTAGAGCTCGAGCCCGTCGAGGTACCGGAGGTTCGGGTCGTCGGCGCTCCGGCGTTCCACGATGTCGCGGAGCTCGGCTCGGATCGCGGTGAGCGAGAGCTTGCCCTGCGCGACCTCCTCGCGCGTGCCGCCCGCGATCGACCACTCGACGGGCTTCGCCGGGTCCTGTACGGTCGGGCCGGCTGCGTGCTCGACCGGCTCGCACCAGATCGGCGAGACCACGACGATCGGCGTCTCGGGGTGCCCGTCGCGAAGCGTGTCGAGGAACCCGTGCACCGCCGGTCGGAATGCCCGCATGCGCATCACGTCGCCGTTCACGAGGTTGATGCCGATCTTCAGGCTGATCAGGTCGGCCGGGGTGTCCCGCATGGTGCGCGCCGTGAACGGGTCGAGCATCGCATTGCCTGAGAACGCGACGCTCGTCAGGCCGGCGCCGGCGCGCAGAGCGGCAACGACCGGCCAGGTTCCCGTCACGGAGTCCGCGCGATAGCCGTGACTGATCGAGCTGCCGTGGTGCAGCCAGCGAATCGCGCCGGCGTCTGGTGAGCGGGAAACCGGGGCATCTGCTCGCAGCCCGAGCAGTTCCACCTCGTCGGTGTACGGCAGCCAGAGCTCGAGATCGCGCTCGACGCCGGCGCCTGGGATCGCCTCGAAGCGCACGGTCGACGCCCGGCCGCGCACGACGTACCCGAGCGGTCGCTCGAACGAGAACACGTAGCGCGAGCCCGCGACCGCAGCTGCCTGCGCGACGCGCACGCCCCCGGCCGTCACGTCGTAGTGACTCGGCGGCAGCGCGACGGTCTCGTCGGCGGCCATGCGGGTCGCGTGCACGTCGAGCTCGAGCACGGATGCCGCGGTACGGAACGCGAGGCGGACGCCCGCGCTCTCCGCCGCCGTCTGCACCATGAACCGGTCGGGGATCTGCGCGCGCGCCCACGCCGGGAGTCGCCGCGGCAGGAGACCCTGCTCGGTGCGGTCGACGGTGATGGCGCCGCGCACGTCGACGTCGTCGAGCGCGACGGCCTGCAGCGAGGCCGTGCTCATCGCGCCTCGGTCACCTCGGTCACCTCGCCGTTCGCATGCACGTCGACGAGCCGGTCGCCGACCCGGAGCCCGCGGAGCACCGCGTCGGGGTCGAGCGCCCCGACGCATCCGTTCACCGTGCCGAGCCCGTCGACCGATGGGTCCACGCCGAACAGCGACTCGATCACGAGCCCGACGTACGCCCCGGCCGAGGAGCACGCCCAGTCGATGATGTACGGCAGCTGCGGCGGAGCCTTGCGCGCGCCGCCGTTGATCGGCGGCATCGCCTCTTCCTGGAAGTGCCCCTGGCCGGGCGGGCCCTGGTTCGCGGTGCGGGCGAGCCCCGGGAGCCAGTCGAGGGCGCGCCGCGGTTCGCCCAGGGCGACGAGGGCGCGCGCGGCATCCGCCGGCCAGGCCGGGTACGCGCCGTTCCACTGGTGATCAGGCCGCACGCTGTAGCTCGCGTCGGGATCCCACGGCGAGAGCGAGCGCAACCACGCCGGCGTCTGCAGCTCGCGCGTGAAGAACGAGACCATCTCGCGACGGGTCGTCTCGTCGAGGTCGCCCGCGATCGTCGTGCCGACGATGTTGAAGTCGTAGCAGTGCCGCACCGGCAGCCGCGAGCCGTCGGGCTGCTGCGCCGCGAAGAAGCCCTGCCCCGGCAGGTAGAGATCGACGACGGATGCCACGAGCGCCTCGGCCTCGGCGAGCAGCTCGGCCGCCCCGGTGCCATCGCCGCGCGCTTCGAGCAGCGCCGCGGTCGTGCGCAGGTTCCACACGTTCGCGGCGTTGAAGCTCGCGACCTCGTGGGTGTACGAGCTCACGCACTCGAGCAGGTTGTCGATCTCGCCGTAGTCGGCGAGCGGCGAGTCGCCGCGCAGCTCATGCCAGGCGAGCGACCAGTATCTGAGGTGGTCGGCCACCGGGCGCCCCGCGCCGGGTGCCTCGTCGAGGTAACCGGCATCGCCGGTGTACCGCACGTAGTCGTTCACGAGCCGGGTCATCGCGTAGTCGTTGACGGAGTACCAGCGGCCGACCGGCCCGCCCGTGAGCGACGAGGTGCCGAAGTGCGAGTGGGTGTCGCTCGTGATCCAGTGGCTCAGCTGCCGTTTCATCGGCGCGGGGTCGAGCAGCGCGTGCGTGATCGAGCTCAGGCTGTAGTCCCAGATGAACGTCGTCGTCGCCCAGTAGTTCGGCATGAGGGTGTCGTAACTGCGGCCGAGCACGTTGCCCGCGAAGTCGCGGCGGAACCAGATGACGCCGAGCACGCCCCACCAGTACAGCTTGCGCAGCGCGTCGGACGAGGTCTCGAGCACCGGCAGGTGTCCGGAGAACTCGCTGTTGCCTGGCGTGAACGCCGCCTCGAGCTGGGCGTTCCAGAATCGCTCGGATGCCGCGACTGCAGCGGGCACGTCGGCCGCCACGCCGTCGAACTCGGCGAGCGCGGCAGCACGGGTCGTGGCGATCGCGTGCACGTACCCGAACCGGCCGGTCTCCCCCGGTGCGAGTTCGAGCGTGACCGTGACGTCGCCGCCGCGGCCGGTGCCGCCGATGCCGACCTCGTACTCGTCGGGCGACTCGGCGACGCCGCTGAGGCGAACGGATGCCTCGGCGTCGACGCCCTGCACGCTCCACGCGTCACCCGATGCGTCGGCGAACACCAGCCGCGAGGCATCCGTCTCGACCGTGTTGCGCTCGCTCGGCATCTCGGCGTCGAGCCACGCCTCGGTGGAACGGGTCACCCGCGCGGCGAGCGACAGCATCAACGGCACGGTGCGGGGCTCTGCGCCCGTGTTCGTGACGCGCACGTCGACCGCCACCGCCGTTCGGCCGGGCACGCAGACGGTGGTCGTCTCGAGCTCGAGGCCCGGCAGGCTCGCCCGCCGCACCACCCGGTCGGCACGCCACTCGTGCGTGATCGGCGAGCCGTACGACTCGAAGATGCGCCCGTCGACGAAGAGCACCGCGGTCTTCGCGAGCCCCTGCGACACCGGCGGGAACGTCGTCGCGCTGATCGCCGTCAGGTCGTGGTCGACGCGCACCGTGCCGAGGAAGTTCGTCAGGCCGGAGGGGGCGATCATGTCGTCGTAGTGGTGCGTCACGGCATCGGCCGCGAGGTCGACGACGGTGGGGATGTGGGACATCCGGTCTCCTAGTACTGCCCGAGCGCGAGGCCGCGGGCGAAGAACTTCTGGGTGAAGAGGAAGAGCACGACCGTCGGCAGCGAGACCAGCACGCCGGCCGCGAGCACCGTCGACAGCTGCGCGCCGCCATAGGTGCTCTGCATGCCGGCGAGTGTCGTGACGATCGGGCGCACGTCGTCGGACTGGCTGAGCGTGAGGCCGAGCAGCAGGTCGTTCCACACGAAGGTGGCCTGCAGGATGAAGATCGCCACGAGTGCGCTCGACGCCATCGGCAGGTACAGCCGCGTGAAGATGCGCCACGTCGTCGCGCCGTCGAGCACCGCCGCCTCGAACACGTTGTGCGCGACCCCCGTGAAGAAGTTGCGCATCACGAACGCCGAGAACGGGATCGAGATCGCCGTGTAGATGATGATCATGCCGAGCTGCGTGTCGAACAGGCCGACCCGCGAGTAACCGTCGAAGAGCGGCAGCAGCACCATCTGCAACGGGAACACCGTGCCGCCGAAGATCACGACGAACCACGCGAAGCCGTGCTTGAGTCGCAGCGCGACGATCGCGAATCCGGCCGCCGCGCCCACGAGCACGGCGATCGCCGGCGAGACGAGGGCATAGAGCAGGGTGCTCCACACGCTGTCGCCGAGGCCCGAGAGCTGCAGCGCGTCGGCGATGTTCGAGAACAGCGCGAAGTCGGTCGGCACCCACGACGTCGTCGACGTGAACGTGAGGGGCGACTTCGCGGCGTTGATGAGCAGCAGGTACACCGGCAGCAGCCAGATGACGCCGAAGACGACGAGCACGGAGGTGCGGAGGATTCTCGACATGGCTAGAACTCGTGTTTCTTCGAGAGCTGCTCGCGCAGGTACAGGATGGCGGCGATCATGGTGACGATCGTGAGGAACACGGCGATCGCCGAGCCGAGACCGTAGTCGCTGTTCACGAAGGTCTCCTTGTACATCGTCAGGGCGAGGGTCTCGGACGCGCGACCCGGCCCGCCCTTCGTCATGCTCAGCACGATGTCGAACGTCTTCAGGCTCGCCACGATCGACAGGCCGACGACGACCGCGGTGAGCGGGCGCAGCATCGGCCAGAGGATGCTCGTGAAGAGGCGCCCGCCCGTCGCCCCGTCGACCCGCGCTGCCTCGAGCGGTTCCTTCGGGATCGAGTTCAGGCCGATCGTGAAGAGCAGCGCGTTGACGCCGACCCCCTGCCACGCCGCGGCGATGATCATGACGACCGTGTTGAGCGGGGCATCCACCAGCCAACGCGGCGGGTCGGTGATGCCGAACGCCGCGAGGGCCTGGTCGAGCGCGCCGTTGCTCGAGAGGATGAACGACCAGATCAGGCCGACGCCGATGCCCGAGAGCGCGTACGGGATGAGGAACGGCAGTCGGAGCCACACTCCGCCCGGGAGGTTCCAGGTGAGCAGCGCGAGCGCGAGCCCGATGCCGACCGGGATGAGCAGGGTGCCGACGACCCAGAGCAGGGTGTTCAGCAGCGACCCGACGAACTCGGGGTCCTCGAACATCTCGACGTAGTTCTCGAACCCGATCAGGTCGGGGTCGCCGAGGCCGTTGTACTCGGTGAGGCTGAGGAACGTCGTCCAGAGCAGGGGGAGGTAGAGGAGGACGGCGACCAGGATCACGCCCGGGGCGATGAAGCCCCGGGCGGACCACTGGTACGGCGCCGTGCGGGTCGCCATATCGTCGTTACTCCTGGTCGGCCCAGTACTTGTCGGCCTCGGCCTGGATGGCCTCGAGGAACGGCAGCGGGTCGCCCGGGTTGGCGTTGAAGGCACCGAACTGCTCGAGCGCGACGGTGAGGATCGGCGTGGGCGTCGCCTCGAAGTAGCGCGTGAACAGCAGGTGCTCACCGTCGGCCACGGTCGTGCCGAGGTCGGCGAGCATCGGGTCGGACACGGTCGCCTTCGGGTTGAAGGCCACGTCGCCTCGCGCGTCGTTCCACGCGGACTGCGCATCCGCCGACATCCACCACTCGGAGTACGCCAGGCCCAGCGCCTTCTGGGAGGAGCTCTCGGCGACGCAGAGCGGGCCGGACTCCACCGCGACGGGCGTCTGCTCGAGGTCGGGGTTGGTGGCGGGGATCACGAACATGTCGTAGTCCTCACCGGAGACCATGCCTGCGCCGTCGAGCGAGCCGTTGAAGAAGGAGCCGAAATTGATCATGGCGTAGTCGCCCTGCTTCAGGCCGACCGCCGGGTCGACCGTGCTGCCGGCGTCGCTGAACCAGCCGGCCTCGTGCTCCTCGAGCCAGAGGTTCATGATGTCGACGATCTCGGGATCGGTGTACTTCACCTCACCGGTCGAGAGGCCTTCGTACAGCTCGGGGTCGGTGCCCGCGACGAGCTGCTGGAACCACTGGAAGGTGAAGAGCGTGCTCGTCTGGTAGTACGGCGTGATGCCGGCCGACTTCAGCTTCGTCGCCGCGGCGTCGAGGTCTTCCCACGTCGTGGGCACGTCGATGCCCTGCTCGGCGAAGATCTTCTTGTTGTAGTACATGACCCAGTAGGCGATGTTCATCGGCACGCAGTACTGCTTGCCGTCGACGGTGTAGGTCTCGCGGAGGTCTTCGGTGGCCCAGCCCTCGTCGACGGCCTTGGTCCAGATGTCGGTCGTCTCGGCGATCAGGTCTTCTTCGACGAGTTCGGTGAGCGAGCTGCCGGTGTGCCAGGTGAACAGCCCGGGGCTCTTCGCGGTGCGGAACGACTGCTTGATGAAGGCGTCGTACTGGTTCGCGTCGGAGTAGCCCGTCGTGTTGAGCGTGATCTCGGCCTGCTCTTCGCTCGCGGTGTTGAGCTCGTCGAAGTCGGGCTCCCACGCGGCCTTGTCGGTGTAGAAGTCGAGCGTGCCGGTCGTCTCGCCCGTGTTGTCGGCGGCGCCGCCGCCCGTGCAAGCCGTGAGCAGCAGCGCGGATGCGGCCAGCGCGGCGACTCCGGCCCCGATCTTCGTGCGTCGTGAATTCACTGGAACTCCCTTGTCCTTGGTTTTGGTATCGTTACCAACCGCGTCCGCCAAGGTATCAACGATACCCAGTCGCCGCAAGGCAACGGTTCGTGCTGTGGTGCTGTGGTGCTGTGGTGCTGTGGTGCTGTGGTGCTGGATGGTGCGTGTTCAGTTGTCGGTCGTGCCGGTCCCGCGCACGTACGCCTTGACGGTGCCGAAGCGTTCACTGCGTGAGCGCGCGGTGCGCCGGACCACGTACGGCCCGACCGCGGCCGGAACGATGAAGGTCTCGGCATAGTGCACGAGGTACGGCTCGAAGGCGCCGGTCGGGCTGACGACCTCGACCTCGTCGCCTTCCACGAGGTTCAGCACGTTGACCGTGCCGTCGGTGTCGTGGGCGGCCTCGTCGTGGAACCAGTGCCGGCGTACCTCGATGAACTCGAGCTCGTGCAGCCCGGTGCGCTCCTCGACGAGGCCCGGCTCGCGCCGGAGCTCCTCGACCTGGCCCACGAGGTTCCGCTCGACCCACTCGGTGTCGCGCTCCCACTGGATGTTGCGCTCGCCGTGGTCGAGGTGCACCGGTCGCGGGACGCCGTCGAGGCCGACCCGGCCCCAGTCCCAGAGCTTGAAGGTGAAGATGAACGGCGTCGCCGAGATCTCGAGGACCATCGAGTCGGCGCCCGAGCAGTGCACGGTGCCCGCGGGGATCGCGAAGTGGTCGTGCTTCTTCGCCGGGAAGACGTTGACGTAGCGCTCGGCGTCGAACGGGTGCTCCCCGTCGGTCGCCGCACGGAGCGCCCCGACCATCTCGTCGGGATCGACCCCGGTCTTCACGCCGAGGTACACGACCGCGTCATCGGCGGCATCCAGCAGGTAGTAGCTCTCGTCCTGCGTGTAGGACATGCCGAAGGTGTCGTGGATGTAGTCGGTGAGCGGATGCACCTGCAGCGAGAGGTTGCCGCCGCCCATCGTGTCGAGGAAGTCGAAGCGGATGGGGAACTCGGCGCCGAAGCGTGCGAACGTCTTCTCGCCGAGCAGCGCCCGCGGGTGCATGAGCACGAGGTCGAGCGCGGGGATCTCCACGACCCGCCCGCCGGCCTCGAGCAGCAGCGAGTTCTCTTCGGGCACGCAGTCGAAGCACCACGCGTAGTTGCTCGCCGAGGGGTCGAGGTCGAGCGTGCTCTTCATCCACTGGCCGCCCCAGACGCCGGGGTCGAAGAACGGCACGACCCGGAAGGGCGCAGCGGATGCCGCGGCGAGCGCACCGCGGAACGCGTCGCCCTCGACCGCCCCGGCGCTCCCGAGCGAAGCGTTGCCGTCGACGAGCAGGTCGACCCGGTCGAAGAGCGTGCGCTTGTGGCGGTCGGCGGCACGCCACTCGACGAAGAACCCGCGCTTGTACTTGCGCAGCGCGTCTTCGCCGCCATTGTCGGCACGCCAGTTCGTGGCGCCGGCGCGCTGGCGCTGCTGGATCTCCCAGCGCGCGAGGTCGACGAGCACGAGCGCGTCGGCGCCGCGTTCGACCGCGGCATCCGCGCCCCAGCCGACGACGATGGTCGGGGTCGTGCGCACGGCGAGCCGGCCGCGGAGGGCCGCGACGAGCTCGGGGTCGTAGAACTCGTCGACCGTGAAGTGGCTCATGACGCCGAAGACCCGGTCGTCGGTGAGGTTGCGCCCGATGAGCGCGTCGAGCTGGGCCGTCGGCAGCGCGGCGGCGTCTTCGAGGTCGATCACGTCGACGCCCGGGAGCGCATCGCCGATGCGACGGACGATCGCCGCCACGTCGCCGCCCGGGTACACGTCGACGGCGACGAGCAGCGGGCGTTCGCCGGATCGCGCCTCGGCCAGCTCGAGCGCACGGTGCCACGCGGCGTCGCCGACGATGACCTCGGCGCCGTCGGGCAGCGCGATCGTCGGCAGCTTCACGTAGCTGCTGCGGCCGCCCGCCATGTACTCCTCGAGGCTGAGGTCGGCGGGGTGGTCGTCATGCGTCATTGGCATCCCTTGTCGTTTCGGGGTCGAGGGCGATGGCCGCGAGGCCGCGGAGCACTGAGAGCTCGGGCTCGTCGGGCGTCACGAATCGTGGCCGGAAGGAGGAGGACCAGAGGTGCTCGTGCACGTACTCGGCCAGCGCCGGCAGCACGACGTCGCGTGCACGCAGGACCCCACCGGTGACGACGACCACCGACGGGTCGAACGCGTGGCACTGGGTGACGATCACGGCGCCCCAGATGCGGAGGTAGCGATCGAGCATCGCCGCCGACTCCGGCTCCTGCCGGGTCTCGATGAGGTCGCGGATGCCGAGTGGGCTCGCCGTGGCGACCCGTCGCTGCAACTCGGGGCCGACGGCCACGCGGTGGCCGTCGCTGCCGTCGCCGCGCAGGTCGCGATCGAGTGCCCAGGTGCTCGCGAGCGCCTCGGCGCAGCCGAGGTTGCCGCACGGGCACCGCGAGCCGTCGAGGTCGACCGTGACGTGCCCCGACAGCACGCCGGCGTGGCCGTGCGCTCCTCGGAGCACGTGGCCGTCGATGACGGCGGCGGTGCCGATGCCGGTGCCGAGCGTGATGAGCACGGCGTCGCGCTCACCCGTGGCGCTGCCCGACGCGAGCTCGCCCAGCAGCGCGGCGCGGGCGTCGTTCTCGACGGCCGCCCCGACGCCGAACGTGGAGTGCGACCACTCGGACAGGTCGACGTCGCGCAGCGCTGCGTACTTGCCGTGCGCGGCGAGGAGGCCCCGGCCGGCGCGGTCGACGATGCCGGGCACCGCGATCGCGACCCCCTGCGGACGTCGCCCGGCGAGCAGCGCGTCAGCTGCCTCGGCGACCCGGTCGAGGTGGAAACCGCCGTCGACGGGGAACTCCGCCGTCTCGACGCCGCGGTCGGACGCGAAGACGCCGATCTTGACGGCAGTGCCGCCCAGATCGATCGCGAGTTCGACCATGGGATCCTCCTCTTCGCGGCTCGTCTATGATTGGTAACGTTACCATAGCGAAGCAGGCTCGGCCGGGGCAAATCCGTCGGAATCACCGGCCCTGGCGCCGGTCTGACCTGTCAGTCGGTCGACGAGGGGGCGAGCGTCACCGGCATCTCGACGAGCCGCGCGGGTCCGCGCCGATCGACGCCGCCGAGCCGCGAGAGCAGCAGGCGCGCAGCCTCACGTCCGAGCTGGCGCGCGTCGTGGTCGATGACCGCGACGGGCACCGGCATCAGCTCGGCGAGCTCGAAGTTGTCGAAGCTGACGATCGCCGGCAGCTCCGAGACATCCGCCCCCGCCTTGAGGCGACGCCCGATCTCCTTCAGTGCGCCGACCGTGTTGCGGTTGTTGGAGCTGAAGACCGCGGTGGGCGCGTCGTCGAGGTCGAGCAGCCGCCGCATCGCGTCTCGCGCGGACTCGACATCCTGCTGCTCACGCTGCACGAGGTCGGGGTCGGGCTCGATGCCGCGCTCGGCGAGTGCTCGCGCGAAGCCCTCGTACCGCCGCTGGCCGGTGAAGACCGAGCGCACGTTTCCGAGGAAGCCGATGCGGGTGTGGCCCGCGTCGAGGAGGGCCCGCGTGCCCCGATAGGCGCCGCCCACATCGTCGAGCAGCACCGCATCGACGTCGAGGCCGTAGACCCGCCGCGACGCCAGCACGATCGGGATGTCGCCCAGGCGCTCGGGCTGGAGGTGATCGGATGCCCCGCCCGACGGCACGAGCACGAGGCCCTCGACCTGGCGCCCGATGAAGTCCGCGATGAGCTGGCGCTCCCGCGCCGGGTCCTCGCCGGTGTTGCCGAGCACGATTCGCCGCCCGTACTCGGCGGCGACCTCCTCGACCCCCAGGGCGAAGTTGCCGTAGTAGGGGTTGCCGAGGTTCGTGATGGCCACGCCGATCAGGCCGCTCGCCTGGCCGGGGCGGAGGCTACGCGCGTTCTCGTTGCGGTGATAGCCGAGCTCGCGCACCGCGGCGAGCACCCGCTGCTGCACGTCGGGGCGGACGTTCACGCCGCCCGCGAGCGTGCGGGAGACCGTCATGGGGCTCACCCCGGCATGCGCGGCGACCTCCCTGATCGTCGGCTGCCGGCCGCCCTGGCTCACCTCGGACATCTGGCTCGACCCTCCTGCACACGGCCGCCCGTCCGGCCGCTCTCACGCTACTACCGCGCCGCCCACGTGCCGCACCGCGGCGCGCATCGAACGCTTGTCGTCGCGGACTCCGCGCTGCTACGCTCCGCTGTTGGTAACGTTAACAGGGATTCGGCGCAACCGCAGCCGAGCCCTCCGATCCGGCGACTTGCCGGGAGGGAGCCAGACATGCTTCGACGAACCATCCCCCGACGGCGGAGGTTGGGGCTCATCGCCGCGGCCGGCGCGATCGCCCTCGCCGCGAGCGCGGCGCCGCTCACCGCGACGGCGGCCGCGGGCTGCGCACGAGTGGCGGCATCCGTCAACGAGGAGTTGCGCGATCGCTTCGGCACGTACGGCGACACCGCCGGCCGCTGGACCGGCGCCGACTCGGCCTACAGCGTGCCGCTGCCCGACGGCAGCATCGCGTGGATCTACTCCGACACGTTCCTCGGCGAGGTCGACGCGAACCATGGGCGGCCGCTCGACTCGCCCTTCGTGCACAACTCGATCATCGTCGACGACGCCGGCGAGCTGACGACCCACACGGGCGGCACCGCCGAGGCTCCCGAATCGCTCGTCAAGGTGGCCGGCGCCGACGAGGCCCGCGACTGGTACTGGTTCGGTGACGCCACCGTGCACGGCGATGAGCTGCAGGTGATGCTCGTGGAGTTCGTGAAGACGGGCGACACCATGTGGGACTTCGCATTCGCCGGCAACGGCGTCGCCACGTTCGACGCCGCCACGCTCGAGTTGCGATCGGTCGTCGACCTCGCCACCGACGGCGTCAACTGGGGTTCCGCCATCTACGAAGACGCGGAGGCCGGCTACACCTACGTCTACGGCGTCGAGGACCTCCAGTCGCAGAAGTTCGCGCATCTCGCACGCGTGGCGGGCGGCGACCTCGCCGGCGGCACCTGGGAGTACCTCGGCGAGAGCGGATGGTCGACCGACCCGACGGCCTCGAAGCGCATCCTCGAGGGCGTGTCGAACGAGTTCAGCGTGAGCCACTTCCAAGGCAGGTACACCCTCGTCACCGGCGATGCCACCGAGATCCTGAGTTCCGCGGTCGTCATGTACCGCAGCGACAGCCTCGAGGGGCCCTTCACCGGTAAGACCGAGCTCTACCGCACGCCCGAGACATCGGGCAACGTGTTCACGTACAACGCGAAGGCGCACCCCGAACTCGGCGACGGGCACACGCTGCTCGTGACGTACAACGTGAACAGCTTCGACACGAACGACCTCTACGTGGAGGTCGACAACTACCGGCCGCGGTACGTCGACGTCGACGTGAAGGTCGCGAACGGCCGGTGCTCCTGACCGGTCGATGAGACGACGGATGCCCCGTGGCTCGTGAGCCACGGGGCATCCGTGTGTTCAGGTGACGCAGGTCACCTCAAGCTGCGTTCCCTCTCGCGAGGGAGCGGATTACTTGAGGGTGACGGTCGCGCCGGCTTCTTCGAGAGCAGCCTTCGCCTTGTCAGCGGCTTCCTTGGTCGCGCCCTCGAGCACGGCCTTGGGTGCACCGTCGACGACGGCCTTGGCCTCGCCGAGGCCGAGCGAGGTGAGCTCGCGGACGACCTTGATGACCTGGATCTTCTTCTCGCCAGCGGCCTCGAGCACGACGTCGAACGCCGTCTGCTCTTCGACCTCTTCAGCAGCAGCGCCGCCGGCAGCAGCCGGGCCGGCAACGGCGACCGGAGCGGCCGCGGTGACCTCGAAGGTCTCCTCGAACGCCTTGACGAACTCCGAGAGCTCGATGAGGGTCAGGCCCTTGAACTGCTCGAGCAGCTCTTCAGTTGACAGCTTCGCCATGATTATTCTCCTTAGATTCTGTGGTTACTCACCGCTTGAGAGGCTCTCGCCTACGCAGCGGACTCCTGCTTCTCACGCAGCGCGTCGACCGTGCGAACGGCCTTCGACAGCGGTGCGTTGAACAGATATGCGGCTCCGAACAGCGAGGCCTTGAATGCGCCGGCGAGCTTCGCCAGCAGCACTTCGCGGGACTCGAGGTCGGCGAGCTTGCCTACCTCTTCAGCGGTCAGGGGCTTGCCATCGAAATAGCCGCCCTTGACCACGAGGAGGGGGTTCGCCTTGGCGAAGTCACGCAGGGCCTTCGCGACGGCGACCGGGTCGCCGTGCACGAATGCGATCGCGGAAGGACCGGCGAGCTCGTCGTCGAACGACGAGATTCCGGCCTTGTTCGCTGCGATCTTGGTCAGCGTGTTCTTCACCACGGCGTAGCTCGCGTCCTCACTGATGGACTTGCGCAGCGTCTTGAGCTGGGCAACAGTGAGGCCGCGGTATTCGGTCAGCAGAACGGCGGTCGAGCTCTCGAACAGGTTCGTGAGTTCGGCAACCGAGGCTTCCTTGTTCGCCATGGCCACTCCTTGTGTCTTCAACGTGCACCGCGGAAGCGATGCACGGCCTGGAGCCGCTGGAAACTCAGAGAGAAAGAAAAAGCTCCGGCGCAGTTGCGCGGAGCTCGGCCGGATTCTTCCGGAAGTCTTCGTCACACCTGCGCGGGCCCTTGCTTTCGCAAGACTTCGGTCGGCTTGCCCAGTGAGTGAACACAGTGCGCGCACGACAACCAGCGGTCTTCGGCTCCGTCAAGAGTAACGGATGCTCCGGCGACCGCCAAATCGTCGGTGGCGCACGTCGGTGGCGCACGTCGGTGGCGCACGTCGGTGGCGCACGGTAGACCGAAGGCGTGGCGCACGGTAGACCGAAGGCATGGAGATCACACACCTCAATCCCAGCAGCCTGTTCTCGAGCCCTGCCTTCAGCCAGGGCGTCCTCGTTCGCGGCCCGGGCAGCATGTTGTACGTCGGCGGTCAGAACGGGGTGGATGCCTCGGGCGAGATCGTCCCCGGCGGCTTCGGCGCCCAGACCGAGCAGGCGCTCGCCAATGTGCTCGCCGTGCTCGCCGAGGCGGGGGCCGACCAGTCGAACGTGGTGCGACTCGCCATCTACATGGTCGAGGGCGAGTCGGTCGACGAGGGGTACGCGGCATCCGGCCGGGTCTGGGGGCCGCACCCCACCGCCATCACGGTGCTCAAGGTCGCCGACCTGGGGCGACCGGAAGCCCTCGTCGAGATCGAGGCGATCGCCGCCATCGAATGACTCCGGGCCTTTAGTTGACGAATGTCCACTACTGCCATATAGTTGACTCTCGTCAATCAATAACAGGAGTCACATGGCTGTCGACCAGCGCACTCGCGCCCCGAAGAAGAAGTCCCCCGCCGGGGCACCACCCGCCGGGGCATCCCCCGCGCTCTCCGACAACGGCATGACCCACCGCGCGGTGCTCACTGCGCTCTCCGGCCTGCTGCTCGGCATGTTCGTGTCGATGCTCGCATCGACCGTCGTCGGCAGCTCGCTGCCCGTCATCATCTCCGACCTCGGCGGCGACCAGTCGGCCTTCACCTGGGTCGTCACGGCGACGCTGCTCGCGACCACCGTGTCGACCCCGATCTGGGGCAAGCTCGCCGACCTCTTCAACCGCAAGCTGCTGCTGCAGGTCGCGCTCGTCATCTTCGTGGTCGCCTCCGCGATCGCCGGGTTCTCGCAGGACGCGGGCACCCTCATCACGATGCGCGTGTTCCAGGGCCTCGGCGCCGGCGGCCTCGCCGCCCTCAGCCAGATCGTCATGGCCGACATCATCAGCCCCCGCGAGCGCGGCAGGTACGCCGGCCTGTTCGGCGCCGTCATGGCCGTCGCGACCGTCGGCGGCCCCCTCCTCGGCGGCGTGATCACCGACACCCTCGGCTGGCGCTGGAACTTCTTCGTCGGCCTGCCGATCGCGATCGTCGCGCTCGTGCTCCTCCAGCGCACCCTGCACCTGCCCAAGCGCCCGAAGACGAAGGTCTCGATCGACTACCTCGGCATCGTGCTCATCTCGGTCGGAGTCTCGCTGCTCCTGCTGTGGGTCACCTTCGCGGGCAACGACTTCGAGTGGATCTCCGCAACGAGCCTCATCATGGTCAGTTCCGCGGCACTCCTCCTCATCATCGCCGTCGTCGTCGAGCTCAGGGTGCAGGAGCCGGTCATCCCGCTCGGCCTCTTCAAGAACCGCACGTTCACCCTCTCGGTGATCGCCTCGATCTCGGTCGGCGTGGCCATGTTCGGCACCGCGGTCTTCCTCAGCCAGTACATGCAGCTGGCGCGCGGGGCGACCCCCACCGAGTCGGGCCTGCTCACCATCCCGATGATGGCCGGCGTGCTCATCTCCTCCACCGTCATCGGCGCGCTCGTGAGCCGTCGCGGCAAGTGGAAGGGCTTCATGGTGACCGGCGGCGTGCTCCTGATCATCGGCAGCGTCCTCCTGTCACGCCTCCACTACGACACCGATTTCTGGTACGTCGGCGTCTCGATGTTCGTGCTCGGCGCGGGGGTCGGCATGCTCATGCAGAACCTCGTGCTCGTCGTGCAGAACACGACCGAGGTGAAGAACCTGGGCGTCGCCACGAGCGCCGTCACGTTCTTCCGCAGTCTCGGCGGCACGATCGGCGTCGCGGTGATGGGCTCGATCCTCGGCACGGTCGTCGCCGAAGACATCAAGAGCGGCGTCAGCGGCCTCCCACCCGAGCAGCAGCTCGAGGCGGCGAAGACGCTTGGTGGCGGCGCCATCCCGCAGATCGGCCAGCTGCCCGACTTCCTCCGCGTCATCGTCGAGTCGGCGTACGGCACGGGCGTCGGCACCGTCTTCCTCGCCGCGGTTCCGCTCGCGATCGTCACGCTCATCGCGGTGATCTTCCTGCCGAACATCGGCCTCGGCACCCAGAACGCCATCCAGCGGGCTCGCGCAGAGGGCCCGGCAACGGATGTCGCGGGCGAACGCGCCGGCGATGCGACCGGCGATGCGGCGCGCACCCAGCGCGAGGTCGAAGACGCCGAGGACGCCGCGATCGATGCGGCGGCGGCATCCGTGGGACTCTCGCCGGTCGGTCTCGTGCACCCCGACGGCTCCGGCGACGATGGCTCGTCCGCGAATCGCGGCGCCGGGTCGCGCGCCGAATAGGATGCCCGCATGACCGCCGCCGCAGCGACCATCACGCGCACCGCCTCCGACGAGGAGATCGCCTCGGTCGAGGAGCAGCTCCGGATGCTCTTCGTCCGGGTGCGGGCGGTGTGGAAGGAGGCTGCGGCGGCCGTGCATCCCGAGCTGCAGCCCGTCGGCTACAAGATCCTCTCGGCCGTCGTGCGGCGCGGCCGCATGCACGCGGGCGCCCTCGCCGAGCTCCTCGAGTTGGACAAGAGTGTCGTCAGCCGCACCGTGAAGCACCTCGAGGCCCTCGGTCTGGCCGAGAGCGTCGTCGACCCCGACGACGGGCGCGCTCGATTCGTCGTCGCGACGCCCGTCGCGGTCGAGAGCATCGAGGAGAAGGGCTCACGGATGCACCAGCAGCTCTATTCGCAGCTGCGCCAGTGGCCCGGCGACGACGTCGAACAGCTCGCAGCGCTCCTCGAACGCCTCACCACCGAGGTCGTGGCGCCGGGCACGGCCGGCGATCCCACGAGCTGACCCGACGAACGCGATGACGGCGGGACCCGATCGACCGGGCCCCGCCGTCATGCTGTGCTCACTCGGCGGTGTTCGAGGGCGGAGTGCTCACTTCTTCGCTGCCTTGAGCGACTGCTGCAGTGCCTCCATGCCGCCCACGAGCGGGAGGTGCACGGTCGACGCCGACGGGCGGAGCGTCAGCTCGGTGCCGGGAGCCGGACGCACGGTGTACTCGAAGTCGGACGACATGACGACCACGCCGATGCGCGAGCCGGCGGCGAACACGTAGTCCTTCGGCTCGAACTCGAAGTCGAAGGCGTACGACTCGCCTGGCACGACGGGCTCGGTGACGAATGCCGAACCACGGTTCTCGACGTCCGTCCAGCCGCGGGTGATGATCTTCGGCGACCCCGTCGCGGGGTACTCGACGAGGAGCGCCGTCAGGTTGGCCTTCGCGCGGTCGACCGAGACCTCGAGCGACACCGAGGGCGTGCCCGAGAGCCGCAGCGGCGCGCCGAGCACGGCCGTGCGGTACGCGAGGCGGTTCGGCGAGGACTCCGCCGCGGCGAGCACGGATGCCCGCTGGCTCGCGTCGTCGATGAGGTTCTCGGTCGCACGTGAGCCGTCGCGGGAGACCGCGAGGGCACCCACGCCGTCGGGCGTCGCCGCCGGTGCGAACTTGAGCTTGACCTGCTCCACGGCCGGGTCGGGCCACTCGGCGTACTCGGTGAGCGTGCGGTCCTCGCGGACGACGTACGCCTTGGGCCGCTCCTCCACCCCGTTCTCCACCTCGTAGAGGTAGCGCGTGAACCAACGGTTGAGCAGCGTGTCGTTCGGGTTGCCGCCGTGGCCGCCCTGGTGCAGGTAGATCTGGTGCGGCACGTCGCGCGCCTTGAGCGCCTCGTACAGGTCGGACGCGTTCTTCGTCATGACGTTCCAGTCGTTCAGGCCGTGTGCGACGAGCGTCGCGGCCTCGATGCTGTCGGCATTCGCGAGGTAGTTGCGCTCCTCCCAGAACGGGCTGGCGTCGCCGGTCACGCGATCCTGGTTCGCCCGGAGCTCGTCGATGACCGGCTGGCAGATCTCCTGGTCGAACCGGGTGTAGACGTAGTCGGCGAGCACGTCGAGGTCTTCGCCCTGGTATCCGCCGGGCGCCCGCACCGCGCCGTTCGCGCGGTAGTAGTTGTACCAGCTCGAGATGGCCGAGACGGGCACGATCGCCTCGAGGCCCTCGACGCCGGTGCTGGCCACGCCGATGGGCAGCGTGCCGTTGTACGACGTGCCGATCATGCCGACGTTGCCCGTCGTCCAGTCCGCGGACACCGTGGTGGCGCGATCTGGGGCGGTGTACGCCGTCGCGCGGCCGTTCAGCCAGTCGACGACGGCCTTGCCGGCGAGCGACTCGTTCTCACCACCGGAGGTGGGGCAGCCTTCCGACCATCCGCTGCCGAGGCCCTCCGCGTGCACGACGGCGAAGCCGCGGGGAACCCAGGTGTTCTCGAGCGAGCCCGAGATGCGCGGGCTGGTGCGGTTCGTCGGGGTGTACGCCGGCCACCCCGGCTTCTCGGTGGGCGGGTCGCCGATCTCGTGGTCGACCGGCCAGTTGGTGACCTGTGTGCCGCCCGCGTAGTAGGGGCTCATCTCCATGAGCACCGGCACCTTCAGGCCGCCGGCGGTCTCGGGGACCCGGGTCACATCGATGTGCACGAGGTCGGGCCGACCGTCGCGGTCGGAGTCCACCTCGCTCTCGACCCATGCCTCCTCGTTGATCCACTCGGTCGCCACCCGCGTGAAGACGGCCTGCGACAGGCCGTCGACGAAGGTCGGTTCTGCGGGCTCCGGCGCAGCGTGCGCCGGGCTCGCCGTCGCGACGACGCCTCCCGCGAGCATGGTGGCCAGTGCGATGGCCGTGGCACGACTCCAGCGTCGGCCTCGGGCATCTGGGATCGCTGATCTCATCTGAGTGCTCCTTCGTACTCGTCGAGGGCACTCGCCCGCCGGGGTCGCCGGCGAGGGCGACCGCCCGGTGGGCGCCAGTCTATGCACAGGGTCGGCGCGGGCGTTCGGGCCGCGCGCAGACGGGGTCAGTCCGCTGCCGGCAGTCGCACGCTGAACCGCGTCGCGCCCGGCCGGCTCATCACGTCGACCGATCCGGAGTGCGCCTCGACGACGGCGCGCACGATCGCGAGCCCGAGTCCCGTGCTGCCGGCCCGCCGCGACCGCGACGAGTCACCGCGAGCGAATCGCTCGAAGAGCGAGCCCACGAGGTCGGGCGAGATGCCGGGACCGTCGTCCTCGACCGCCAACACGACCTCGTCGCCGTCGTGCTCGAGCGACGCCACGACCGACGTGCCCTCGGGCGTGTGGATCCGCGCGTTCGCGAGGAGGTTCGTCACGACCTGGCGCAGGCGCGGCTCGTCACCCGTGACCGTGACCGGGGCATCCGGCAACCGCACCTCCCACTCGTGCCCGGGCCCGGCGGCCTGCGCGTCGCCGACGGCCTCGACGACGATGCGCCCGAGGTCGACGGGGAGGGTCGCAAGCTCGCGTCCCTCGTCGAGCCGCGCGAGCAGCAGCAAGTCTTCGACGAGCTCGGTCATGCGCACGGACTCCGACTCGATGCGGCCGATCGCGTGCACCACGTCGGGCGGCAGCTCCCCGCCGTGCAGTCGCGTGAGCTCGGCATAGCCGCGGATGGACGCCAGCGGGGTGCGCAGCTCGTGGCTCGCGTCGGCGACGAAGCGGCGCACCTTCTGCTCGCTCTGCTCACGAGCCGAGAGCGCGGATGCCACGTGACCGAGCATGCGGTTGAAGGCCGTGCCGAGGCGGCCCACTTCGGTGCGCTCGTCGTCGACCGGGACCCGCTCGGCGAGCGCCACGTCGCCACGTTCGAGCGGCAGCTCGGAGACGCGCTGGGCCGTTGCCGTGACCTCCGCGAGCGGACTCAGCGCGCGTCGCACGACGACCGAGCCGATCGCGAGCGCGAGCACGAGCCCTGCAGCGGCGACGATCGCGGCGGTGAGCGCGAGCTGCGCGGTCTGCGCGTTGACGTCGCCGAGCGGCAGCGCGAGCACGGTGCGCACCTGTGGCTGGGTCTCGACGGCGAGCGCTCGGTAGTCGCCGAGCGAGCCGGCGGCAATGGTGTGCGGCTCACCGTCGGGTGACACCGAGGCGAGTGCCTCGGTCGTTGCGGCGCTCGACTCCACCAGCTCGCCCGTTTCCGAGATGTACGCGCCGAACGCGGAGTCCCCGGCGACGAGCCCGCCGAGCGTTCCCACCGGCTGGCCCGGCACGCGAAGGAACTCGAGCACGGTCTCGCGCGGGTCGGTCGGGAAGCCCGGGGGCGCGACCTCGGTCGCCCGCGACGCGGTCGCGCGGAGGCTCGCGTCGAGTCGCTCGACCGAGGAGGAGTGGAACACGAGCACGGTCACGACGCCGATCGCGGCGCTCACGGCGACGAGAAGCGCGGCGACGATGACGAGGAGGCGCCGATGCAGGGTCCACGGATGACGCCGCGACGGGGCATCCGTCGACGCGCTCCGGTCGACCGGGTCGATCGCAGGACGCGAGGTGGTGACGCTCGCCCGGGCTGCGGCGGCGTAGCCGGGATCGCCGGGATGGGTCATCCGACGGCCTTGAGCATGTACCCGGCGCCCCGCACCGTGTGGATCATCGGCTCGCGGCCCGCGTCGACTTTCTTGCGCAGGTAGGAGATGTAGAGCTCGACGACCGACTCCTTGCCGCCGAAGTCGTACGACCAGACACGGTCGAGGATCTGCGCCTTCGAGAGCACCCGCCGCGGGTTGCGCATCAGGAAGCGCAGCAGCTCGAACTCGGTCGCCGTGAGCTCGATGGGCGTTCCGGCCCGTGCCACCTCGTACGAGTCCTCGTCGAGGGTGAGGTCGCCGACGGTGAGCACCGGGTCCTTCGCCTGGGCGAGGGTCAGCGTCGAGCGGCGGATGAGTCCGCGCAGGCGCGCCACGACCTCCTCGAGGCTGAACGGCTTCGTCACGTAGTCGTCGCCGCCGGCGGTGAGCCCGTTGATGCGGTCGTCGAGGGAGTCCTTCGCGGTGAGGAACAGCACGGGCGTCTCGGTACCTTCGGCACGCACGCGCTGCAGCACCTCCAGCCCGTCGATGTCGGGCAGCATGATGTCGAGCACGATCGCGTCGGGACGGAACTCGCGGGCGACCTTCACCGCGGTGTGCCCGTCGCCGGCGGTGCGCACATCCCAGCCCTCGTAGCGCAGTGCCATCTTCAGCAGCTCGGTCAGCGAGTGCTCGTCATCGACCACGAGCACGCGCACCATCGATCCGTCGCCCTTCGCGATGGCGGGGGCACGATGCGGGCTGGGGGCATTGCTCATTCCTCCAGTATCCGCGTCGGCCTATGCGTTTCCTATGGCTTCGATGAGCGGATGCCGCGTGCTGCAGGCGGGGTCACCGAGGTGCTGCTGAACGCCCCGTGACGATGGGCGTGTCCGCCATCGCGATCTGGCTCGCGGTGCTCGGCGAGCGAGCACCTCGCCCTGGGTCGGTCGCCCAGTCGACCGCACCCGCCCCCGACTCCGCCACTGATGCCATTTCAGCATCAGTGGCGGAGTCGCCCCGGACGACGGATGCCTCGGTTCCGTCGCCCGACGCCGAGGCATCCGTCATCAACACCCTCGAGAACGTGTCGAAGGGCTATACCGGTTCGAAGCGTGCCGTCACCGCAGTGCGCGACGTGAGCCTCACGATCGGCGCGGGCCAGCTCGTCGCGATTCACGGACCGACCGGCGGCATGTCGACACTGGTCGAACGGAGGCCCGGCACGGGCGACCAGTCGGCCACGCGGTTCGCAGTGCAACGCCAACTGACCGGTCGCACGGAGGCTTCGCCCAGCTTCGCTTCCTACGGTGGTTGCGATGCCTTCCCCCCTCCGTCAGCAGTCCATCTTCCGTCGGCGGCGCTTGGTCGCACTCGGGCTCGTCGCCGTTCTGGCCGCCGGGGGCGTCGGCGTCTGGGCGGTCACGCGAGCCGCCGGCGACGAGACCTCCGCCACAGACATCGCGAACGCCGACACCACGACCGGCCCCGATCGCCCCGAGCCGACGACCACTCCGGCCCCGGCGGCAGTCGCCGACTTCTCGAGCCTTCCCGCCACCGTCGCCGCCCAGCTCACGTACGCCCGCGAGCACTGGCAGGCCACCGAGAGCGAGCAGTACGGCTACCTCCCGGAGAACGACTGCGTGAACTTCGCGAGCCAGACGCTGCTCGCGCGGGGCTGGGTCGAAGACGACGAGTGGTGGTTCGACGAGTCAGGCGACCCGTGGTCGCACGCGACCGCCTGGATCAGCTCCACCGCGTTCATGGAGTACCTCGAGCAGCACCCCGAGCGGGCGACTGCGCTCACCGACGACCAGCGCGACCAGGTGAAGGTCGGCGACGTCGTGCAGTTCGACTGGGACGACTCGGGCGACCGCGACCACACCGGCGTCGTCACCTCGATCGAGACGGACGACGACGGCACGACCCGCATCCTCTACGCCGGCCACACCGATCCCACGTGGGACCGCTCGGTCGACTATGCCATCACCGAGCTGCACCCCGGCGGCATCGCGTACTACTGGAGCATCACCGACTGAGCCCAGGCGTTCGCACCGCGTGTGCGCCGGTTCGGTGCCGGTGCGTGCGGGTACGCTCGACTCGTGCTGGATACCCCGTTCGCCCTCTTCGACCTCGAGGGTGCGACGATGACCGCCCCGGCGCCGCCGCCCCGCCCGAAGCACCCCTACGAGTCGCGCATCGTCGCCGACGCGAGCGACCGGGTGGCATGGCTCAGGGCCCGCTCACGCGGCATCACCGCGACCGATGCGGCGAAGCTCGCCTCACGCGCGTCGGTGCGATCCGCGGCATGGGAGAAGCGTCACGGAACCTCCTTCGGCGGCAGCCGGTACACCGATCACGGCAAGGCCCGCGAACCCGTCATCGCCGACTGGGTGCGCCGCACCCACGGCATCGAGCCGTCGAGCCTGCTCTTCCATGCCGAGGGCGATCGCCGGCACCTCGCGACCCCCGACGGCCTGGTCGTCACCCACACCGGCGCGCTCGAACTGTGCGAGATCAAGACCACGTCACGATCGTGGCGTGGCATCCCCCGCGGCTATCTCCGGCAGGTCTGGTGGCAGCAGTACGTGCTGGGCGCCGAGCGCACGCTCGTGGTCTGGGAGCAGCACGACGACTTCGTGCCCGTGGCCGCCGAGCCGCGCTGCCGGTGGGTCGACCGCGACGACGACCAGATCGCGATCCTCGTCAGGCTCGCCGACGAGCTCATCGCCGAGCTCAGCGGGTCACGGGTGTGACGGGCGGACGATGACGACCGTCCTCCTGCACGGGCTCGGCGCCGACCGGCGGCAACCGCTCGAGCTCTTCACCCCGGTCGTGAACGCCGTCGGCGGGCCGGGCGAACTCGTCGTCGCACCCGACGTGCGAGCCCACGGCGGGTACCTCACGGTCGGCGAACCGACCGACTTCGAGATCGACCGGCTCACCGCAGAGGTCGCCGATGCGGTGCGGCTGGCGCAGGCCGAAGCGGGCGACGAGCGCGCCGACGCTGCCGCACCGCTCACCGTGATCGGAATCTCGATGGGCGCGGCGCTCGCGCTGCGGCTCGCGCTCGACGAGCAACTGCCGATCGCCCGGGCGGTGTTCGTGCGTCCCTCGTTCTCCGACGAGCCGCTGCCGGCGCACCTGCGTGCGTTCCCGGTCATCGGGCAGATCCTGGCCGACGCGGGTGCGAGCGGCGTCGGCGAGTTCCGCGAGCGCGCCATCTTCAAGCAGGTCGCCGCGGTCTCGCCGGCGGGGGCACGCGGCCTGCTCGCCCAGTTCACGGCTCCGGATGCCGCGCGGCGCGCGATGCGGCTCGTCGAGATCCCGCGCAACCGCGCGTTCGCGTCCGAGGCCGAGCTCGCCGGGCTCGCGAGCCGAGGCATCCGCTCACTCGTCATCGGAGCGCCGCGCGACCCGGTGCATCCCCTCGCCCTCGCCGAACGCTGGGCCGGCGCGCTCGCCGCGCCCCTCGAGGTGCTGCCCGCTCGCGACGACGGGCAGGCCGTGCAGACGGCGAGGCTGCGCGAATGTCTGGCCCGCTGGCTGCAGAGCTGACCGGTCGACCGATCCCGCGCCGATTCCGAGGCCGTACCACGGTGGGGAAGAATGGAACGCGGGAGCGAGACGGGTCTCGTGGAGCGAGGGGAGACGGGGAGCAGATGGCCGAGACGATGATGCGGGCACTGGTGATCGATCGCACGGGCGGTCCCGACGAGCTGCACCTCGCCGAGGTACCGGTGCCCACCAGGGTCAGTGACGAGCTGCTCGTGCGCGTCGTCGCCGCCGGCGTGAACCCGATCGACGCGAAGACCCGCGCCGGGCGCGGCGTCTCGCGGGCGATCGAACGGTACCCCGCCGTGCTCGGCGGCGACTTCGCCGGTGTCGTCGAGACGGTGCCCTACTCGGCGCATCCGTTGCAGCCCGGCGACCGCGTCTACGGCATGGGCCGGGTCCCGCGCGTCGCCGGCAGCTACGCCGAGGTCATCGCGGTCTCATCACTGAGCGTCACGCGCATGCCGGCCTCGCTCGACTTCGCGCACGCAGCCGGCGTGCCGATCGCGGCGCTCACGGCGTGGGGCGCCATCGTCGACACCGCACGCGTGCACGACGGTCAGCGGGTGCTCATCCACGCCGGCGCCGGCGGGGTCGGCCACTTCGCCGTGCAGTTCGCGAGCTACTTCGGTGCCGTCGTCACCGCGACCTGCTCGGCGCGCAACGTCGAGTTCGTACGCGGACTCGGGGCGAACCGCGTCATCGACTACACGGCTGAGCGGTTCGAGGAGGTCGCGACCGGTCAAGACGTCGTCATCGACCTCATCGGCAACGTGCACGACCAGACCGGCACGCGCAGCCTCGAGGCACTCCGCCCCGGCGGGCTCATCGTGACCGTGCCCACGGGATCGTGGCCGACCATGGCCGAGGAGGCGGCGGCTCGGGGCATGCGCGCCACCGGCTATTCCGTCGCGCCCGACGCACGCACGCTCTCGGTGATCACCCGGCTCATCGACGACGGTGCGGTGCGCGTGCACGTCGACCGCGAACTGCCGCTCGCCGAGGGCGCCGAGGCGCACCGGCTGCTCGAAGACGGCCACATCCGCGGCAAGGTGGTGCTGCGCGTCGGGCCCGATCCGGCGTGACCGCCTGCGGGGAGCGGATGCCGCGGCATCCGTCACCCGGTACGCGCCTCGAGCAGGGCGGTGCCGAGCTCGCTGCGGAGGTAGAGCACGCTGTGGCCGTACCGTGTCGAGACGAGCAGGCCGGCGTCGCGGAGCGCTCGCAGGTGCTGGTTGACCGCTGACGCGGTGACCCCGAACCGCACGCCGAGCTCGGTCGACGACGCGGGCGCGCCGAGGGCCGACAACAGGCCCGCGCGGGTGTCGCCGAGCACGGCGGCGAGGGCGGCGGGGTTCGCGACCGGCTCGTTCTCCCAGAGCGCGCCCTGTCCGCGTGCCGAGTAGAGGATCATCGGCGGGCCGTCGCCGATCGGGGCGGACGCACGGCGCGTGAACATCGTGGGCACGAGCGTGAGCCCGTTGCCGTCGATCGCCTGCTCGCGGTCGCCGGCGGTCGCGAGTCGCACCGAGACGACGCCGTGGTCGTAGTCGATGCGGGACGAGAGCCCGTTCAGCATCGCCGCGACGCCGGCCTGTGCGATCTGGCGTCCGCGGTGGACGACGTCGGCCTCGAGCACTGCGCGCATGCGCGGCCAGTACGGCTCGAAGCACGTTTCCGCCAGCTGGCGGAGCGCCCGCACGATGCGCCGAAGCGCGGCGCTCGTCGACCCGGCGAAGATCTCGGGCACGTGTCCGTGCACGGCGATGAGGTCGGCTCGGAACACCTCGGGCGGCGTCGCGAGCAGCGCGGCGAACTCGTCGTCGAGCCGGGTCAGCGGCGAGCTGGGGCGAGGGTTCAGGAAGTCGGGCGTCCACATGCGCTCGTCGATGAGGCCGTCGAGCGTCGTCATGTCGAGGCGGGCACGGGCCTCCTCGGTGCGCCGCAGCCAGCCGAGCTGCAGCGGGAACCGAGCCGGCTCGCGGATGGCCCTGAGTGAGAGCCCGAGCTCGCAGAGCGGGGAGATGCCGAAGCGCACGCTGCCGACGTCGTCCTCGGTGAGCAGGTAGCGCAACATGTAGCACTACGCTACATCGGTTTCGTCCCGGCCACGGCTCTGGAAGAACTGTGATGTGAGCACCGCCCCCTCCCCCGACACCGACACCCTCCCCGTCATCGAACCCGAACTCCAGGCCGCCGCGGCATCCACGACCCGGCCGGGCCTCGCGCGTCGGCTCGCGGCATCCGTCGCCGACCCGGTGCTCCGCATCCTCGTCATCGCCACCCTCATCAGCCGCGTCGGCCGCGGCGTGTTCCTCACCGTCACGGTGCTCTACTTCACGCTCATCGTGGGACTCGCCCCGCACGAGGTCGCGATCGTGCTCGCCGCGGCGAGCGCCGCCGGCGTGCTCTCGTCACTGGCCGGCGGCTGGCTCGCCGACCGGGTCAGCGCCAGGCGCCTGCTCGTGGTGCTCTCGGCACTCGACGGCATCGGGCTCATCTGCTACGTCTTCGCGCAGGACTTCGTGACGGCGCTCGTCGTCGCGGTGCTCGTCGGGGCGATCGAGCAGGCCGCCAACGCCACGCGCATGGCGATCATCGCCCGCGCGTTCGACGGCGAGGGGCGGGTGCACGCCCGCGCGGTGCTCCGCACCGTCACCAACCTCGCGATCGCCGCCGGGTCGGGCATCGGCGCGCTCGCCCTGCTCGCCGGCACCGGCGACGCCTATCGCTGGATCATCGTGGGTGCGGGCGTGATGTACCTCCTCGGCGTGACCCAGCTCGTGCGCCTGCCCGCCTCGGTCGACGCGCCGGCGCCACGCGCCGCCCTGCCGGTCATGACCGAGACGGGATCGACGGATGTCGCGGCATCCGCTGCCGCCGAGCGCCGTGCGCTGCGACGCCACTCGCCATGGCGGAACCCCCGCTACCTCGCACTCACCGCCCTGAGTGCCGTGTTCGGCATGCAGTTCGGGGTCGGTGAGATCGGCGTTCCGCTGTGGATCGCGAACCACACCGAGGCGCCCGAGGTGCTCGTGGCCGCCGTGCTCGTCCTCAACACGGTCATCGTGGTGCTCTTCCAGGTGCCGCTCTCGCGCGGCACCCACGACCTGCGCAGGGCCGGCCGGGTCTCGGCGATCGCGGCGTGGCTGATGGCCGCCGCGTGCCTCGTCTACGCCGCAGCCGCGGGGCTGCCGGCCGGCTTCGCGATCGCGGTGATCGTGCTGGCCGCCCTCGCGCACGCCTTCGCCGAGGTGCTCTCGCAGGCCGGCGGCTGGGGGCTCAGCTTCGAGCTCGCCGACCCGGTGCGCGCCGGAACCTACCAGGGCGTGTTCTCGATGGGCTACTCGCTCGGAGCGATGGTCGCGCCGCTCTTCGTCACGTCGACCGCGCTCACGCTCGGGTTCGGCGGGTGGGCGATCCTCGCCGGCGTGTTCCTGCTCTCCGGCCTCGGCACGTGGCTGATCGCGCGGCGGGCCGCGAGCGAGCAGACTGCGGGCGCTCACGGCTAGCGGCCGGCCGGGCTCGAGGGCGACGGCAGGAATGACTGCCGCGAGTGCCGTCAGCCGAACGGACGTTCGAGCACCCAGTCGTCTTCGACGCGTCCGCCGACGGTGAAGTGCTTGCGCCCCACCTTCGCGAAGCCGTGCTTCTCGTAGAAGCGGATGGCCCGCGCGTTCTCCTCGTTGACCCCGAGCCACATGGATGCCGCGCCCGTCGTCGCGGCGGCGTCGAGCGTCGCCGACATCAACGGCGCGGCCACGCCGGTGCCGTGCGCGACCGCTCGGGTGTAGAACTTGCTCAGCTCGACCGTCGGCCGACGCGTGACGGCGGCCGCGGCATCCGCATCGCCCGGCTCCCCCGCGATGAGCATCGTGTAGCCGACGAGCCGGTCGCCGTCGAGGGCGACGTGGATCGTGCGGCCCGGGTCGGTGAGATACCCGTCGAAGCGGGCGACGGTGAAGTGCTCGGCGATGAACGCGGCGATCGACGCGGCCGTCGTATGCGGCGGGCACGCGAGCGGGAAGGTCTCGGCGGCCAGCTCGGCGAGCGCCGCGGCATCCGCTGCGCCGGCGGACCGGATGGTGATCTCAGACACGATCACCGATTCTTCCAGACCGGGCACGCCGAATGGGATGATGACGCATGCACTCCACCGCGGACCCCACGTCGGCCACGCCGCCGACCCGGCCGATCTCGGCGCGCTCAGACGATGGCCGGGCGTTCGTGGTCGCAGATGCCGCGGGTTCGACCTTCGTGGCGGGCTCACTCGTCATCGTGAAGACGGTTCTCGGCCGCCAGCTCGCCCTCGTCGAGGAGCGTTCGGAGACCACGCCGACCGTGCTGCGCGGGCGCCTCATCGGCGAGCTCGACGGTGACGCCGTCGACGCGCGCACGAGCCACGCCTTCGAGCACGGCCAGGTCGACCCGGCTGACGCCGCAACCATCGAGGCGCTGCATCGCACCACCGGTGCGCGCCTCGAGGTCGGCGTCAACCTCACGTCACCCGGCGTCCCGGCGCGCCTGCTGCCCCACCGGTTCAACCGGCACACGTTCTGGTGCGGCCAGAGCGGATCGGGCAAGACCTACGCGCTCGGCGTCGTGCTCGAGCAGCTCATCGCCCACACCGCGCTGCCGGTCGTGATCTTCGACCCGAACTCCGACTTCGTGCGCCTCGGCGAACGGAACCCCGATGCGAGCGGCCCCACGGCCGAGGCGCTCGCGCAGCGCGACATCCGGGTGCTGCGACCGAACGTCGAGGGGGCCGAACCACTGCGCGCCCGCTTCCTGAACATGCCACTCGCCTCGAAGGCCGCGGTGCTGCGGCTCGACCCCATGGCCGATCGCGAGGAGTTCAACACGCTCCTGCACCTGCGCGAGGTCCTCGAGGTGCACGAGCTCGACAAGGTCCTCCCGACCCTGCACGCGTCGGATGATCCCGCGCACGCGCGACTCCTGCTCCGGCTCGAGAACCTCGGCGTGCTCGACTGGGAGGTGTGGGCGGGCGACCTGACCGCCGCGACCGAGGTCATCGCCGAGCGACCGGATGTCACGGTGCTCGACCTCGGGGGCTTCTCGACGCCCGAGCAGCACCTCGTCGTCGCCCTCTCGGTGCTCGACGACCTCTGGGCGCGTCGCGAGGAGCGGCGGCCGGTGCTCCTCGTCATCGACGAGGCGCACAACCTGGCCTCGCCGAACCTCGAATCGGCGGTCGCCGTCGCAGTGCGCGAGCGCCTCATCCAGATCGCCGCCGAGGGTCGCAAGTTCGGGCTGTGGCTGCTGCTCTCGACGCAGCGGCCCTCGAAGGTGCATCCGGGCATCATCTCCCAGTGCGACAACCTTGCGCTCATGAAGATGAGCTCACCCGTCGATCTCGATGGCCTCGCGACGTACTTCGGCTACGCGCCCCACGAGCTCATCGCCCGATCGCCGTGGTTCCGCCAGGGCGAGGCACTGTTCGCAGGCGGCTTCGTGCCGACTCCGTCGCTCGTGAAGGTGAACGCGCGCCTCACGCCCGAGGGCGGCAGCGACGTGGTCGTGCCCCTGCGCTGAGCCCCACTGGTACGTTCTCCTCTCACGACTCCGCCACTGATGCTGAAATCGCATCAGTGGCGGAGTCTCTGGGCGGAAGGCGCCGCCGCCCGGTGACGTCCGGGCGGCGGCGTCGACGTGGCATCCGTCAGAGGAAGCGCGCGTACGCCCCCACCGTGAGGAACGTCGGGAACTCGGGCTCGAGCGCGACGTGCCGGAACACCTCGATCGCGTCGTCGAAGCGGTCGCCGTCGAAGCGCGGCAGGCCGGCGATGACGGAGGTCACGACGCCCTCGATCCACGGGTGGTCGATGCGGGTGCCCTCGGCCGTGACGGTGTTGTCGTGCAGCCACTGCCAGAGCTGCGAGCGCGAGATCTCGGCGGTCGCGGCATCCTCCATGAGGTTGTCGATCGCCGCGGCACCGGTCCCCCGGAGCCACGACTCGATGTAGCGGATGCCGATCGACACGTTGTCGCGCACCCCCGCCTCGGTGACCTGCCCGCCGATGGAGGGGATGTCGAGCAGTTGCGCCGCCGTCACCTCGACGTCGTCGCGCAGGCGGTCGACCTGGTTCGGCCGGTCGCCGAGCACCGCGTCGAACTCCGCACGCGCCGTCGGGATGAGATCGGGGTGCGCGACCCAGGTGCCGTCGAAGCCGTCGGATGCCTCGCGGCGCTTGTCGGCCGTCACGGCGGCGAGCGCGCGCTCGGTGACCTCGGGGTCGCGGCGGTTCGGGATGAACGCGCTCATGCCGCCGATGGCGTGCGCGCCCCGCTTGTGGCAGGTCGCGACGAGCAGCTCGGTGTATGCCCGCATGAACGGCACGGTCATCGTGATCGACTTGCGGTCGGGCGTGACCCAGCGGCGGCCGCGCGAACGGAACGTCTTCACGATCGAGAAGATGTAATCCCAGCGGCCCGCGTTGAGCCCGGCGCAGTGCTCGCGCAGCTCGAAGAGGATCTCCTCCATCTCGAACGCGGCCTGGATGGTCTCGATGAGCACGGTTGCGCGCACGGTGCCCTGCGGGATGCCGAGCGCGTCCTGCCCGAAGACGAAGATGTCGTTCCAGAGCTTCGCCTCGCGGTGCGACTCGAGCTTCGGCAGGTAGAAGTACGGCCCGCGTCCGGCGGCGATGAGCGCGTGCGCGTTGTGGAAGAAGTACAGCCCGAAGTCGACGAGCGAGCCCGAGGCGTGCATGGCGCGCCCCGCCCGGTCGTGGAAGCGCAGGTGCTTCTCGGTGAGGTGCCAGCCGCGCGGCCGCATCACGATCGTCGGCGTCTCCTCCGCCGTGACGCGGTACTGCTTGCCCTCGGGGGTCGTGTACTCGAGCCGCCCGCGCAGCGCGTCGAGCAGCGACAGCTGCCCTTCGACGACGTTGCGCCACGTGGGGCTCGTCGCGTCCTCCTGGTCGGCGAGCCACACCTTCGCGCCCGAGTTCAGCGCGTTGATCGCCATCTTGCGGTCGGTCGGCCCGGTGATCTCGACTCGGCGGTCCTCGAGGCCGGGGCCGGCGCCCGCGACCCGCCATGACGGGTCGCGGCGGACCGACTCGGTCTCGGGCAGGAACCGCGGGTCGCGCCCGTTCGCCGCGTCGACGCGGGTCTGCAGCCGTGCCGCGAGCAGCTCGTGCCGGGTGCCGGCGAAGCGATCGTGCAGCTGCGCGAGGAAGGCGAGCGCCTCGGGCGTGAGGAACTCGTCGTACCGCTCTCCGAGCGGTGCGGTCACCTCGATGCGAGGTTCCACGGTCTGGAAGCTGCCGGTGGCGGGGCGGGATTCGAAGCGGGTGGCGGATGCCGCGGCATCCGTGCGCTCGATGGTCATGTTGGGCGTCGTGTTCATGGTCGTGTCTCCTTCGTGAGGCGTGCGTCTCAGTGCGACGTGAACTGTTCTTCCTCGGTCGATCCGACGAGGGCGAGCGTTGCGCTGGTGGGGTTCAGCGCCGTGGCGATGCGGTCGAAGTAGCCGGTGCCGACCTCGCGCTGGTGGCGCGTGGCCGTGTATCCCGAAGCCTCCGAGGCGAATTCCGCCTCCTGGAGCTCGACGTAGGCGCTCATGTGCCGCTCGTGGTAGTCCTTCGCGAGCGTGTACATGGAGTGGTTGAGGGCGTGGAAGCCCGCGAGGGTGATGAACTGGAACGCGTAGCCCATCGCCGCGAGCTCGCGCTGGAAGGTGGCGATCTGGGCGTCGTCGAGGTGGCGCTTCCAGTTGAACGACGGCGAGCAGTTGTAGCTGAGTCGCTTGCCGGGGAACTTCGCGTGCACCGCCTCGGCGAAACGCCGTGCGAGGTCGAGATCGGGCTCGGCGGACTCGACCCAGAGCAGGTCGGCGTACTCGGCGTAGGCGAGGCCGCGGGCGATCACCGGCTCGATGCCGTTCCGCACCTCGTAGAAGCCCTCGGCGGTGCGCTCCCCGGTCACGAAGGGGCGGTCGCGCTCGTCGTGGTCACTCGTGAGCAGGGTCGCGGCGAGCGCGTCGGTGCGCGCGATGATGATCGACGGCACGCCGGCGACATCCGCCGCCAGCCGCGCCGCGTTGATCGTGCGGATGTGCTGCGACGTGGGAATCAGCACCTTCCCGCCCATGTGGCCGCACTTCTTCTCGCTCGCGAGCTGGTCCTCCCAGTGCACGCCGGCCGCGCCGGCCTCGATCATCTGGTGCATGAGCTCGTAGGCGTTGAGCGGACCGCCGAAGCCCGCCTCGGCGTCGGCGACGATGGGGGCCATCCAGTCTCGGTCGTCGTTGCCGTCGGATGCCTCGATCTGGCCGGCGCGCAGCAGCGCGTTGTTGATGCGGCGCACGACCGCGGGCACCGAGTTGGCCGGGTAGAGCGACTGGTCGGGGTAGGTCTGGCCCGAGAGGTTCGCGTCGGCTGCGACCTGCCAGCCGCTCAGGTAGATCGCCTTCAGTCCGGCGCGCACCTGCTGCACGGCCTGGTTGCCGGTGAGGGCGCCGAGGGCGGCGGCCCACTGCGGGTCCTCCTGCGGCGCGAACGCCGTGCCGGTGTTCTGCCGGAGCTCCTGCCAGAGCTTCTCGGCGCCGCGCCGGGCGAGCGTGCGCTCCTCGCGCACCGGGCCGCGAAGGGCGATGACATCCTCGGCGGTGTAGTCGCGGCCGACACCGTCCCAGCGGGGGTTCGCGTCCCACTCGAGCTGCAGCTCGGCAGCGGTCTGGGTCTGGTCGCCGGGTCGGTTCGTGCTCATCGTGGTGCTCCTTCGGTGTGCGGTGCGGATGCTTCGGTGCGGCCGTCCGGCGTCGGCTTCGACGCCGTCGCGGGGCTGTGCTTCCACCCTGAGCCCGCCCGCGCCGGGCACCCCCGCGGATCGGGGGGTGAACTTTCGCGGATCTTCCGCGCTGCAGAACAACTGGGACGACGGCGCATGTTTCGTCTCGGTGACACCGCGCCGGACGATCTGTCGGACAGCACGCGATCGTGCGATGGTTTGTCGCAAGGTCGCCTGCTTCATTGCGCAGATGAGCGGGGCTGGATTGAATGACGTGAAGCGCAATGCCGCGCCGACGCGAACTGGAGGTGCCACTGGTGACATCGGCAGCGACGACCGAGGCCACGGCGGGCGCCCGGGCCGCGATCCCCGAGGCGGCGGGTACGGTGCTGCTCGACGGCGTGACGAAGCGCTACGGCCAGGCGACTGCGGTCGACCGGATGTCGCTGACCGTCCAACCCGGCGAGTTCATCTCGCTGCTCGGCCCGTCGGGCTGCGGCAAGACCACGACGCTGCGCATGATCGCCGGCTTCGAGCACCCCGATGCCGGTGACATCCGGGTGTCCGGACGATCCGTCCTCGGCGTGCCGCCGTATCGGCGCGACGTCAACACCGTGTTTCAGGCGTATGCGCTCTTCCCGCACATGTCGGTCGCCGAGAACGTCGCGTACGGACTGCAGCAGCATCGGGCATCCAAGGCCGCGATCCGCGAACAGGTCGTCGAGGCGCTCGATCTCGTGCAGATGCGCCGCTTCGCCGACCGCAAGCCGACGCAGCTGTCGGGCGGGCAGCAGCAGCGCGTCGCCCTCGCGCGTGCACTCGTAAACCGGCCCGCGGTGCTCCTGCTCGATGAGCCGCTCGGCGCCCTCGACCGGCAGCTGCGTGAAGAGATGCAGCTCGAGCTGAAGCTGCTCCAGTCGCGGCTCGGCATCACGTTCGTGTTCGTCACCCACGACCAGGGCGAGGCGCTGTCGATGAGCGACCGCGTCGCGATCATGCGCGACGGCCGCATCGAGCAGCTCGCCGACGCCGACACGATCTACGCGCGCCCCGTCTCCGCGTACGTCGCGGCGTTCGTGGGGCAGCAGAACTTCTTCCGCGGCCCCGTGGTCGAAGGCGGCACAGCGGTCGATTCGCCGCACGCGCTCGTGCGCGGCATCCGTGCCGAGCTCGCTGACGGACTCCAGGGCCAGGCAGCGGTGCGTCCCGAGTTCGTGAGCATCGCGCCCGACGCCTCGGAGGCCCGCGCCGACGCCGCCGGCCCGGTGAACACGGCTCGGGGCACGCTCATCGGCGTCGCCCATCTCGGCGAGACCATGCAATACCTCGTGCGGCTCGGCGAGGAGCAGAGCCTCATCGTCCGCAGACCCACGCCCGACGCTCCGCAGCTCGCGGTCGGCGACCCGGTGGTCGCGAGCTGGAGCGCCGAGCGCGTGCTGCTGTTCCCGGCCGACGACGCGGCGAGCGCGGGCGGCTACGTCGCCCCGCCGACCGACTGACCACGAAGCATCCGGCACCCTGCAGCACCGAACCCGATGGAGATCGAGATGAGCGAGCACCGCACCCCCGTCCGTATCCTGGCGCACTCGAGCGCGGCGAAGGCGATCAGCGCCGAGCTGAACCGACGCCGGTTTCCTGTCCTTCGCCGCCGCAGCCGGCGCCACCGGGCTGCTCGCCGCGTGCACCCCCGGTGGCGGCACCGCGAACGCGCCCCGAGCCACGGGTGGCGAGCTCGAGAACGAGCTGTCGATCTACACCTGGGGCGACTACGACGCCCCCGACGTGCTCGCCGCGTTCACCGATCAGCTCGGCCCGACGATCACGCTCGACTCGTTCGGCTCCAATGAGGAGCTCATCTCGAAGCTCGTCGCCGCGAAGGGCACGTCGGGCTACGACATCGTGGTGCCGACCGGCGTCTTCATCCCCCAGATGATCGAGAACGGCCTGCTGAGCGAGCTCAACCTCGATCTCATCCCGAACCTCGAGTACATGGACCCCGCCTTCCTCGCCCGCGCCTGGGATCCCGAGAACGCGTACTCGATCTGCAAGGCGTGGGGCACGACGGGCTACGTCTACGACAAGACCGTCATCACCCGCGACCTCACGACCTGGGCCGACTTCCTCGATGCGGCGCAGAACGAGGCGAGCAGCCGGACGTCGGTGCTCGACGATCCGGGCGACCTCACGGGTGCGTACTTCTGGGCCAACGGCATCGACTGGAACACCACCGACGAGGCCGAGTTGGCCGCGGCCGAGGACTTCCTCGTGAACACGCTGGCCCCGAACATCGCGGCGTTCGACTCCTATCCGGGCGGCTCGGCCATCCCGCAGGGCACGCACGTGCTCATGCAGTCGTGGAACGGCGACGCACGCCTCGGCATCCTCGAGAGCCCCGACCCCGACCGCTGGCAGTGGGTGTTCCCCGGCCCCGAGAGCGAGATCTGGATGGACAACTGGGCGATCGCGGCCGGCGCACCGAATCCCGAGGCCGCGCACGCGTTCATCAACTACGTGCTCGAGCCCGAGAACTCGCTCGCCGAGCTCGACTACATCGGCTACCACACGGGCGCGACGGGCATCGAGCAGGCCGCGGCCGACGCCGGGCTGCCCATGCTCGACCTGGTGTTCTTCACGCCCGAGCAGATCGACACCATGCGCGAGGGCGAGGTGAATGATGCACAGCAGCGTCGCGTCGACATCTGGAACAAGACGAAGGCGGCCGCTGGTGCGTAACTTCCGGATGCCGCGCTTCGCGCTCGCGCTGCCCGCGTGGGCGTGGCTCCTCGTGTTCTTCGTCGCGCCGGTCGCGATGGTCGTGTGGTTCAGCTTCGGCTACAAGCCCGGAATCTTCGGTACGCATGCGAACGACATCCTCTCGTTCGACCGATACGTCGAGGCCCTGTCGCCGACGTTCTTCACGACGTTCCTGAATACGCTGTGGATCGGCCTCGCGGGCACCGCACTCTGCCTCGTGATCGGGCTCCCGGTCGCGTATTGGATGGCGGTGAAGGCGCCGCCGTCGCGCCGCGGCCTGCTCATCGCGCTCGTCATGGTGCCGTTCTGGACGAACTTCCTCGTCCGCACGATCGGCTGGCAGGTCATCCTCGCTCCCGAGGGCTGGCTCTCCACGCTCTTGCAGGACGCCGGACTCATCGCGAGCCCGATCGACATCCTCTACACGCGCACGGCCGTGCTCATCGGTGTGGTGTACAACTACCTGCCACTCATGATCCTGCCGCTCTACGTCGCGTTCGACCGGGTCGGCATGCCGCTCCGCGAAGCGTCGAAAGACCTCGGGGCAGACAAGTGGCGTACGTTCACGAGGATCACCCTGCCACTCGCCCGGCCCGGCCTCATCGCCGGCCTCCTCCTCGTCTTCATCCCCCTCATGGGCGACTACATCACGGCGACGGTGCTCGGTGGCGCGAAGGGCAACATGGTCGGCCAGCTCGTCGCGAGCCAGTTCCAGACGGCGCAGAACTGGGCGCTCGGTTCGGCGATGGCGGTGATGCTCATCCTCGTGATCATGGTCACGGTCGCGCTGGGTGCGCTCCTCGTCTGGCTCGTGACGCTGCCGTTCCGTACTCGCAACCGCCTCGTGATCGGCGATGGTGCGATGACGACCGCCCGCACGGATGCCGCGCCCGCGCCGCCGCCCGCCGCCGATCGCGTGCCAGAGGAGGTCGCCTCATGAAGCGTTCGTGGTCGGATGTCGCACTCGGCGTCTGGGGCGTGCTCGTCTTCATCTTCCTGTTCGCCCCGATCATCGTCATCATCGTCTCGTCGTTCAACACGGGGCGCCTCCTCGTCGCGTGGGACGGGTTCGGATTCGACGGATTCCTCACGCTGCTCGAGAAGCCCGCGATCCGCGATGCCGTCTGGGTGTCCGTCCAGACGGGCGCGATCGCCGCAGTGGTCGCCACGCTGCTCGGCACGCTCGCGGGCATCGCGATGGCGAGGCATCCCGGCAAGTGGGTGTTCTGGTTCATCGGGCTGCTGCTCCTGGTCTCGGTCACGCCCGAGATCGTCGACGCGGTCGCGCTACTGCCGTGGCTCGTGTTCCTCGGTCAGGACCTGGGCCTCGGCCTCTTCAACGACGGAGTCGTGCGCCTCGTCGTCGGGCACTCGCTGTTCGCCATCGCCGTCGTGTCCTACATCGTGCGCGCACGGCTCGTCGGGCTCGACGCACAGCTCGAGGAAGCGTCGGCCGACCTCTACGCGAAGCCGCTCACCACGTTCCGCCGCGTGACCCTGCCCCTGGCGATGCCGGCGGTGCTCGCCGGCTTCCTGCTGTCCTTCACGCTGAGCCTCGACAACACCGTCATCGCCGCCTTCGTGCAGGTCTCGGGCACGACACCGTGGCCTGTCTACGTGCTGAGTGCGCTGCGCAGCGGACTGCGTCCCGAGATCGCGTCGGTGTCGACGATCATGCTCGTGCTCACGCTGCTCTCACTCGGGCTCGTCGCGTTGGTGCTGCGGCGCGCCGGCGACTCGGCGACGCAGATCGCCCGCACGATGACCGGCAATTGAGAGGACCCAGATGACCGACGCCGACCTCGTCTTCACGGGCGGACCCGTCTTCACCGCGAACACCGTGCGTTCCCGGGCCAGCGCCGTCGCGGTCCGTGGCGGACGCATCGTCGCGGTCGGTGCCGCCGACGACGTGCGCAATCTCATCGGCCCCGCCACCGAGGTCGTCGACCTGGCCGGTCGCCTGCTCCTGCCGGGCTTCCAGGACGCGCACGTGCATCCGGTGTGGGGCGGCCTCGACCTTATGCGCTGCGACCTGTCGGAGTTCGCCACCGAGCACGAGTACCTCGACCGCATCGCCGCGTACGCCGCCGCGCACCCCGATGAGGAGTGGCTGCTCGGCGGCGGCTGGTCGATGTCGGCGTTCCCGGGCGGCACGCCGACGGCGGCGGCACTCGACACCGTCGTGCCCGACCGGCCGGCCTTCCTGCCGAACCGCGACGGGCACGGGGCGTGGGTGAACTCGGTCGCGCTCCGGCTCGCCGGCATCGACCGGCAGACGCCCGACCCCGCCGACGGCCGCATCGAGCGCGATGCATCCGGCGAGCCCACCGGCACGCTGCACGAGGGCGCGATGTCGCTCGTGAACCGGCTCTTCCCCGAGACCACGGTCGAGCAGCTCACCGAGGCGCTCCTCCTCGGGCAGCGATACCTGCACTCCTACGGGGTCACCGCGTGGCAGGACGCCATCGTCGGCAGCTACGGCGACGCGGGCGATCCCGGTCCGGCCTACGTCGCCGCTGCGGCATCCGGCGCGCTCACCGGGCGCGTCGTCGGCGCGCTCTGGTGGGACCGCACACGGGGGCTCGAGCAGATCCCCGAGCTCATCGAGAAACGTTCGACGTATCGGGGCGGGCGCTTCGCGGCGACGAGCATCAAGATCATGCAAGACGGGGTCGCCGAGAACTTCACCGCGGCGATGCTCGAGCCGTACCACGACGGGCACGGGCACGCCACCGACAATTCGGGCATCTCGTTCGTTCCGCCCGAGCTCCTGAACGAGGCTGCGCCGCAGCTCGACGCGCTGGGGTTCCAGCTGCATTTCCACGCGATCGGCGACCGAGCGGTGCGCGAGTGCCTCGATGCGGTGTCCCACGCGATCGAGCGGAACGGACGCAACGACCACCGCCACCACATCGCGCACATCCAGGTCGTTCACCCAGAAGACGTGCCACGCTTCCGTGAGCTCGGCGTGGTCGCGAACATGCAGTCGCTGTGGGCGGCGCTCGAGCCGCAGATGGTGGAGCTCACGCTGCCGTTCCTCGGATCCCCGCGCGACGCGTGGCAATACCCGTTCGGCGACCTGCTGCGGTCGGGAGCGGTGCTCGCGGCGGGCAGCGACTGGTCGGTGTCGACCCCCGATCCGCTCGCGGCGATCCACGTCGCGGTGAATCGGAAGGCCGCGCCGGGTCACGAGGAGGGTGAGTTCGAGGCGTTCCTCCCCGAGCAGGCGATCGACCTCACGACGTCGCTGACCGCGTATACGGCCGGGTCGGCGTTCGTGAACCACCTCGACGACACCGGCACCATCGAGGTGGGCAAGCTCGCCGACCTCGTCGTGCTCGATCGCGACCCATTCGCAGGGCCGGCCGCCGAGATCGGTGCGACGCGGGTGTCGCAGACCTTCGTCGAGGGCCAGCGAGTGTACGCGGCATCCGACGCCTGAACGAACGTCCGGCGCCTCACCCGTCCGGGTGAGGCGCCGAATCGCGTCAGCTCGACGTTCGAGTCATTCCATCTGGCGCTCGGCCGCATGCTTGGCCTCCGCCTGCACCTCGGTCGCCGCATCGGCGCCCTCGGCCTTGACGGTGTCCACGGCCTCGGCGGCACGTCCCTTCACGGCATCGACCGCCTCGCGGGCGGGCTCCCGCAGGTGGTCGGCGGACTCCTTCGCCAGGTCGCGCACCTCGTCGACGAGCGGGGCGGCGGCCGATTCCAGCTTGTCCGCCATGTCGCGCTCGGGCTTCGACGCCGGAACGAGCGACGACAGGAGCCAACCGACGCCGAAGGCGATGAGGCCCACGGCGACCGGGTTGCCCTGCGTGGCCGAGGCCACCTTGCGCGGTGCGTCGGCGACGGCCTCACCGGCGTGGCCGACCGCGTCCTGGGTCGAGTCCACGACATCGGAGGCGGTGCCCATGACCCGGTCCTTCAGGCGGGTCGCAGCGCGACGAACCTTCTCGGTCTGGCGCTGGGCCGCCTTGCCCGGGTTCACCTTGTCGGCGAGCGCGTCGACATCCTGTCCGAGCTCACGTCGGGTGCGCTCGATGTCCGAGCGGATCACATCAGGGTCGTCCGAACGGACGACATCCGGGTTGCTCATCGGTTCTCCTCATTCCTCTTCAGCGCGTCGGGGATCTGCTTGACCGAGTCCACGGTCTGGGGCATGCCCTCGACCTCGTCGAACTCCTTCTTGCCGGTGAAGTAGAGCACCGCGGCGACGATGCCCCACAGCACCGCGACGATCACGGCGGACCAGGCGTTGCCCATCAGGTAGCCGAGCGCCCACCAGAGGGCGATCGACAGGAACAGCAGGGTGAAGATGCCGGCCACGCCGGCACCGCCGTAGAACCCTGCGCCCTTGCCCGTCTGCTTGGCGGTCTGCTTGAGCTCCGCCTTCGCGAGCTCGACCTCCTGTCGCATGAGCGTCGAGATGTCACGGCTCACCTCGGCGAGAAGGCCGCCGAGCGACGTGGTCGCAGCCTGCTGTTCGGACGGCGTCGGCACGTCGGCCGGCTGCGCGTGCGTGGACGCGGGCATGCCGTGACGGGGAACATCGGTCATCGCCGTCCGCCTCCCTCGGGAAACTCGGTCGTCTCGGGATACTCGTTCGCGTCGGGGTACTCGCTCGCCTCGACGCTCGGCGTCTCGGTGTACCGGTCACCCGCGACGCCGGGGCTTGCCGGCACCCAGGTGTCACCGGTCGGCACCGTGGAACCGCTCGCGCCAAGGCCTGAGGTGGTCAGTCCCACCGGTCGGGAGCCGGTTCCGGATGCCGCCGTGCCCGACGTGTCCTCGGGCGCCGTGAGCGCACGGGTGAGACGGCCGGCGACGATGCCCGCCCCGACGGCGATGGCGATGAAGACGCCGGGCCGACGGCGCGCGAAGCCCTTGACCTCCTGCAGGAGGGAGCCGGGATCACGTGCGTCGAGCCACTGCGCGACGGAATCGGCCTTGTTGCCTGCCGCTCGCACGAGCTCGGTCGCGTACCCGGAGTTCGTCGATCCCTGGGCCATCTGCGAGAACTCCGAGCCGGCCGAGCGAAGTCCCTGGGCGACGCGCACCTGCTGCGTGGCCGCCTGCTGACGCAGCTCGCTGCCGACTTCGTCGGTGAGACGGCGAACCTGGTGGCGGGTCTCCTCGGCGACGCCCTTGGTCTCGTCCTTCGCGACATCCATCACGCGACGGCCCGCGTCACCGGCGTCCGCAGCGACGGTCGCCGCTTCGTCCTTGAGCGGCGGCTTGCCGCCGACCGGCGTGCCGGTCTGCGTGCCGACCGGCGTTCCGGTCTGGATGCCGGACTGCGTGTCGGGCACGGTGGTGCCGGGCACATCCGATGAGGTGTGGTTCGTCATCGTCGACTCTCCTCCTGGTCGTCCACGGGTGGTCCGGACCGAGGCGGTCCGGTAGCGCCACGTTAGGTCGCCGGTTCTCACGTGAACAGGGACTTGCCCCGACGGGAAGGGAGGCGTATAACCGCACGGCTGCGTGCGCCACGCGCCCGCGCGCGGGACGCGCCGGACGCGGTGCCGCCACGCATTCTCACCAGCCGCCATGCGCGGCGCAACCGCCTTCCGCGGCGGCTGCCGACTGCGTAACCTCGCCGGTGTCGAAGGGGAAACACCATGCGCTACGGTTACAAGCTCTCCGCCGAGGGCTTCGGCCCACAGGAGCTCGTGCGCCAGGCCGAGCTCGCCGAGGCATCCGGATTCGACTTCGTCGAGATCAGCGACCACTTCCATCCCTGGCTCGACTCGCAGGGTCACTCCCCGTTCGCGTGGACGGTGCTCGGCGCGATCGCCGCGAAGACGACGTCGCTCGGGCTCGCGACCGGCGTCACCTGTCCGACGGTGCGGTACCACCCGGCGATCATCGCGCAGGCCGCCGCCACCATGAGCCTCGTCTCCGATGGACGGTTCACCCTCGGCGTGGGCTCCGGCGAGCGCCTCAACGAACACGTCGTGGGCCGCGGGTTCCCGGCGGTCGCCGAGCGGCAGGCGATGCTGCGCGAGGCACTCGAGATCATCCGGCTGCTGTGGGAGGGCGGCTACCAGTCCTACCGCGGCGAATACCTCGACCTCGAGGATGCCCGAGTGTTCGACCTGCCCGACGAACTGCCGGTGATCGCCGTGGCTGCGGGCGGCCCGCAGGCTGCGGCGCTCGCCGCCGAGCTCGGCGACGGCATGTTCGGCACCGAGCCGAAGCCGAAGCTGCTGCAGGCATTCCGTGACGCCGGAGGCAGCGGGCCGACCTATGGCGAGGTGGGGCTCGCGTGGGCTGAAGACGAGGCGTCGGCGGTGAAGGCGGCCTTCGAGTCGAGCCGCTGGTCCTTCACCGGCTGGAAGGTCATGAGCGAGCTGCCGAACCCCGCGAACTTCGAGGCATCCGCTCGCTTCGTTCGTGAAGAGGACGTCGCGAAGCAGATGCCGTGCGGACCCGATGCCGCGAAGCACCTCGAGGCGATCCGCAGCTACGAGCAGGCGGGCTACGACCACGTGGTGCTCGCGAACAACGGCCCCGACCCCGACGGCTTCATGGAGTTCTTCTCGAACGAGCTCAAGCCGCAGTTGACGGCGTGAACCTCGTGCAGAACGGCGCTTCTTCGCTGCTCGGATGCCACCCAACATGGTCGTTCCGCGGCGAATCGGCGCAAACGACAGAACAATCGCGATTCTTCCGTTTGCGGCATCCGCTCGCGCATGTGAGCATCGAATCATGGTCACTGCGGATCGCTCCGGTTCGACGGCACTCGCCGTCACCCGCCCCGCGCCAGCCGCCGGCGCGGCCGGCGCGGCCGGCGCGGCCGGCATCGCCGAACCGGCCGCCGATGAGGTCGACGCACTCACACTCGGCCGTCGCATCCGCGAGCGGCGCACTGCTCGCGGCATGACCCTCGGCGAGCTCGCCGCCGCGATCGATCGGGCGCCGTCGCAGGTGTCGGCGATCGAGAACGGCAAGCGCGAGCCCCGGCTCTCGATGCTGCGCACGATCGCACTCGCACTCGGGACATCCGTCGACGAACTGCTCCGAACGGATGCCCCGAGCGAACGTGCCGCCCTCGAGATCGCCGTCGAGCGCGCCCAGCGCGGGCCCGTCTTCGCCGCCCTCGGACTGCCGCCGTTCCGCGTCGGCAAGGGCCTCACCGACCAGACGTTGCAGACGATCCTCACGTTGCACCACGAGATCGACCGGCTGCACCGCGAGCGGGCCGCGACGCCCGAGGAGGCGCGACGCGCCAACGCCGAGCTCCGCGCCGAGATGCGAGCCCGCGACAACTTCTATCCCGAGCTCGAGGCGAAGGCCGCAGAGCTCCTCGAAGCGGTCGGGCACGCCGGCGGACCGGTCTCCCACCAGCTCGTCGCCGACATGGCCTCGCACCTCGGCTACTCGCTGCACTACGTCGGCGACCTGCCGCACTCGACCCGCTCGGTCACCGACAAGCGGCACGGGCGCATCTACCTGCCGACGCAGCAGTCGCCGTCGCGCGACTCGCGGTCGCCCATCCTGCAGGCGCTCGCGAGCCACCTGCTCGACCACGACGAGCCGCGCAACTACGGCGACTTCCTGCGTCAGCGCATCGAGACGAACTACCTCACCGCCGCGATCCTGTTGCCCGAGCGGGCCGCGGTGCGCTACCTCACCGAGGCGAAGAACCTGCGTCGCATCTCGATGGAAGAGCTCCGCGACCACTTCGCGGTGTCATACGAGACGGCAGCGCACCGCTTCACGAACCTCGCGACCGCGCGCCTCGACATCCCGGTGCACTTCATGAAGGTGCACGAGTCCGGCACGATCATCAAGGCCTACGAGAACGATCGCGTGCGGTTCCCCTCCGATGCGCTGGGCGCCGTCGAGGGCACCACCGTCTGCCGCAACTGGACCGCGCGCACGGTCTTCGACGTCGAAGACCGGTTCAGCCCCTGGTACCAGTACACCGACACCCAGTCGGGCACCTTCTGGTGCACCTCGCGCATCGAGAAGGCGAAGGAGGGCGAGTACTCGGTGTCGGTGGGCGTGCCGTTCGAGCACGTGAAGTGGTTCCGCGGGCGGGAGACACCGCACCGAGCGGTGTCGCGCTGCCCCGACGAGAGCTGCTGCCGCCGCCCGCCGGGCGACCTCGCCGACCGCTGGGCCGACCAGTCGTGGCCGGCGGCGCGAACCCCGACGAGCCTGCTCGCAGCGCTGCCCACCGGCACGTTCCCGGGCGTCGACCAGACCGAGGTGTTCCAGTTCCTCGAGGCGCACGCGCCCCGCCCCTGACCGGCGAACGGGCTACACGTGCCGGAACCCACGCACGCGCTGCACGCGGAACTCCTTGGGATACGGGCCCGCATCGCCCGCGTAGCCCGCGTCTGGCGGGAAGTGGAAGATGTCGAGCATGAGCTGCATCGGGTAGTCGGGCGATTGGCTCGTGGAGCGCACGAGGCTCCCGTCGATGAAGAAGCGCACACCTTCGGGGCTCCATTCGACGGCGTAGTCGCGGAAGTCGCGCACATCGACGTCGACGGGGACCTTCGCGAAGTCGTCGATGATCGCGGGGTCGTTGAAGGGGTGCACGCCCATGCCGACGAGTGCCGAGGCCTCGGTCGCCTCTCGGCCGAAGATCTCCATGACGCAGATCTCGGCCGAGTGCTCGGGCTCGTCTTCGACGCCGATCATCCAGAGGGCGACCATGCTGTGGGGGTCGGGGCTGGCGGCCGCGCGCACCTCGATGACGCCGTACCGGGGCGCGTACAGCCGCTCTTCGGTCTGGGCCTCACGCACGAGGAGCGAGTCGCGGAACGGATGCTGCCCCGAGGTGCTGCCCACCGGGCCCGACCGCACCCCCGTCTGCAGGTTCGACACCCGAACCGACCCGTCGTACTCCGTGGACCACGGAGGCTGGTCGGCGTCGATGCGCAAGGTGAGCAGGCCGTCGCCCACCTCGTACCGGGCGCGACTCGTCTCGCGGCTCGACCATTGCGGCAGGTAGTACGGCAGCCACTGCGCGGGATCGAGGTCGGGGCCGGAGAAGTCGGCGTCGAACTCGAGCTCGTAGCGGGCGTAGTCGATGGTGTCGGGCACAGCTCATCTTGGCGTGACGCACCGACACGCGGCATCCGGTCGGCTTGTCCGGCGACGGGCGGATGTCCCGACAGCAAGCCCGTAGCGCGGCCACGGGCCGAGCAGGAGGATGGAATCACACGACAGCAATCGGAGTGATCCTGTGGGAACCACCGTCTTCGAGCGACGACTGCCACCGGCATCCGTCATCGCCCATTCGCTCGAGCACACCGTGCACTCGGTGTTCTGGCTCGACGACCTGTCCGCCGAAGCGAAGGCGGTCCGGCCCAAGCTCGCGGGCGAACGCGTCGCCGATCTCGCGATCGTCGGCGGCGGCTACACCGGCCTCTGGACGGCGGTGCTCGCGAAGCGACGCAACCCGAATGCGCGCGTCGTGCTCGTCGAGGCGAAGACCATCGGCTGGGCGGCGTCCGGTCGCAACGGCGGCTTCTGCGAGGCGAGCCTCACGCACGGTCGCGAGAACGGGCTCGCCCGCTGGCCGAAGGAACTCGACACCCTCGACCGGCTCGGCCTCGAGAACCTCGACGCGATCGGCGCCGCCGAAGCCGAGCTCGGCATGGACTTCGAGTTCGAGCGCAACGGCTCACTCGACGTCGCGGTCGAGCCGCACCAGGTCGAGTGGCTGCACGAGACGGCAGCCGATGCCGCGGCGCGCGGCGACGACACGGTGCGCCTCCTCGACGAGCACGAGGTGCAGGCATCCGTCGCCTCCCCCACCTACCTCGGTGCCGTCTGGCACACCCGCACGAGTGCCCTGCTGCACCCCGCGAAGCTCGCCGCCGAACTCGCTCGCGTCGCCGAGGAGCTCGGCGTCGAGATCTTCGAGCAGTCACCGGTGCGCCGCATCGAGACGCCCGGATCGACGGGCGCGGTCGAGCTCGTGACCGGCGGGGGCAGCGTCGTCGCCGCGCGCGCCGTGCTCGCGACCAACGTGTTCCCCTCGCTCCTCAAGCGCAACACGCTCATGACCGTGCCGGTCTACGACTACGTGCTCATGACCGAGCCGCTCTCGGCCGAGCAGCTGCACTCGATCGGCTGGGCCGACCGGCAGGGAATCGGCGACATGGCGAACCAGTTCCACTACTCCCGCATGACGCGTGACAACCGCATCCTCTACGGCGGCTACGACGCCATCTACCACTACGGCGGTCGGGTCCGCGGGCAGTACGAGGAGCGCGCCGAGTCGTACGAACGCCTCGCGAGCCACTTCTTCACGACCTTCCCGCAGCTCGAGGGGCTGCGATTCAGTCATCGCTGGGCCGGCGCCATCGACACCAGCACCCGGTTCTGCGCGTTCTACGGCACCGCTCGCGACGACCGGGTCGCCTACGCCGCCGGGTTCACGGGCCTCGGCGTCGCGGCGACCCGCTTCGCCGCCGAGGTGATGCTCGACCGGCTCGAGCACCGCGAGACCGAGCGCCTCTCGCTGCAGATGGTGCGCGAGCGCCCGCTGCCGTTCCCGCCAGAGCCCGCCGCCGCGCTCGGCATCAACGCGACCCGCTGGTCGCTCGACCGCGCCGACCACAACCGCGGCCGGCGGAACCTGCTGCTGAAGACCCTCGACGCACTCGGGCTCGGGTTCGACTCATGAGCGACGAGCTGCGGCTCAGGGCGGCGACGGTGACGGATGCCGCATCGCTCGCGCTCGAGCACGAGCCGGTGCCGCGCGACCAGGTGGTCGCCGGCACGCCGGCCACGGGTCACGCGGTGCTCGACGAGTCCGACGGCGGCACGGTCGGCGTGTGGGAGATGACCCCCGGCGCGATGCGTGACACCGAGGCCGACGAGGTGTTCGTGGTGCTGTTCGGTGCGGCGACGGTGGAGTTCGAGCATCCGATCGCCGACCCGGTCATCTTGGCGCCGGGCTCGGTCATGCGACTCGAGGCCGGCATGCGCACGCTCTGGACGGTGCGGCAGACGCTGCGCAAGGTCTACGTCGCGCCCTGAGGGCGTTCCGCAGCGGTTCAGCCGCAGAACTCCTTGGGCACTCCGGCGACATCTTGCACGCCGATGAGAACGACGGCGCCGTCTTCGACGATGAAGTCGAGATAGCCGTTCGAGTCATCGCCGACGGCATAGCCGAACGAGTCCGCCCCAACCTGGTTCACCTGCTGGAGGTCGGGGTAGGCGGCGCCGAGCTCGTCCATCGTCGATCCGAGCATGATGCCGGCCTCCGTCGATGGAGACGCGGGGATGGTTCCTGCCTCATCAGCCCGTCCGGTGACCCATGCCGAGATGATCTCCTCGCCGCCCTCCGGGTGGGTGAGGATCATGGAGCCTGCACCCTCGGCGGACAGACCCGCCACCCATGGGCACCACTCCGACACCTCGAACGACGGCAGACCGGCGATGACCTCCTGGTACGAGGCACCGCGCTCGAACGGACCGATGCCCCCGGTGGTGATGAGCCACGTGGTCACGTCGGCGGGGTCGACGGAGGCCGGCATGGTCTCGATCGGTGTGGGCGTGGGTGTGAGCGACACCGACGGCGCGGCCGTCTTCGGCTCGCTGGCGACCGCCTCGCCGGGTGGCTCGCACCCGGCGAGGCCAAGGACGGCGACCACTGATACGGCGAATGCGGCTGCCATGGAGACGAATGGGCGGATCCGTGACATGGGTTCTCCTCGAGTCGACCACCTGCGGGGGAACCGCCTGATCTCAGGGTATGGATTGACCCACGGCTTCGAGAGGATCCTTGGTATCAGTTCCATAACTCCCGCGGTATCGTCCCCCTCCCGCGACCGCATCGTCGAAGGTCTACGTCTCGCGGTGACGCCCGGCCCGGTTGGCGACGCAGGTCAGGTGCAGGGTTCCTTCGGGATTCCGGCCCCGACACCCATTACCTGAACTTCGTCGTCGTTCGTCAGGAAACTCATACGTCCCCCAGCGTCAGTCGGGATCACATAGGCCCATGCATCGGCGGCGGGCTGGCCGGAGAGCGAGAGATCCGGGTAGGCCGAGAAGAGGTCATCCATCGACGAGCCGAGGCTGATGCCTTCAACCGTGACTGGAGCGGCGACGTCCCTACCCGACACAGTGACCGATCCAACACTGGCGCCGTCTGCCGACAGGAAGCGAATGGCCGTCCCCGTTCCGTCACGATGCAGGCGAACCACGCCTTCGCACCAGTCGACCTTCTCGAAGTCCGCACCAAACCGAGGACCTCGGGGTAGGCCGCACCGATTTCGATCGGGCCGGGGTACAGCCCGCGAGTGCGAGGGTCACGAGAAGTGCGCCGGCCACGGCGTCGTCGGAAACCGCACGGGTCTTTCTCCTCTGTCGCGCGAACCCCCAGAGGCCTGAGTCCGATCAGCCCGCGCTCCTCAGGTCGACCCCGGACCCGGACGTAGGCTCGAGTCATGGTGTCGACCGATGACTCCCCCAGCCCCACCGCATCCGATTCCACCGCGACCGTCGTCGCCGTCGCGAGCGACGACGTGCACCGCTTCAGCAAGCCGCTCCAGGAGGAGATCACGCTCATCGCGGGTCACGGCGTCGCGGGCGACGCGCACGCCGGGCCCACCATGATCCGACGCGTCCGGTACCGACCCACGGAGACACTGCCGAACCTACGCCAGGTGCACCTCGTCCACCACGAGCTCTTCGACGAGGTCGCCGTCGACGGCTTCACCGTCGCGCCCGGACAGCTCGGCGAGAACGTCACGACGCGTGGCGTCGACCTGCTGTCCCTGCCCCGCGGCACCCGCATCCGGCTCGGCACCGACGCCGAGGTCGAGATCACGGGCCTCCGCAACCCGTGCAAGCAGATCAACGGTTTCCAGTCCGGCCTCATGAAGCGGCTCGTCTCCCGCGGCGCCGACGGCCAGGTCACGCGCCTCGCGGGCGTGATGGCCATCGTGCTCAGCGACGGCGTCGTGCGCGCGGGCGACCCGCTCAGCATCACCCTGCCCGAGGGCGAGCACGAAGCGCTGCAGCCGGTCTGAGGCCGTCGCCTCGGGCGCCCGACCGAGATCAGGCGACGGATGCCGCGGCTCCGCCGGCCTCGGCGGCGGCATCCGTCGGCGGCTCGGCGGGCTCGATGTGGAACGTGCGCGTGAAGCGCGCCATCGTGTCGGCGTCGCCCGCGAGGATCTGGGCCGCCCCGGAGTCGGGCGCGCCCGAGATGAGGTCGCGGAATCCGGACGGACGGATCACGAGTTCGAGGGTCGCCTCGAACGCGGGCTCGGGCTCGGGGCGCCGGGGCTGCGGGAGGGCGTCGTGGCCGATCGGCACGACGTCGAGCCGGCTGCCGACGACGACCGCCGCCACGGAGACGTCGCCCACGTGCAGCACGTATTCGGTGGGTGGCATGCCAGCTGCGGCATCCGGCTGGAACGCCGCGCGCAGCGCGATTGCCAGCGCGTCACGCGTGATGAGCTCACCCTCGGCCGGCTCGCCGAGCAGCGACCACCCCCATCGCTCGAGGGCGACGACGACGGGTTCGAGCCCTCGCCCGAGTGCGGTGAGCTCGTAGCCGCCGCGCACGGTGGGCACGCGTCGGATGACGCCGGCCTCCTGCAATTCCTTGAGCCGGTCGCTGAGGATGTTCGTCGGGATGCGCGGCAGCCCCGCCTTCAGGTCACCGTACCGGCGCGCGCCGACGAGCAGGTCGCGGACGATGAGCAGCGCCCATCGATCCCCGACCCGCTCGAGCGCGCGGGCTGCGCCGCTGTACTGGCCGAAGCCGCGCACGGCGCGTGTGGCCATGACGCCGGCCCGGTCAGGCCGACGTCGGTGATGCGCCGGCGCCCTGCTCGGCCAGGTAGGCCTCGGGGCCCTTCTCGGCGGCCGCCGGCTCCATGAAGAGGAACCCGAGGATGTTGCCGTCGGGGTCTTCGAGGTCGCGCGAGTACATGAAGCCGAGGTCTTGCGCCTCGCGCGGCTCGCTGCCGCCGGCGGCGAGTCCCTTGGCGAGCATCTCGTCGACCTCGTCGCGGGAGTCGCGGGTGAACGAGATGCTCGTCTGCGCGTGGGTCTTCGGGTCGATGATCTGCTTGTCGGTGAAAGTGCCGAGGTAGTCACGGGTGACCACCATGAAGTAGATGTTGTCGTCGAGCACGACGCAGGCGGCGTTGTCGTCGGTGAACATCGGATTGATGTCGTAGCCGAGGGCGGTGTAGAAGGCCTTCGACCGTTCAAGGTCGGTCGTGGGCAGGTTCACGAAGATCGAGGTGGGCATTCGGTGCCTCCAGGTCTGGTCGGTGTGGATGGGAATACGCTTAGCTTGCTCTTTGCAAGTGCACTTGTCAATAGCAAGTAAACGGTTGGTGCTGAATACAGGCAATGCGCGCGAGGGCACGGGCACTCTGGCCTGTTCTCTGTGCAAAGGCGGCGTGTCGGCCTGTTTTCGGCACGGGGCAACGGGCACGTGCGGGTGCGCGCGCGGCGCGTGCGCGCGCAGCGCGGCCGGGCGCGACAGCGAGCCACGAAACAGCGTCAGCGCATGGCGCTCCGCCGCACGAGCAGCGCCAGGTGCAGGGCGGTGAGCGTCTCGCCGTCGTCGAGGTCGGCACCGAGCAGCTCGGCGATGAGCGCGAGCCGCTGGTAGAACACCGACCGCGACAGGTGAGACGCTGCGGCCGCGGCGGTGCGGTTGCCCGGATGCGCGAGCACCGCGCCGAGCACGTCGAGCAGGTCGCCGCCGCGGGCGAGGTCGTACTCGACGAGCGGTGTGAGCATGCGCTCGCCGTGCTCGAGGAGCCGGTGATCGTCGCGCAGGGCCGTGACGAGCCGCATGAGCGGTCGCTCGTCGGCGCGACGCAGCACGGGGCCGCGAACCGCCCGCCGCACCGGGCCTCGGGCGAGGTCGATCGCCTCCTGCGCCGACGCGAGCAGCTCGTCGAGATCCGCCGCCTCCGAACCGACCGAGAGCACGAGCCGCTCAGCCGCCGAGGCATCGCCGCCCGCGAGCGACCTCGCGAAGGCGCGCGCCGCGGCGTCGTCGAACGAGCGCGAGTCGGGCAGCGAGAGCAGCACGATCGTCGCGGGTGCTGTGAGCACGCCGTCGGGGGCCGCACCGGCGAGGGCGCGCCCGCCGAGCTCGCGCGCCGCGGCATCCGCTGCCCTCGCGGTGACGGCTGCGCCGGTGACGACCACGCCGAGGAGACGGGCGCCGTCGATGGGCAGGCCCGCGGCCTCGAGCCGGGCGGATGCCCCGGGCAGGCCCGCGAACCGGCCGGTGAGCAGCCCGTCGACGAGGCGCTGCCGTCCGATGCGCACCCACTCGTCGGCGTCGCCGTCGGCGAGCCGCCCGAGGGCAAGCGCGATGGCCCCCTGCTCGAGCACGCTCGTGCGTCCGGCGGGATGCGCCGGACCGGGCAGGGCGACGAGCTGACCCCAGCGGATGCCCCGCGCCTCGACCGGCACGATGAGCCACTCGTCGGCGGCCGCGGCACGGCTGCCGGCGTGGCCCTGCCCGTGCTGCCGATGCGCGCGGCGCGACCGGGCCTCCCACCGGGTGAACAGGTCCTCCTCGGCGGCGAGCGGCACCTCGGCGGCCACGACCTCGTGGGCGAGGTTCTCGAGCACGACGGCCGCGCCGAGCGTCTGCGCGAGCTGCTGCACGATGAAGTCGGCGGGCGAGCCGCGCAGCGCCAGGGCGGTGAAGCGCTCGCGCACCTCGTCGCGAGCCCGCAGCGCCTCGGTCTGCTCGGAGATGATGCGGCTGTGCACGGCCTCGGTGAGCGTGACGAACTTCACCTCGCGGTGGAGCGCGATGAGCGCGAGACCACGCTCGCGGGCAGTCGCCTCGACGACGGCGGGCACGTAGCGGTAGTGCACGCCGAGCTCGAGCACGAGCCCGGAGATGCCGACGGCGGCGAGGCCCTCGATGAAGGCGCGGAGCTCGCCCAGATCGGTCGGCCAGCCTGCACCCGTGGAGAGCAGCAGCTCCCCGCCGTCGAGGAGGCGGGCCACCCCGGGGCTGTCGGAGACGTGCGCCCACCGCACCCTGGCGTGGAGGGCATCACCGCCGACGAGCACCTCGGGCACGCCGTCCACCACCGCGTCGAGGGCGACGATCTCCCGCACCGTGGGCAGGCCGTCGTCGTGCACCACGTGGCTCGGACGATCCGTTCGGTTCGTCTCATCTTCGCGACGATCTGCCATCAACTGCGCCTCTCCTGCACCGCTCCACCCGTGTGACACTGGGATCGCCAGCCTAGACGACTGCCGGGCAGTGTGTCCGATTCGCCCGGTCGCCGAGCGGCGGCAGTCGCCGAATCGGCGGCCAGCAGCATCCGTCACCGACGACCCGAAGGAACCACATGAGCCTCATCCGACACTTCGTCGACGGCGACGAGACCGCCGACGCCGAGCGCACCGGTCCGGTCTTCAACCCCGCCACCGGCGAGCGCCAGCACGAGGTCGCATTCGCGTCGACCGCCGAGGTCGAGCGTGCGATCGCGGCGGCGAAGGCGGCACTGCCCGGCTGGCGCGCGACGGGCCTCGTGAAGCGCGCCGACGTGTTCTTCCGCCTGCGGCAGCTGCTCGTCGAGCGGCAGGGCGAGCTCGCCGCGATCGTCACGAGCGAGCACGGCAAGGTGCTGTCGGACGCCGCGGGTGAGATCTCGCGGGGCATCGAGAACGTGGAGTTCGCCGCCGGTCTCGTGCACCTGCTGAAGGGCGAGCACTCCGAGCAGGTCGCCCGCGGCGTCGACGTGCACTCGACGAAGCAGCCGGTCGGCGTGGTCGGGGCGATCACCCCGTTCAACTTCCCCGTGATGGTGCCGCTCTGGATGGTGGCGAGCGCCATCGCCTGCGGCAACACCGTGGTGCTGAAGCCGTCGGAGAAGGACCCGAGCGCCTCGGTCTTCCTCGCGAGGCTGTTCCAGGAGGCGGGGCTGCCCGACGGCGTGCTCAACGTCGTGCACGGCGACAAGGTCGCGGTCGACGCGATCCTCGACTCCCCCGACGTTCGCGCCGTGAGCTTCGTCGGCTCGACGCCGATCGCCCGCTCCATCTACGAGCGCGCCTCGCAGCAGGGCAAGCGCGTGCAGGCCCTCGGCGGCGCGAAGAACCACATGGTCGTCATGCCCGACGCCGACCTCGAGGGCGCGGCCGACGCCGCCATCTCGGCCGCCTACGGCTCGGCCGGCGAGCGCTGCATGGCCGTGTCGGTGCTGGTCGCGGTCGGCGACGTCGCCGACGACCTCGTCGCGGCGGTGCGCTCGCGCATGGACGCCCTCGTCATCGGCGACGGCACGGATGCCGCGAGCGAGATGGGTCCGCTCATCACGCGCGAGCACCGCGACAAGGTCGCCTCCTACGTCACGGGCGCGGCCGCCGAGGGCGCCACGGTCGTCGTCGACGGCACCGCGAAGGTGTTCGACGGCGACGGATTCTTCGTCGGCGTGAGCCTCCTCGATCACGTCGAGCCGGGCATGAGGGCCTACGACGACGAGATCTTCGGCCCCGTGCTCTCGGTCGTTCGCGTCGAGAACTACGACGAGGCCATCGCGCTCGTCAACGGCAACGCCTTCGGCAACGGCGTCGCGATCTTCACCCGCGACGGCGGCGCGGCCCGTCAGTTCGAGATCGACGTCGAGGTCGGCATGGTCGGGGTCAACGTGCCCATCCCCGTGCCGATCGGCGCCTACTCGTTCGGCGGCTGGAAGAACTCGCTCTTCGGCGACTCGCACATCTACGGTCCCGAGTCGGTGCACTTCTACACCCGCTCGAAGGTCGTCACCACGCGCTGGCCCGACCCGAACGAGTCGCAGATCAGCCTCGGCTTCCCGTCGAACCACTGAAGCGGAGCACGCACATGAGCGACACGATCACCCCGACGTCGGCGACCCAGGCGATGCATGCACCGGAGCCGGCGGATGCCGCGACGGCGACGTACGCCGACCGGCGCGGCACGTGGCATCCGCTGCCCGACGCCGCAGCCGAGGCGCAGGTGCGCTCCGATGACCGCGCGCACGTGTTCCACTCCTGGAGCGCGCAGGCCCTCATCGACCCGCTGCCGGTCGCCGCGGGCGAGGGCTCGACGTTCTGGGACTACCAGGGCAACGCGTACCTCGACTTCAGTTCGCAGCTCGTGAACCTGAACCTCGGGCACCAGCACCCCGACCTCGTCGCGGCGATCCAGCAGCAGGCCGGCCGGCTCTCGACGATCCAGCCGTCGATGGCATCGGATGTCAGAGGCGACCTCGCGCGTCGCATCGCCGAGGTGTCGCCCGGCGACCTCGACCGGGTGTTCTTCACGAACGGCGGCACCGACGCCAACGAGTACGCCGTGCGCATGGCGCGAGCCGTGACCGGCCGCCGCAAGGTGCTCTCGATGTACCGCAGCTACCACGGCGGCACCGCCACCGCGATCTCGCTCACGGGCGACCCGCGCCGCTGGGCGAACGAGCCGAGCGACGGCAGCGTCGCGCACTTCCTCGGGCCGTACCCGTACCGGTCGTCGTTTCACGCCGACAGCCCTGAGCAGGAGGCATCGCGCGCGCTCGCGCACCTCGAGCAGGTCATCATCCTCGAGGGCGCCGGCACGATCGCGGCGATCATCATCGAGACGATCGTCGGCACGAACGGCGTGCTCGTGCCGCCGCCCGGCTACCTGCAGGGGGTACGCGAGCTCTGCGACCGGTTCGGCATCGTGTACATCGCCGATGAGGTGATGGTGGGCTTCGGCCGCGTCGGCGAGTGGTTCGCGGTGAACGCGTTCGACGTCGTGCCCGACCTCATCACCTTCGCGAAGGGCGTCAACTCGGGCTACGTGCCGCTCGGTGGCGTCGTCATCTCGCAACGCATCGCCGAACACTTCGACACGGTGGCGTTCATGGGCGGACTCACGTATTCGGGACATCCGCTCGCCTGCGCCGCCGGCGTCGCGACGTTCGAGGTCTTCGAGCGCGATGGAATCCTCGAGCGCGTGCGCGACCTCGGTTCGCGCGTCGTCGAGCCCCGACTGCTGGGGATGGCCGAGCGGCATCCGTCAGTCGGCGAGGTGCGCGGGCTCGGCCTGTTCTGGGCGATCGAGCTCGTGTCGGATGCCTCTTCGCGCGCGCCCCTCGTGCCGTTCAACGCGAGCGGGGCCGATGCCGCGCCGATGGCCGCGGTCGCCGCCGCGTGCAAGCAGGGGGGCCTCTGGCCGTTCGTCCACTTCAACCGCTTGCACGTCGCGCCGCCGCTCGTCATCACCGAGGCCGAGCTCGTGCGCGGCCTCGACATCATCGACGAGGCGCTCTCCATCGCCGACGGGTACGTGGCGTAGCGCGCTGCGCGCTGCGCGCTGCGGCGACGGATGCCTCCAACGACGCGAACCGCGCCGATCCAACGGCCGGCGACCACGCGTCGGCTAGCCTGAATCCCATGGACTCACGGGCGACGCCCGGCGGCATGGCCCGGCGAACCTTCCTCGCCGCTTCGTTGTCAGGCCTCGCGGCGGTGGCGCTCGCGAGCTGCACGTCGCCCGAGCCGAGCCCCACCCCGCGGCCGACGTCGACGCCGAGCGCCACGCCGACCCCCACGCCCACGCCGCCGGCCGGCGGCGTTCCCACGCCCACCGCCATGCGCCGGTCGAGGTGGGGCACCGACCCGTTCGCTCGCGGCTCCTTCAGCTTCGATGCCGTCGGCGCCGATCGCAGGCTCCGCGAGGCGCTCGCCCAGCCCGTCGCCGACCGGCTGCTGATCGCCGGCGAGGCCTGCGACCCCGAGTCGCCGGGCACGCTGCACGGCGCACAGGCATCCGGATTCCACGCCGCTGAAGAGCTCATCCGCCTCGGCGAACCCGGCGAGCGCGTCGCCGTCGTCGGCGCGGGCATCGCGGGACTCACCGCCGCGCGTGCCCTGCTCGAGGCGGGCTTCGAGGTCGTCGTCATCGAGGCGCGCGGCCGGGTCGGCGGACGCGTCGACTCCGTCGACGCCGACGGCTTCGACAAGCCCCTGCAGCTGGGGGCGATGTTCGTGAGCGACGACGCGCTGCGGGGGGCGCTCGCCGAGGCATCCGTCGCGACCGTGCCGTTCCGCCCGGTCGTCGAGGCTCGCACGCCGAGTGGGGTACCCGCGCCGATCCCACCGACCGGTGCCGAGGCGGTCGCCGCGGCGCAGGCGTGGGCCGCCGCCCAGCAGCGCGACGTCTCACTCGCCACCGCGCTCGTCGACTCAGGGGTCGTTCCTCTCGTGGGCGGACCCGACGGTGCCGGTGTGACGCCGGGCGAGTGGCTCGCGCACACGATCGTGAGCGAGGTGCAGCCCGCGACAGGAGCCACGACCGCCCAGGTCTCGGCGCTCGGCTACGACGCCGAGCGGCGACAGCAGCCCACACGCCTCATCACCGGACGCCTGGCCGACTACGTCGACTCGCTCGCGAGCACCGCCGACATCGCCGTGTCGAGCGTCGTGACCCGCATCGCCTACAACGACCGGCGGGTCAGCCTGCGACTCGACTCTGGTGAATCGCTCACCGTCGACCGTGCGGTCGTGACGGTGCCGCTCGGCGTGCTGAAGACCGACACGCTGCGCTTCAGCCCGTCGCTGCCGCTGCGGCACCAGCGTGCGATCTCGATGCTCGGCATGGGCATCGTCGACCTGGTCTGGCTCCGGTTCGAGTCCGCGTTCTGGCGAGCGGATGCCGCGACGCCCGACCCCCCGGCCACCACCGCCGCCGCACCGAACGTGCTCACCCTCGTCGCAGCCGACCCGGCCGTCTCCGCCTGGATCGATGTCGGCCGCGGCACCGATGAGGCGGTGCTCGTCGGCGTCATCGCTGCGCAGCAGGCGACGCGACTCGAGCCTCTCGACGACGAGGAGTTCCGCGAGGCGATTCTCGCCGACCTCGCCCCCTACGCCACAACGCCCGGTTGACGGCCACGAGCACGGCGGTCAGGGCCACGAAGATCACGACCACGAGCGCGCAGTAGAGGGCGACGCCCGCCGGGCCGTCGACCTGTGCCTCGTCGAGGAAGAAGTACGGGTACCACCCGACGTCGGCGCCGCGAACGAGGGTGTACACGAGCCAGACCGAGGGATACACCAGCACCCAGCCGACGGTCGACCACGGCACGCGCGGATTGACCGCGAGCACGCTGTCGGTCGTCCACGCGATGACCGCGAGCCCGGGCACGACGAAGTGCAGCAGCGTGTCCGACCATGGCACGTCGACGCGGTAGTCGCGCGTCGACGCCTGCACGACGATGAGCCCGAACACGATTCCCGAGATGAGCACGTAGACCGTGACCATCGTTCGGAGGATGCCGAGCCACGCCGGGTCCCTCGGGGTGAGCAGGGCGAAGGCGCCGGCGATCACGAGCGTCACGACGGCGCCGATCGCCGACTGCACGGTGAAGTAGCTGAAGAAGTTCGTCGTCGCGAAGAAGCGGAACCCGAGCACGTACTGGAAGTTGCCGACGAGGGCGACGACCTCGAGCGCCGCGACGAGCAGGCGGAAGACGCCGAGACCGCGCCTCACTGCGCGGCCCCGAACCGTGACTCCGGGGCTGCGAGCGGGCATGGCATCCACGGTACGCCAGCGCTCAGTCGAGTGGCCGCAGGATCCGATCGAGGAAGCGCCGCGTGCGCTCGTGCGACGGGTTCGTGAAGATCTGCTTGGGCGCGCCGCGCTCGACCACCACGCCACCGTCCATGAAGAGCACCTCGTCGGCGGCCTGGCGCGCGAAGCTCAGCTCGTGGGTGACGACGACCATCGTCCAGCCCTCGTCGGCGAGCTCCTTGATCACCTGCAGCACCTCGCCCACGAGCTCGGGGTCGAGCGCGCTCGTCGGCTCGTCGAAGAGCAGCAGCTGTGGTCTCAGCGCGAGGGCGCGCACGATGCCGACCCGCTGCTGCTGCCCGCCAGAGAGCTCGAACGGGTAGGCGTCGCGCTTCTCGGCGAGCCCCACCCGGTCGAGCAGCGCGGATGCCTCGGCGATCGCCCGCGCCTTCGGCACTCGCTGCACGCGCAGCGGCCCCTCGATGACGTTCTCGATGACCGTCATGTGCGGAAAGAGGTTGTGCTGCTGGAACACCATCGCCGAGCGGTCGCGCAGCGCGAAGCGCTGAGCCTTCGTGATCGGCGTCGCGAAGTCGAGCACGGGCCCGCCCGCGAAGTCGATGGTGCCGGCATCCGGTGTCTCCAGCCCGTTCAGCGACCGCAGCACCGTCGTCTTGCCCGAGCCGCTCGGCCCGATGAGCACGACGACCTCGCCGCGTCGCACCTCGAGATCGATCGAACGCAGCACCTCGTTGTCGCCGAACGACTTGCGGATGCCGCGTGCGGTGAGCAGCATCGAGTCGTCGGGACGAGCGACCGGGGCGAGCGGGTCTCCGCCCGGGGCATCCGGCCGCCGCGCTTCGCCATTGGGATCACGTTGCGACATAGCGGTCCAACCTCTTCTCGAGCATGCCCTGCCCGCTCGCGAGCACGATGCAGATGACCCAGTAGATGAGCGCCGCCTCGAGGTAGATCAGCATGAACTCGGTGCTGAACGCGGCGATCTCCTGCGCCACCCGGAACAGCTCGGTCACGAGGATGAGCGAGGCGAGCGAGCTGTCCTTCACGAGCGAGATGAAGGTGTTCGAGAGCGGCGGCACCGAGACCCTGGCCGCTTGGGGCAGGATCAGGCGGCGAAGCGTCATGCCGTTCGACATCCCGATCGTGTACCCGGCCTCCCATTGCCCCTTCGGCACGGAGAGGATCGCGGCACGGATGACCTCGGCGGCGTACCCGCCGACGTTGAGCGAGAACGCGATGATCGCGCTCGGCCACGGGTCGATGACGAGCCCGAGCGAGGGCAGGCCGTAGAAGATCACGAAGAGCTGCACCAGCAACGGCGTACCGCGGATCACCGAGATGTAGAACCGCGCGAAGCCCGAGAGCACCCGGTTCTTCGAGAGCCGGAGCAGGGCGATGCCGAGTGCGAGCACGAGGCCGATCGCGAAGGAGGCGAGCGCGAGCGGAATAGTTCCGCTCACGGCGCCCCACACGAGGGGCCAGAAGGAATCGAGGAACAGCTGCCAGCCGCTCATCGCCTCACCGCCTTCGATCTGGGAGGCGGGCCGGCGAACGGCCCGCGATCACCCAGCGTCGCACGTCGCGGCGACGTCGACAACGCGGGGACCGCGGGCCGTCGGGCCCGCACGGGCGGTTTACTCCGAGACGTCGGCGCCGAAGTACTTCTCACCGAGCTCGGCGAGCACGCCCTCGGCGCGGAGCTCCTCGAGGGCGGCGTCGATCGCGGCGACGAGGTCGGCCTTGTCCTTCGTGAGGGCGAACGCGCTCAGCGACGGGTCGTCGGTCTCAGCCGCGACCGCGAGGCCCCGCTCGCCGTTCGTCTGCACGTCGTCGAGGTAGGTGAGCTTGTCGTTGATGGTCGCGTCGACGCGGCCCTGCTCGAGGAGGGTGACGGCCTGCGCCCAGCCCTCGACGGCCTCGACGTTGGCGCCCGACTCCTGCGCGAGCGCGTACCAGTTGCTCGTGAGCGACTGCGCGGTGGTCTTGCCTGCGAGGTCGTCGAAGCTCGAGATCGAGGTGTCGCCCTCCTTGACGACGATGACGCCGGGCGACACCGTGTACGGCGAGCTGAACAGGTACTGCTCCTCACGCTCGGGGTTGATCGAGACCTGGTTCGCGATCACGTCGAAGCGGCCGGCGTCGAGGCCCGCGAAGATCGCGTCCCACTGCGTCTCCTCGAACTCGATCTCGAGCCCGAGCTTGTCGGCGACCGCCTCGGCGACCTCCACGTCGTAGCCGACGAGGTCGCCGGAGCCGTCTTCGTGGAAGCTGAAGGGGCGGTAGGTGCCTTCGGTCGCCACGGTGAGCGTGCCCGCGTTCACGAGCCCGTACTCGTCGTCGCCGGCGGACTCGCTCGCGGCGGGCGCGCCGGTCGAGCAGGCGGCGAGGGCCAATGCGGCGACGGATGCCGCGGCGAGGCCGAGCAGGGTACGGGCGCGGGGGGCGCGGGTCATGGTGTGCTCCGTTCGTGGGGAGGTCGGGCTGCGAGCGTGTCGTCGGACAACCGCCGGGATCGAGTCCATCACGGGCTCGTCCGTGAAGGAAACGGCGTTACTCCGGGTTTCATTCCGGATCGCCGGCATTCGCGGCGGATGCCTCCCGCGCTCGTGCATGCGCGACGCGGAATACCGTGTGCGGCGCGTCGCGGGCAACCCCTCGCGGCGCGCGGAAGCACGCCGATATGCTGGCGCCGGCGTGGGAGTCCTCTCCCACGTCGCGGTGCACCCCCACACCAACCCGAAGGAACTCATGATCACCCTGACCTGGCTCCTCATCATCGCGCTCATCGGCGGAGCGCTCGCGCTCGTCGACGGCATCCTGCGTCTCCGCGGTCGTGGCGGCTCGACCATCATCGGCGTCATCGAGCTCGTCGTCGCTGCGCTCTTCCTGCTGTCGCTGTTCCTGCCCGGCATCCCGTTCGGATCGCTCGTGCTCGGCATCGTCACGCTGATCGTGCTCGTCGTCGCGCTCTTCCTCGGAGGCCGCACGGGCCGCGCCATCACGATCGCGGCACTCGTGTTCATCGCCGTGTGGCTGGTGCTCCTCAACCGCTGGATCGTCATCCCCGGCGTCAACTGACCCGGCATGTGCTCGAGGGCGCCCGCCGGCTTCGGCCGGGGGCGCCCTTCGCCGTTCGCCCTTCGCCGTTCCCGGCGCCGCGCCACCGGCGGCCACTCGCGGCATGGAGCCGGGCGTGTCAGAACGCGCTCAAGCCCGTCAGCTCGCGCCCGAGGATCAGCTGGTGGATTTCGTCGGTGCCCTCGTACGTGCGCACCGACTCGAGGTTCGCAGCGTGCCGCATGACGGGCCACGCGTTCGTGATGCCGTCGCCCGCGAGGATCGCGCGCGCCTCGTGCGCGATGTGCAGCGCCTCGCGCACGCTGTTGAGCTTGCCCACCGAGATCTGCGCCGCCGTGAGGGCGCCACGCTCCTTGAGCCTGCCGAGGTGCAGGGCGAGGAGGATCCCCTTCTCGACCTCGAGGAACATGTCGGCGAGCTTCGCCTGCACGAGTTGGTTCGCGCCGATCGGCCTGCCGAACACCTCCCGCGAGGTGGAACGCTCGATCGCGGCTTCCAGACACGAGCGGGCCGCGCCCATCGCCCCCCACACGATGCCGTAGCGCGCCTCGTTGAGGCACCCGAACGGCCCCGACAACCCCTTCGCTCCGGGCAGGATCGCGTCGTCGCCGACCCGCACGCCATCGAGCACGATGTCGCACTGCACCGACGCGCGCATCGAGAGCTTGCCCTCGATGGGCGTCGCCGTGAACCCGCGCGTCGAGGTCGGAACGAGGAACCCGCGCACCGCGCGGCCGCCATCACCGCGCCCGTCGCCGGCGCCGTCATCGACCTTTGCCCACACCACGGCGACGTCGGCGAGCGAACCGAGTCCGATCCAGCGCTTCGCGCCGTCGATGACCCAGCCGTCGCCGTCGCGGCGCGCGGTCGTGGTCATGCCGGCGGGATCGCTGCCGCCCTGCGGCTCGGTGAGCGCGAAGCATCCGATCAGGTCGCCGGCCGCCATGCCGGGCAGCCACCGCTGCTTCTGCTCCTCGGACCCGTAGCGGTGGATGGCGCTCATCGCGAGCGAGCCCTGCACCGACACGAAGGTGCGCCACCCGCTGTCGGCCGCCTCGAGCTCGAGGCACACGAGCCCGTACGAGACGGCGCCCGCACCGGCGCATCCGTAGCCCTGCAGGTGCATGCCGAGGAAGCCCGCGGCACCGAGCTCCTTCACGAGCTCGTGGCGGAAGTGCTTGGTCTCGAAGTCGTCTTCGATGACCGGCAGGATGCGCTCCTGGGCGAACGCTCGCGCCTTCTGCTGCCACTCGCGCTCCTCCTCTCCGAGCAGGGCATCGAGGTCGAACACGGCGTCGATCCGCGGGGCGGTGACGGTCATCGGCAGGGTCCTTTCGAGGGGGTCGGATGCCAGTCGGCGCCGGCGTGCTCGTCGAGCGACGGCGGCGGCGTGCGGTAGGCGGCGGGCGTTCCTGAGAGCCCGATCGGATTCGCGATCGTGCGACTTCGCTGCGCGCCTGCGAGAGTCTGGGCGACGGGCTCGAGCCCGAGGGACTCGGCGAACGCGATGGCCTCGGCGACGTCGTTCACGAGGCCCGCAGGCACGCTCGCGGCCGACAGGGCCTCGATCCAGTGCGCAGCGGATGCCGCGGCGAGCCGCTGCTCGATGAGGGTCGTCAGCTCGGCGCGGTGGGCGACGCGGTCGGCGTTGCTCGCGAAGCGCGGGTCGTCGACGAGCTCGGGCGCGAGCCCGAGGACCCCCGCGAGTGCCCCGAACTGCCGGTCGTTGCCGACGGCGATGACGAGCTCTCGATCGGCGGCACGGAACGCGGCATACGGGGCGATGCTCGGGTGCGCGTTGCCGAGCCGACGCGGTGGGGCGCCGGTCGCGAGGGTCGACGCGGCCTGGTTCGTGAGCGCCGACAGCAGGCTCGAGAGCAGGTTCACTTCGACGAGCTGGCCCCGACCCGTGCGATCGCGCTCCCGAAGGGCGAGCAGGATGCCGGCGACCGCGTTCTGGCCGGTGAGCACGTCGACGAGCGCGACCCCGGCCTTCGCCGGATCGCCGTCGGGCTCGCCCGTGATGCTCATGAGCCCGCCGACCGCCTGCACGAGCAGGTCGTAACCCGCGAGCTCGGCGCCCTCACCCGCGCCGAATCCGGTGATCGAGCAGTAGACGACGCCCGGGTTCACGGCGCGCACCACCTCGTACGAGAGCCCGAAACGTTCCATGACGCCCGGCCGGAAGTTCTCGATGACGACATCGGCGGATGCCGCGAGCCGGCGCGCCTCGTCGAGCCCCGCGGCATCGGTGAGGTCGAGCGCGACCGATCGCTTGTTGCGGTTGACGCTGCCGAAGTACGTGGCCTGCCCCGAGGCGTCGACCGGTGGACGCCAGTGCCTCGTGTCATCGCCCGTGGGCGACTCGATCTTCACGACGTCGGCCCCGAAGTCGGCGAGCATCATCGTGGCGTACGGCCCGGCGAGCACGCGCGAGAAGTCGGCGACGCGGATGCCGCCCAGCACGCCGTCGCCCGTCATCGGTGCCATGCCGTCACCCTACCCATGCCGACTCGCCGGGCCTGCTGTACAACGCGTCCAACAGATGCGGCAGAAGTGACACCCTGTCGATCCACATGCTCGATGATCCCGCATAGGCTTGGCGTCAGGTGTGCAGCGTCGACACCTGCCTTGCGCGGTGACCGATGCAGCACCATACCCATCGAACGAGGAGTCCCATGAGCTACGCCGTCGTCAACCCGGCCACCGGGGAGACGCTCAAGACCTACCCGACCATCACCGACGCCGAGCTCGACCAGGCCATCGGCGCCGCCGACGCCGCCTACCGAGGCTGGGCGCGCTCGGCGAGCGTGCAGGAGCGCGCCGCGATCATCGCCCGCGTCGCCGACCTGCACATCGAGCGCCGCCAGGAGCTGGCCGAGATCATCGTGCGCGAGATGGGCAAGCCCATCGAGCAGGCACTCGGAGAAGTCGACTTCGCCGCCGACATCTACCGGTTCTACGTCGACAACGCCGAGGGGCTGCTCGCCGACCAGCCGATCGAGCTGCTCGCCGGGTCGGGCAGCGCCGTCATCCGCCGCGCACCGGTGGGCGTGCTCCTCGGCGTCATGCCGTGGAACTTCCCCTACTATCAGGTCGCCCGCTTCGCCGGCCCGAACGTCGTCATCGGCAACACGATCCTGCTGAAGCACGCCGAGCAGTGCCCCGAATCCTCCGCGGCGATCGAGCAGATGTTCACCGACGCCGGGGCCGAGCACGGCGTGTACGTGAACATCTACGCCTCGCACGAGCAGATCGAGCAGGTCATCGCCGACCCGCGGGTGCAGGGCGTCTCACTGACCGGATCCGAGCGCGCCGGATCGGCCGTCGCCGCGATCGCCGGCAAGCACCTGAAGAAGGTCGTGCTCGAACTGGGTGGTTCCGACCCGTTCGTGCTCCTGTCGACCGATGACCTCGACGGCACCGTCCAGGCCGCGGTCGACGCGCGGCTCGACAACAACGGGCAGTCGTGCAACGCCGCGAAGCGCTTCATCGTGATCGACGAGCTGTACGAGCCGTTCGTCGAGAAGTTCACCGCGAAGCTCGCCGAGGTCGAGCCCGGTGACCCCACCGCCGAGGGAACCGCGCTCGGTCCGCTCTCGTCGCTCAAGGCCGCCGAGAACCTCGACGACCAGGTCAAGCGCGCCGTCGAGCACGGCGCCACGGTCGTGCGCGGCGGCTCGCGTGACGGCGCGTTCTTCCAGACGACGGTGCTGGCGGATGTCTCGCGCGACAACCCCGCATCGAAGGAGGAGTTCTTCGGACCCGTCGCGCAGGTCTACCGCGCCACGAGCGAAGACGAGGCGATCGAGCTCGCCAACGACATCCCGTTCGGCCTCGGGTCCTACGTCTTCACGACCGACGACGAGCAGGCCATGCGCGTCGCCGACCGCATCGAGGCCGGCATGGTGTTCGTGAACGGCGTGCTCATGGACGGCGCCGAGCTGCCGTTCGGCGGCGTGAAGCGTTCGGGCACCGGCCGCGAGATGGGCCGCCTCGGCGCTGACGAGTTCGTCAACAAGAAGCTCATCCGCATCGGCTGACGCCGCAGCTGAACACGGCGGAAGCGGGAAGACGCGACCAGAACAGGTCGCGTCTTCCTGTTTCGGGGCCGAATCGGCGTGTCGTCCTGCGCTCAGGGCCTCTTCGCCGTGTCGATCTCGTCGCGACGCAGCAGGATGATGCGGTCGACGAGCGAGTCGGGCAGCGGATGCTCCGGCGTGAACCTGATCGTCCCCTTCGACCACGAATACTCGGTGAGCTCGGCTTCGACCGCGCCGACCACCCGCGGACTGTACGGGTAGAGCCCGATGTGCCGCTTCGCCACCATGATGCTGAGCAGCGGGGAGTCCCGGTACCGCAGTGCCGGCATGCCGTAGCTCTCGCCCTCGACCGCCTCGGGCACGAGCGAGACGGCGCGCGACCGGATCCGCTCGATGACGTCGCGCTCGGGCCCCTCCAGCGCGGCGATGTAGTCGCTGACTTCCCCCATGGCGTCATGGTACGCGCGGAGCGCTCGCCGGTCGTCCGTCGCACCGGACGCGCCGGCGTCGCCGCCGTGGCCGCCGCCGCCGACGAATACGCTGAAGGAGTGATTCGCCGACACGTCGTCGTGCACGGATACGTGCAGGGCGTGGGTTTCCGCTACGCCGCTCGCGCCGAGGCGCGCCGCCTCGAGCTGGGCGGCTGGGTGCGCAATCGCCCCGACGGCACCGTCGAGGCCGAGATCGAGGGTGACGAGGCATCCGTCGCCGCCATGCTCGACTGGCTCGCCACCGGCCCGCGCGGCGCGATGGTCGAGCGCACGGATGTCACGGAGCTCACCGCCACCGGGGAGCGCTCGTTCAGCGTCATCGCCTGAAGCGTGAACCGCTCAGGACGAGGACCACTCGTAGCCGTGGTGCCGCCGCTCGTCATCGACGGGCTCGGAGCTGCGGCGCCGCTCAGCGCCGAGGGTGGCGACCGAGGCGACGACAGCGCTGGTTCGTTCACTAATAGCGCCAGCGTACGCCGGCCCCGTGACATGAGGACGGCCACCGACACCACGCCGGCCGCCTTCGGGCGGGACGCTCGTCCTCGACGCGGTGCCGACGATCGCCGATCGTCGTAGCATCGGCGCCATGGACTCGGTGCGAGTCGGCGGCCTCACGATCACGTACCGCCGGGGTGGATTCGGCGTTCCGATCATCCTTCTGCACGGCGCCTTCGGCGACTCCGGCGATTGGAGCGCTGACATCCGGGCGCTCGAGTCCGGTCACGATGTGGTCGCCTGGGACGCACCGGGATGCGGCGGCTCGAGCGACGTGCCGTCCGGCTGGACCGCCAGTGACTGGGCCGACGTGCTGGCGGGCTTCATCGCCGCGCTCGGCCTCGATCGCCCGGTCGTCTGCGGGCTCTCGCTCGGGTCCGTCATGGCGTTGCTGCTCGCCCGCGATCATCCCGAGGTCCCCCGCGCGCTCGTGCTCGCCGGGCCCTACGCAGGGTGGGCCGGATCCCTGCCCGCCGATGATCTCGAGCAGCGCATCGCGGCGGTCGAGTCCACGCGCACGACGCCGGCCGAGGAATGGGTCGACGGATTCCTCGAGACGGTCTTCGAGCGCCGTGCCGCGCCCGAGCGACTCGCGACCGCACGTCAGGCGGTCATCGCCTGGCGCCCTGACACGACCGGCGCCGTGCTCGAAGCGTTCGCGCGCCTCGACCTTCGACCCGTTCTCTCCCGCATCCGCGTGCCCGCGCTCGTGATCCGGGGCACCGCCGACACGCGCAGCTCGTACTCAGCGGCACACGCGATCGCGAGTGCGATCCCCGACTCGCGATTCACTGAGCTCCCCGGACTCGGCCACGACTGCACCGGGCCCGCCTTCGATGCACAGCTGCGAACATTCATCGCCCGCCTCGGTCCATGACCGGTCCGACGCGATCGCCGCACGAACGACGACGAAGGGCCCGCCGGCGAACCGGCGAGCCCTTCGTGCAGACTGCGTGAGACTAGATGGCGTTGACGTCGAGGGGGATGCCGGGGCCGAACGTCGTCGACACCGCACCCTTCTGGATGTAACGGCCCTTGGAGCTCGACGGCTTCAGGCGCACGACCTCTTCGAGGGCGGCCTTGGCGTTCTCCTCGAGCTGCTCGGTCGAGAAGGAGGCCTTGCCGACGACGAAGTGCACGTTGGCGTGCTTGTCGACGCGGAACTCGATCTTGCCGCCCTTGATGTCGGAGACGGCCTGGCCGACGTTCGGGGTGACCGTGCCGGTCTTCGGGTTCGGCATGAGGCCACGGGGACCGAGCACCTTGCCGAGACGGCCGACCTGGCCCATGAGCTCGGGGGTCGAGACCGCCGAGTCGAACGAGGTGTAGCCGGCGGCCACCTTCTCGATGAGCTCGGCGCCGCCGACCTCATCGGCGCCGGCCGCGATCGCAGCCTCGGCCGCGGGGCCGGTTGCGAACACGATGACGCGGGCGGTCTTGCCGGTGCCGTGCGGGAGGATGACGGTGCCGCGCACCATCTGGTCTGCCTTGCGGGGGTCGACGCCGAGCTTCAGCGCGACCTCGATGGTCGAGTCGAACTTCGCCGAGCCGGTCTCCTTCGCGAGGGCGACTGCCTCGCTCGGGGTGTAGAACTTGCCGTCTTCGATCTTCTCGACCGCGGCCCGGTAGGCCTTGGACTTCTGTGCCATGTTGTTTCTCCTTGAGAGAGTGTGGTCATCTGCGCCTGGCGGGCGCTGCCACGGATGCTGAGTTCTGGTGAACGGATGCCGCGTGGCATCCGTCGAGGCCTATTCGACCGTGATGCCCATCGAGCGAGCGGTGCCCGCGATGATCTTCGACGCGGCGTCGAGGTCGTTGGCGTTGAGGTCGACCATCTTCGCCTCGGCGATCTCGCGCACCTGTGCCTGGGTCAGCTTGCCGACCTTGGTGGTGTGCGGGACGCCCGAGCCCTTCGCGACGCCGGCGGCCTTCTTGATGAGCTCGGCGGCGGGCGGGGTCTTCAGGATGAAGGTGAACGAACGGTCGTCGTAGACCGTGATCTCAACGGGGATGACGTTGCCGCGCTGGGCTTCGGTCGCCGCGTTGTAGGCCTTGCAGAACTCCATGATGTTCACGCCGTGCTGACCCAGGGCCGGGCCGATGGGCGGGGCCGGGTTCGCGGCGCCGGCCTTGATCTGAAGCTTGATCAGACCGGTGACCTTCTTCTTCGGTGCCATGATTTCTCTCTTTCTGTTCGAACGCCCCGTGAGGGGCACTCTCCCGCACGCCCGGCCGTTCCGGGCGGCGGTGATCTGTGGTGCTGCGTCCGTGCTGAACGCAGCACAACCCTCCGATGGTACCGGAGGGCCGCTGCGTGCTGTCTGGGAGGGTTAGAGCTTGGTGACCTGGTCGAAGCTGAGTTCGACCGGGGTCTCGCGCTCGAAGAGCGAGACGAGCACGGTGAGCTTGCCACTCTCGGGCTTGATCTCGCTGATCGTGCCGGGAAGGCCGGCGAACGAGCCGTCCTTGATCGTGATGGTCTCGCCGACCTCGAAGTCGACCTCGGCGGGAATGCCGCGGGTCGCACCTGCGGCCGCACCGCCCTTCGCTCCCTTGACGGGTGCGACGTCCTTGATCTCGACGAGGCTCTTCAGCATGCCGAAGGCCTCTTCGAAACGGAGCGGGGTCGGGTTGTGCGCGTTGCCGACGAAGCCCGTAACCCCGGGAGTGTGGCGGATGACCGACCAGCTCTCCTCGTTGAGGTCCATGCGCACGAGCACGTAGCCGGGGATGCGAACGCGCGTGACCATCTTGCGCTGGCCGTTCTTGATCTCGACCACGTCTTCCATGGGCACTTCGACCTGGTAGATGTAGTCGGCCATCGCCATCGACTCGCGGCGCTGCTCGATGTTCGCCTTCACGCGGCGCTCGAAGCCCGCATAGGAGTGGATGACGTACCACTTGCCGGGGAGGAACCGGAGCTCGGCGCGGAACTCCGCGTACGGGTCGGCGGCCTCCTCGGCCTCCTCCTCGGTGGCCTCGGCAGCGGCCTCGGCCTCTTCGGGCGAGTCGATGTCGAGGGCGTCGTCGATCACCGCGTCGGCCTCGGGATCGGCGGACTCGGCCATCGCGTCGAGCACCGCATCGAGGTCGATGTTGTTGCCCTCATCGTCGACGATGTGCACCGCGCGCTGCTCGGCAGGCTCCACGGACTCCTCGTCGTGCTCGAGCGACGAGCCCTCTTGGGCCTCGTCGTCTTCCGACGACTGCTCAGCAGCCGTCGCCCAGTCGACGTCATCGCGCTCGTACTTTGCCACTTCTGATCCTTTTCCTCTGTCTCGCCTGCGGAAGCCCGCGGCGGAGTATCGGGCGGAGAGCCCGATCAGCCCGCCGGTGTCCCGAAGACGTACAGCACTGCCCACCCGAACAACTGGTCCATGGCCCACACGAGCGTCATCATGATGACGACGAACACGAGCACCACGACCGTGAAGCTGACGAGCTCCTTACGGGTCGGGGTGACGACCTTCCTGAGTTCGGCGATGACCTGTCGAATGAACAGTGCCATGCGTGCGAAAGGGTTCCGACGCGAGGCGCGATCGCGCTTCGCGTTGGCGACGACGTCCTCACTGGGTTCGTCGATTACTTTCCGGGCCACCTGGTACACCTTTCGTGGGCCGGCAATCGCTGCCGGCTCGCAGGGCGGACAGGACTCGAACCTGCAACCTGCGGTTTTGGAGACCGCTGCTCTACCAATTGAGCCACCGCCCTATGGAACGACCGGAGGACCGGCGTTGTTCCACGGGTGTCGAGGCACCACGATTGACCACGTTCTTCACCGGGGGTAAGCCAGAAAACAGGCGCGGAAAATCTTGGCTGACTTCAACAACCTCACCAAGTGTATGCGACCGTGCAGGCAGAGTAAAGCTGGGCGGATGCCGCCCGGGATGCCGGGGCGCACCGCTCCCGCTCTCCCCCGCCTCGGCGGCATAGATTGGGCGTATGCCCATGGAACGAGCGGCCCGCCTGGTGCCGGAGCCTCGCAGCAGTGCCGAGGTCACCGGCGAGCACTCGCAGTTCCGGCTCGACCTCGAGCGCATCAGGTTCTCCCCGTATTTCTCCCGCCTCTCGGCGGTGACCCAGGTGATCGCACAGCCGGGCGCCGGGCCGCTCATCCACAACCGGCTCACCCACTCGATCAAGGTGACGGCGGTCGCACGCGCGATCGCGGTCAAGCTGACGGATGCCGCGTCGCCGGCGCGTCCGCTCACACTCGAGCACGGCTGCGACGCCGTGGTCGTGCAGGCGGCGGCGAGCGCCCACGACCTCGGCCACCCGCCCTTCGGACACCTCGGCGAGCGTGTGCTCGACCGGCTCGCGCGCGAGACGCTGGGGCTCGTCGACGGGTTCGAGGGCAACGCGCAGAGTTACCGCATCCTCACCGCGCTCGACGTGAGCGAGGCGGCGCCACGGGGCCTCAACCTCACGGCGGCGGTTCGCACCGCGGTCGCGAAGTACCCGTGGACCCGGTACGTCGGCGACGCGGCCGCGAGTGGCGGAAGCGACGGGCCGCTGCCGCGTGGGCTCCGCCGCACCGCCGACGGCGTGGACGCCCTGAAGTTCTCGGCCTACGGCATCGACGCCCTCGACCTCGAGCAGGCCCGCGCGGGCCTTCCGCCGCTGCAGCAGTCGCTCGAGTGCTCGATCATGGACATCGCCGACGACATCGCCTACTCCATCCACGACGTCGACGACTTCTACCGCGCGGGCGTGCTCAGCCAGGGCGCGGTCGCGCGCGAGTTCCGCGGCTGGATCGAGTCGAGCGTGCCGTTGCGCGGGCTCGACGACGAGGCGCTCGCCGCCCGCACGGCGCCTCCCGGCAGCGCACTCGAGAGCCTGCGGCGCAAGCTCGGCCGCAGCGACCCGTGGGTCGCCGATGACGACGCGTTCGCCGACGCCGTCGACGTCGTCGCCGAAGACCTCGTCGACGGGCTGCTCGCGATCCAGTTCGACGGCTCGATCGCGTCGGAACGCTCGCTCTCGTCGTTCACGAACCGCTGGATCAGCCACCTGCAGTCGTCGGTCGTGCCGGCGCCGCCCGACGTGGTGCGTGCCGGACTCGTGACCCTCGACCGGCGGGCGTGGCATGAGGTCGAGATCCTGAAGTTCGTGCACCGGCACTTCATCCTCGACCGCGCCGACATCGTGATGTACCAGCGCGGCCTCAGCCGGGTGCTGTCACGGGCGGTCAAGGGACTCCACGCCTGGATCACCGATGAGCACGATCGCGATCGAGTGCCGCAGCGCCTCAAGGAGCTCGTCGAGATCGCGAGCGACGGCTATGCGCGGCTCCGCGAGTCCCGTCCCGAGGGCGTCCCGACGCCCGAGGCCGCCGAAGTGCGGTCGCTCGGCATCGGCCGCGGCGTCGTCGACTACGTCGCCTCACTCTCCGACGATCAGGCGCTCGCGGTCGCCGAGGCGCTCGACGGGCGCCCCGACCGTCTCTGGGACATCGGCAAGAACCTCTGACCCACGGGGCGACGGATGCCGCGGCTCAGGCCACGGCGGCAGCACGGCTTCGATGACGCCACGGCAGCGCCAGGAGCACCCCGACGACGACGAGCACGACGCCCGCAGCCGCGGCGACCCACGCCGTGTCGGCGGGGATGTCGAGGTAGACGGTGATGCCGAGGATCCGCGAGAGACCCCATGGCAGGAGCGCCATCTCGTCGTTCCACGTCGTGAGCGCCGACTCGAGGCCGAGCGTCGCGATGAACGCGCCGAAGACGGCGAGCACCGCACCGACCGCCGCGACGAGGGCGCCGAGCGCTCGCCTGGCACCGAGCTGCACGGCGAGCGCCCAGCCGGCCGCGACGATCACCCACCCGAACGCGGCGAACGCGATCGTGACGTAGATCGAGCGGGCGAGCGGGTCGGTCCAGAACTCGAACCAGTACCCGCCGGGGCCTGTGGGCGTGAGCACGGCGAGGAGCAGGCCGATGCGGAGCACCGCGGCACCGCCGATCGCGGCGAGCACCGGCCAGGCGGGACGGCGCGCGAGCCGGAGCAGGAGCAGCACGGCGATCGCGAACACGAGCCACGACCCCAGCGTCACGATGAGGTGCGACGCGGCGAGGAACCAGGTCTGGATGCCGCGGCTCGCGGCGAGGAAGACCGCCGGCACGGCCACGAGCAGGGCTCGATCGAGTCGCCCGAGGTCGCGGGTGACCTCGACGGCCCGCCACGGTCGCGTCGCGGCGACCCACATGGCGCGAGCCGCGCGAGCGCCCGGCCACTTCGCCCTGCCGTACCCGGCGGCGATGCCGTAGGCCAGCCAGGCCGCGAGGAGGAGCAGCGTGATGCGGGCCGCCCACGCCATTGGCAGGTCGCGCTCGGCGCGGTCGACGCCGAGCTCCGCGGCGGTGAGGTTGTACGCCGGGTGATACGGATCGCCCGAGTACGCGGCCTCGTGCTCGGCGGCGCTCGCCCGGTACGCGAGCCTCGCGGCATCCCAGGCCTCGTAGGCCTCGCCCGAATGCGTGTCGTGCCACTCGGCGTGCTTGAGGAACATGGTGCGGTAGTCGGCGAGGAACGCGTAGGTGCTCGCCTGGTAGTCGAGGGTGGCGAGGAACTCGTCGCGCAGCGCCGGATCGTGCCAGCTCGCGGCATCCGTCGCCTCGATCTCGGCTCGCATGCGCTCCACTGCGGCGAGCGCGCGCGGGCCGCCCTCGATCGCCTCGTCGAGCCGCCCGCGGCTCACCTCGTAGATGACGTCGAGCACGGCACTGTCGCCCGTGACGATGTCCCACTCGAAGATCCACATCATGGGCGGTGGCTCGAGGCCGATGGCGAACACGCGCCGGTCGGCGAACGGCCCGATGTAGAGCCCGTCGGTGATGGCGGTGCGGGAGTCGGCCATCGCCCGGCCGATCGCGTCGACCGTCGCGGGGTCGTCGGAGAACCAGCGTCGTGCCCAGTCGGCGGTGATGGCCGCCGGGTCGGCGTCGGGGTCGCGGGCGAGGCGCACGGCGAGCTCGGTGTTGAGCTCGGGCAGCTGCCAGAACCCCGCCTTCAGCTCGAGCGAGAGCGGGCCGGCGCGCCACGGGCCGCCGTCCTGCGTCCAGGTCCAGATGCCCTCGACCCTGGGGTTGGCCGCGATGAACCGCTGCAATGCCTGCTGGTAGAGCACGCCGAGGTCGTTCGGGAACGCGCCGAAGTTCTCGAACTCGCGCCGGCTCTGGAACTCGACGATGCGGCGCTGCTCACCGATCTCGAGGGTGTCGTTGAGCGGCAGGTGGCTGTAGAAGTCGCCGAGCGTGTACTTCGTCGAGACGATGAGCTGCTCGGACTCGATGCCGTCGAGCACGGCGCGGTAGGAGTCGGCGTTCGTGTGCATGTCGCCGACCGCGCCGACGCCGACGCTCCAGGTGCGGAAGATGACCTCGCGGTCGGCGGCCTCGGCCTGCCCGGTGAAGGCCGTGAGCATCGCGCGCACGGCGTCGACGGTCGTCACGGCGAGCTCGGAGTAGTAGTCCCATCCGGGCAGGTCGTAGACGCGGCCGGCCTCGCCGATGCGGATGAGCACGCCGTCGACGTAGGGCATCGCGGCGTAGAGCTCGTCGAGCCCCGCGGCGTAGACGTCCCAGAACGCGGGGTCCTCGGTGGCGAGGCCGCCGAACTCCGCTTCGAGGTATTCCTCGAGCGGGGTCGTGAGCATGAGCATGTCGGTGCGGAAGTAGACGTCGAGGCCGAGATCGTGCGCGTACTGCCACATCGGGCCGAACGCCTCCTGCATCGCGAGCGCGCGCGCGACGTGCGTGTCGTCGGCGCCGTAGACGTCGTCGCCGTCGCCGACCCGGTCGAACGTGAGGTACTCGATGAACCCGGGAATCGCGATGGCGTTGTAGCCCTCGGCGAGCACGTGCTGCACGTACTCCTCGAACTCGATGCGGGATGCCTCGAGCGCCGTCTCGTCGATGTACGGTGCCTCGGCGAGGATGACGTCGGCGAACGCCTTCGAGTTGTGCGAGTAGTCGTCGCCCTCGGCCCACTCGGCTTCATCGACGGTCACGCCGACGGCACCGAGGTCGGCCATGCGGAAGTCGAGCCTGGAGTCGACCGTCTCGCCGAGGTGCTCGGTGATCGACCTCCGGTCGCGAACGGCCGCCGCGAGGTCGTAGACGCCGCGCACGGCGCCCGCCTCGCCCGCTGCGACGATGCGGAGCGCATCGGCCGTGCCCTCGAGCGAGTACGACTCGTCGTCGGCCGGCCCATCACCGACGCTGACGTCGAGGGTGACGGCGCCGTCGGTGGCATCCGCCTCTGCGACGGCGTCGTCGAGCTCGCTCACGGCCAGGTCGAGGCGAGCGGATGCCGGCGCGCTGATGCGCGTGAACGCCGGCGGCCCGACGGCGGGGGTCTCGGGTGCGGCGACCAGCGTCTCGCTGGGCACGTCGGCGGGTTCACTGCGAATGCCGAGCTCATCGCCGAGCACGAACGCCACGCCCACGCCGAGGGCGAGGAGCACTGCGAGCGAGATCCCGACGAGCACCGGTCGTCGGGTCTGCGTCATCACGCGGTGCAGCGTACCAAGAGTGGGACGATTGTCCCACTCGAGTGCGCAGATGAGCAGGTCGATTCAGCTCGGCGCGCGCCCGCGCGGCGAAGTACGCTGGGCAGGTGACCGAACACCCGCGCCTCTCCGCCCGTATCGCCGCCATCGCCGAGTCCGCGACGCTCAAGGTCGATGCGAAGGCGAAGGCCCTCCAAGCCGAGGGGCGCCCGGTCATCTCCTATGCAGCCGGCGAACCCGACTTCGCGACGCCCGAGTACATCGTCGAGGCGGCGCTCGCCGCCACGCACGACCCCAAGAACTACCGGTACACGCCGGCCGCGGGCCTGCCCGAGCTGCGAGAGGCGGTGGCGGCGAAGACGCTGCGCGACTCCGGACTCGAGGTCTCCCCCGGCCAGGTCGTCGTGACGAACGGCGGCAAGCAGGCGGTCTACCAGGCCTTCCAGGTGCTGCTCGATCCGGGCGACGAGGTGCTCGTGCCCACTCCGTACTGGACCACGTACCCCGAGGCCATCAAGCTCGCGGGCGGCGTGCAGGTCGACGTGTTCGCAGGCGCCGACCAGGGCTACCTGGTCACCGTCGAGCAGCTCGAGGCGGCGCGAACCGACCGCACCAAGGTGCTGCTGTTCGTCTCGCCGTCGAACCCGACGGGTGCCGTCTACCCCGCCGACCAGGTGCGGGCGATCGGCGAATGGGCGCTCGAGCACGGCATCTGGGTCGTCTCCGACGAGATCTACCAGAACCTCACCTACGCCGACGACGAAGGCGGCGCGCCGCCGCGTGCGCTCTCGATCGTCGAGGCCGTGCCCGAGCTCGCGAACCAGGCGATCCTCGTCAACGGCGTCGCGAAGACCTATGCCATGACCGGCTGGCGGCTCGGCTGGATGGTCGGCCCGGCCGACGTCATCAAGGGCGCCGCGAACCTGCAGTCGCACCTCTCGTCGAACGTGTCGAACATCTCCCAGCGAGCGGCGATCGCCGCCCTCAACGGGCCGCAGGACGCGGTCGAGGAGATGCGCCGGGCGTTCGACCGCCGCCGCCGCACCATCGTCGCCGAGCTCGCGAAGATCGACGGCATGACCGTGCCCGTGCCGCAGGGCGCGTTCTACGTGTACCCCGACGTCTCGGGGCTGCTCGGCCGCGAGTGGGGCGGCGTCACGCCAACCACCTCGCTCGAGCTCGCCGACCTGATCCTCGACCAGGCCGAGGTCGCCGCGGTGCCGGGCGAGGCCTTCGGCCCGTCTGGCTACCTGCGGCTCAGCTACGCCTTGGGCGACGCACCCCTGCTCGAGGGCGTGCAGCGGCTGCAGCGCCTGTTCGCCTGACGCGCCACCGCTCCCCGCGGCGACACTCGACCATCGCCCACGTGCCGGAGTACCGTCGGCAGGAGCGGGAACGATGGCGTCCCACCGCGCGGAGGAGATCACGATGAGCAACCACACGTATCGCGTCAGCGAGATCGTCGGCACGTCGCCCGACGGCATCGACACCGCGATCAGCAACGGCATCGCCCGCGCCGCGGCGACCATCCGCAACCTCGACTGGTTCGAGGTCGTCTCGGTGCGCGGAGAGATCGAAGACGGCGCCGTCGCCCACTACCAGGTGACGATGAAGGTCGGCTTCAAGATCGAAGATCCTGAGGCCTGATCCGCGCATCGGTACGCGTCAGCGCGTCAGCGGCCGCAACGCGGTGCGCGCCTCGGCGCCGAGCTCGTCGGCGATCGTGTCGAGGAGCGGTGATCGCAGGTTCCACTGCTGCCAGTGGAGGGGCACGTCGATCGGCGACCCGCCGAGGCTGACGAGGTCGCCGCTCGCGAGCTCGGCGTCGCACTGGAAGCCCGGGAGCATGCCCCATCCGAGCCCGAGCTTGATCGCCGTCGCGAAGTCGTTGGACGCCGGCACGAAGTGCCGGGGCGGCGTCTCGGGGTCGAGGCCCGACGCGGCGAGGTACTCGCGCTGCAGGTCGTCGCGACGGTCGAAGTCGACGATGGGCGCGGCCGCCAGCGCGGCACGGTCGTCGGGCGCGGGTGAGCTCGCGGCATCCGCTCCGCTCGTGCGCGACGGTGCCGTGAGCGCCCACCTCGCGACGAAGGCGGGAGTCGCGACGGCCTGGTAGCGCATGACGCCGAGCGGGCGCACGAGACATCCGGCCACCGGCGTCGCCTGCGAGGTGACCGCGCCCATGACCGTGCCCGACTCGAGGAGCCCGGCGGTGAAGTCCTGGTCGTCGCGGTGCAGGTCGAAGACCACCGGATGCCGCGCGGCGACTCGGGCGAGCGCCGGCAGGAACCACGTGGCGAGCGAATCGGCGTTCACCGCGAGCGGCACCGACACGGGTCGCGCGGTGTCGTCGCCGAGGCCGAAGTCGGCGAGCGCGTCGTGCTCGAGGAGCGCCAATTGCCGCGCGAGCCGCACGATGGCCGCACCGGCGTCGGTGGCGCGCGCCGGCTTCGACCGCACGACGAGTACGCGCCCCAGTTGCAGCTCGAGCGACTTGATGCGCTGCGAGACCGCCGACGGCGTGATGCGCAGGCGCCGGGCGGCCGCGTCGAACGTGCCCTCGTCGATGACGGCGGCGAGGGTCCGGGCGAGGTCGAGAGGAATCTCCATCTGAAGCGATGCTAATGCAGCTGAAGAATCTTGAGCTGGATTGCTTGACGGATGCCGCGTACCGTCGGTTCGTGCCCATCTCCTCCGCTCTCGCCGGCCTCGGCCTCGGCCTCTCGCTCATCGTCGCGATCGGGGCGCAGAACGTGTTCGTGCTCCGGCAGGGCATCCGGCGCGAGCACGTGTTCGCCGTGGCGGCGATCTGCGCGCTCAGCGACCTCACGCTCATCCTCGTCGGGGTCTCGGGCATCGGGGCGGTGCTCACGGCGGTGCCGTGGCTCGTGGAGGTCATCCGCTGGGCCGGCGCCGCGTTCCTCGTGGGCTACGGCGTGCTGGCCGCCCGGCGGGCGCTGCGCCCGAGCGGCGAGGCGCTCGTCGCCGGCGGCGATGCGTCCGCGGTGACGGATGCCCCGGGGCGGGCGGATGCCGGGGACGGGACACCCGCGGCATCCTCTCGCCCCGGGGCATCCGCTGCCCTCGCGACCACGACCACGACCACGACCACGACCGTGCCGCGCACCCGCGTCGCCCGCTCGACGCTCGCGACCGCGGTGCTCACGTGCCTCGCCCTCACCTGGCTGAACCCGCACGTGTACCTCGACACGGTCTTCCTGCTCGGGTCGGTCGCGAACACGCACGGCGACGGGCGTTGGGCGTTCGCGGTGGGCGCCGGGGTTGCGAGCATCCTCTGGTTCTTCGGCCTCGCGTACGGCGCACGCCTCCTCGGCGGCGTGCTCGCGAGCCCGCGGGCCTGGCGGGTGCTCGACGGCCTGATCGCCGTCGTGATGGTCGCGCTCGGCGTGCTGCTCGTGCTCCCGCACTGACGCCGGCTCGCGGCAGGTGTCGATTCGCCCTGCCGCCGTTCGTCGTGTGGGCATACCGTGTGAAACACGGAGGACACCATCGAGTACGACAGACCCCAGCACTGAGGAGCAGACCATGCAGTACATGATGTTCGTGGCGACCGACCCCGAGGCCGAGTCCTTCGTTCCGGCCGAAGACAACATCGGCGAGTGGGTCGCGGAGGTCGACGCGCGAGGCGTGCACGTCTTCGGGCAGCGGCTGCGGCCCGTCGAGGACGCCACCCTGGTGCGCGTTCGCAGCGGTGAGCTCCTCGTGACCGACGGCCCCTTCACCGAGTCGAAGGAGTGGATCGCCGGGTTCGACGTGCTCGACTGCCGCGACCTCGACGAGGCGATCGAGATCGCGAGCAAGCACCCCATGGCGAGGTTCGGTCGCATCGAGCTCCGGCCCTTCTGGCCGATCGACGCCGCCGAGGACCCCGTGGCGCGGGAAGATCGCGAGGCCGGCGATCGCGGGCGCCGCACCGAGCCGGCGTTGGGGTCGTGAACGCGACGCCTGGTCGCGCATGAGCGGCATCGACGATCGGGCAGCGCATGCCGCGCCCGACTCGGCCGGCGTCGGCGGCGAGGTCGCCGACGCCGGGCCCGGGGCCGCGCACGTCGCCGACGCGGTCACCCGCGTGTACCGCGAGGAGTGGACCCGCATCGTCGCCTCGCTCATCCGTGCGACGGGCGACTGGGACCTCGCCGAGGAGGCGGCCGCCGACGCGTTCGAGCGGGCAGCGAGTCGGTGGGAGGTCGAGGGCGTGCCCCGGAATCCTGGCGCCTGGCTCACGACCGTCGCGCGGAACCGCGCCCTCGACGTGCTGCGCCGCCGGGGCGTCGAGTTCGGGAAGCTGAAGGAGTGGATCGCGATGGACGAGCTGACGGGCGGCGGGTCGCCGAACGATCCGGCTGACCTCGCGGCATCCGGGCCCGAATGGGACGACCGCCTGCGGCTCATCTTCACGTGCGCGCACCCCGCGCTGCCGCTCGAGGCGCGGGTCGCGCTCACCCTGCGCACGGTCGGCGGGCTCGAGACGCCCGAGATCGCACGCGCATTCCTCGTGCCCGAGGCGACGATGGCGCAGCGTCTGGTGCGCGCCAAGCGGAAGATCCGCAACGCGGGCATCCCATACCGGGTGCCGTCTGCCACGGAGCTTCCCGAGCGGCTCGGCGGCGTGCTCGCGGTGCTCATGCTCGTGCACAACGAGGGGTACCTCGCGTCGTCGGGCGACCGGCTGCTCCGGCTCGACCTGCAGGAGGAGGCGATCCGTCTCACCCGGCTCGTCGTGGCGCTGATTCCGGATGCCGCCGAGGCCCGTTCCCTCCTCGCGCTGCTGCTGCTCCAGCACGCGCGATCCGCCGCCCGCGTCGACGCCGACGGCGAGCTCGTCTCGCTCGAGCACCAGGACCGCTCCCGGTGGAACCGGGCCGAGATCGCCGAAGGGCTGGCACTGCTCGAGGTGCGCAGCCCGGGACATGAGGTCGGGCCCTACCGGGTGCAGGCCGAGATCCAGGCGGTGCACGCGCGGGCTCGAACGGCGGAAGACACCGACTGGCGCGCGATCACCGACTGGTACGACGTCCTCCTCGCTGCAGGGCGGACGCCGGTCATCGAGCTCAACCGCGCCGTGGCGCTCGGACTGGCCGGCGACGTGGAGGACGCACTCGCCGAGCTCGGGCGGCTGGAGGCATCCGGGCGGCTCGGCGACGCTCACCTCCTCGCCGCGGCGCAGGCCGAACTGCTGCGCCGAAGCGGGCGGGTCATCGAAGCGGCGCGACGGTACCGCACCGCGATCGAGTTCGCGCCGACCGGGCCGGAGCGCCGCTTCCTCCAACGGAGGCTTGCGGCGCTCGACCCGGCCTGACTCACCCCTGCGCGGTCGGAACGAAGATCGGCACCGCCTGCACGGGACCCGACCACGCGCTCACGACGCTCGTGGCCCCCCAGCCGGGCTTGTGGCCCGTGACCCGCACGGAGAGGTACGCTCCGGCGTCCTGCTCGGTGGGAGTGTACTTGCGCGACGTGGCTCCCTCGATGGGCTGGCCCCAGCGCAGCCACTGGTAGGAGAAGCGCACCGGGTCGGGCGTCCAGTCGCCTGGCTCGACCGTGAGGAGTCCGCCGACCTGGGGAGCGCCGACGATTGACGGCATGCCCGGCGCCATGCGCTGCTTCACGACCTTGGTGGGTTCGCTCGTCGTCGTGGCCGAACGCACGCCGAATGCGGAGCCGGTGACGCGTACCGAGATACGGGTTCCGAGGTCGGCCTCGGTGACGGTGTACTGGTTCCAGAAGGTGCCCTCGATCGGCTGGCCGTCGCGAAGCCATTCGTGCCGAGTCGTATCGAGGGCGGGAGTCCAGGTGCCGTTGTGGACGGTCAGCGTCTCGCCCGGAGCGGCGTTGCCGACGATCGTGACGGTGCCGGGAACGATCGTTTCAGCGAACGGAGCGATCTCGGCGTCGAAGCCCGTGAGCGTCTCGCCGTCAGCGATCGTGATGACCGTCGCCGAGTCGAAGTCGACTGCGTCGGAATACCACTCCTCGATGAACTCCCCCGGGGTGTCCTTGAACGTGCCGAAGCCGAGTCGGTACTCGCCGGGCGCAAGAGCATCGATCGTGTAGGTGCCATCCGCTCTGACGCTGGTCACCTTGACGGTCCATCCGTTCGCTCCGTGGACGCTCACCGGGGAGCCCACGACCGATGAACCGTCGCTCGAAGTGACAACTCCCGAGATCGTGCCGCCACGGCTCAACACGGCGTCGACCCCCGTCACAGCAGCTCCGGCACCGACGACGACGAGCTCGGGGGACTCGAACGGGGCGAGCCCGCCCGAGCTGACCGACAGGCGGTAGGATCCGGCGTCCAGCCCTTCGATCACGTAGGTACCTGCGGCATCCGTCGTCGCGTACCCGCCGCGGCCGAACGGCGCCACGTTGGTCACCGACACGGACGCGCCGGCGACAGCGGAGCCATCGACAGCGGAGGTGACGGTGCCCCTGATCGACGCCAGGCGAGGAAGCACGACCTCGGTGGTCGTAGTGCTCCCGGCAACGACCTGCACGATCGGCAGGGTGGCGAGTTCCTCGAGCGTCGGCCTGAAGCCGGCCATCGCGGGGACGTTGGCCCACCCGGTGGCCATCCACTGGCGCACCGCCAGCCGGTACTCGCCGGCCGGAAGGAAGGACAGGGTGAACGCCCCCGCCGTTGCGGATGCGAAACCTCTCGGCATCGTCGAGTCCACGGGGTAGACCGTGACTTCGGCGCCACCCGTCAAGGGCACCGCAGGATCTCCTTGGCCGACGATGGTTCCGGAGATGGTGCCAGACGTCTCGTCGGCTGATGCCGGCACCGAGCCGCCGAGGGCGGCGCCAGCCGACAAGCTGAGGGCGAGGAGCAGCGTGATCGCGCGCGATCGCGCGCGCGGAATGAGGTGGTTCGTCATCGAATCCTCTGGGTAGGGCGCAGAGCGCGGGGGAAATGCACGGCATTCATCGCCGGACACGCTGCTGAAGCATATCCGGCCGCGCGCACGTTCCCGATACGCCCCACTCAGGCCAGGAGGCGAGGATCGCGGGGCCTCGCGGCACACGCGCGCACCGGGCACCGCGTGGGATGCATCCACCATTGATGGTGCGGCATCATCCACCCATCGGTGGATGGTCGAATCGACCGCATGGGGGCTGCCGCGCGAGGCGACGACGCGGCAGGCTCGGAGCATGGACATCACACGCACGGATGCCGCGGTGCGGATCCGCGGGCTCCGCAAGGTCTACGGGAGGCTCGCCGCGGTCGACGGCATCGACCTCGACATCGCACGCGGCGAGACCTTCGCCCTGCTCGGACCCAACGGTGCCGGCAAGTCGACGACCGTCGAGATCCTCGAGGGTTACCGGCTGCGCACCGCCGGCGAGGTGAGCGTGCTCGGCGCCGATCCCGCGCATGCGGGGCTCGACTGGAAGGCGCGGGTCGGCATCGTGCTGCAGTCGGCCACCGAGAGCGGCGTCTTCACGGTGCGCGAGCAGCTCGCGCACTTCGCGAAGTTCTACCCGAACCCGCGCGACGTCGACGAGGTGATCGCCGCCGTGGGCCTCGAGGCGAAGGCGCGCACGCGCATCTCCAAGCTCTCGGGCGGGCAGCGCCGACGCGTCGACGTCGCGCTCGGCATCATCGGCCGGCCCGAGCTGCTGTTCCTCGACGAGCCGACGACAGGGTTCGACCCCGAGGCGCGCCGCGAGTTCTGGGACCTCATCCGCGGCCTCAAGGCCGAGGGCACGACGATCCTCCTGACGACTCACTACCTCGACGAGGCCGCGCAGCTCGGCGACCGCGCGGGCGTCATCCTCGGGGGGAAGCTCGTCGACGTCGGGCCGGTCGACTCGCTCGGCGGCGCCGACGCGCGGGTGCCCATCGTGCGATGGCGAGGCGCTGACGGCGCCCCGCACGAGGTGCGCACCGAGCGGCCGGCCGAGCTCGTGGCATCCGTCGTGGCGGAACTCGGCCGCGAGCCCGAGGGGCTCGAGGTCATCCGGCCGGGCCTGGAAGACATCTACCTGCAACTGGTGCGCGCGGCCGGCGCCGACGCGCGCGACGACGAGGAGGCACTCGCATGAGCACCGGAATCCTGCCGATCGGCGCGTCGCGCATCGGCTACGAGACGAAGGGTTACTTCCGCTCGCCCGACGCGGTGTTCTTCACCTTCCTGTTCCCGATCATCATGCTCGGCATCTTCACGGCGGCCTTCAGTGCCGCCGGCGACATCGAAGTCGCCCCCGGCGTCGAGGGGATCTCGGTGGGCGCCTACTACCTTCCCGGCATGCTCGCGGCCGGCATGCTGCTGTCAGGCGTGCAGAACCTCGCCGTCGACATCGCCACCGAGAAGGGCGACGGCACGCTCAAGCGACTCGGGGGCACGCCCCTCTCGCCGGTGTCGTACTTCCTCGGCAAGATCGGCCAGGTGTTCGTGACGGCCACGCTGCAGGCGGCGCTCCTGCTGCTCGTCTCGGCGACGCTCTTCGGCATCGCCATGCCCACCGAGGCAGGGGCGTGGCTCACGTTCGCATGGGTGTTCGTGCTCGGGGTCGCGACCTCGGCCCTCCTCGGCATCGCGCTCTCGGCGGTGCCGCGCTCGGGCAAGAGCGCGACGGCGGTCGTCATCCCGATCGTGCTCGTGCTGCAGTTCATCTCGGGCGTCTACCTGCGCTTCAACATCCTGCCCGAGTGGATGCAGAACGTCGCGAGCCTGTTCCCGCTGAAGTGGATGGCGCAGGGCATGCGCTCCGTGTTCCTGCCCGATGCGTTCAAGGTGCTCGAGCAACAGGGCGAGTGGGAGCTCGGGTGGGTCGCGTTCTGGCTCGTCGCATGGCTCGTCGTCGGGCTCGTCATCAGCCGGTTGACCTTTCGATGGATCCGACGAGACGCGTGACCGCGTGCGAAGGTAGCAGCATGCTGACAGTGCGGTGGTGGGATGCCGCGGCGATCGCCGTGGCATCCGTCACCGTGCTCATCACCCTTCGGGAGCCGCCGTACGGTTCGGGCGAATGGGGCACGTGGGCCGCTGCCGCCGCCTTCCTCGTGCTGTACGCCGTGTATGCGCGCCGTTTCGTCGCCACTGGGGAGCCCGCGGCGCCGATGGGGCACTACGTCATGATCGCGGTCTCGTTCGCGGCGATCGTCGCGGTCGGCGCATTCTTCGAGCCCGGCGTCGCGATCCTGCAAGCTTTCGTGTATCCGTTCCTGTGGGCCACGGCGCCCGCGATCGCCGCCGCCATCGCGTCGAATGTGCTGGTGGCCGCCGGCATGGCCGTCGGCTACGCCCTGCACTTCGGCGACCCGTTCAGCGGCGTGCCCATTGCGACACTCTCCGTCGTCTTCAGCATCGCGCTCGGACTCTGGATCACCCGCATCGCCGAATACGGCGAGGAACGCGGGCGGCTCCTTGCGGAGTTGCAGGCGGCGCAGGGTCAGCTCGCCGCGATGCATCGCGATGCGGGCGTCGTCGACGAACGGGCACGGCTTGCCCGTGAGATCCACGACACGATCGCACAGAGCCTCACCGGGCTCGTGATGGTGGCGCAGCGGGCGGGCAATCGGCTGGCGCCGGTCGACGGCGAGGCGGCCGACGCAGCGCGCGGTGACGTCGAGCTCATCGAGCAGATGGCCCGCGACGCGCTCACCGAGGCGCGGGGGCTCGTGGCATCGCTCGCACCCATCTCGGCCGACGGTGGACTCGGCGATGCCCTGCGTCGCCTCGGCTCTTCGTTCGAGCGCGAGACGGGGGTGCAGGTCACGGTGACATCGGATGCCGCGGCACTCAGCCGCGAACACGAGGTCGTGCTGCTCCGCGCCGCGCAGGAGGGCCTCGCGAACGTGCGGAAGCACGCTCAGGCGTCACATGCCGAGGTCACGGTCGCACTCGCCCCGGTCGGCGACGAGGTCGTGCTGAGCGTGCGCGACGACGGCGTCGGGCCCGGCTCCACGGTGCCGGGCGAGCGCGGGTTCGGGCTCGCGGGCCTCCGCGACCGGGCTGCGCTGGTCGGCGGGTCGTTCGCGGTCGAGCCGGGCGCGGGCGGCGGCACCGTGCTCCGCGTCACCGTGCCGAGCGCCCGGCCCGATGCCCACGACGACACCGTCGACACCACCGACCGCGCCGACAACGCCGCAGGAGCCGCAGGAGCCACCGAATGACCGATCCGATCCGCATCGTCGTGGCCGACGACCACCCCATCGTGCGAGCGGGCATCGTCGGGCTCCTCGAGTCGGAGCCCGGCATCGAGGTCGTCGGAGAGGCGGCCGACGGCGCCCAGGCGGTCGCCGTCGCCGAAGCGGAGCGACCCGACCTCGTGCTCATGGACCTCAGGATGCCGGTGCTCGACGGCGCCGCGGCGACCGCCCGCATCGTCGCGACGTCGCCTGGCACGCGGGTGCTCGTGCTCACGACGTACGAGACCGACGACCACATCCTCGCCGCGATCGAGGCGGGTGCGAGCGGCTACCTGCTGAAGGCGGCGCCGCAGGCGGAGATCCTCGCCGGCATCCGCGCCGTCGCCGCCGGCGAGACCGTGCTCGCGCCGTCGATCGCGGCGAAACTCGTCTCCCGCGTTCGCGCAGGTGCCTCCGCGGCATCCGCTGCCCCCCAGCTCTCGCCGCGCGAGCTCGAGGTGCTGCGTCTGGTCGCCACGGGCCGATCGAACCCCGAGATCGCCCGGTCGCTCTTCATCGGCGAGGCGACCGTGAAGACGCACCTGCTGCACGTCTTCGAGAAGCTCGAGGTGAACGACCGCACTCGCGCCGTGACCCGGGCCATGGAGTTGGGCCTGATCTGAAGCATCTTCGCGCGCCGCTCCGCAACCCGTGGACGCGACCCGCGCCCGCACCTACGCTGTCGGGATGGCATTCACGAGCCTCCGCGTCGCCGTGCGCCGCACCCGGATCCTGCCGCATTGGGTGCGGCGCGTGGATGCCGCGGCCGGCGCGGCCGTGAACGGGCGGCACGCGCATCCACTCGCCGACCGGTTCTGGTCGCACGTGAGCGGGTTCGCCGACAAGGGCGTGCTCTGGTGGAGCCTCGCGGGCGCGTTCTTCGTGGTCGGCCGTCGTCGCGCCGCCGGCCGCGGCCTCGTGTCGCTCCTCGTGGCGAGCGCGCTCACGAACCTCATCGCGAAGCGCATCTTCGGCGGTGACCGCCCGCTGCTGGCCGACGTCCCGATCGGCCGGCACCTGCCGAAGCCCCCGGTCACGCCGTCGTTCCCGTCGGGCCATTCGGCGAGTGCCGCCGCGTTCGCGGCCGGAGGTCGCCCTCGAGTCGCCTCGGCTCGGCGCGACGCTCGCGCCCGCGGCGCTCGGGGTCGCGTATTCGCGGCTGCACACGGGCGCGCACTGGCTGTCCGATGTCGTCGGCGGCATCGCGCTCGGCGTCTGGGTCGCCGGGCTCAGCGCCGTCCTCGTGCGCCCCCGGCCCGGCGAGATGCCGCTGCCCCCGCCGAGCGGTCGCGACTGCACCCTGCCCGCCTCGCCCGACGGCGACGGGGTGTTCTTCGTCGTGAACCGGTCGTCGGGCACGGGCGTCGTGCGGCAGGACCCGGCGAGGGTGCTCGCCGATCGCCTGCCCAACGCCGAGATCCAGCTCCTCGACAACGACGAGGATCCCGGCGAGGTGGTGCGCGCGGTGCTCGCACGCGACCACCCGCCCCGCATCCTCGGCGTGTGCGGCGGCGACGGATCGGTCGCGTCGGTCGCCCACCAGGCGAGGGCGGCCGGCCTGCCGCTCGTCGTCGTGCCGGGCGGCACCTTCAACCACTTCGCGCGCACGGCGGGCGTGGCATCCGTCGACTTCGCCGTCGATGCGCTGCAGCGCGGCGAGGGTGTGCGGGCGGATGTCGCGGAGCTCGCGTTCGGCGACGACCAGCCGATCACCGTGCTGAACACGGCCTCGGTGGGCATCTACCCCGACTTCGTCGCCGAGCGGGAGCGGCGCGAGCAGCGCTGGGGCAAGTGGCCCGCCGCCGTGATCGCCGCAGCACGCGTGCTCCGCCGCTCCGACCCGGTGACGATCGTGGTCGCCGGACGCCGCGCCCGGGTCTGGACGCTCTTCGTGGGCGTCGGGCCGAACGACCCGGGTACCCCCGCGCCCCTGCAACGACGGCGCCTCGACGGCGGCGTGCTCGACGTGCGGATGCTGCACGCCGGCTCTCGCGCCCGGGCGGCGGCGTCGCTCGCGTTCGGCCGGCGCACGAGCGCGGTGCTGCGGAGCATCCGGCTGCTGCCCCGGCGCATCGAGTCGTTCACCACGAAGTCACTCGAGGTGACGGTGCACCCGCGGCACGGGCAGCCGCCCGGCTTCGCCCACGACGGCGAGGTCGCGCTCGAGGCGACGGCCGAGGCCTCCGCCCGCGACCCGCGGCTCGGATACCGCAGCACCGTGCGGGTGGTGGCCGCGTCGCTCAGCGTGTACCGGCCGGCCGCGACGCCACGAGCCGGCGACGCGATTGCCAGCACGAGACCAGTCACGAGGAATACGATCGCACGGTGAATCCGTACGAGCACCGACCCTGGCTGGCCCACTACGCCGAGGAGGTGCCGCACGAGATCGAGCAGCCCACGCAGACACTCGCCGACATGATCGACGATGCGGTCGCCCGCTTCGGCGGTCGCACCGCCCTCGAGTTCTTCGGGGCCGAGACGAGCTACCGCGAGCTGGGCTCGCAGATCGCGCGCGCCGCCGAGGGGCTGCGTCGACTCGGGGTGCGCGCCGGCGACCGGGTCGCGCTCGTGCTGCCGAACTGCCCGCAGCACGTCGCCGCGTTCTACGCGGTGCTGCGGCTCGGCGCGATCGTGGTCGAGCACAATCCGCTCTACACGCCGCCCGAGCTGCGGCACCAGTTCGAGGACCACGAGGCGAAGGTCGCGGTCGTGTGGGATGCGGTGGCCGACACGGTCGCCGACTTTCCACGCGACATCCGGCCGGCGCACCTGATCGCCGTCGACCTCACGCGCGCCCTGCCCTTCGGCAAACGGATGGCCCTTCGCCTGCCGATCCGCAAGGCCCGGGCGTCGCGCGCCGCCCTCACCACCAAGCCGACCGCCCGCGGCGTCGCGGCCTGGGAGAAGGTGGCCGGTGGCCGGCCCATCTCGAAGCGGCATCCGCGGCCGGGGCTCGACGACATCGCCCTGCTGCAGTACACGAGCGGCACGACCGGCACCCCGAAGGGCGCGGTGCTCACGCACCGCAACCTGCGCGCCAACGCCATGCAGGGCCGAGCCTGGGTGCCGGGCCTCCGCGAGGGCGACGAGGTGTTCTACGGGGTGCTGCCCCTGTTCCACGCCTACGGCATGACGCTCTGCCTGACCTTCGCGATGAGCCTCGGCGCTCGGCTCGTGCTCTTCCCGAAGTTCGACGTCGATCTCGTGTTCGCGGCGGCGAAGCACTCGCCGCCCACGTTCCTGCCCGCGGTGCCGCCGATCTACGACGCGCTCGCCCGGGCGGCGGAGCAGCGCGGCACGGCGCCGCTCCGGGGCATCCGCTTCGCCATCTCGGGCGCGATGAGCCTGCCCGAAGCCACCGTCGAGCGATGGGAGACCGTGACCGGCGGCCTCCTCGTCGAGGGCTACGGCATGACCGAGTCCTCGCCCGTCGCACTCGGCAACCCGATGGGGCCGACGCGGCGCCCCGGCACGGTGGGCGTGCCGTTCCCGAGCACCGAGATCCGCGTCGTCGACCCGGAGCATCCCGACGACGACCGGCCGGCGGGTGAAGCGGGCGAGCTGCTCATTCGCGGCCCGCAGGTGTTCCAGGGCTACTGGCGGCGCCCGACCGAGACGGCCGAGACGCTGCTGCCCGACGGCTGGCTCCGCACGGGCGACATCGTGCGCGTCGCCGACGACGGCTTCGTGTCGGTCGTCGACCGGGTGAAGGAGCTCATCATCACGGGCGGCTTCAACGTCTCGCCATCGGAGGTCGAGGGCGCACTGCTGCGGCACCCCGACGTGCGCGGTGCCGCGGTGGTCGGCCTGCCCCGGTCGGCGGGCGGCGAAGAGGTCGCGGCGGCCGTCGAGCTGCGTGAGGGCGCGGTCTTCGACGCCGAGGTGCTGCGCGACTTCTGCCGCGAGAGCCTCACCGCGTACAAGGTGCCCAGGCGCATCACGCCCGTCGATGAACTGCCTCGATCGCTCATCGGCAAGGTGCTGCGGCGCCAGGTGCGCGAGCGGCTCCTCGAGGAGCGCGCCGCGAGCTGAGCGGCCGTCTCAGATCGCGCGTTGTTGCAGGAGAAGAGGCGCAAGATCGCCTGAGGCGACGCCGTCATGCCCATTTTCCTGCGCTGGCGGGGAGTCGGGGCATGCGTCGCTTGGTCAGAGCAGCCGGCGAGCGTTGGCCCACGCGGTGAGCTCGTGCCGGCTCGAGAGCTGCAGCTTGCGCAGCACCGCCGACACGTGCGTCTCGACCGTCTTCGTCGAGATGAACAGCTCGGCGGCGACCTCCTTGTAGGCGTAGCCGCGGGCGATGAGCCGCATGACCTCCTGCTCGCGCGCCGAGAGCCGGTCGAGCTCATCGCTCGCCGAGGCCGTCTCGCCCACCGCTGCGCCGAACGCGTCGAGCACGAAGCCCGCGAGCTTCGGCGAGAACACGGCGTCGCCGCCGGCGACCGCATGCACCGCGCGGCTCACATCGGCACCGGATGACCCCTTCGTGATGTACCCGCGGGCGCCGGCTCGGATCACGCCCACGACGTCTTCGGCCTTGTCCGAGACCGAGAGGGCCAGGAAGCGGGTGCCGGGCACGGATGCCGCCGCACGGCGGATCACCTCCGCGCCGCCGCTCGTGCCTGCGGGCACGTCGGCCCCGGGCAGGTGCACGTCGAGGAGCACGACGTCGGGCGCGGCATCCGTCACCACCGTGACTGCCGACTCCACGTCGTGCGCCTCGCCCACGACGAGGATGCCGGGGTCGAGGTCGGCCTTCAGCCCCGACCGGAAGATCGAGTGGTCGTCGACGACGACGACGCGTACCGGGTCAGCCACGACCGGCCTCCTCGTCGGGGAACCGCAGCCGCACCTCGGTGCCGATGCCGCCGGCGCCCGCACGCACGACGGCCGAGCCGCCCGCCCGCCGCATGCGGCCGATGATCGACTCGCGTACGCCCAGCCGGTCGCCCGGCACCTCGGCGAGCGCGAAACCCGGCCCGCGGTCGCGCACGAACACCTCCACCGCCTCGGGGCTCGACTCCACGTACACCGACACCTCCCCGCCCGCGTGCCGGGCGGCGTTCAGCATCGCCTCGCGTGCGGCGGCCGCGAGCTCGCCGCTCCCCCGCTCGCGAGACTCCCCGACGACGACGACGTCGACCGTGACCGCGTAATCGATCTCGAGCGCCGCGCCGAAGTCGCGGAGGTCGGTGCCGAGATCGCTGTCGGCGGGCGTGTCGCCGGCGAAGAGCCAGTCGCGCAGCTCCCGCTCCTGCGCCCGGGCGATGCGGGCGACCTCGCTCGTCGCCCCGGCACGATTCTGGATGAGGGCGAGCGTCTGCAGCACCGAGTCGTGCAGGTGCGCGGCGATCTCGCTGCGCTGCTCCTCACGGATGCGCTTCGTGCGCTCGGCCGTGAGGTCGCGCCACTGGGCGATGAGGGTCGGCACGTAGACGAGCGCGATGCCGATGACGGCGGCCAGCGCGGCGGCGAACGTCGGCACTGGGTACCAGTACGCGTTCGGCCCGAGCACGAGGGCGAGGGCGGTGATGACGAGCAGGGCCGTGGCGGAGATGCGCACCGCGAGTTCCGTGCGCGGCCCCCGCGCCGGGTCGGGGCGGTCGATGAAGGTCGCCCAGGCACCGGATGCCACGGCGAGCCCGACCCCGGCGAGCACCACGCCGAACCACCAGTCGAGCCCGGTGCCGCCGGCCTCGACGATGCGGCCGCTCGTCGCCCACGCCGTGAGGAGTGCCGCAGCGGAGCCGGCGACCAGGATCCACGCGACCGGCGCCCGGTGCGTCGGCCGCTCGTCGCCGGGCGCCACCGCCATGAACGCCCACAGCCACGCGTAGAGGAGCATTCCGGCGCCGCCGGCGAAGGAGAGCACGATGAAGGCCGCGCGCACGATCGCCGGCGGCCAGCCGAGGTGGGCGGCGAGGCCGGCTGAGACGCCCGTCGCGACGCAGTGCCGCGCGCGGGCGAGCGGCACGACGCCGACGCCGCCCGCGGGCGACGTGCGCGAGGCATCCGCCACGGTCTCGCCGGTCGACTCCATGCCAGCCATCCAAGCAGACCCGCGCCCGGCCACCGAGGCCGGGGCGTGCGGCTCAGGGTCGAATCAGGGATTCACCCCATGGCGGGGCATCCGCCGCACTGCCAGCATCGAGGCATGGAGACGAACTCGACCGCCCCAGAGGCGGGCCCAGCACCGGACGACGTGAAGGGGGACTCCACGGGGTCCGGCCAGTCTGCCGAGGGCGCGGCCGGATCGGCTCCATCCTCCGGTGCCCCCGGTGCGGCCGGTTCCGATCGGCGAGCGGATGCCGCGGCCGCGCCGGGCACCGGCATCGGCTTCTCTGCCTGGCTCCGCCGGCTCGGCGTTCCGCGACGGGCCGGATGGCTCGGCGGCGTGTGCGCCGGGGTCGGCGCCCGGCTCGGCATCGACCCGATCATCCTGCGCGGCATCGTCGTCGTGGTCGCGGTGCTCGGTGCTCCGTTCGTGCTGCTCTACGCGATCGCGTGGCTGCTGCTGCCCGACGTCGACGGCGAGATCCACTTCGAGCGGCTCACGCGCGGCGTCGTCGACCCGGCGATCGTCGGCATCGCCGTCATGGGCGTGATCGGCTTCGTCCCGCTGGTGCAGGGCGGCTGGCTCGGTTGGCGCTGGTGGCCCGATTGGTCGGTCGCCGGCATCGACGTGCTGTGGCCACTGCGGGTGCTCTGGGTGATGGCCGTCGTCGCCGGCCTCGTCGTGCTCGTCATCTGGCTCGCGCGTCGAGCCTCCCAGCACTCCCCGGGCGGCGGCGGACCGCGAATGGCTTCCGCAGGCGCCGCCGCCGGCCCGGGGAATCCAGCCGGCACGTACCCGTTCCCGCCCGCTGAACGGCCTGCCGCCGCGGCGACCGGCGCGGTGGCGTTCACCGCCGCGGCAACGACGGCACCGGAGACGGCGCCTGCCGCGCCCCCGGCCGACGCGACCGCCGAGCCGCCGGTGCCCGCAGAAGGCGCCGACGCCGCGGCCATCGCGGAGTGGCGCGCCCAGCACGAGGCGTGGCGTCTCTCGCACGCGGCGTGGAAGACGGCGCAGCAGGACGCCGACCGCGCCGCACGCGCCAGGGCCGCCGCCGAGAACAAGGAGCGCGCCATCGCCCTGACCGCCCTCGCCGAGGAGGCTCGGGCCGAACGTCGGGCGAGTCGGCCCCGTGCGAGCGCCGCCTACGTCTGCACCGCCATCGGCATCGCCCTCGTGGCCGGCTCGATCGCGGCGATCTGGGCGCTGGGCGCAGCGGATGTCGCGGACTTCGCGATCCCGATCGCCTTCGCCGTGGCCACCATCGTGCTCGCCCTGGGCATGTTCGTCGCGGCACTGCGCCGGCGCCGCAGCGGGTCGCTCGCGTTCTTCGCGACGCTCACCACCGCGTCGATGCTCGTGGCCGTCGCGGGCGCCTCGATCATGCCGCAGGGAGCGCTCGTGCCGCCGAGCTACGGCATCGCGGTCGACCACTCCCAGCGTCTCGTGCAGCCGTTCGGCGACGCCTACTTCTACGTCACGCCGAGGTTCGACTCGGGCACGCCGACCATCGAGCTCAGCCAGGGCACCGGCGACACCTGGATCACGATCGACCAGGGCGCCCGGGTGCTGCTCGACGCCGCTGAAGCCGGCGCGATCGAGCTGTTCATCTCGTCACCCGACGGCTCGACCGAGTCGATGCCGCAGCTCGGCGATACCGACAGCAGGGTCCTCCTGCTCGGCGGCGACACCGGCGTGATCAGCCCCGCCGAGGGGGGCGCCGAGACCGCCGACGTGCGCATCGTGCTCACGCAGCAATCGGGCGACGTGCACGTCGACATCCGTGAAGGAGCATGAAATGAACGCGTCCGCTGAGACTCCGGGCACGACGCCGGAACACCCGACCGACACGGATGCCGCCGTCACGGCCGTCATCGCCGGCTGGAACGACCGGGCGCACGACGAGCCCGCCAGTCCGAGCGACACGGGCGCCGCGGCATCCGCCCACGCTCGACCGACCGTGCGCTGGGGCGCGCTCGTCTGGTCGCTGCTGTTCGGCGCACTCGCCGGCACGGCCCTGTGGATCATGCTCGACCCTGACCGCCGGGAGGCGACCGGCGAGTGGCTCACGACGCTGAGCCCGCTCGCGGCCGCGCTCTACGCGGTCGTCGTGCTGGGCATCATCGTGGCGCTGTTCGGCATCGTCGGGCTCATCCGCCGCGGCGAGCGCGCCACGCGCTGACGAGCCCGCGAATCACTCGAACGCGTCATATCCCGACACGATGGCCGATGCAGGCCACCCGGATGGCGCGAAATGACGCGTTCGGCGGTCAGGCTACAGCGCGCAGGCTACAGCTCGAGCCCGACGAGCATCGGCTCGGCCTGGAGCACGATGCCGAACTCCGCCTGCACCCGGCTCTGCACGAAGCGCGCGAGCTGCGCGATCTCGTCGGCGCTCGCGCCGCCCCGGTTGGTGAGCGCGAGCGTGTGCTTCGACGAGACGGCGGCGCGCGAGCCGGGCAGGGCGAAGCCCCGGTGCACGCCCGCCTGCTCGATGAGCCACGCCGCCGAGAGCTTCACGAGCGACTCGCCTGCCGCGGCACCAGACTCGTCGACGGATGCCTCGAGCGCCGCCTGGTGCGCGAGGAACGCGTCGAGCGGCGACTCCGTCGCGAGCGAGCCGAGCGGCGTCACCTCCTCGGGCGGTTCGGGCTCGAGGTACCACCGGGGTGCGCCCGCCGGAAGCGTTCGTGCAGCGTGCTCGCTGACGATCGGGTTGGTGAAGAACGACCCGGCACTCACGGAATCGGGGTCGGTCGGGTCGAGCACCATGCCCTTCGCGCGGCGCAGCGCGAGCACGCTGTCGCGCACGAGGGCGCTGGGCACCCGGTCGCCGAGCTGCACCTGCAGCGCGTCGGCGAGCTGCCCGTAGGCGATCGGCTGGCCGAGAGCCTCGCCGAGCACGGCACGCTCGGCCGCGGTGTCGTGCAGCTCGAGCTCGACCGAGACGACGATGCCGCGCAGCCCCTGCTTCAGCACCGAGGTGCGGTAGCCGAATTCGAGCTCTTCGGCGGTCATGCGGCGCGGGGCATCGGCGCCCTCGTCGAGGAAATCGATCGCCACGAGGGTCGCCTCGAGCTCCTGCCCGTAGGCGCCGATGTTCTGCACGGGGGCGGCGCCAACCGACCCCGGGATGCCCGAGAGCGCTTCGATGCCCGAGTAGCCGTGTTCGACGGTCCACGCGACGAGGTCGTCCCACGACTCGCCGGCCTGCACCCGGATGCGGGCGGATGCCGCGTCGCCGGGGTTCGGCAGCACCTCGATGCCGCGCGTGGCGACCCGGATGACCGTGCCGTCGAAGCCGTCGTCGGCCACGAGCAGGTTCGAGCCGCCGCCGAGCGCGAGCCACGGAGCATCCGTCGCCCAGGCCTCACGGGCGAGGTCGACGAGATCGCGCTGGGTCGTGGCGGTCACGAGTCGCTCGATGGCGCCGCCGACCTGCAGCGTCGTGAGCTCGGAGAACCGGACGTCGCCGCTCATGTCAGGCGAGCGCGACGCGCACTTGCGCCTTGCCGAGCACGGTGTCGTCGCCGAGCTTGACCGTGAGGTCGATGCGGGCGACCGTGGCCGCTTCGTCGAGCTGGCCGACCTTCGCGGTGACCGCGATGACGGCGCCCACCTCGGGGTCGACCACGACCGGGCGGGTGAACCGCACCTGGTAGTCGGTGACGCGACCGGGGTCGCCGGCCCAGTCGACGACGGGCTGCACCGCGAGTCCCATGGTGAGCATTCCGTGCGCGAGCACGCCCGGCAGGCCGACGGCGGCGGCGATGTCGTCGCGGTAGTGGATCGGGTTGAAGTCACCGGATGCCCCCGCGTAGCGCACGAGCGAGTCGCGAGTGAGCGGGAAGGAGCGTTCGGCGACGACGTCGCCCACGGTGAGGGAAGTGAACTCAGGAGCGGGCATCACTCGTCTCCTCGCACCACGAGCTGCGACAGCGCGGTGACCACGTGAGCACCGTCGGCGTCGACGATCTCGGACTCCGCCACGACGATCGAGTGCCCCCCGAGCGTCTTCACGCTCGACACCGTGAGCGTCGCAGTGAGCTGGTCGCCCGCGACCACCGGACGCGTGTAGCTGAAACGCTGGTCGCCGTGCACGATTCGGGAGAAGTCGATGCCCACGTCGGGCTCGGACAGCAGCTGGGCGAGGGTGCGCTCCTGCACGACGATCGGGAAGGTCGGCGGTGCGACGACGTCGTCGTAGCCGGCCGCGCGGGCGGCCTCGGGGTCGAGGTTGATCGGATTCGTCGCGAAGACGGCGCGAGCGAACTCGCGCACCTTCTCACGACCGACGAGATAGGGCTCTGTGGGCGGGAAGACGCGCCCCATCAGCTCGGGATTCACTGGCACCCAGCCAGTCTATGCAGTGCGTTCGGGCGGGATGGTCGAGTGGCCCGCGACCTGCGCTCGCCCGGCTCACGAACCGCCGGGGCCGGTCAGCGCTTGCCGCCGCCCAAGAGTCCGCCGAGCAGGTCGCCGAGGCCGTCACCCCCGATGAGACGGCCGAGCACGTCGCCGATGCCGCCCGACGCGGGAACCTCGGTCGGCGTCGCGGAGGGCTTCGGCGCCTGCTTCTTCTGGAACTGCTTGGCGATGAAGGCCAGGACGATGGGGGCGAGGATCGGCAGCAGCTGGCCGATGAGGTTCGAGCCCGTGCCTTCTTTGCTCTCCTTCGCATCGAGCGCCTTCACGACCTGGTCGGTGTTGCCCCCGAACACGTTCCGCACGATCTTGCGGCCGTCGTCTTCATCGACGTCATCGAGATTCACGCCGCCCTCGACGAGCGACGGGTCGTGGGACGTGACCGCCTTCTCGAGCGACGCCGCCCCGGCAGGGTCGTTGGCGTTGGCGCCCATGCCGGCGACGAGCGCAGGCAGCGCGTCGTCGATCGCCGTTCTCGCGGTCGCTTCGTCGACCCCGAGCTTCTTGGCGATGTCGCCGATCGGGAGGTTGGCCATGAGCTCGTCGAGTCCTGACATGCGGATTCCCCATTCTCGCGCCCGTGACCGGGCGCCCCGGTCTCACGGTATCGACACGGATGCCTCGCGCGGAAGGGGCATCCGCTGCGCATCCCGTGACCAGCGCTCGGCCGGCGCGACTACGCGCCGCCGTTCTCCGAGAGGCTCCAGACCAGCCGCAGGTCGACGCTTCCCACGTCGCCCTCGACGGGCTCGAGATGCGGGCCCATGATGGCGTGCCAGCGCTCGCCGATCTCCTGCGTACGCTCGGAGCGGGGCGGCTCGTCGCCCGTCGTGGTGATCACGTGGAAGAGGTCCTGACCGTGACGGAAGATCAGCCACTCGACGTAGCCGCGCTCGGCGAGGTTCTCGGCGACCTCGGCCGGAACGACCCGGTGCGCCTCCTCGTAGGCCTCCTGCATGCCGGCCTTCAGGCGGGTGCGGATCGCGCGGACGTGCATCTCGGACTCCTCTTCGAGTTGACGGTCGGCTCTCGATCGATGAGACCTGGAGAGACCCTACCGAATGAGACCGACGAGCGGGCCCGAGGGAGGTATCGGCACTGATGCCGGGCGCGGAAGCGGGCTCAGTCGTTCTCGTACCGGGCGAGGCGGAGCCGAAGGCCGTCGAGGAGCAGCTCGAGTCCCCCGTCGAAGGCTCGATCGCTGCGGGTGGTGCCCCGGGCTCCCGCTTCGACGAGCCGGCCGAGGATCTCGGTCGGCGTCTCAGGTCGCCACACGTCGTCGGGCGACGCGAGGTCGAGTCCGAACCCGATCGAGAAGGCGTCGATGATGCCGATGACCTCGAGCACGTCGTCCTCGGGAAACCCCGCCGCGGCGAGTGCGGAGGCGAGTCGATCGTAGGTCGAGATGACCGACGGGTCGGTGATCGTCTTCCCGACGATGAGCGGGATGAGGAACGGATGCTCGGCGTACATGCGGCGCTGCGCGCGGAGCATCCGCTCGACGACCTCGTCCCAGGTTCCGTCGAGCGACGCCGGGGTGTACCGCTGCACCAGCCGGCCGCGCATCAGCTCGACGATCTCGTCGCGCCCTGCGATGTGGTTGTAGAGGGACGACGGCGTGACTCCGAGCCGACGCGCGATCGCGTTGACGCCGAATGGGGCGCCCTCGTCGACGAGCTCCATGGCGGCGTCGGCGATGCGGTCGGTCGAGAGCAATGGGGTCCTCGGCCTGGGCATCGGCGCCTCCTTCGTCCACGTCAGCCTACGCGCCGGGATTTTCCCTCTTCCCGAATCGGGCTCACGTATGCATAATAAACGAACACCATTCGTTTACCTCGTGCACATCGTCGTGCCTACCCCGGAGGTCCCCCGTGTCCCACCCCCTCCCGTCCGTCCGGATCCCACTGCGGTTGCCCAGCGCCGTCGCGACATTCGGGATCGGCATCGCCGGCTACCTCGGCGTGAACCTCTCGCCGTACATGATCGCCGCAGCGCAATCGGCGCTCGGCGTCGACGTGCTCACCGCCAGCTGGCTCGTGACCGGCACGCTGCTCCTCACCGCCGTGACCGGCCTCGCCACCGCGAAGCTCAGCGCAGGGCCGCACCGACTGCTCGTCGCACGCGTCGGCCTGATCATGGCGGCCGCAGGCTTCGGCGCGGCGGCCCTCGTGCCCGCGCCCGGGGTCGTCGTCGCGGGCCTCCTCGTCGGCGGCGTCGGCGCCGGCGGGGCGGTCTCATCGGCGGGCGCCGCGCTCGCCGCCTTCATCGACCCCGATCGGGTGTCGGGGTTCAGTGGGCTAGCGAATCGCGCGGTCATCACGGTGATCCTGGCGCTGGTGCCGTTGCTGCCGCTCGTGCCGATCAGCGTGTTCGGAACCCTCGCGCTGTTCTCGGCGGCGGTGCTGTTCACGTCGGCATGGCTGCCGTCGGCACCCGTCGTCGATCATGCTGCCGCACCGGCAGCGGATGCCGCGGCATCCGGGCTCGTCGGTCGCCGCCCCGCGCAGGCCGAGACGATCGCCGGGTTCTCGCTCCTCGTGACGTTCGCGCTCTGGGCCGTGAGCGAGGACTCGCTCTGGGCCATGGCCGGCGTCATGGGCGCCGAACAAGCTGGCCTGACGCCCGAGGGCCTCGGCATCGCACTCAGCGGCGCGACCGCCGGCGGGATCGTCGGCGCCGTCCTGCTCATGATCGTCGGCAACCGGCTCGGCCGTGCCATGCCGCTCGCGACCCTGCTCATCGCGGGTGGTGCCCTGAAGATCGTCGAGGGCTTCGTGACCGATCCGACCGTGTTCATCGTGGTCTTCATCGTGTGGAACACCATCTACGCGATCGCGTTCTTCTACTTCGTGGCGACGGCCGCGGCGCTCGACGCCGACGGCCGCTGGTCGGGTCCGCTGCTCGCGGTCTACCTCGTGGGCTCGAGCCTGACCCCCGTGATCGGCGCGGCCCTCGTCGAGTCGTTCGGCTACCAGGGCTTCGTCGTGGCGCTCGGCGTCGCGAGCTTCATCCTGGTCGTCCCGGCCTTCCTCGTCGCCCGCATCTCGAGCCGGCTCCAGCGCACCGAGGAAGCGACGCCCGCCGTCGTCGAGGAGGTGGCCGCATGACCTGCACCGTCTACGCGCACGCCCGGGTCTTCACCGCCGACGAGCCCGGCTGGGCCGAGGCGATCGTCGTCGACGGCGGGCGCATCGCGTTCGTCGGCTCCGACGCCGAGGCCGCCCATGTCGCCGGGCCCGATGCGCAGGTCGTCGACCTCGGCGGGAAGGTGGTCGTGCCCGGCTTCATCGACGCCCACACGCACCTCGTGATGATGGGCGAGGCGCTCGGCAAGGTCGGGCTCACCGACGCCCGCACCCTGCCCGAGATCCAGGAACGGCTGCGCGCCGCGCGTGAGGCCGACGTCGCGGCGCCGCGAGTCCTCGGGCGCGGGTGGCTGTTCGACTCCGTGCCGGGCGGCGCGCCCACGGCCGCGATGCTCGATGCGGTGGTCGCCGACGTGCCCGTGTACCTCGATGCCAACGACTACCACTCGGTCTGGGTCAACTCGGCCGCGCTGCGCGAGCTCGGCATCGACCGTCGCACGCCCGACCCCATCGGTGGGCGCATCGGTCGCGACGCCGACGGCGAGCCCGACGGAATGCTCTACGAGACCGCCGCGCAGCAGCACGCGTGGACGCTGCTCGCGGACGTTGCGACCGATGCCGACCGCGACGCGGCCGTCGAGCGAACGATCGCCGCCTACCTCGAGTCGGGCGTCACGGGCGTGGTCGACATGGCCTTCGACGAGCTCGGGCTCGCGGCGTTCGATCGAGCGGCCGAGCGCCGCGGCGGCGCGCTGCCGATCCACGTGCTGGCGCACTGGTTCATCGCGAACACCGGTGACGACGAGCAGAACCTCGCGCAGGTCGCTCGCGCCGTCGAGCTCGCCGGCGTGCACCGCCCGTGGCTCAGGGTCGTCGGCATCAAGCTCGTGCTCGACGGGGTGATCGACGCGTGCACGGCCGCGATGCGGCATCCGTACGCCGACGGCTCGAACGCCGAGCCGATCTGGCCGCTCGAGCGGCTGCGCCCCGTGGTGGCGGTCGCCGACGCGGCCGGCCTGCAGATCGCGATGCACGCGATCGGCGACCTCGCGAGCGACATCGCCCTCGACGCGCTCGAGCACGCGCACTCCGTGAACGGTGAACGCCCCCGCCGGCATCGCATCGAGCATCTCGAGTACGCCGCCGCCGAGACCGCCGGCCGGATGGCAGTGCTCGGCGTCACCGCGTCGATGCAGCCCGTGCACGCCGACCCCGCGATCTGGGCGAACTGGGCGGCGATGCTCGGCGACGAACGCGCCGACCGCGGCTTCGCCTGGACCGAGTACCGCGATGCGGGAGCCCTGCTGGCGTTCTCGACGGATGCCCCGACCGCGCCGCATGAGGCGCTGCCGAACCTCTACATCGCCACCACGCGCCGGTCGGCGCTCGACGGCTCGTATCCGGCCAACCACCCCGAGTACGCCGTCCCCCTTGCCGACGCCGTGATGCACGCCACGCGCGACGCCGCCGCGAGCTGCCTCGAGGAGGGCGAGCGCGGCCGGATCGCCGTCGGGCTCGCCGCGGACTTCGCGGTGATCGATCGGGATCCCTTCGCGGAAGGCCCCGATGCGCTGCTCGAGGCGCGCGTGGTGCGAACGGTCGTCGCGGGCAACGCGGTGTTCGAGGCCGCAGAGGCGTCCGTCGCCTGATCCGCCGCCGAACGATGCGACCGGGCTCGGGGCCCGGCGGCTCGGGCGCTCAGCCCTCGGCGACCGCGCGCGAGAGGGTCTCCCCACGGAAGAACGCGGGTCGCTTTCGCCATTGCCAGAGCATGATGGCGACGCCTGAGAGCAGCACCACCATGCCGAGCACGAAGACGAGGCCGACCCCGAAGATGTTCGAGCCGCTGCCGTAGTCGGGGTCCATGCTGTCGATGAGCGTCGTGAAGAACAGCACCGCGAGGATCACTCCGCCGATGAGCGGGAAGAGCAGGGTGAAGAACACGTTCCGCACCGAGCGGAACCACACCGAGCGGAAGAACCACACGCACGCGAACGCGGTGATGCCGTAGTAGAAGCAGATCATCATGCCGAGGGCGGTGATCGTGTCCCAGAGCACGTTCTCGCTGAGGAAGCGCATGACGGCGTAGAAGACGGATGCCACGATCGCCGAGACGACCGTCGCGTACCCGGGCGTGAAGAAGCGGGGGCTGACCTTCGCGAACTTCTCTGGCAGGGCGCCGTAGTGCCCCATCGCGAGGAGCGTGCGCGCGGGCGAGACGAACGTCGACTGCAGCGACGACGCCGAGCTCGTGAGCACGGCGAGCGAGACGAGCACCGCGAGCGGGCCGAGGATCGGGCCCGCGAGGTGGAAGAACACGTTGTCTTGGATGTCGGGGTTGCCGAGACCGAACTCACCGGTGCCGACGCCCGCGTAGGCGATGAGCGAGACGGCGATGAGCAGGTACAGCACCACGATCGTGACGACGGTGATCGTCGCGGCGCGCCCCGGGGTCTTCTCCGAGCCCTTCGTCTCCTCGTTCATCGTGAGCGTGACGTCCCAGCCCCAGAAGATGAAGATGGAGAGCGACAAGCCCGCTGCGAACGCCGAGAACGACTCGACGGCGAACGGGTTGAACCACGACAGCTCGATCGCCGTGGCGTCGAAGGCGTTGCCGTTGGCCACCTCGACGAGCGCGGCAACCGAGAAGATGATGAGCACGAGCACCTGGAACCCCACGAGCCAGTACTGCAGCTTCTGCGTGGTCTGCATGTCGCGGTACGAGATCCAGGTCGCGCCGACCATGAACAGCAGGCACACCACGACGTTGATGAACGGGTTCGTGGAGAGCTCGGCGATCGCCGGATCCCCGGCGATCTGCGAGATCAGCAGGAACAGGAAGTCCACCGCGATGCCTGCGAGGTTCGAGAGGACGAGGATCGTCGCGGCGACGAGCCCCCAGCCGGCGAGCCAGCCGACCCACGGCCCGAACGCACGCGTCGCCCACGTGAACGAGGTGCCCGAGTCGGGCATGCGGCGGTTGAGCTCGCGGTAGCCGAACGCGACGAGCAGCATCGGGATGAACCCGACGAGGATGATCGCGGGCACCTGCACCCCGACCTCCGACACGGTCGGGCCGAGCGCGGCCGTCAACGTGTACGCGGGGGCGATGCACGAGATGCCGATGACGATCGCGCCGATGAGGCCGACCGAACCGGCCGAGAGCCCCTTCTTCGAGATGCCGTGGTCGGCTCCGTCGACGGCGCGCGTCGCCTCGGTCAGTGGTGCGGCGGGTACTGGTTGGTGCGTCATTGCCGTCTCTTTCAGCTCGTTGCGCCCGACGCGGCGGTGCGCGGCACCACGATCATCGGGACCGGCAGTTCGCGGAGCATCTTCGCCGCCGTCGAACCGAGGAACAGGTGGTGCGGCGTCGCCAGGCGACTGGAGCCGACAAGCACGATCTCGCCGGCGTGCCACTCGAGCCCGCGCACCGCGTCTTCGATGGTGGGGCCTTCCGCGACCTCGGCGGTCGCCTCGATGCCGGTGGGCAGGGCGCGCCGCGCGGTGAGGAGCACTTCGTCGGCGTGCACGGTGCTGGTGAGCTCGGCGAGCCCCTCGTCCATGCCGGCCGGCAGGTCGATGGAGACGAGCGAGAGCAGTCGCAGGGGTGCGAGGGTCGCGCGCGCGAGCGCGACGGATGCCTCGAGCAGCGCGTCGGCTCCGGGTCTCGTGCCGATCGCGGTGGTGATGCGCGACACGCCCTGCGCGGCAGGAACCTCGCGCGAGCCCGCCGGGGCGAGGGCCACCGGCACGTCGGACGAGTGCAGCAGCTCCCCCGCGACCGACCCGATGCGCGAGCGCCCCAGGATGCCGCCGCGGGCGGCACCCACGACGATGAGCGACGCGCCGAACTCGTGTGCAGCGGCGATGAGCCCCTCGGCGAACGACTCGGCGTAGCGCACGTGGAGCGACTGGGCCACGTCGTCGCCGAGCGAGGCGGAGGCCTCGGCGAGCCACCTGCGCGAACGCTCCTTGAGGTGTCGTTCGTACCCGGCATCTGCCGGCACCACGCTGTTGCGTGCTTCGCTCGGGAGCACCATCACGACGTCGAGGAGTGCCTCACTCGCCGAGGCGAGCCGTGTGGCGAGGGCGAGCGCGTCGGCGCCGCTGTCGTTGGCGGTGTAGCCGACGACGATTCGCGTGCCGCCCATCAACGGCTCGCGAGGATCTCGTCGGCGACGTCGCGGCCGACGCGGATGGCGCCGTCGACGTGCTGGTAGCCCTTGCCCGCCATGTCGGAGCACGAGAAGTGGATCGGCCCGACGGGCGTGCGCAGGTCGGCGCCGTACCGCGCGAGCCCGCCCATGTCGAAGCTCGCGGCGTACGCGCCACGGGTCCACTCCTCTGAACCCCAGTCGCTCTCGTAGTAGACGACGGGGGCCAGCGCCTGCTCGCCGAAGTAGTGCGAGAGCGACTCGAGGATGCGGCGCTTGCGCTGCTCGGGCGTGAGCGAGAAGACGCCGTCGGCCTCTTCGTCGGACACGAAGCCGACGAGGGTGCCGCGCGGGTCCTCGTGGTTGGTGTTGTCGTAGGCCTCGTGCACGAGCTCGTAGGGGCTGAACGCGGTGCCCGAGAGCCCGGCATCCCGCCAGAACGGCGTCTCGTAGACGGCGTGCACCTTGATGACGAAGCCCATCGAGAGGTGCTGGTGCAACTGCTGCTGGCGGCGCGGCAGCGGCGGCTCGTAGGAGATGCGGCTGATCAGGATCGGCGGCAGCGCGAGCACGACGTGCTTCGCGTGCACCTCGAGCGAGTCGGTCACCGCGATGACGCCCGACTCCGGGGCATCCGGAGCCCAGCGCACCGTGCGCACCGGCTGGCCGAGGCGCACCGCCTCACCCAGTCGCTCGGCGAGCAGCAACGGCACCTGCTGCAGTCCGCCGACGACGCGACGGTCGAGGATGAAGTCGGCGTCGACGAGGTTCGAGAAGGAGCCGGCCGATGCCGCCATGAGCAGTGCCTGCAACGCCGAGAACGCGTGCGCGGGCTTCGTGAGCATCGCGCCGGCGATGAACATGCCGATGTTCTCGCGCGCCTCGAGGTCGTCGGTCTGCGTCTCGAGCCAGTGCGCGAACGAGATCTCGTCGAGCTCCTTGGCCCGCGGGTGCGCCCACGGACGGTCGGGGTCGATCTCGGCGACGAGTGCGTCGAGCTCGTCGATGAGCGAGACGATCTGCTCCTCGGTCTCGCGCGGCACCGGGAAGATCTCGCCCTCGAACTTCTTCAGCTCGCCGTCGGGCCCGATGTAGATGTTCTCGCCCTCGCGGTAGCGGGGGTAGGTCTCGAGGCCGAGCTCGTCGAGCGTCTCGATGAGCGCGTCCTGATCGGGCGAGACCCACTGGCCGCCGATCTCGAGCATCGCGCCGTCGATGTCGTCGGTCCAGAGCCGCCCGCCGGCGCGGTCACGCGCCTCGAGCACGACGACCGAGCGGCCGGCGTCTTTCAGGCGGGTGGCGGCGGTGAGGCCGGATGCCCCGGCTCCCACGATGACGACGTCGCAGTCGATGCGTTCCATGTTCCTGTTCCTTCAGCTCACGGGGATGAGCGTGTACTTCGTGTCGAGGTATTCGTGGATGCCCTCGAGGCCGCCCTCGCGGCCGATGCCCGACTGCTTGACGCCGCCGAACGGCGCGGCCGCGTTCGAGACGAGTCCGGTGTTCAGGCCCATCATCCCCGTGGCGAGGCGGTCGATCATGCGGTGGCCGCGCGCGAGGTCTTGCGTGAACACATAGGAGACGAGGCCGTACTCGGTCGCGTTCGCGAGGCGCACCGCCTCGTCTTCATCGGCGAACGTGGAGATGCCGAGCACGGGGCCGAAGATCTCCTCCGAGAGCATGCGGCTGCCGGCGGCGACGCCTGCGAGCACGGTCGGCGCGTAGAACGTGCCGTCGCCGTCGATGCGGTTGCCGCCCGTCAGCACGGTTGCGCCGCGGCCGACGGCATCCTGCACGAGCGCGTCGGCGGAGTCGACCGCCTTCGCGTCGATGAGCGGGCCGATGTTCACGCCCTCTTCGGTGCCGCGGCCGACCTTCATGGCCTTCACGCGCTCGGCGACGCGGTCGGCGAACTCCTCGGCGACCGATTCGTGCACGATGAAGCGGTTGGCCGCCGTGCAGGCCTGGCCGATGTTGCGGAACTTCGCCATCATCGCGCCGTCGACCGCCTTGTCGAGGTCGGCGTCCTGGAAGACGACGAACGGGGCGTTGCCGCCGAGCTCCATGCTCGTGCGGAGGATGCCCTGCGCGGCCTGCTGCATGAGGCTGCGACCGACCTCGGTCGAGCCGGTGAAGCTCAGCTTGCGCAGGCGCGGGTCGGCGATGATCGGGCCCGACACCTTCGACGAGGTGCTCGTCGCGATGACGTTCACCACGCCGGCGGGCAGGCCCACCTCCTCGAGGAGCTGCACGAACGCGAGCGTCGTGAGCGGGGTGAGCGCCGGCGGCTTGATCACGACGGTGCAGCCCGCGGCGAGGGCGGGGGCGATCTTGCGAGTCGCCATCGCGAGCGGGAAGTTCCACGGCGTGATGAAGAACGACGGGCCGACCGGTCGCTGCGACACGATCATGCGCCCGGTGCCCTCGGGGTTCAGCCCGTATCGACCGCTGATGCGCACGGCCTCCTCGCTGAACCAGCGGAGGAACTCGCCGCCGTACGCGACCTCTCCGCGGGCCTCGGCGAGGGGCTTGCCCATCTCGAGGGTCATGAGGAGTGCGAACTCCTCCTTCCGCTCCTGGAGGAGGTCGAACGCGCGACGGAGGAGCTCCCCGCGCTCGCGGGGCGCGGTGGCCGCCCACGCGTCTTGCGCGGCAACGGCCGCGTCGAGGGCACGAATGCCGTCGGCGACGGAGGCATCCGCGATCTCCTTGATCGTCTTGCCGGTCGCCGGGTCGGTGACCGTGAGGGTCTTGCCGCCCTCGGCGGCGACCCATTCGCCGCCGATGAAGAGCCCGCCGTCGAGCTGGTCGAGGACGGTGGCTTCAGTGGTTGCGTTCGTCATGCGTCCGTTCCGTTCACTGGTGTTCGTGGGTCGTCACGAGTCGTCCGACTTCGATCGGATTCGGGCGACTCGGCATGGATGTCAGGGATAGAGGCCACGCAGGCGGTGTGCCTCCGCGACCCGCTCGACGGCGAGCGCCGTGGCCGCCGTGCGGAGCGAGAGCCCCCGCGCGTCGGCGTAGCCGAGCACGTGCTTCCACGCGCTGAGCATCCGCTCCTCCAGTCTGGACTCCACCTCGTCGGCACGCCACCAGTACGCCTGGTTGGCCTGCACCCACTCGAAGTAGGAGACGATGACGCCGCCCGCGTTGGCGAGGATGTCGGGGACGACGAGAATGCCGCGCTCGCGCAGGATGCGGTCGGCGGCCGGAGTCGTTGGGCCGTTCGCGCCCTCGACGATGACGCTCGCGCGCACCTCGGTCGCGTTGCCGTCGTGGAGCACGCCCTCGACGGCGGCGGGCACGAGGAGGTCGACGTCGTGCGTGAGCAGGTCGGCGCCGTCGAGCGGCTCTGCCCCGGCGAAGCCGATGACGGAGCCGGTCGCCCGCACGTGGTCGGAGAGCGCCCCGATGTCGAGGCCGCCGTCGTTCGAGACCGCCCCGTACTGGTCGCTGATCGCGGTCACCCGCACGCCCGCTTCGGAGAGGAACCGCGCGGCATCCGCACCGACCTTTCCGAAGCCCTGCACGGCCGCCGTCGATCGCGCCGGATCGAGGCCCACGTGCCGCAGCGCGGCGAGCGCGATATGCGTGACGCCACGGCTCGTGGCACTGGCGCGCCCGAGCGAGCCGCCGAGCGCGATGGGCTTGCCCGTCACGATGCCGGGCACGGTGTAGCCGCTGTTCACCGAGTAGGTGTCCATGATCCAGGCCATTGTCTGCTCGTCGGTGCCGATGTCGGGCGCGGGGATGTCGCGCTCGGGGCCGATGATCGGGAGGATCTCGCTCGTGTACCGTCGGGTCACGCGCTCGAGCTCGGCCATGGAGTGCTCACGCGGGTCGATCGCGATGCCGCCCTTGGCGCCGCCGTAGGGCACGTCGAGGAGGGCGCACTTCCAGGTCATCCACATCGCGAGGGCCCGCACTTCGTCGATGTTGACGTTCGGCGCGTAGCGCAGGCCGCCCTTGGCGGGGCCCCGTGAGAAGTTGTGCTGCACGCGGTAGCCGAGGTACAGGCGGCTCTCGCCCGAGTCCATGCGCAGCGGCACGGCGACGCTGAGCTCGCGGCGCGGGGTCGCGAGCATCTGGTGCAGGCCGTCGCTGAGGCCGAGCAGCGAGATCGCCTCGGCGAGCTGCGAGCGCGCGTCGGTGAGCGGCGTGGCGACGTGGTCGACGGATGCTGCGGCATCCGGTGCGGTCGACATCGTCGTCGCCGCCAAGAGGTCGGTCATGCGTTCTTCAGTCCTTCCGCGACGACCGAGAGGCCGTCGACGAGCAGTTCATCGGTGATGGTGAGCGGGGGCAGGAAGCGGATCACGTTGCCGTACGTGCCGCACGTGAGCACGAGCACGCCGCTCGCGTGGGCGTGCTTCGCGACCGCCGAGGTGAGCGCCGCGTCGGGCGCCCCGGTGTCGGGGTCGACGAGCTCGATCGCCACCATCGCGCCGCGGCCGCGGACATCGCCGATGCGGGGGTCGACGGTGCGCAGGGCGTTCAGCCGGCCGATGAGCACGGCGCCGATCTCGCGGGCGCGCTCGATGAGGCCGTCCTGCTCGTAGGCCTCGATCGCGGCGAGCGCGGCGACGCACGCGAGCGGGTTGCCGCCGTAGGTGCCGCCGAGGCCGCCGGGCATCGCGGAGTCCATGATGTCGGCGCGGCCGGTGACGGCCGAGAGCGGCAGGCCGCCGGCGATGCCCTTCGCGGTGACGACGAGGTCGGGCACGATGCCGTCGTGCTCGCTCGCGAACCAGGCACCCGTGCGGCCGAAGCCGGTCTGCACCTCGTCGGCGATGAACACGACGCCGTTGGCGCGGCACCAGTCGACGATCGCGGGGAGGAAGCCGGGGGCGGGCACGATGAAGCCGCCCTCGCCCTGGATGGGCTCGATGATGACGGCGGCGAGGTTCTCGGCGCCGACCTGCTTCTCGATCTGCGTGATGGCGCGGGCCGCGGCCTCGGCGCCCGACAGGCCGCCGTCGCGGAACGGGTACGAGAGCGGCGCGCGGTACACCTCGGAGGCGAACGGCCCGAACCCGCTCTTGTACGGGATGTTCTTCGCGGTGAGGCCCATCGTGAGGTTCGTGCGGCCGTGGTAGGCGTGGTCGAAGGCGACGACCGCCTGCTTCTTCGTGAAGTGGCGGGCGATCTTCACGGCGTTCTCGACGGCCTCGGCGCCGGAGTTGAAGAGGGCCGAGCGCTTCACGTGATCGCCCGGCGTCAGGCGGTTCAGCGCCTCGGCGACGTCGACGTACGAGTCGTACGGTGCGACGGTGAAGCACGTGTGCGTGAAGGCGTTGAGCTGCGCGGTCACGGCCTCGACGACACGCGGGTTGGCGTTGCCGACTCCGGTGACCGCGATGCCCGAGCCGAGGTCGATGAGCGAGTTGCCGTCGGCGTCGACGATGACCCCACCGCCCGCCGCGACCACCGCGACGGGAATGGTGGTGCCCACGCCGGCGGCGACCGCGTCGGCCTTGCGTGCCATGAGCTCCTGGGAACGCGGGCCCGGGATGGCGGTGACGAGGCGGCGCTCCTGGGCGAGCGCCGGTCCTCCGGTGACGGTGACCTGGGTGTCGACGAGGGTCATGGCTGCTCCGATGCGAGGTGACGGCGGTGGCGGATGCCGCCAATGCTAGGTCGGCCTCGACGGATGCCCCCAGCGCCCCCGTGTACACTCGGTGGCAGCTTGTTGGACACCACGTACACCGCCGTGCGGCGGCATCCGTCGCCTCGAACCATTCCGGGAGCCACCGTGCAGCCGACCGTGCAGACCCTGCTCGCCCGCTCAGACCTCGCCCTCACGCTGCGGAACCCGTCGGCGAGCCTGCCGGCCGTGGCGCTCGCCACGCAGGTGTCGTGGGCGCACAGCTCCGACCTCGCCGACCCGACCCCGTTCCTCGATGCCGGGCACGTGCTGCTCACGACCGGCACGCAGTTCGGTGACGGTGCCGACGACCCGGGCTTCGCGGCCGATTACGTGGCGCGCCTTCGCGAGCGTGGGGTCGCCGCACTGGGATTCGGCACCGAGGTGATCCGCGCCGGCACCCCTGAGGCGCTCGTCGAGGCGTGCACGGTCCAGGGGCTGCCGCTCTTCGAGGTGCCATACCGCGTGCCGTTCATCGCTATCGCCCGCACGGTGGCCGACCTCATCGCCGAAGACGCGTACGCCCGCCACACGTGGGCGCTCGCGGCGCAGCGGTCGATCTCGCTCGCCGCACTTCGGCCCGACGGACTCTCGGCGACCCTCGCCGAGCTCTCGCACCGCATCGGCGCCTGGGTCGGCCTCATCGACGCCACGGGTTCGCTCGACCGGGAGGCGCCCGCCGGTGCGCTCGGCCAGCCCGCGCTCGGCGAGGTGGTGGGTGAGGCGCGGTCGATGCTGCGGCGCGGCCAGCGCGCGAGCCGCACGTTGCTCGCGGGCGAGTCGACGAGCGCGCCGCAGCGCATGACACTGCAGACCCTCGGCAGTGGCGGGGCGCTGCGCGGTGTGCTCGCGATCGGCGACTCCGCCGAGCTCGACCAGGCCGGCCGCGAGGTCGTCACCTCGGTGATCGCGCTCGCAGGGCTCGCGCTCGAGCAGAACCGCGACCTCGACCGCGCGCGGGGTCACCTGCGGTCGGGGCTCCTCCGCGGCATCCTCGCCGGCGACACCGCGCTCGCCGAACGGGTCGCCACCGAGATGTGGGGTCCGCTCCCAGCGACGCCGGTGCGGGTCGCGGTGACGGATGCCCCGGCGTTGCACGTCGATCGCCTCACCGAGCTGCTCGAGGTGCGGGTCGCCGAGCGCGGCGGCCGGCTCTTCTTCGGCCGCGACGACGAGCAGCTCGTGCTCCTCCTCGAGGAGGCCGACACGGGGCTCGCCGAGGAGCTCGCGACCGAGTTCGAGCTCCCGGTCGGCGTGTCCGACCCGGTCGGCCCCGGCGGCATCGCGCTCGCCCACGAACAGGCGCTGCGCGCGGTCGAACGTGCTCGCGAATCCGGCGCGGGCGTCGTCGCCTTCGACGAGATCAGCCGGCAGGGGGTGCTCGCCTTCCTCGCCCGAACCGACGCCCGGGCCGTGGCGCTCGCCACCCTCGCCCCGCTCAGCGAGCACGACGAGGCGAACGGCACGGCGCTGCTCACGACGGCGCGCACGTGGCTCGAGCACGGCGGACAGTTCGACGCCACCGCGCACGCCCTCGGGGTGCACCGGCACACGGTGCGCAGCCGTATCGCGCTTGCCGAACGGCTGCTCGGACGCGACCTCTCGGGGTTCCACGCGCGCGCCGACCTGTGGGCGGCGCTGCTCGCCGTCAGCTGACGCGCTCAGCGGGGGTGCGCGGCGCGCTCCCGCGCGATGAGTTCGCGGTACCAAGTGAACGAGTCCTTCGGTGTGCGCACGCCGGTCTCGAAGTCGACGTGCACGAGCCCGAACCGCTGCGTGTAGCCCTCGGCCCACTCGAAGTTGTCGATGAGCGACCAGGCGAGGTAGCCGTGCACGTCGACGCCGAGCTCGATCGCGCGGCGCACGGCGCCGATGTGCGCGTCGAAATAGGCGATGCGGCGGACGTCGTGCACGCGGCCCCCGACGACCTCGTCGGGGAACGAGGCGCCGTTCTCGGTGATGACGATCGGCGGGAGCCGGTCGCCGTAGTCGTCTTGCAGGGCGACGAGCACGTCGGTGAACGCGGCCGGCACGATCGGCCAGCCGAAGCCCGTCACGGGCACGTCGTCGAAGTCGACCGGCTCGAACGGCAGCCCGGCCGCCGCGAACACCGATCCGGCGGATGCCGCGGCCACGCGCGTCGGGTTGTAGAAGTTCACCCCGTAGAAGTCGAGCGGCGCACCGATCACGTCGAGGTCCCCGTGCTGCAGCCCCGGGAAGGTGTCGAGGCCGAATCCGCTGAGGTCCGGGTAGGCGCCCGTGAGCACGGGGCCGGCGAAGACGCGGTTGACCACCGCGTCGAAGGCGCCCGCGGCCGCCACGTCGGCCGGGGCATCCGTCGCCGGCACCACCAGGGTGTGGTTGTTCGTGATGCCGACCTCGGCCTCGCCGGCAGCGCGGATCGCCGCGACGGCGAGCCCGTGCGCGAGCAGCTGGTGGTGCGCCGTGGGCAGCGCGCCGAGCATGAGCGCGTGCCCGGGCGCCTGCGTGCCGAGCGCGTAGCCCTGCAGCGTCATCATCGACGGCTCGTTCAGGGTGATCCACCGAGGCACGCGGTCGCCGAGGCGGGCGAGCACGAGCTCGACGAAGTCGCCGAAGCGGGTCGCGGTGTCACGGGCGAGCCAGCCGCCGGCCTCTTCGAGCGGCTGCGGCAGGTCCCAGTGGAAGAGCGTCGGCAGCGGGGCGATGCCCGCGTCGAGAAGTGCATCGACGACGCGCTCGTAGTAGTCGAGTCCGGGCTCGTTGGCCGGGCCCGTACCGCCCGGCTGCACGCGGCTCCACGAGATCGAGAAGCGGTAGTCGGTGGCGCCGAGCTCGCCGAGCAGGGCGACATCGTCTCGGTATCGGCGGTAGCTGTCGGCGGCGACGTCGGCGTTCGCGCCCTCGAGGACCCGGCCGGGTGTGTGCGAGAAGACATCCCAGACGGAGGGGCCTCGGCCATCGGCATCCGTCGATCCCTCGATCTGGAAGGCGGCGGTCGCGGCGCCCCACCGGAAGCCGGGCGGGAAGGCGGGGCGATCGGCAGTGGTGGCGTCATCCATCGTGAACCTCGCTGTTCATCGGTCGGCGGTCGGATGCCGCCGGCGCCCGGGGGCACTGAGTGGGACGCTTGACCCACTCCCGCCACCCTAGCCGCGGCGCGCGGCGGCCGGAAGGGGCGCGCGCGAAGCGGCGGCAGGCGCACCCGGCGAACCGGGGACCTGCCGCCGCTCGTGACTCGCGGTGACCGGCGTCAGAAAGTCGCCGGGATCACGCCGTCGTCGGTCTGGTACCCGGTGACGGGTGCGTGCGGGATCTCGTCCCAGCGCGCCGCGTCCTCCTGCTGCACTTCACCGGTGGCCATGCCCACCAGCAATTCCGTCAGCGCGAGCACATTCTGGTGGATCGACTTGCCGCGGGCCTTCTGACCGAGGCTGCCGTCGCTCGTGTTGCCGCTCGTCTCGAAGAAGATCGCCGGGTTGCTGTGACCCTCGGGGTTGAGGCCCTTGTAGTCGAACCCGAGCATCATGGCCGAGACCACGCCGCCCTTGATGTCGATCTCGAGGCTGCCGCCCACCTGGTAGCGATCCATGTTGATGCTGCCGTACTTGGCGAGCTCGTCGTACACGTGCACGTGCATCTGGCGGGTCAGCGTGTCGTACGCGCCGCCCTCGATGCCCGGGAGCGTGGGTCCGCCGGGAGCGAGCGAGATGCCGAGCGAGAGCGTCACGTCGTCGCCGGTGCCGTACTCCGCCTTGAGCCCCTGGTGGTGGATGTCGACGGCGAATGCCGGGTCGACCATCGTCCAGTACTCGTAGAACGCCTCGGACTCGGCGGCGACGAACTTGCCGGCGCCCCAGTCGCGGTTCAGGTCGATGCGGCGCTCGGTGCCGTCCTGCAGGATCGTCTGGCGGATGTTCGCCTCCGACCCGTCGGGGTTGTACATCGGGATGACGTGGAACGTGTACGTCTCCCGCAATAGGGTCCAGTCGGGCGAGCCGTTCGTTCCGAGCTCCTTCAGCACCGCGAGCAGCGATTCGGTGCCGTACGGCTCGTTCCCGTGGATCCGGCCCTGCAGCCAGACCGCCTCGGGCCCGTCGCCGACCGTGGCGACGTAGAGGTCGCGGCCCTGCTCGGACGTGGCGACCTCGGTGCCGACCTCGGCGAGCGTCGTGACGTCGACGCCGAAGCGCGAGGTCTTCTCGATGCGGTTCAGCTCCGCGACGAGGTCGTCGTACGTGACGATGCTCGCGATGCTGGTGTTGCCATTCGGCGACGGGAAATTCGCGTCGGCCAGCGCCGGCGCACTCGCCGCCAGCGGGGCGGCCACGGCGAACGCCGCCGCGGCAGCGAGCATGGTCGTGCGACGGCGGCGATTCGGCGGCTTCGAGACAGTGGTCATCTGGTACTCCCCATTGAGATCGACGTGCCGCTGTAGACGGCACTCGTCCGCGAGACTGCCTGGAATGGGCTTTCCCGTGGACGTGCTTTGGAGCGTACGGAACCGGTTCCACCGGCGTCAAGGACGCACGTCCGCGCTTCGGAAGGCGTATCGCACCGATCGTCCACCACCTTCCGCACCGCGACCGCCCGGCGTACGCTGGAACGAGCGGGAGGAGGACGCGATGCACGCGAACGTCGGCGAACGCCTCGTCATCCATGGCAAGCAGGTCGGCCAGGCCGACCGGCACGGAGAGATCCTCGAGGTACGGGGCGAGCAGGGCGGCCCGCCCTATTTCGTGCGCTTCGACGACGGCCACGAGACGCTCCTCTACCCGGGTACCGACTGCGAGCTCGAGCATGAGCGCCAGGCGCACTGAGCGCTGAGGGCACTCGCGCCTCAGTCGATCGGCTCGAACTCGTTGAGCCGCCAGGTCTGGTCGAACCACGGCTCGAGGGGGCCGTAGATGCGGAAGAGCTGGAACCACGCCTTGCCCGGGATCGTCTCGACCCAGTTCGACTCCTTGCCCTCGGGCGCGGTCGGCCCGAAGTAGAGATCGTACGAGCCGTCATCGTTGGCCTGGAGCTTGCCGTCGTTGCTCGCGAGCGCGGGATACGGGGTCGACGGGACGACCAGCAATGATCGGGTCTGGGTGTCGTACAGGTCGACTGCCCAGAAGTTCTTCGCCGGCGGATTGGCGTCGACGTGGAGGCGGTAGCTGCGAGCGCCATCGAGCAGGTCGCCGTTCGCATCGTGCACCGTGTAGGCATAGGCCGAGCCCGCACCGACCTGGGCGTGCGCCATCGCCGGGGTGATGACCGTGGCGAGGTAGTGGAACTGCGTACGAGCGTCGAGCAGCCGTGCACCGTTGCGCAGGAACTCGTAGCTTCCGCCGACGAACGGGGTGCGCCAGGAGCCGTAGATGACCGCATCGGGATCACGTGGCGCGTAGGCGATCACGCGGGCGATGCCCGCGGCGATGGGGGCGGCCTGCTCGAGGATCGCCTTCACTCGCGCATCGGGCGCGAACGGCTGGCCGTGCACGATGCCGATGGCGGCGAGCTGTCCGGCGCGCTCGACGTCGAGCGCCTCGGCCGGTTCTTCCTGCACCAGTTCGGCCACCTCTTCGTAGAACGAGAAGTCGTTGGCGTGCACCGTGTTGAAGGAGAGTTCGGCGAGGTCGACGAACTCGTTCGGTTCGGGGTTCTCCGCCTCTGCGAGCGGGTAGATGCGGGTCTGCTTCATTGCGGTCACGCCGCCGAGCGCGCGGAGCACGACGAAATTCGTGAACGTCGGGGTCCGGTACACGAAGTAGCCGTCGGGCACCTCGCCCTCATAGCCGGGCGGGAGGAAGAGGTACTTGCCGCCCGCCCCTCGGTCGGGTCCGGCGATGCCCATGTCGGTCACGTACCGGAACCAGAAGTCGTCGACCACGCAGAGCGACTGCGGCGGCGCCTCGATGACCGTCGGACCCCACGCGTTCAAGTCGAGCATCGTCGTTCCGTAGGTCGTCTCCGTGTTCGGCGTGAGGAACAACGCCTTCGACGTCGCACGCGGCTGGGTGATGCCGATCTGCCGAGGAGACGTGACGCCCGCGGCACGAAGGCCCGTGCGGAACGCCACGAGCGACGCACCGGGAACCGCGTTCAGGAACACCTCGATGCCTCGCATGAGATCGAGCGCGTCATAGGCCGCGTCGACCGTCTCGGGCAGCGGCAGCCCGTCGAAGAATCGCAGGTCGCCGAACGGCGAGGACACCGTGTCGGGAGTACTGAGCGACGCCACCGCCTCAGCCAGCTCGTCTGCGCTGAGTCCTGCACGGCTCTGATCGGACATGTTTCCCCCAATGTCGACGTTCTCGGCTCACTCTTGCAGCGGGCTGTCCCGAGAACAAGTGCGCTCGTCGCGCTAGCGTTGAGGGATGTTCCACTCCTACGCGGCCATCGGCGACAGCTTCACCGAGGGAGTCGGCGACGAGCTGCCCGACGGCAGCGTGCGCGGCTGGGCGGACTTCGTCGCACTCGGCCTCGCTGCCGCGGCGCGCGAGCCCATCGGCTACGCGAACCTCGCGATCCGCGGCCGCAAGCTCGGGCCGATCGTCGACGAGCAGCTCGAGGCGGCCATCGCCCTGCAGCCAGAGGTGATCAGCTTCAACGGCGGCGGCAACGACATGCTCCGCCCGCGCATGCCCGAAGAGCTCGTGGCCGGCCGGTTCCGGCAGGCGGTGCACCGCATCCGCGACGCCGGCATCCACGTGCTCATGCTGAGCGGGGCGAATCCGACCGAGCACCTGCCCCTCGGCCGGGTGTTCGACGCGCGCGGGGCGCGGCTCACGGCGCAGCTGAACGACCTCGCCGAGCTCGACGGCGTGACCTTCGTCGACAACTTCTCCGACGTGGGCCTGCGCGACATCCGCTACTGGTCGGCCGACAAGCTGCACCTGAACGCGCTGGGGCACGCCCGGGTCGCGAGCAACGTGCTCACCGCGCTCGAGCTGCCGGTGCCCGCGGAGTGGGGCGTCGCCGAGGTGGCCACCGCACCGCCGGGTCCCCGCAGCCGCCGCACTGCCGCCTACTACCGCCAGCACGTCCTGCCATGGATCGGCCGACGCCTCACGGGCCGCTCCTCGGGCGACCGCCGCACGGCGAAGCGTCCGACGCTCGAGCCGGTGGCTCCGGATGCCGCGGCTTGACGCCTGACCACAGCGCCGCGCCGTACGCCCCCCTGCACTCCGCTCAGCGCGAGCGCTCAGCGCGCGCCGAGCACGTCGGCGACGAACGCACGGGTGCGCCGGGCGAGGCCTTCGATGCGCTCGAGCTCCGAGACGCTCGGCTGCACCTCGGAGGGCGCTGCCGGGCGCCCGAGCCGCACCGTCTCCTGGCACGCCAGGTCACTGCAGATGTAGGTGCCGACACTGTCGCCGCGCTCGCCGGCCGGCCCGGCACGCCGTGCCGAGAACAGCACGACCTGGTCGGCGGGCTGCTGGGTGTGGCAGAGGTTGCAGATGGCCGCGCGATGCTGGGAGCCGGCGTGGTCGGTCGCTCGCAGCACGACGCCGGCGGCCGATCCGTCGAGTTCGGTCACGAGGTAGCCGCGCGCGGGGATGCGGGGGTCACGCCACGCGAAGGCGTCGAGGTGGGCCCACTCGGCGACGAAGAAGCGCACCGGCAGCGAAAGCGTGGCGAGCTCCGCTTCGCTCGCGTTGCCGAGCGACGTGCGGATGTCGCTCTCGACGAGCGCCTGCATGCGTCCCCTTCCGTGCCGACTCCTCCAGTCTATGAACCACCGAGGCGGGCGGCGACGCGGGTGGACGCCCACTCCTCGTACGTCATCGGGGCGGACCCTGCCGGCGGCTCGCCGGCCGGCACCGCACGCCACTCCACGCCGGTCGAGCGCGGACCCCACTCCAGCAGCACGACGTCATCGGGCGCCACCGGGCTCGGCCGCGTGAGGTCGCTGATCTCAGCGGCCGGAATGCGCCGCACGAGCCCGCGCTCGCGGAACTCCTCGAGCGTCACACAGGAACTGATCCAGGCGAACCAGAAGTCGCGCTGCGTGAGGAGGCACACGCGTTCGCCGTCGCGATACGTCCACACCTCGTACCCCACGGCGGATCCGAGGGGTCGCAGCGACGACGCGGCGGCCGGATCGAGGTGCGTGGCCTCGGTCACGTCACGGGCGCGGTCGAGCTCCGCGACCGATGGGGCTCGTTCGAACACCTCGAGTCCGCGCGGCGGCAGGAGGAGCTCGCGTACCGGTCCCAGCAGTGCGATGGCGCCGACGGCCGACGCGAGCACGGTCACCGCCGTCGCGAACCTCCACCGCCGCGTCGGTCGCTCATCGGGCCGCGGCACCTCGGCGTTGGGCACCGACTCCGCGGACGGGGTCTCAGAGCCGGATCGCGGAGCCGACAATCCCGGCGGCGGAGCACCTGTGCCGCCGTCCGCGCGCCCGCCGAGCCGGCGCTCGATCGCAACGAGTTCGGCCACCGCGCCGGGCGACGGTTCTCCCGGCGTGCCGTAGACGATCCGCCGCAGCTCGTCGCGGCGGCGTTCGAGCGGGTCCTCAGCCTCGGCGTCCATCTCCGTGCCCTGCGGCATCCGGAATTCTCGCGTGCACGGTCGCATCCTCCGCTCCGGATGCAGCGCCGACGCGCGTTCGGCCTCGGATCAGGAAGCCGAAGGCGAGCGCCACGAAGAACATCAGCACGCCGTAGACCGCCGCGGGCAGGCTCATCTCGACGCTGCCGATGACGGTCTGGGCGATGACGATCGCGAGCGTGGCGTTGTGGATGCCGATCTCGAACGAGCTTGCGATCGACTGGCCGCGCGTGACCGCGAACAGCCTCGGCACGAAGTAGCCGATGGTGAGGCTCAGCACGCAGAAGAGCACCGTGATGCCGGCGAGCCGCCCCGCGTTCTCGAGGAGCAGATCGAGGTTCGACACGATGGCGCCCGCGATGACGATGACGAGGATGACGACCGAGGCGACGCGCACGGGTCCGTCCATGCGGTCGGCGAAGCCGGGCCTCCACCACCGCACGAGCATGCCCAGCACGACCGGTCCGAGGACGATCGCGAAGACCTCGACGGTCTTCGCGAACTGCAGTCCCAGCTCGTTGCCCTCGGGCAGGAAGTACGCGATCGCGAGGTTCGTGATGAGCGGCAGCGTGAACACGGCGAGCACGGAGTTCACGGCGGTCAGCGAGATGTTGAGGGCGACGTCGCCGCGGAACAGGTGGCTGTAGAGGTTCGCCGTGGTGCCGCCGGGCGAGGCAGCGAGCAGCATCATGCCGACCGCGAGCACCGGCGGCAGCTGGAAGAGCAGCACCAGCCCGAAGCAGAGCGCCGGCAGCACGACGAGCTGGCAGGCGAGGGCGACGAGCACCGCCTTCGGCGACTTCGCGACGCGCGCGAAGTCGCGCGGCGTGAGGGTGAGCCCGAGCCCGAACATGATGATGCCGAGGGCGACGGGCAATCCGATGGTGGTCAACGCTGATCCCATGCGCTCAGTGTGGCGCATGCGAGGCGCCAGCGGAATGGGAGCGGCTCAGCTGATGCCGGCGATCGCCGCCTCGACGCGCTCGCGCAGTGCGGGCGAGATCGGCGCCGAGCCCGCGTCGTCGGCTGCGGCATCCTGCCCCACGGCGCTCGCGACCCACTCGAGATACGCACCCACGAGCTGCCCCTCGTTCGCCTGGGCGTATTGACGGCAGGCGATGACGTAGCTGACGAGCACGAGCGGGTACACGCCGGGCTCGGTGGTCGCCCGGTCGATGTCGATGACGAGATCGTCGTCGGCGCGGCCCGGCTCCATCGGCGAGACGTCGACGACCGCGGCGGCGGCCTCGGCGCTCGGCGCGACGAACGCGTCGCCGACGGCGAGGCTCGCCACGTCGAGTCCGTCGGCCCGCGAGGCGTCGAGGTACCCGATGACGTTCACGCCGTCACGGATGACCGCGGCGATGCCGGAGTTGCCCTGCGCGGCCTCACCCTCGACCGGGAAGGCGTCGTCGGGCTCGAACGGCCAGGCCTCGGGTGCCGCCTCGGCGAGGTAGTCGGTGAAGTTCTCGGTGGTGCCCGAGTCGTCGGAACGGTGGACCGGCGCGATGCGGGCGTCGGGCAGGGGCGCGCCCGGATTCAGGCTCGTGATGCTCGGGTCGTTCCAGCGCTCGATCGTGCCCGCGAAGATGCCGGCGATCGTGTCGGCGTCGAGCTGCAGCCGGTCGACGCCCTCGATGTTGTACGCCAGCACGATCGGCGAGAGGTACACCGGCAGGTCGATCGCACCCGACTCCTCGGTGCAGCGCGCGAGCGGGCCGTCGACCTCCTCACGGCTGAGCGCGGAGTCGCTGCCCGCGTACCCGACCGCGCCGACGATGAACTGCTCGCGCCCGGCGCCGGAGCCGGCCGGGTCGTAGTTGATCGTCACGCTGCCGTTCGCGCGCTGGAATCCGGCGACCCACGCGTCTTGCGCCGCGCCCTGCGCCGAGGATCCGGCCGCATCGAGCGTGCCCGACAGTGCGCTCTCGGTGTCGCCCTGCTCGTTCACGGCGCATCCGCTCAGCAGTGCCGCCGTCATCGCGACCGCGACGATCGTGGGTCGGACGGATCGCGAGCGCATGCCCGCCATGTTAGCGAACCGGCGCGCGCGCAGACGCGGGCGGCGAGTGCCGGCAGGCTCAGCGCGGGTGGCCGAAATCGAAGCCGTGCGCCGGCCTCGGACGGTCGTCGGGGACCGGATGCCACCCCGTCGCCCGCTTCTCGTAGCGGGCACGCGGCCCGTCGGCGACGAGCTTGGCGAGCGCCTCGACGAAACGGTCGACGTCGTCGGCCCGGGATCCGACGCCGAGGCTCGCCCGGAGCCCGTTCGAGCGGCGCGCGACGCGATCGAAGAACGGGTGCGCGCAGAACCGGCCCGCACGCACCGAGATGCCGTGCTCGGCCGACAGCGCGGCCGCGGCGAGCCCGACCGAGCCGCGCTCGAGTTCGAGCGTCGCGATGCCCACGGTGTCGTGGACATCGCGAAAACCGCGCACGACGTGCACGCCGTCGATCGTCGCGAGGCCGCGGTGCAGGCGCTCGGTGAGGGCGCGTTCGTGGGCGAGGCGGGCGGGTTCGCCGAGCCACTCGAGTTCGGCGAGCGCCGAGGCGAACGCGGCGATGCCCAGCACGTTCGGCGTGCCCGCCTCGTGTCGTGCGGGCGAGTCCAGCCACCGCACGGCGTCGACGCCGACCTCGGCGACGGCGCCGCCCCCGGCGAGGTGAGGGGTGGCCCGGTCGAGCCAGTCGGCGCGGCCGACGAGTACGCCGGTCCCGTATGGCGCGTACGCCTTGTGGCCCGAGGCCGCGACGTAGTCGAGGTCGGATGCCGCGAGGTCGACGCGCCGGTGCGGCAGCAGCTGCGCGGCGTCGACCGCGATGCGCGCCCCGTGTGCGTGCGCGAGCTCGGCGAGCCGGGCGATCGGCAGCACCTCGCCGGTGACGTTCGACGCGCCCGTGATCGTGAGCAGCGCCGCCGGCCGGCGGGCGAGCTCGGCCTCGAGGTCGGCGATGGTCGCCTCGATCGTGTCCCGTGCCACGACGACGCGACGATCGCGCCAGGGCAGGAGGTTCGCGTGATGCTCGATGTCGAGCACCACGACCTCGCCGGGCACGGCGCCCGCGAGCAGGTTGAGGGCGTCGGTCGTGTTGCGCGTGAAGACCACGACGTCGTCGTCGCGAGCACCGAGGTGGCGCCCGATGGCGGCGCGCGCGTCGTCGACGAGCGCGGTCGCGAGTTCGGAGGGATAGCCGGTGCCGCGGTGCACGCTCGAGTACCACGGCGTCTGCGCGGCGACCTGTTCCGCCACGGAGGCGAGGGCCGGGGCGGATGCCGCGAGGTCGAGGTTCACGTGTCGAACGCGCCCACCGCCCAGCACGGGCACCTCGAGTCCGGCGTCGACGAGCGCGGCGAGCGGCCGCGGGCCGGTGACGTCCCGGGGCTCAGCGAGGAGCTGCGGCGCGCGTTGCTCGATGACGGTCACTGGGGCTGCTCCTCGGTCGGTGTGCGATGACGCTACGGCCGCCGGCCGCGTGCCTCAACCACCGCGTGCCGCACGGGGTCACGATGCGACACACAACGACACACACCGACATCGGAGGGTTCGATCGAGCACCGAAGCGTCACCGGAAGCCGCCCACGCTCGCGTCCTGCCGGTCGACGTGCACGTTCCCCGGGCGCTCGAGCCCGAGGTGCTCGCGGAGCGTCGTGCCCTCGTACTCGGTCGGGAAGGCCCCGCGGCGCTGCAGTTCGGGCACCACGCCGCGCGCGAACGCCTCGAACTGCGCCGGCTGCACGGCGGAGAGCACGTTGAAGCCGTCGACCGCGCCGGCGTCGCCCCACGCCTCGAACTCGGTGGCGATCTCGGCCGCGGTGCCGACGATGATCGAGGCGTTGACGGATGCCGCGACCACGAGGTGCCGCAGCGTCGGCGGTCGCTCGCCCCACGGGCTCCGGCCCGTGCGCTCCGCCACGATCTCCACGAGCTCCTGCCCGCTCGCGCTGAACCCCGAGACGAGTTGCGGCGTCACGGCACGGTCGGGCGAGAGGCCGGCGAGGTCGCGGCCGACGAGCGCCGACACGTGCGCGAGGGATCGGCCGGCGGGGAACGCCTCGGGCGGGCCGTCGGGCCAGTCCTCGGCGATCTGCACGAGCTCCGAGAGCTCGTCGGCGATCGACTGCGCGTGCTCGCGGGTCTCCCCCACGATCGGCAGCACCGGCGCGACGACCTTCAGAGTGCGGTCGTCGCGACCCGACTCGAAGGCGAGCGCTCGCAGCTCAGCGCGGATCGCGGCGGCCTGCTCGAGGCCCGACACCGCGACGAGGGCGAGATCGGCGCTCTGGGCGGCGAAGAGCTTCGAGCGGGGCGACGTTCCCGCGTGCACGATGGGGAGGTGTCCCTGCACGGGACGCACCACGTTGAGCGGTCCCGCGACGCTGAGGTGCGTGCCGTCGAACGCCGTGGCGTGCAGGCGACTGGGATCGAGGAACACGCCGGCCGCGGCATCCGACACGATCGCGTCGTCTTCGAACGAGTCCCAGAGCCGGCGGAGCACGTGCTCGAACTCGACGGCGCGGTCGTAGCGCGCGTCGTTGGCCGCATGGAAGTCGCGGCCGTGGTTCGCGGCGGCTCGCGGCTCGGAGCCGGTCACGAGGTTGAGGCCGGCGCGTCCGCCCGAGAGCAGGTCGGCTGACGCGGTCGACCTCGCGAGGGTGTACGGGTCGGCGTAGCTCGTGTTGGCCGTGGCGATCAGCCCGATGCGCTCGGTGACACCGGCGAGGTAGGTGATCGCGCTCAGCGGGTCGACGCGGGCGACGAGGTACGGGTCCTGGAACTCGAGGTCGTGGCCGGTGGCGAGCCAGTCGCCGAAGAAGAGGAAGTCGAGCCGCGCCGATTCGGCGACCTGCGCCGCGCGTCGCAGCACCGCGGCATCGGCGCGCGGGTCCCGGTGCGCGCCGGGGTACCGCCAGCCCGACGGGTACGCGCCGATCGCGCGGACCATCGCTCCGATGATGAGTCGTGTCATGAGTCGACCTCCCGGCTCACGACGCTATGGGGGGCGAGCGGATGCCGCGAGGCCCCGTGTCACACGCGTCAACCGGGCGTCACGCGGCGTCACGCCGCAGGGCCGAAGTCGGCCGGAGCGGACCCGAACCACGCTCCGGCGACAGCTCAGATGCTCGCGCGCTGCGCCACGAGCGGGCACTCGAACGGATCGCGCTCGCCGAGCCCGACCCGGTTGATGTAGTGGAACACGATCGCGTACGACTGCCCGAGCGTCGTCTGGGTGTACGGCACGTCATGGTCGCGGCAGTACCGCTCGATGATGGCCGCCGCCCGGCGCAGGTGCGGGCGCGGCATCGACGGGAAGAGATGGTGCTCGATCTGGTAGTTGAGGCCGCCCATCGCGACGTCGAGCACCCGGCTCCCGCGGATGTTGCGGCTCATCGTCACCTGGCGGCGGAGGAAGTCGAGCTTCATCCCCTTGGGCACGAGCGGCATCCCCTTGTGGTTCGGGGCGAACGACATGCCCATGTAGAACCCGAACACGCCGAGCTGGATCACGAGGAACACCGCCGCCTTGCCGGGCGGGAGCACGAGGAACACGAGGGCGACGAAGCCGATGACGCGCACGGCGAGCGCGGCGATCTCCGCCGGACGGTGCTGGAGGGGCTCCCGGGCGAACACCCGGTGCACGCTCGAAGCGTGCAGCGAGAGACCCTCGAGCAGCAGGATCGGGAAGAAGAAGGCGCCCTGGTGGGAGATCATCCACCGCATGAGCGGCCCTCGGGGCCGACGGGCCTGCTCGGGCGTGAACGCGACGACGGGCAGGTCGATGTCGGGATCGAGCCCGATCTGGTTCGGGTTCGCGTGGTGGCGGGTGTGCTTGTGCTGCCACCACCCGTAGCTCATGCCGACGAACCCGCCCAGGACGAGACTCGTCCAGTCGTTCCACTTGCCGGAGCGGAAGATCTGGCGGTGGGCGGCGTCGTGCCCGAGGAACGCCGTCTGCGTGAACAGCACCGCGAACCCGACGGCGGTGAACATCTGCCACCACGTGTCGCCGATCCAGATGAAGAGCAGGATGGCGGCGGCGAACGCCACCGGCACCGCGATGAGCTTCGTCCAGTAGTAGCCGTAGCGGCGCCGCATGAGCCCGGCTTCCTTGACGCGGCGAGCCAGCTCGGTGAATTCGCTCGGCGGCGCAGCCGACCCTGCGGCGCGCGCAGCCGCGCTGCGAGTGCGATGGATGGGGGCGATTTCGGTGGTCATCACGACCAACTCCCTACGTCGCCGCACGCGGGGTCTGGGCACGCGGACTCTGGCGACGGACGCTACGCGAAGGGCCTCCGCGCAGGTTGGCGGCAGGTACCGGTGATCAGCACTGTCCACATGCTTCGAGGCTACGCCGACCCGTCGAATCGATGAGGAACGCTCACCGAACTCTCAGGCGACGGGCGGATGCCGCCGCGCTCGAGCGCTGCTACCGGTAGTGCGACTCGTGCGGGTCGAAGCTGATGCGCTTCGCGACGCTCCAGACCGATGCGGTGCGGCTCGCCTCGCGTTGCGACACCTCGTCGTCGTCGCGGTCGCGGGCGATGCGGCGAGCCTCGACCTGCTCGCCGATGCGAGCGAGGATCACGCCGATGGTGCGCGCGAGGCCGCCCTCGAGCTCGTGGAGGTCGGTCTCGCCGATGAGCAGCCGGCGGTCCACGGCCGTGAGCGTCACCCGAGGGTATCCCGCGGCCGCGAGCTGCTCGCGGACCTCGGGTGCGGCGAGCAACTCGAGCTCGAGCGGGTCCGGCCGCCGCGTGAACACCGCCGTCACGACGTAGGTCTCGGGCGCATCCACGGTGCCGAGCGACTCGGGCAGCTCGGTGTCCACGACGTGGTCGAGGGCGAACGGCCCGAGCAACTCCGCGTCGAGATCGCGGCCGAATCCTCGAGTGATGCTCATGACCGCACGGTACGCCCGCCAGATGTGTGCCCGCACAGCTTCGCGGCCGGCCCGTCGTCGGCTGGGCGCCCCGTGTCAACCCGTCGAGACCCGGGCGCCACGCTGCGTACAATCAGAGCATCCCGGGCGCTTGTGTGCGCCCACTTCTCTGCAGACCCCTGGAGGCCCTTCTTCCGTGACGAGACCCGACCGCGATCGAACCCCTGACCGGCAGCCGCACGACGGACACGCCTTCGCGAAGCGGGAAGCGACGCCCGCCCCGCCGATGCGCCTGTCGGATGCGTCGGAACTCGTGCTCGTGGCATCCGCGAACCGTGCACCCCGGTTCGATCGCGACGACCTCGTCATGCGCAAGGGCCAGTACGCCCTGCGCAACGGCCACATGACGCCGCAGGAATCGATGGTCGAAGACCTGCTCGCCATCGGTGATGCGCTGGATGCCGCCGGCATCCCCTTCCTCCTCGTCCGCGGCAACGACGACCGCCCGGTCATCGCCGTCGACCGAGCCGAGCGCAAGGCGGTCGCCCGGGCCTTCGCCGAGGCGTTCGCGAACGAGCCGTTCTACGCGGCGACCCTCGCACCCGCGCGCGCAGCCGACGCCCACCCGGTGCTCCTCGCCGACGGACGGCTCTCGGCGCACCGCAAGCCCACCGTGCTGCGCGTGCACCGGCCCCGGGTCGAGCCCATCGGCCGGCTCCGTTACGGCATCGACACCGCCGTGCAGCTCGAATTCTGGCGGTTCGGCGACGAGACGATCGAGGCGCCTGCCGAGAACGCCATCATGCGTCGCACCCTGCAGCGCTCCGAGGCGACCGACGACATCGTGCACCTGCACGGCCGCGACTGGCCGACGATCGAGCACATGTTCGAGCCGCTCGCGAGCGACATCGACTTCGAGATCGACATGGTCTTCTCCTGGGTCGACGGCTCGAGCGACGAGTTCGTGCGGGAGCGCGCGAAGCGCATGCAGAGCTACGTGGTGGGCGAGGGTGACGACTCCGAGGCGCGCTACCGGCAGATCGACGAGCTGAAGTACGCCCTGCGCTCGGTGTACCTGTTCGCACCGTGGGTGCGCCGCATCTTCATCGCCACCGACTCTCCCGCGCCGTCGTGGCTCGCGAAGCACCCCAAGGTCACCATCGTGCGCAGTGAAGAGATGTTCGCCGACACCTCGGTGCTCCCGACGCACAACTCCCACGCCGTCGAGAGCCAGCTGCACCGCATCGAAGGGCTCGCCGAGCACTTCCTCTACTCGAACGACGACATGTTCTTCGGTCGTCCGGTGAGCCCGTCGCTGTTCTTCTCGCCCGGGCGGCATCACCAAGTTCGTCGAGGCATCGACCCGCATCGGGCTCGGCAACACGCATCCGGGTCGCAGCGGCTTCGAGAACGCCGCACGGGTGAACCGCGCGCTCCTGCGCGAGCGCTTCGGCAAGGTCACGACGCGCCACCTCGAGCACTGCGCCGCTCCCCTGCGCAAGAGCGTGATGGCCGAGCTCGAGGCCGCCTTCCCCGAGGAGTTCCGGCGCACCGCCGCGAGCCGCTTCCGCTCGGCGACCGACATCTCGGTCACGAACTCGCTCTACCACTACTACGCGCTGCTCACCGGGCGCGCCGTCGTGCAGAGCGATGCCCGGGTGAAGTACGTCGAGACCACCCTGCGCCAGGCGCTGCCGGCCATGAAGCAGCTGCTGAAGCGCCGCGACCACGACATGTTCTGCCTGAACGACGGCAGCTTCCCCGAGATCTCGGTCGAGGAGCGCACCGGCGCCGTGATCGAGTTCCTCGAGCGGTACTTCCCGTTCGCGGCGCCGTGGGAGAAGCCCGCGGCCGAGAGCGCGAACGCGAGCCTGGCCGATGCCTCCGGGCGCACGGATGCCGCGGCATCCGTGCCCTCAGACCTCACCGCCTGACCCGCGGCTCGGCGGCTACTGCAGCGCCGAGGTGAGGCGGGCGACGCCATCGAGGAACGTCGCCGAGCCCGGCTCCTTGTCCCATTCCTCGAGCGTGAGCTGGCGGCCGGCGTCGCGATAGCCCTGCTCGACCGCGCGCATCTGCTCGACGAACGAGGCGCCGCGCACGAGCAGCATCATCTCGGAGTTGAGGCTGAACGAGCGGATGTCCATGTTGCTCGAGCCGATCACGGCGACGTCGTCATCGATCGACAGGTGCTTCGAGTGCAGGATGTACGGGCCGGGGTACAGCCAGATCTTGACGCCCGCCTGCAGGAGGGTGCGGTAATACGAGCGCTGCGCGTGCCAGACCGAGCCCTGGTCGCCGATCTCCGAGACGAAGAGCTGCACGTCGAGCCCGCGGTAGCAGGCCGAGGTGATCGCGTACAGCATCGCCTCGTCGGGCACGAAGTAGGGGCTCGTGATGATGGCCCGCCGCTGCGCCGAGTTGATGAGCGCGAGGAAGAGGCGGAGATTGTTCTCGGCCTCGTACCCGGGTCCGCTCGGCACCACCTGGCACACCAGGGCGTCGGGCGAGGGGTCGGCCGGCACCGCGGCGACCGGCACGTTCTCGTCGTCGCCGAGGAGTTCGTCGGTCTCGAGGTACCAGTCGGAGAGGAAGACCGTGTTGATCGCCGTCACGACCGGCCCCGTGACCCGCGCCACGAGCTCCTGCCACTGCAGCCCGCGCTTGAGGTTCTTCTTGGAGTTGTAGGTGCGGTCGATGAGGTTCTGCGATCCCATGAACCCGACGAGCCCGTCGACCACGACGAGCTTGCGGTGGTTGCGCAGGTCGGGCCGTTGGTACTCGCCCTTCAGCGGGCGCACGGGCAGCATGAAGCTCCACTTCGCGCCGATGCGGTCGAGTTCGGCATACGTCTCGTCGTGCCCGGCGGCCTTGCCCGAGGCGATGTAGTCGAGGAGCACGCGAACCGTGACGCCGCGCTGCACCGCCCGCTCCATCGCGGCGAAGAACCCCTTGGTCGTCTCGTCGAACGAGACGATGAAGAACTCGACGTGCACGAACCGGGTGGCGGTGTCGATGTCCGCGGCCATGGCGTCGATGGAGCCGCGATAGTCGCCGATCAGCTCGGCCGTGTTGCCGCCCAGTGCGGGCAGCGCGCCGAGCACCCGGTTCTGCTCCGAGAGCGAGGAGAACCATTCGGGCCAGGTCGCCCGGTCGGAAGGGGCGGCGATGCCCTCGGCCTTCGCGGCGATCATGCGGTTGATCTCGGCTTGCTTCTCGACGCGCTTCTTCGGCAGCTTCGAGCTGCCGATGAGCAGGAAGAAGAGGATGCCGACGAACGGGATCAGGAAGATCGCGAGGAGCCAGGCCATCGCCGCGGTGGGCTTGCGCCCCCGCGGCACGATGATGAGCGCCGTGATGCGGATGGCCAGGTCCGCGAGGACCAGCACCACCCCGATGATCGTGGCGAGCTCCGTGCTCATGCGCCACCTCCCCCCTGGTCGCCTGCTCCCCTCGCGCAAGCGGCATCCGCGGCGGTCGAGAGAAGTGGTCCGAGTATGGCACTCCGCCGGCCCGGGGCGGAAGCCTCCGCGTCGGCCGGGGCCGTTCAGCCTGCGAGCACCGGGATGGGCATGGTGAACGGCGGCTCCTGCGGCACGGTCGGCGTCGCGGCATCCGTGACCCTGATGCCCGACTCGGCGAGTCGCCGAGCGCTTTCGCCCGCGTCGATCCAGTCGAGGCTCGGATACGAGCCCAGCGGAACGACCGAGTGCAGCACGGTCGTCGGGTACACGTGCACGAGGTTGAACGCACGCGCGCCGTCGCGGCCGCGGGTGCCGCCGACGGGCACGTTGAGGTCTTGCGTGTAGCAGCTCGCCGACGCGACCGACACGGGCACGCCCGCGAACGTCGCCATCGACGAGTAATGCAGGTGGCCGGCGATGATCGAGCGGATGTCGCTGCCTGCGACGACCTCGGCGAGCTCGTGCTGGTCGCGGAGCTCGACGCTCGCGGCGAGGTCGAGCACGCTCGGGATCGGCGGGTGGTGCATCGCGAGCACGGTGCCGTGCGGCGCCGGAATCGAGAGCTCCTCGGCGAGCCAGTCGAGCTGCTCGGGCGCCACCTCGCCGTGGTGATGGCCGGGCACGGTCGAGTCGAGGGTGATCACCCGGAGGCCGTTGACGTCGTCGACGCGGTCGACCGGGCGTGAACCTGCGACGATGCGCTCGTCGAGGAGGCCGCGCCGGAAGGCGGTGCGGTCGTCGTGGTTGCCCATGACCCAGATGACCTGGGCACCGAGCCGCTCGGCGACGGGGTCGACGATGCGGCGGATGCGCGCGTACGCTTCGGGCTCGCCCTTGTCGGCGAGGTCGCCGGTGAAGACGATCGCCCTCGGGCCGGCCACCGGATGCCTCGAACTCGTCGAACAGCGCCCGCAGGTGCCGCTCGCTCGCGACGCGATCGTAGAGGAGGCCGTCACCGGCGAGCAGGTGGGTGTCGCTGATGTGGAGGAGGAAGTGCTGCGGCCTGGGGTACTCGGCCGTGCGGGTGGTCACGTTTCGTCCCATCGATCGGTGAGTGCGCATCCTTGGGCTTCGGGGTCAACCTAGCCGAACACGCATCCCTGAACGGGTCATGAACACGGGGTGTGACGATGCCGAACGCGTATGAACCCGGTGCGTCCCGCACGCTGGGGGGCGGATCTCCGACAGGATGACGGAGGCCGAGGTCGAGGGGGAACGATTGTCGTCGAAGAAGAACACGCGCAACGCACTGCCGTCGTGGGGCAATGAGGTCTGGCTGACCCGCCGCCAACGGCGCTTCATCGGAACGGTCACGGCCATCGCCGTGGTCGGCTTCCTGATCACGTGGGTCGTCACGCTCACGCCATGGCCGTCGGCGCTCGCGATCCGCTCCGTCTTCGAGAAGGGCGGGGCGGACACCGCGGCGGAGATGGACCGGCACGTGACCGACGCACCGCTGACCGAGCAGCTCGACGTGCCGGTCGACGGCGATGCGGCCGATGACGGGATGACCTTCGACGTCTACTCCCCCGACGACGGTGACGAGCAGTTGCCCACGATCGTGTGGGTGCACGGCGGTGCCTGGATCTCGGGCAACTCGACCAACGTCGACCCCTACCTGCGGATCCTCGCGGCCGAGGGCTACACGACCGTCGGACTGAACTACACGGTGGGACCCGAGGCGACCTACCCGACCGCGGTGCACCAGCTGAACGACGCCCTCGCGACCCTCGATGCCCGCGCGGCGGAGTTCCGCATCGACCCGGAGCGCATCGTGCTGGCCGGCGATTCGGCCGGTGCCCAGCTGGCGAGCCAGCTCGCCGCACTGTCGACGAATCCCGACTACGCGCAACTGCTCAGCATCGACCCGGCGCTCGACGCCGACCAGCTCGTCGGCGTCGTGCTGAACTGCGGCGTCTACGATCTCGACGCGATGTCGGAGTTGACCGGCATCGGCGCCTGGGGCTTCAAGATCGCGCTCTGGGGATACACGGGCCACCAGGACTGGTCCCAGCGCTCATCGGGTGCCACGATGTCGACGATCGACTTCGTCACCGCCGACTTCCCCACGACCTACATCTCAGGCGGCAACGGTGACGCGCTCACCTGGATCCAGTCGCTGCCCATGCGCGACCGCCTCGTGCAACAGGGGGTCGACGTCACGGCGCTGTTCTGGCCGGCCGAGCACGTGCCCGCGCTGCCGCACGAGTACCAGTTCCACCTCGACGGCGAGGATGCGCAGGCGGCGCTCGTCGAGACGCTCGAGTTCCTCGGTGAGGTGACCGGCTGAGCCTCCAGAAGCCTCGCACCGCTCGGGATAGGCTGGGGTGATGCCCGTCAGGCGTTCGCCATCCCGGAGTCGAGAATGACCCGAGTCCGTCTGCCCGATGGTCGGCAGTTCGCCGTCACGTGGTCGATCCCCGACGAGTTCGGCGGGATGACCGATTCGATGCTGCGCCGTTCGGCGGCGTTCAGCCGGTTCGGCGGGGTCGACGTCGACGTGCTCACATTCGATGCACGGCCCGACACCGGTCGCCTCGAGCAGGCGTTGCGCGATCGCGGCGTGCTCGCCGACGGGGTGCGCGTGCGCAACCTGTACGACTGGCTGCGGGAGCATCCGCTGCCCGGCGGCTCGCTGCAGCTCGGCCGCGACGTGTTCACGCCGATCAGCGACGACGACACGACTGACGTGCGTCGTCGCGGCGACCGCGTGATGAGCCGCGCAAGGGTCGACGATGACGGGCGGATCCTCCAGGTCGACCACTACCGCGACGACGGCACCCTCGTGCTCAGTGACCGCCGCGACACGCGCGAGCGCGGCACCGTGGGCGGTCGCTCGGTCGTGCTGTGCGACGACGGCGGCCGGCCCGTGCGCTCGTGGCGGCGCATCTGGCCGCTCTACACCGCGTGGCTCGACGCGCTGACCGACGGCCGGCCGAGCTTCATGATCGTCGACAGCAAGACGATCGCGCGGTTCATGCTCACGTACCGGCGCCCGCACGTCATCACCGCGCACGTCGTGCACGGCTCGCATCGGGCGGCTCCCGACGAGGGCCATCCGATCCGCCGTTCACGCCGTGAGGTCTTCGAGCACCTCGAGGACTTCGACCTCGTCGCCGTGCTCTCGAGGCGCCAGGCCGACGAGATCGAGCGGTTCGTCGGGCACCACGGCACGATCGTGGTGGTGCCCAATTCGCGCGGGCCGCTGATGGGGCCCGAGCCGTCGGCCGATACGCGGATGTCCCTGCAGCGACGCGACCCCGACCGGGTGATCATGCTCGCGGCGCTCACGCCGCGCAAGCGCGTCTCGCACGCGATCGAGGCGGTGCAGCAGGCGAGCGCCCGGCTCGGCAGGCCACTGCGGCTCGACGTCTACGGTGACGGCGAGAGCCGCGACGCACTCGAGCGGCTCATCGACGGCAGCGCCGCCGTGCAATTGCACGGTTACGACCCCGACGCGCGCCGGCGCCTCCTCGAGTCGTCGTTCCTCCTGCTCACGTCGCGCTCCGAGGGGTTCCCGCTCGTGCTCATCGAGAGCATGGCGGCCGGATGCCTCCCCATCGCGTACGACGTCGCCTACGGCCCGGCCGACCTCATCCGCGACGGGCGCAACGGCGTGCTCGTGCCCGCGGGCGACGTCGAGGCGCTCGCGGCCGCACTCGTCCGGGCGCGGACGATGCCGCCCCGGCAGCTCGCGCGCATGCGCCGGCGAGCGATCCGGTCGGCCCGGCGCTTCGACGACGAACGGGTGACCCGGCTGTGGGCGCGGGAGCTTCGCCGCGTGGCGGTGCAACGGCGGCTGTCCCACTCCCCGCGCCTGCGAGCACTTCGCGCCGCTGCGGCGCGGACCCCGATCGCACCGCAACTGCGCTCGCTCGCCCTGACTGCGGCCGCGGCGCTCGATCGCGTGCGCCGCGTCGGCTGAGGCGGCACGGCACGGCGCAGCTCAGCGGTCGGTCGCGGGCGCGGAGCTCCGTCGCGTGGTGATCCGGACGATCGCGAGGCGCATCCCGAGGAGGAGCACCGCACCGCCCGCGTAGACGAGCAGGTCGACCGGGTCGAACGAGCTCCCGAAGAGCAGACGTGCCGGCGGGAATGCGGCCACCACGGTCTGGGGCACCGCGGTGAGCTGAAGCAGCTCGACCGCGAGGGCGAACGCGAACGCGACGAGGGCGACAACCGGGCTCGAGAGCCCCGTCCAGACCGCACTGAGCACCAAGCCGGCGGCACAGACGTAGAGCATGCCGCCTGCGACATCGACGACGGGCGAGCGGTCGAGCAGTTGCAGGCCGAGGCCGAGCGCGAGGCATCCGGCCAGTGCGACGATGCTCGGCACGCGGACGCGCGTCACTCCTTGGGCTTCTTCGGGCCGTTGCCCCGGCCGGGACCGTCGCCGCGGCCTGGCTCCACGCTGGGTGCCGGTTCGACGATGGGCTCGTCGACGGGCGGTTCGACGGCCTCGTCGGGCTGCTCGGGTGCCGGCGCCGCCTGCGGCGGCGCCGGGGTAGGCAGGATCGGGCCGAAGGGGCTGGGCGCCGCAGGGGCCGTCGTCGTGGGGCGCGGATCGTCGAGCATCGAATACGAGTCGGCGTCGGGCTCGGGCTCGGAGATCCCGGCACCCGGCTGTTGGATCAGCGCGATGCCGCCGCCCAGCATCGCCACGGTGGCGATGCCGCAGATGGCCATCATGGCGCCGAGGCGGTGCGTCGACGCCCATGCCGTCGCGACCGCCATCGTCGGGGCGAGCGGCTCGACGACCCGGGCGACGCGTGACTTGGGGGCAGCACGCCGACCGCGCGGGCGGAGCGGGCGTTCGCCCTGCTTCTCGTCGAACTCAGGCACGCTCACCTCCACACGGTCGGGTCCCGACGAGCATCGCAAGCCGGACATCATGGACACGACGGGCCGAGGAGCAGGAGCTCCAGGAATCCGCGGCGCTCGACGCAGCTCTCCGGATCCTCCTGATCTTTCGGGTCGGCCGGGGCCTTCGCTTCGTCGGGCGGGGTCGTCGCTCCGGGCGGACTCGTCGCGTCGGGCGGGTTCGTGGCACCGGGCGCGGCCTCGCCTTCCGGCTGCGCGATCGGCGCCGGCTCGGCAGTCGGTTCAGCCTCGGAGCCCGAAGGCACGTCGGCCGCCTGCTCCGCGGAGTCCTCCCGGGGTGCGGACGGACCTGCGGGGCTGACCGAGGGCGGCGGCCCGGGGCTCGGCAGAATGGGCGCGTAGCTCGTCGGCCCGGCCGAGTCGGTCGACGTCGGCCGGGTCGTGCTGTCACTGGCCAGCTCATCGAGGGCCTGCGGTGCACCAGCGAAGGACCTGGCCGAGAACGCGCCGCCGAGCACGGCGACGACGACCACCGTCACCGCGAGGATCAGCACGTGCGGGCGACGCTCGAGCAGCCAGGCACGACCGGCCACGAGACCGCCGGTGACCGCCGGAGCCGCGTGCCGGCCCCGCCGACGCCGTGTGCCGACCCCGCCGTCACCATGGTGCTCGCCGTCGACCACGTCTGCCCTCGCTCATCGATCACCGTGATGATCCCCCCATTCGGGGGACACGGCACCCTCCGAGGATAGGCGGACACACCGCGCGACTTCCAACCGACATCCGGCTGCGGCCGAAGGTGAGGGCGCTCTCAGCCCTTGTGTCGCGGCTTGCGGTACGGCTTGTCGTCGCCACCGCCGCGACGGGCGGGACCGCCGCTGTCGGGACGAAGCTCGATGAGCCGGCCCGAGATGCGGGTGCCGTCGAGCTTCGAGAGTGTCTCTCCCGACAGGTCGGCCGGCAGCTCGACGAGCGAGAAGTCGGGCCGGATCTGGATGGCGCCGAAGTCTTCGCGACTGAGGCCGCCCTCGTTGGCGAGCGCGCCGACGATCTGTCGCGGCTCGACCTTCTGGCGCTTGCCGACCGCGATGCGGTAGGTGGCCATCGGCTTGCCGCTCGGCCGCATGCGGCGTTCGGGCCGGTCGCCGCGGTCGCCACGGTCGAACCGGTCGCCGTCACGACTCTCACGACCCTTGCCGCGGTCGTCACGCTCGGGGCGCTCGGCGCGGCGCGGCCGCTCAGGCTCGGGCTCGAGCAGGAGGGGCGATTCCCCCTGTGCGACGACCGCGAGCGCCGCGGCCACGTCGACCTCGGGCACGTCGTGGTTGCGCACGTAGTGCGCGATGATGTCGCGGAATCCCTCGATGCGCGAAGCCTGGTCGAGTGCCGCGGTGATGCGGTCGTCGAACCGTGCGAGCCTCGTCACGTTGACGTCGTCGACACTCGGCAGCTGCATCTGCGTGAGCGGCTGGCGGGTCGCGCGCTCGATCGAGGAGACGAGGTTGCGCTCGCGCGGGGTGACGAAGCTGATCGCGTCGCCGCTCCGGCCGGCCCGGCCCGTGCGCCCGATGCGGTGCACGTACGACTCGGTGTCGGTTGGGATGTCGAAGTTCACCACGTGGCTGATGCGCTCGACGTCGAGGCCGCGCGCCGCGACATCCGTTGCCACCAGGATGTCGAGCTTGCCCGACTTCAACTGGTTGACGGTGCGCTCACGCTGCACCTGCGCGACGTCGCCGTTGATCGCCGCCGCCGAGTATCCACGTGCGCGGAGCTTCTCGGCGATCTCTTCGGTCACGCTCTTCGTGCGAACGAAGATGATCATGCCCTCGAAGTTCTCGACCTCGAGGATGCGCGTGAGGGCGTCCATCTTCTGCTGGTACGAGACGACGAGGTAGCGCTGCGTGGTGTTGACCGAGGTCGTGGTCTTGTTCTTGACCGTGATCTCTTCGGGATCGTGCAGGTACTGCTTCGACATGCGGCGGATCGTGGCGGGCATGGTCGCCGAGAACAGGGCGACCTGTTTGTCGTCGGGGGTGTCGGCGAGGATCGTCTCGACGTCTTCGGCGAAGCCCATCTTCAGCATCTCGTCGGCCTCGTCGAGCACGAGGTACTTGAGCTCCGACAGGTCGAGGGTGCCCTTGTCGAGGTGGTCCATGATGCGGCCGGGAGTGCCGACCACGATGTGCACGCCGCGGCGCAGCGCTGAGAGCTGTACGCCATAGCCCTGTCCGCCGTAGACGGGGAGGATGTGCACGCCCTTGAGGTGCGCGGCGTAGCGCTCGAACGCCTCGCAGACCTGCAGGGCGAGCTCGCGGGTGGGCGCGAGCACGAGTGCCTGCGGGCTCTTCTGCGACAGGTCGAGGCGGGCGAGGATGGGCAGCGCGAACGCCGCCGTCTTGCCGGTGCCCGTCTGCGCGAGGCCGACGACGTCGCGGCCGGCGAGGAGGGTCGGGATCGTGGCTGCCTGGATCGCCGACGGCGTCTCGTAGCCGACGTCGTCGAGCGCCTTCAGCACCGGACCGTCGAGACCGAGGTCTGCGAACGTGGTCGCGGCGGGCTCGCGGGGAGCCTCGGCCTCGACGGGAACATCATGTGAGGTCACGCTTCAGGGTAGACCTTCGAAGATGTGTGCCTCCAGTACGCGGCCGGACCGGGTGGGACGAGCGGCATCCGACCTCACGTCGTTCAGGTCCGAGGAGTAACGTTTTCGCCATGGTCGATCGATTCGCCGCCGCAGCGAGCGCCCTGTCGCAGATGGACGGCGACGGCTCGTCGCTGACGCTGCCCATCCTCGATGTCATCCCGGTGACGGGCGCCGCGATCTCCACGCTCGGCGACTTCCTCGGCTCCGAGACCGTCGCGGCGAGCGACGACCTCGCCGCACGCATCGACGAGGTGCAGTTCGATCTCGGCGAGGGTCCGTGCTGGGAGGCGCTGTCGACGGGCAGGCCGGTGCTCTCCCCGCAGCTGGCCGACGTGCGTCGCTGGCCGGCCTTCTCCGAGGCGATGGCACCGCACCGGGTCGGGGCGCTCTTCGCGTTCCCGCTCATCATCGGCCCGCTGCGCATCGGCGCACTCGACCTCTACGCCGTGCAGCCCATGGAGCTCGGTGCACGCGATGCGAAGCGGTCCGAGGTGTTCGCGTCGATCGTCAGCCGTCACGTGCTGCGACGCGCCCTGGGCTCGGCGGCCACGACGGAGTCCGACGATCACGCCCCGAACGCCCGCCGCATCATCCACCAGGCCACCGGCTTCGTCATCGCCCAGCTCGGCATCTCCGCTGAAGACGCGCACCTGCTCATCCAGGGGCAGGCATTCTCTCAGGGCCGATCGATGCGCGAGGTCGCCGAGGACCTCATCGAGCGGCGCCTCACCTACGAGCTCGCCGACAGCTCCATCGAGGACACGCGATGAGCGAGCTGACCCGTGAAGAACGGCTCGTCGACGTCTTCGCGACCCTCGCCGACACGCTCATCGACCACTACGACGTGGTCGACCTGATGCAGACGCTCGTCGACACGTGCGTGTCGACGTTCGACGTCGCGGCGGCGGGGCTCCTCCTCGCCGACGAGCACGGCGACCTCGACGTGCTCGCGTCCACGAGTGAGGAGAGCCGGCTCGTGGAGGTGATGCAGCTGAGTGCCCAGGCAGGTCCGTGCATCGAGAGCTTCCGCACGGCAGCCGTCGTCTCGGTCACCGACCTCGAGCAGGGGCCGCCCGACTGGGAGCCGTTCCGCCGCGCAGCCCGTGCGCAGGGATTCACCGCGGTGCACGCGGTCCCCCTTCGCCTTCGCGAGACGACGATCGGCGCGCTCAATCTCTTCCTCGGCGAGGGCGGCGGGCTGACCGATCGCGACGTTCGCGCCGCGCGCGCCCTCGCCGACGTCGCCACCATCGGCATCCTGCACGAGCGCACCCTGCGAGCGAGCGACGCGGCGCGCGAGCAATTGCAGCACGCGTTGAACTCACGGGTCACGATCGAGCAGGCGAAGGGCATCCTCGCCTACACCCACGACGTCTCGATGGATGAGGCGTTCAGGCTGTTGCGCGCGCACGCGAGGTCGAACCAGCTGCCGCTCGCACTGGTCGCGCGGCAGTTGGTCGATCGCGCCATCATCTTCTGAGGATCGAGCCGCCGCCTACAACCGCACGTCGTACTCGTCGACCATGGTCAGCGGCCGGCGTGAGACGTTCAGGCGAACGGCCGTGGGCGTGCGCAGCCGCTGCGCGGCATCACGAAGACCCGACAGCGCCGCCTCATCGACGAGTTCGACACTCGGCCCCTGCACCGATTCGGTCGCAACCGGCATCGACGGGCCGAGCAGCAACCGGGCCGAGGTCGAGCCGCCGTCGCCGGCCGTGGTCGGAACGTCGATCGTGGCGTATCGGCCCGCTTCGGCGAGCAGGCACGCGTACTCGACCACGGCGTCGGCGAGCTCGTTGCCGGTGAAGAAGTCGTGACCTGCGTAGTGAATTCGCTGCATTTGTCGTACCCCCCGGTACTGCGCTTTCAACGATGGTTCCCATGGTCCGGGGGAGCCGATGCAACGGAGGATAGCAGGCGAAGCCGTGTGCTCCTAGAGCCTTGACGCGGGGCGTCCGTGGGGTGGCTCGTGGTGCAGCACGAGAGGGCCGGCCCCATGTGGACCGACCCTCCCGAGCCGCTATTTCGAACCCGCGGCCGGAGCCGCTGCCGTCACTCCACGAGCGTGAAGGTCACGGTCGTGACGTTGCCCGCCACGTCGTACACCTTCAGCTCGTTGCTGCCGAGTTGGCCGCCGTACGTGCCCGGCTTGATCCCGTTGAGATTCGCGTGCGTGCGGTCGGCCAGATCCTGCTCCACACCGTTCAGTGTGAACCGGTCGATCTTGCCCGCGTCGAACGCCTTGAAGGACACCTTCGTGTAGACCCCGTCGTCACCCTTCGAGTCCGGCTTGACCGTGACCGTCGGGGCGGTCCTGTCTGGCACGGAGATGTCGGTCCGCATCGCCGGCAGCTCCGCCTCGTCGCCGAGGTAGAAGCTGGCGAAGCCCACCTGGTCGTAGCCGGTGTTCTTGTTGGCCACGCCGTTGCGGTACATCGGGTCGTGCATCAGCGTGCGGATGCCGTACTCCGTGGGCGCCAGCGTCGTGACGATGCCCAGCCGGTTCCCGCTGGCGCGGAGGACGAGTTCCTCGCGCCAGTCGCCGAACAGGTCGGCCTTGAGCGTGGGGGTGCTCTTGTTGCCGGTCGACGTGAGGCCGGTCGCGAGGTACGAGGAGGGCGCGAAGGTCAGGTCGTCGATCGTGTTGATCGTGGCCCCGTTGACGCCCATGTGCGTCAGGCCGCCCCCGAACCAGATGGCGTTCTGGCCCTGCGCGATGCCGCGGGGCGAGGCGGTGGTCGTCAGGATCTCGCCGGTGACCATGCTCCTCACCTCCATCGTCGCTCCTGCCGATCCGCCCTGCGCGCCCGGCCAGCGGTTGGAGAAGTTGCCGGCCACGCTGCCCTCGTCGTCGCTCGCGGCGTACACGCCGTAGATGAGCGAGTTCTCGGTGATGACCTCACCCTCCTCGTCGAGACGCTTGCCCTTCATCGGGTCGTAGCCCGCCGGACCGGGGATCCAGCCGTGGTGCACGCCCGTGTGCAAGTCGTCGAGCAGGTGCTCCTCCATGCCGGACCACTCCCTGATGCTGTCGTCCTTGTCGACCGGCAGCAGTGCGCTGCGGTCGCCGTGGCGGAGCGGCGCCCACACGTTCAGCGGGTTGTTCCGGACCTCGTCGGTCGCGAACTGGAAGACGCCGGGCACCGGAGGGACGCTGTTCAGCCCCTCGATCGTGGGCATGATGTCGCCGTTCAGCACCTTCGGCAGGATCTTGGTCCTGTCGGCGCTCAGGCCGAGGACCATCGCCTTCAACACGACCTCGTCCCAGCCATCACCGTCGAGGTCGGCGGAGGTGGTGAAGTGGTTGCCGCGGTTCTGGTAGTCGTAGGCGGTGCCGCCCAACGACCAGTACTGCGGGTCGGCCGAGTCGAAGTTCGCCTGGAGGTTGACCTGACCGTCGACGATGTTGAAGGCGGCGAGGGTCGTCCGGTGGTAGTAGCCCCGCTGGGAGACCGCGTACTTGTTGACCCCGTCAAGCGCTGCCACGACACCGACGTACCGGTTGGGGCGGTTGCCCTGCGCGTCGCCGTACGAGGCCGCCTTCCAGGGGTGCTCGAGCCAGTAGGCCTCGGACTGCGCCATGATCTGCGCCTTGTAGTCGTTCGCCGAGGTGCCGGCACCGGGACCCGGGAAGGCCAGGTAGGAGTAGTTGCCGCGCTGGGTGGCGGGCGTCATGGCCCAGTTCTCGCCGTCGACGCTCGCTTCGTAGGGGAACGGATACTTCTCGCTGTCCACGAGCACGCCCTTCCCTGCCTCTGCGTCCCATTCGAAGGCCGAGAAGAACTCCTGGTCGTCCTTGGCCGGGCCGATGGGCCCGACGTGGTACGTCTTGATCCAGCGCTTGAGGGCCGGATCGTTCGGTCCGTCGTTGCCGCCTCCGGCGGTGGGGCTGCGGTACGAGATGCTGAAGCTGTTCAGGAGCGACCAGTAGGTGTCCAGCGCCTGCTCGTTGCCGGTGGCGAAGTACTCCTTGAACTTGTCGGTGGTGGTCTGGAGTCCGTCTTCACCGCCCACGACGCCCGATTCCGGATACACGACCGACTGCGACGCTTCGTCCCAGTTGCCGATGCGGGTGCCGAGTGCCGTCTTGAGCATCAGCTCCGACTTGCCGTCACCGTCGAAGTCCTCGGCGAACAGGGTGGTCTCGTGGTCGTTGGCAGCCCGCACGTTGTAGCCCATGTCGATGCGGAACAGCAGCGTGCCGTCCTGCTTGTACGCGTCGATGTACTCGGGGGCGGTCGTGGTGTTGCCGCCGCCGAAGATCGGCTCGGAGTACATGGGGTCCTGCTGGGTGCTGCGCCACTTGACGACGATCTCGTACTCGCCGTCTCCGTCGAAGTCGCCCACCGTCATGTCGTGCGTCGAGTAGGCGCTGCTCTGCGAGGTGTGGATGGCGCCCGCAGCCGTCTTCGCGTAGGGCAGCGAGGTGCCCGCGTCGAGGTTCTCGACGTACGTGATGAACTCGGCTTCGAGCTCGCTGTACAGCGCATCGGTGATCTTGCCGTTGACGAGCGAGTTCGTCAACGGTCGATCGGAGGCATATGTGGCGACGCCGAGGGCATTGGGGGTCGTGTTGTGCTCGTTGAGCTCGGCGACCCAGCCGTCGAGCTGCTCCTGAGTGACGGTCGCCTGATCCTCGTACGCCACACGGAACGCCTTCAGCAGGTCCATGTCGACGACGTACCAGTTCTGGCCGCCCGTGTTCGGCACGACCATGTTGGCCGCGCTCAGGTTCGTGCCGGGGCCGAACCGGTTACCGCGATAGGTGAAGTGCGCGAGCGGCACGGGTGCCGGCGCCGGCTTCATCGGGATGTAGTGCACGGCGCCCCTGTTGGCCTGCCCGGCCTGGCCGGCCAGGCTCGACAGCATGGCCACGCTCATGCCCTGCCGCTCCCCCTCGACGCCGTCGACGACCGGGGCGACCTCGTAGACGGAGGTGAGAGCGCCGTCGGGGTCGGTGTAGTTCGACGGGGTGACGTCTTCCTTCACGATGCCGGGGTTCGTCTCGTAGTTGCTCTCCGGCTGCACGTCCCGCGGCGCGATGGTCGCGATCTTCGCGAAGTCGGCACCACCGTCCTTGCGGTAGACGTTCCACGACAGGCCGTCGGGCTCGTCACCGAGGAATCGCCAGCTCAGGAAGACGCCGTCGGCGGTCTGGGCCGCGACCAGGCCGCGGGTCAGGTGCTCCACCGGGCGCAGGTCGGACTGGGGGCCGGCGGCCACGGCCGGGGCGCTGAAGCCGAACAACGACAGGCCTACGGCCACCGACAGGGAGAGGGGTATGACTTTGCGCAGCGCGGTTCGCGCACGTCGTGATGTGGTGCTGGTTCTGGGTTGCGAGATGGACGTGACCATGCCTGCCTTCTTCGTCGAAAGTGTGACGGGGTTCCGTGCCCGGCCGATTCCGTGGGAATGCGCTTTCCAGTCCCGAAGATATGCCCGCCCGAGGTCGATGTCAAGATCTGATCGAAACGATTCGCGCCGACATGCGCGCGGTGCGAGGCGGCAGACTGGTCGCGTGATCGAACTCCGGGACTCCTGGGTGCTGCACGTCGACCTCGACCAGTTCATCGCGGCCGTCGAAGTGCTGCGGCATCCCGAGCTGGCCGGAAAGCCGCTGATCGTCGGCGGCCGCGGAGACCCGACCGAGCGGGCCGTGGTGTCGACCGCATCGTACGAAGCACGTGCGTTCGGCGTCGGTTCGGGGATGCCGCTGCGCATCGCCGCTCGCAAGGCACCCGATGCGGTGATCCTCCCGGTCGACGCCGACACGTACCTCGCGGCATCCGAGGAGGTCATGGCGACGCTGCGGGCGCAACCCGGCGCGGTCGTGCAGGTGCTCGGCTGGGACGAGGCGTTCGTCGGCGTGCGGACCGACGACCCCGAAGGATACGCCCGGCGGTTGCAGCGGGCGGTGCTCGAGCGCACCCGGCTGCACTGCAGTGTCGGCATCGGCGACACCCTCGTGCGAGCGAAGGTCGCCACGGGGTTCGGCAAGCCCCGCGGCGTGTTCCGGCTCACGGCCGACAACTGGCTCGAGGTGATGGGCGAGCGCCCGACGATCGAGTTGTGGGGCGTCGGATCGAAGATCTCCCGTCGCCTGGCCGGGCTCGGCCTCACCACGGTCGCCGAGCTCGCCGCGGCAGACCCCGAGGGCCTCGTGGCCGAGTTCGGCCCCAAGATGGGCCCGTGGTACGCCCAGCTCGGCCGGGGCGACGGCGCACGCGTCGTCGACGACACACCGTGGGTGGCGCGCGGGCACAGCCGGGAGACCACCTACCAGCAGGATCTCACCGAGCCCGCACAGATCGAGGCGGCGGCGCTCGAGCTCGCCGCCCGCGTGCTCGAGGACGTCGCGGCCGAAGGCCGCCCGGTGATCGGCCTCACGCTCAAGGTTCGCTACGCGCCGTTCATCACGAAGGTCTTCACCAAGAAGATCCCCGAGACCTTCGAACGCGAGGTCGTGCTCACCCGCGTGCTCGGCCTCGTCGGACGAATCGAGCCCGACCGGCCGATTCGGCTGCTCGGCCTGCGAGCCGAGATGCCCATGCCCGACGACGCCCGCGAGGGCCACACGCCGACCCGAGGCGGTTGGTAGCCGACCGCCGGAGCGCGAGTCACTCGAGCGACGCCCACCTCACCGCTGGTCGCCTGAAGTGCGCTCGAGCTGACCGATCTCGGCGCCATCGCTCCCGGTGATCGTCATGGTGTCGTCCGAGACCGTCGCCTGGCTGAGCTTGTCGAGCCAGGTGTCGACGTCGGGACACGCCATCCGGGTCGACGCGACCGAGTCGAAGTAGATGAGGTCCTCGCTTTCGACCCGCCACGAGCCGCTCAACTGATTGCAGCCGTCGGTTCCGCTGAGCGAGCCGTCTTCATCCAGCGTGAGCGACGGCTCGGTGGTGTCGGTGGTGTCACCCCAGGTGCCGACCGGATCGATCGACGCGTCGCCCGGCGCATCGGTACATCCCGTGAGCGCGAGTGATGCGACGAAGAGGGCGGCAACACTGCCGAGAATCCGAGACATGCTCGCAGCCTACTTCGCACGACGCTTCGAGCGTCAGCGGCTCCTCGCCGCGTCACGCCCCGAGTCGGGGGCGAGCGTCGGCGGTGACGAATGGACGATCGCCACCACCGACGCGGCGTCAGCGGAGCGTCTTGCGAGTCACCTCGACGACCTCGCTCACGTTCCCGGCGGAGTCGACGGCGCGGATGGACACCACGGTCTTCGCATCGACCTCGAGCGGGCCGGTGTACTCGGCCCACTCGGACGCTGCTCCCTTCTTCTTCTTCGTCGAGTACTCCACGCGCGCGACGCCCGAGAGCTCGTCGCTCGCCTCGATGACGATCCGCTTCTTCCCGTCGAGCGAAGCCGCGACCTCAGGGGCCGTCGCGTCGCGGGGGCACCTCGACCTCGACCGGCTCAGAGACGTTGCCCGCGGCATCCGTCGCCCGGAATCGCACCGTGTGCACGCCGTCGTCGTCGATCTGGAGCGGCGCCGAGTAGGCCGTCCAGTCGCCGTCGCCGAGCTGCACCTCGATCGAGGGCGCCTCGTCGCGGTTGTCGAGCGCGGTCGCCGAGACCGTGACCGTGCCGGTGTGCCAACCGGTGGCCGGCGTCTCGGGGTCGACCGCGGGTGTCACGACGGGCGCCTCGGTGTCGGGCACCTCGACCGGCGGGGCCTCGTAGACCTGCCACTCCTTGATGCCGAGGCTGCCGGCACCCGACGTGGTGCCCGTCGCCTCGAGCTGCAGGCGCAGCTTCGTCGTGGTCACCGCGGCGAACTCGACGACGTTGTACGCGTCGACCTCGACCCTGTAGGCACCGGATGCCTCGACCGGCACCCAGGCGCCGGCGTCACCGGCCTCGGGGTCCCAGTACTCGGCGCTCCAGCTCTTCGGCACGTCGATGCCGAGACCCGCGCCGTCGAGGTTGGAGATGAAGTACACGCCGAGCTCGCCGATCGTGACCCTTTCCGCCCAGTCGTACTGCACCCACTGCGTGCCGATCTCGGGCCAGGCACCCCACACGTTCGCGTTGTCGTTGGGCGTGACGTCATCCGACGAGGTCGGCTGCACGTCGTCGTTGAGCCCGGTGACCCGGTTCCAGCCCGCCGTGACCGAGGCCGTCGGCGTGGCGAGCAATGCGACGTTGCGACGGTGGTTGCCATCGCTCGCCGGCACGGTGCGCTCCTCGACGGCGCTCACGTTGCCCGCGGCATCCGTCGCCTGCAGCTCGATGCGTACTTCGTCGAGGCCGACGAGGATCGTTCCCGCCACGGGACGCCACTCGGTCTCGCCGGCGAAGCGGTACTGCACCGAGGCGACCCCCGAGCCGGCGTCGGCAGCCGTCGCCTTCACGGTGCGTGCGACCGCATCGGTGACGATCGTGAGCGCCGGGGCGAGCTGGTCGAGGCGGAACTCCGCCTGCGGCACGCTCGACACGTTGCCCGCGGCATCCGTCGCCCGTGCCTCGACGGTGTGCGACCCGTCGGACGACACGGCGACCGGCCCGGTGTAGGCCACCCAGCCACCGCCATCGACCCGCACCTCGACGACCGGCGCCGGATCGCGGTTGTCGCTCGCAGCGACGGTCACGGTGACCGGTCCGGTGTGCCAGCCCGATGCGGGCGGCTCAGGAGCCGTCGTCAGCGAGACCGTGGGCGCCTGGGTGTCGGCGCCACCCGAGCCGCTGCCGACGGTGACGGATGCCACGGCCGCCGTCACGCCTGGCAGGTCGGTCTGCACCTCGCCGTCGATCGAGAACTCGCCGTCGGTCGCGTAGTCGGCCGGATCGACCGCATCCCACTCGACCGGCAGGTCTTCGCGAGAGCCGTCGTTGTAGAGCACGCCCACGGCAGACGGCAGGTCGGGCGCGACGCCGGCGGCGGTGTGCACGTCGACCTCGTCGACCGCGTTCACCTGGCCGGGCGGCGTGGCGCGCACCCACACGGTGGCGGCGGCCGGTACCGGCGAACCCGGCACGATGCCCGCGACGGCGAAGCTGCCCTCGCCGGCGACCTGCTCGGCCGTGATCGGCGCCCAGGTCACGTCGAGGTCGGTGTGGCTGCCGTCGGCGAATGTGCCGTCGACGGTCGCGGGGAGGGTGGGAACCTCCCCCACGCCGGTACGCACATCGATCGGCTCGATCGCGACGGGCGCGTCGGCGAAGACCTTCCACTCGCTCACGCCCACGGCAGCGAAGGTGGTGCCCGAGCCCATCGCGCTCAGCACGACGCGCAGGCGGGTCGTGGTGACGGCGCCGAAGTCGGTCGTGTTCGGCTCATCGCGAAGCACGCCGTACCCGGTCGGGCTCGGCACGTCGATCCACGCGCTGCCATCCCAGTACTGCGCCCTCCACGCCTTCGGCACGTTCACGCCCGCGGTCGAGTTCACGTTGCTCTGGTCGCGCCAGAAGCTGAGCTCCATGCCCGACACGCGCACGGGTTCGGCCCACTCGTATTGCAGCCAGCGCGTCGCGGGGTGGTTGCCCGACCACGTGCCCCACAGCTCGCTCTGGGCGCCGCCGGTGTGCAGGATGGTGCCGTTATTGACGGCGTTGACGTTGTTCCAGCCGGCCGTGTACTCGGCCGTGGGCGTCGCGTCGGGGGCGACGTTCAGCCCGCGCGTCGCCGCCTCGCCCTGCACCGTCACGTCGACGAAGCTCGAGTTCTCGCCGTCGTCGGCCGTGAGTCGCAGCACGTAGGTGCCCGCACTCGAGAACCGGGCGACGGTGGATGCCGCGTGCGCGTCGTCGAAGAGCACGGTCGCGCCCTCCGGCGCACTCACGATCGACCAGTCGACGGCGAGTGCACCGCCCGGCAGGCCGTCGTCCTTCGCGGTGCCGACGAGGGCGGCCTCGCCCGCCGTCGAGGCGGCGACATCCTGCCATGCGGTCACGAGCGGTGCCTGGTTCGTCGACGCCGGAGCCTCGACGCCGGTGCTGAAGACCTGCAGCTCCTTGATGCCGGTCTTCGCGCCCCCGGCGTGGGTCACGGTGATGCGTACGGCATCGCCCGTGACCTCGGGGAACTGCACGTGGTTGAGGTTCGCCCGCGGGTGGGCCGGAGTGCGTGCCTGGAGCGGGATCGTCGACCACGTGCCGCCCTGGCGCACCTCGAGCGAGTAGAGCGAGGGCTCGCGGTACCCGGCGACCGTCGCGCTCGACGAGCTGTCGTAGAAGAACACGCGTGCGTCGTCGAAGGCCTGCTCACCGCCGAGCTCGACCGTGAGCGAGTCCTTCGCGTTCGGCGAGCCCGCAGTGCCCCAGAACGGCTCGTTGATGGTCGTGCCGTTCACGGCCGCGGCCGGTGCACGGCCGTCGGCCGAGAAGGTGGCGGATGCCTCACCGCCGGCCGCGAGGTTCTCCGAACCCGTGCTCGCGGTGGCGACATCGGCACCCGCTTTGGCGAAGAGGTCGATGACGCGGGCGCGGTCGGCGAACCGGACGTCGGCGGGCGCCTGCACGGCCGAGGCGGTCGCGGTGGTGACGGTCGCATCGCCCTCGACCTCGACCTCGCCGGTGGCGGGGTCGTAGACGACGTGCGCGAGGTCGTCGACCGAGAACGCGAGCTCGCCGTCGAGGAAGACCGAGTAGCCGTCAGGCACGGATGCGCCGTAGTGGTCGGTGCCGCCGGGCTCGTCCCACGTGACCGTGAGGTCGCGGTCGCGGTAGCGGATGTTGTTCGCCGTGAAGTGGTCCCACCCGATGCCGATGGGGTCGAGCTCGATCTTCGCGTCGCTGCGCGGGCGCAGGCCCATCGCGTCCTCGATCATCGTGAAGTTCGTCGCGCCGAGGATCGTGTGGTGGATCCACGAGCGGTACCCGATCGACTGCGGGTCGGCCGACCCGTCGGCCCAGAACTCGTTCTGGTCGGGCAGGCGGTTGTCGCCGCCGTTCTGGTAGTGCGCCCAGGCGTTCCAGTAGAGGAGCTTCTTGTACCAGTCGGCGTCGATCGCATCGGTCGGGTAGTCGCGCAGCACGCGGGAGAGCATCCGGAACGTCACCGTCGAGTTGATCACCGAGAAGTTGTTGCTTCCCGGGTCGCCCCCTGCGGCCGCCTCGGCCTTGTCGGCCTGGTTCGCCGTGTAGAACGGGAAGATCGGGTACTCCGAGTCATCCGCGAAGAGGCGCAGCGCGTCGACGTAGGTGTCGTCGTAGTCGGGGTCGCCCGGCTTCGGCACGAGGCCGACCGAGAACGGGTAGTAGTTGTTGATCTCCTTCCACGGCACGTGCTCGCCCGACTCGTGGAGGTGCTCGATGAGCTTCGTGTCGGCATTCCAGAGCAGGTCCATGACCTGCGACTTCACGTTCGCGGCGAAGGCGTCCATCTCGTCGGCCTTCGCGTCGTCGCCCGCGACCCGGTATGCGGCGGCAGCGGCCATCGCGTTCGAGTAGAGGTAGGCGTTCTCGGCCCGGTCCATGTAGCCGGGCTTCCAGTCGAACGACACCGCATCGGCGTCGTTGCCGGTCATCGCGCCCCAGTTGTACTCGATGAGGCCGTTGTCGTTGCGGTCGTAGGCGTCGATCAGGCCCTCGACGTCGTACTCGGCGTACTTCGCGAGGTTCTCGGCGATCGCGGTCGGTCCGCCGTGCAGCTGGTACGAGCGCCAGGCGGCCTCGGAGATGTACTGGGTGTAGCTGTTCGACCAGTTGGCCGGGTCGCCGGGGTTGTCGACGAACTTGTAGCTCTTCGACGTCTCACCGGCGGAGACCCACGGTCCGTACGAGTACACCGGGTCGCGGAAGTACTTCAGGTCGTCGATGAACATGCCGGTCGTGAGCACGATCGAGTTGTTGTAGCCGAGCACGCCCTCCATCGAGGTCGGGAACTGGTACGTGTTGCCCGGGATGTCGGCGTCGAGGAAGTTGAAGCGCATGAGCCACCAGCGGTAGAACAGCGTCTTGTCGATGTTGTCTTCCGGGGTGTCGAGGTAGGGCACGTTGTCGGCCCACCACTGGTTGTAGGCGGTGACGTGCGAGGTGTACGCGGCGGCCGGTGTCGCGGCGCGCACAGCGTCGTACTCGGTGCGGGATGCCGCGATCTCGTCGGTCACGAGACCGAGCTGCACCTTGGTGGTGGCGCTGCCCCCGGCAGGAACGGCGACGGATGCCACGAGCGCCCCGTCGGCCGGGGCGAAGCCGTCACCCGAGAACCGCGGGTGCAGGGTCGTGAGGTCGTTGAGTGCATCGACCGTGCCGGTGAGCTCACCGCCCTGGGCGACCGCCGCGTATGGCGAGACGGCACGGACCGTGACGTCGAGCGCGGGGCCGGTGGAGCGCAGCTCGAGGTTCGTGGTGAGCACGTTGGCGTCGGTGATGAACTTCGTCTGTACGACCTCGAGCCCCACGCCGGCGTTGCGGTGCACGCTCCGCCAGTAGCTCGGCGTCTGCTTGCGCAACGTCGGGTCTTCAGTGAGCGCGACGTTCGCGCCGCCCACCTGTGCCGTGATCGTGTAGCCGCCGCGGCCGTCGATGGCCTCCCAGTACGCGAGCTGGCCGCCGAACCCGAGGGTGCCGGGCGTGTGCTCCTTCATGAAGGCGGCCCGCCCACGGGTGAACAGCCACTGGTTGTCGTCGCCGTGGCTGCCGGCCGTGCCGGTGCGAGCCAGCATCTCGTCGATCCAGAAATCGTTTTCGGCACTCGTGCCGGCTCCGGATGCCGCGTCGGCCTCGAAAATCGCCTGGAGCTGCCCGCCGGGCTCATAGTCCACGCCCGTCGCGGGCACCGGGTTCGCGCTCCCCGCGAACGTCGGATACCCGATGTCGGCATTGTCGGCGACTGCCGGTGTCGCCAGCAGCGTGCTGCCGATCACTGCTGCAGTGGCGGCGGCGGCGAGCGCCCCGCGCGCCACCCGTCCTCGTCTCCTCGATGCCCAGACCACGTCGTCCACACCTCTCCCGTCGCGACTCACCGGTGAGCGCGACTCACGAACTGCGACGCTAGCTGGGCCGCCTCGACCTCCGCAAGCCTTTTCGGAATTTTCGGCGCGACCGAAACCGGACGACCGTCACGCGCGGCGTCGCCGAGACGCGACGACCGCGCCGATCGCGACGACGATCCCGAGAGCGGATGCCGCGAGCGGAACACCGAGCGCGATGCGAGTCGCCTCGAGGGGAGCCGTCCCGTCGGCCGCCAGGGCCATGAGCACCGCACTCGTCGCGGCGAGCCCGATCGCCGCCCCGAACTGGAACGCCGTGTAGAGCAGTCCGCCGCTGAGCCCCTGGTCCTCGTCGGCGACCCCGTCGGTCGCCGCGACCGTCAGCGGGCCGTACGCGAACGTGAACGCGAGGCCGAGGGCCAGGAAGCTCGGGAACATCGCCGCATATGTCCAGTCGGGACCGACCGGGAGGAACAGCAGGAAGGATGCCGCGGCGAACGCGAGTCCGCCGAGCGTCACCGGCCACAGCCCGAACCGGGCGACGAGCCGAGGGGTGAGGGTGGGCGCGAGGATCGCGTCGATGCCCAGCACGAGCATCGCGAGCGACGACTGCAGCGCGGTCCATCCGAGCTGCTCCTGCAGGTACAGCACCACGAGGAACTGGAACCCCATGAACCCCGCCGCGAGCGAGGCGGCGCCGGCGTAGGCGCGCAGCAGCGGCATCCGGCGCAGGAATGACAGGCGAACGAGCGGCTCCTGCGCGCGGCGCTCGATGGCGACGAATGCCGCGAAGAGCCCGGCACTCGTGATGGCGAGCGAGGCGGTCACGATCGGATCGGCGTGCGAGGACTGCTCGATCGCGGCGATGAGCGTGAGGAACGCGCCCGTCACGGTCACGGCGCCCGCGACATCCGCTCGCCCCCGCTTCGGTCGGTCGGATGTCACGCGATCGCGCGGCACGAACGGCACCGCAAGCAGGAGCAGCACGATGGACACCAGCACCGGCGCGAAGAACACCCCCAGCGCCAGCCGAGCATCGTGAGCAGTCCACCGGCGACGAGCCCCATCGAGAACCCGGCTGCGCCGATGCCGGCATAGATGAGGAGCGCCTTCGTGCGCAGCGGCCCTTCCTCGAAGCTCGTCGTGATGATCGACAGGCCGGCCGGCATCATGAAGGCCGCCGCGATGCCGGTCACGGCACGCGCGGTGAGCAGCATCCACGACTCGGTGGCGAGCCCGCCGAGCCCCGAGAAGACGATGAACACCGTCAGCGACACCAGGAACACGCGGCGGCGACCGAGCAGGTCGGCGGTGCGCCCGCCGAGCAGCATGAAGCCGCCGTAGCCGAGGATGTACGCGCTCACCACCCACTGGAGCTCGCCCGTGGCGAGGCCGAGGTCGGCTCGGATGACCGGGAGCGCGACGCCGAACATCGCGATGTCGACACCCTCGAGGAATGCTGCCCCGCACAGCACCACGAGCAGCCCGAGCGCGCGGCCCCGGATTCGGTGGTCGCCGGATTGCCCGGTGAGTGGTGCCGTGTCGGTGCTCATGCAAGTGCTCCCTTGGTTACTTCTTGTGCCTGACCACATCCTGCGTCACTATGGAGGCATGAGGGAAGACGGCACTTCGAAGTCACTCGGTACCCATGAGGGAACCGACTGGAACGACGCGTTCCAGTGGGACGCTCGTGAAGACTGCGAGGTGCGGCAGATCCTCGACCGCATCGCCGACAAGTGGTCGCTGCTCGTGATCGCCCTGCTCGACGACCGCACGATGCGGTTCACCGAGCTCAAGCGGCTCATCGACGGCATCAGCCAGCGCATGCTCACGGTCACGCTGCGCCAGCTCGAGCGCGACGGCATGGTGCGGCGCACGGTGCATCCCGTCGTGCCGCCGCGCGTCGACTACGAGCTCACCGACCTGGGCCGCTCGTTGCACGCGACCGTGCAATCGCTCGTCGTCTGGACCGAGCGGCACCAGGAGGACATCGCCGAGGCCCGCGGCCGATATGACAAGGCGAACGCCGAGGTGCTCGTCACCGAAGCGGTCGGGGGCCACTGACGCATACGGTGAAGTAGCCGCCCCCTGTCGGGCCGGCCACTTCACCGCATCGGGGTCACCCGTCGGCGTCGCTACGCACCCGTCCGCCGGCGCCTGCGACTCCTGTTGCGCAGGAGCGCGAACACCCCGAGCGCCACGAGCACGCCGAGGACCGCGAGGGCGAGCGGCCGGAACGTCTCCGCCCACGGCCACGTCGGACCGTCGAGTGTCAGGCCGTCGATGGGGTACTCGAGGGTCTTCGCCGCCCACCGCGCGGTTGCCACGTCGGTCGTCCGCGCAAGGTCCCGCAACACGGCGTCGAACGCGAAGCCCGGCTGATGGTGGGGATACACCGGCTCCATCCCCGGGATGACGTCATGGTCGGTCGTGCCGGGGACGACGAGACGATCGAGTCCTGCCCCGGTGTCGGCGCGGGGCACGAAGGTGAGTCCGTGGCGGGACCGCACGGGCCCGTCGCCCACCGCCACCGTGCCCACTGCCAGCGACTGCCCGTAGGTGTCGAACACCGAGGCGAGCTCGAGCTCGCCGACCCCGTCGGTGAGCTGGACGCCGATTCGCGGTCGGTCCCAGCCGAACGCGGTGTTGAACGCCACGACGGCATCCGACGGCGCGAGCCGCGCGTGCTCCATGCGAGCCGGACCGTCGGAGTCGTAGTGCGGCCACTCGATCGCCCTCGCGGCGTCAGCCGCGACATCCGCTCCGGCCAGGCGCTCCACGATATGCAGCGTGCCGTCGATGCCCGACAGGATGCCGGCCGTGCTGACCACGTCGCCGTCGTCGACGTACCTCGTGCCCCGCACCCAGTCGACGGCTGGGTAGGTGTGCTCCCACTCGTCGAGGCGCAGCCAGTGCGCGGTGGCCTCGTGGCCGTCGAGGAGACCGGCCGAGGCGACCACGGCGGCTCCGTTGCAGACGCTGAGGAGCAGAGCTCCACCGTTCGCCTGGGCCTCGAGCCAGTCGGTGACGGGCTTCGTCGTGGGCCGGCCGACGTCGGGCATGGCGGGAACCACGACGAGGTCGGCCGACCCGCCGAGAAGATCCTCGAGACCCGCGAAGGTGAGGTCGGGCACGAGGTCGAGCCCGCCGGTCAGCGGCACCGGGTGCGCCTCGGATGCCACGGTGTAGACGTTGAACGCTCCCGTCGTGGCGAGGATCTCGAAGGGGGCGAGCGTGTCGGACACGACGGCGCCCCGCTCACCGACCACGACGACGGCCGTGGGCTTGGCCGGGTCGTGCTCCAGCGGCGCGGGGGATGCCGTGGCGCCGTCGGTGCGCGGGGCGTTGAGAGCGCCCAGCGCGCCGATGACGGAGGAAGCACCGAGCGCCACAGGCAGCGCCGCGGCGGCGAGCACGAGCACGACGACCCTGAAGAAGGCACGCATGCGGCTCACCACCCGTACTCGTGGCGGCGTCGCAGCATCGCGACCAGCATGGCCGGCAACATGAGCACGTGGCCGGCCGTCATGAACGCCATGGCCGACAACAGGCCGGTCCAGTGCAACGGCAGCACCACGAGGAACGACAGGTACATCGCGGCGGACATCTCGGCGATGGCCGGCAGGCCGTGGCCGCGGATCCGCATCCAGACGGCCATCCCGATCGACATGTCGGTGGCCATCACGAGCGCCTGCGCGGTCGTGTTCTCGCTGAGACCGGGCCACGCCCACGACCAGACCGGACCCAGCACGACCATGCCCACCACCATCGCGATCACCATCTCGATCCCGTGCAGCGCGAACCGGAGCGCGGACGGTCGGTGCACGGTCGTCTCTTCGTGGTTCATCTCGACTCCTCTTGCGATTCCACTGTTCGGACACAGGAATCCTCGACGAGGAGCATGGGCTGCGGCAGGTGCCGAAGGTCATGCGCAGGGTCACGTTCGGGGGTGACCGACTCATGCATGCCAGAGGCAGAGGCAGAGGTTCAGAGGATGCCGAAGTCCCGCGCGCGGAGCGCCGCCTGCGTGCGGTCGCGCACCTCGAGCTTCGACAGCACGCTGGTGACGAGGTTCTTCACGGTGCCCTCGGCGAGGAAGAGGGCGCCGGCGATCTCGCGGTTGCTTCGGCCCTCGCCGAGCAGCCGCACCACGTCGACCTCTCGTTCGGTGAGCGGATGCTCCGGCGGCGGAGTCTCCTGCGGCATCCGAGCCACTCGTGCCACGACCTTCGCGGCCACCGACGGCTGCAGCACCGACTCCCCCCGTGCTGCGGCGACGATCGCCTCGACGAGCCTCGCCGACGACACGTCCTTGAGGAGGTACCCGACCGCCCCCGCCCGCAGCGCGGCGAAGACGTCCTCGTCGTCGTCGAACGTCGTCAGGGCGAGCACCTGCACGTCGGGCTGCTCGGCTCGGAGGCGTGCGGTAGCCGCGATTCCGTCGAGCACCGGCATCCGCAGGTCCATGAGCACCACGTCGGGACGGAGCTGACCACTCCGGCGCACCGCCTCCTCGCCGTCGCCCGCCTCGCCGATCGCCTCGATGCCCGGCTGCACCTCCAGCAGGGTCGTGAGCGCCTCGCGGAAGAGCGCCTGGTCGTCGGCGATGAGCACGCGGATCGTCATCCCGGCACCTCCACGGTGAGGGTGAGCCCGGTGGCGCCGGCCGGGTCCAGCGACATCCGGCCGCCGAGGTTCGCCATGCGCTCGCGCAAGCCGGTGAGCCCGAAGCCGGCACCCGCCTGCTCGGGGAGTCCCCGACCGTCGTCGCGAACCTCGAGCCTGACGTGGTGTTCGTCACGGTAGTCGAGGACGACGGCGGTGGTCGTGGCATCCGCGTGCTTCCGAACGTTCGTGAGGCCCTCCTGAGCCGCACGGAAGAGCGACTCGTCGACGTCCGCGCGGATCGCGCGCGGCGTGCCGAGCACCTCGAGCTCGGTCGGAACGCCCGCCACGGTCGCCTCCGCGGCGAGGGTCGCGAGCGCCTCGGTCAAGGCCGGCCGGTGTTCCCGAAGGGCGGCGACCGACCGCCGCACCTCCGCGAGGGCCTGCCCTGATTGAGCCTGAGCCTTGGCCAGCATGGAGTCGAGGCGCTCGGGGTCGGCGGTGCGGATGACGGCGCGTGCTGCCTCGAGCAGCATCTGCACGACGGTCAGGTGGTGGCCCACCCCGTCATGGATGTCGCGCGCGAGCCGGTTGCGCTCCTGGATCGTAGCCAACTGCTCGGCTTGGGCGGCATACCCGCGCAACCGCTCGTGCGCCTCGGCGAGGTCGGCCCTGGCCTTGCGCTCGCGCACGAGCAGCTCGGTCACGATGACGGTGAAGGTCGTGACCGCGAGCGTGCCGAGGCCCTCCCGGAGCACATGCGGCCACTGCATGCCGACATGCGCGAGCGGGATGACGGCAGCCACGACGACTGCGGCCGGCAGTGGCAGCAGCAGGACGGCCTGCGAGACGAGGACCACGAGGAGGAGGATGGCGCCCACCGCGGCATCCGAGAGCCAGAACACCACGAAGCCGAGCGCCAGTTGCGCGCAGACGTACCCCCCTGCCCACCAGGCCGAGCGTCCCTGGACGACGCGGAACCCGAAGACGGCGAGCGCGGAGTAGATGAGACCGACCACCAGCGTCGGCAGGATCTGCTCGAAGCTCGCGGACCCGATCGACAGCGTCAGGTACGCGACGACGGTGAGGATGGCCAGTGCCCACTGCACCGTTCCACCTTGGAGGACGTGGAGTTCCGGGTCAACCAGCCCAGGGGGATCGGGGTCAGCGGGTTGCCCGTGTCGACGTAGAGCACGCCACCGGGGACGATGGCGCGACGCAGCCGCGCGATGGCCTCGTTGTAGAGCTTCGGGTGGCGTCCGTCGAGCGCGCCGACCCGACACGCGAACGCGAGGTCGAAGCGCGGCACTCCCTCGGGCAGCTCGAACGCTTCCACGGGCTCGCACAAGGTCGACAGCGTTCCCGCATCCATCTCGCGGCGACATGCTCGCTCGGTGAGTTCAATGCCCGTCTGGGAGCGATCGAGCACGAGCACGTGGCCGGTGGGGCCGACCTTCGCGGCAACTGCACGGGCCGCGGCGCCCGGGGCGCCACCGACTTCGAGCACTCTCATGCCCGGTGCGAGCGGCAGCGCGTCGACGACATTCTGAAGGCGGGTCGAAAGCTCAGGCACGCGAACTCGCCTCGGTGGCCGCTGGACGGACGAAGAACATGGAATTGCCGGTCATCGATCCATTTTGGCCCGAGGAACGACTGATCTGGCAAGCGAATCTCTTGAAGTAGCGAGGGCGGGACTCGAACCCGCGACACCACGATTATGAGCCGTGTGCTCTAACCACCTGAGCTACCCCGCCGGGTAGGCCCCGCGGCAAACGCCGAGAGAACCAGAGCCCCGAGTCAGGATTGAACTGACGACCCCTTCCTTACCATGGAAGTGCTCTACCACTGAGCTATCGGGGCGTGCTGCCGCAATCGGCAACCGTACGAGGATATCACTTCGCCGACCGTCGTCCGAACCGGCGCCAAAGGTTGCTCGGACCCGCGCGCGACGAGTCCCACACCCCGATGTCGATACCCCAAATCGGGGTACACGGGCCGGATTCAGGGCTAGCCCGCATATGCGCGATTCCGCGCGAGGACTATCGTGACTCGTGTCGGTCGGGAACCGGCACGACCGTCTTCTGGGGGGCACGACGGTGCACCACGTCATCGAGGATCTACGCGTCGACGGGCTCGCGCCCGCACGTGTTCCGTCGCGCCTCGCGCGTCGGCTCGACGCGTCACGCGTGTTCATCGTGGGCGCGTGCGGCGCAGGCAAGACGACGCTCGCGCGTCGGCTCGAGGCATCCGCAAGCCGGGGCGGGCTCGTCGTGCAACTCCGGGCGGAGCACGCCGTGCCGGCCGTGGCCGACGCGGTCCTCGACGAGGCCGTGACGAGGAGCCCCGCCCTCCTCGTGCTCGACGACGCGCACCATCTCATGGGCGGCGCGGCCGAGCCGGTGCTCGAACGACTGGTCGCGAATGTCGCGGCGGTGCCGCGCCTCGTCGTCGCCTCGCGCGTTCCGCCGAGCGTGGCCGTCGCCCATGCGGCACCCGACGCCGAGGTCATCACGACGCGCGACCTCGCGCTGCGCATCGACGAGATCGCCGAGGTCTTCCACGACGTCTGCGGATGCCCGCTCAGCCTCGAGCACGCCTCGAGGGTCGCGAGCGAGACCGCGGGCTGGGCCGCCCTCGTGCGCCTGCTCGCGGTTCGCGCCGGCCGGTTCCACACCGACCCCGATGACCTCGCCGCGGCCGTCGATGCCGCCCTCGAGTGCGGGTTCGCGGCAGGCTTCCTGGAGGAGCACCTCGGCGCGCTCCCGGCATCCGTCGCCGCCTCCCTCGAGCGCGCGAGCGTCTTCACGACGTTCGAGCTCGCGCCATGCGCCTCGCTCCTCGGCTCCGACGCTGCGACCACCCTCATCACCGCTCTGGACACCGGCGTCGTCGCGCACACCGTGGAGCTCGGCCGGCGCCGCGTGCTCCCGCCGGTGTTGCGCCGCCACTTGCGTTCGCGGTGCGGTGCCGATGAGAAGCTGATGACGGATGCCCCGTCGGCAGTGCCCGCGACGAACGCCGACACCCCGTCCGCCGGCTCCCTGGCCGCCGTGTGGGCCGCCTCGGCCACGAGCGGACTCCCCCGGCGCCACGACGCCGACCCGCTCGCCGACGCCGTGCGACGCCTTCGCGCGGGCGACGTCGTCGGCGCGGTGCCGCTCCTGCACCGCTCGGCGCGATCCGCCGATCCCGAGCGCCGCACCGCGATCCGGCTCGCCCTCCTCGTCATCCGCGCGCCCCTGTCGTCGCGCGACCTCACGCTCGATGCGCTCGCCGCACTCGAACGCGACGCGCTCGCGCTCGGCCTGCCCCGGCTCGCCCGGCTCACGCGTGGTGCGATCGCTGCGGCATCCGCTCGCCCCGACCGCGCGGTGCGCTCGGTCGTCGAGGAGTGCGAGGTGCGCGGCGACGAGGCGGGCGCGGCGATCGTCGTCGGGATCGACCACCTGATGCGACTGCGCGGCGGACGCGCCACGACGGGGCAGGCGGCGGCGCTCGCCGATCGCGCGAGCCGCCTCGGTGCTGCGGATGTCGCGGCGTGGGCCGAGGCATCCGCTGCCCTGATCGCAGCGATCGCCGGCTCGCCGCACGCACGCGAACTCATCGTCTCGGCGGAATCCGCGTCGATCGCGACGGGACTCGGCGCGGCCGCCGCGCTGCTCGACGCGGCGCAGGCACTGTCGGATGCCTCGGGCCGGTCGCATGACCGTCTCGCCTCGTCGAGGCGCGTCGCGCTCGCGGCGGGGATGCCGCGGCTTCCGATCGACCTCCCGCGCGTCTCGACGACCGCACCCTCGCGCCCGGCCATCGCTGCCGCGCGAGCCACGACCCGTCGGCCGCATGTGACCGTCGGCTGCTTCGGGGGGTTCCGGCTGCAGGTCGACGGCTCGGAGGTCGACCTCAGGGCGGTGCGCCCCCAGGCCCGGGCGCTGTTGCGGATGCTCGCGCTGAACGCCGGCTCGCCGCTGCACCGCGAGATCATCGCGGAGGTGCTCTGGGGTGACCTCGGCATCGAGTCCGCCGTGCACGCGCTGCACGTGAGCGTGTCGAGCCTGCGGCGCGTGCTGCCGGCGCAGGAGCCGGCTGCCGCGGGCTCGATCGTCGAACGTGACGGCGAGGCGTATCGTCTCGGGCTCCTCGACCGGCGCGACTGCGACCTCGCCGACTTCGACGAGAGCCTCGCCGACGCCGCGATGGCGAAGGCACGCCGCGACACCGCGGCCACCGCGAGCGGACTGCGGCACGCGCTCGACCTGTACCTGGGCGACGTGCTCCCCGAGGACGGCCCTGCGGAGTGGGCGATCGGCGCTCGGGAGCGGTACCGCATCCGCGCCGCCGAGGCGGCGACCTCGCTCGCGCACCTCGAGCTGCACCTCGGGTCGCCGAGGGCTGCCGTCGCCGCCGCGAGCCGTGCGGTCGAGATCGACCCGTGGCTCGACGAGTCGTGGCGCACGCTCGTGACGGTGCACGAGCAGTCGGGCGACGTGGTGGCGGCGCGGCGGGCGTCGGACTCGTACCGGCGCATGCGGGTCGCGCTCGGCGTGGAGTGAGCGGGCGTTCGCACCCGCCCGGGCGCCCCGCCACCTCGACCGGTGGCGCTCACCGGCGCTCCGCGCTGCTCGCTCAGGAGATTGGGCGCTGAGCGCGCTGTGAGGTGGGTACGGCGCCCGATCTCCTGCGCAAGGCGCGGCGGGCGGCCCGGTCGGCGGTCAGCGACCGAAGAACTCGACCTCGGCGATCGCGACGTGGGTCGCCTCCGTCGCGCCGTTGGCCGACTCGATCGTGAGGCGCACCGCCACCACGTCGTCGATGCCCAGGTCGATGCGCTGCACCCCGGGCTCATCGGCAAGCGTGACCGTGCGCTCGACGACGGTGCCGGTCGACGTCATCGCGGACACGCGGACGTCGTCGGGTCGCCCCTGCGCGAGGAACTCGGCCTGGTCGGTCGAGGCGCCCGGCGAGATCTGCACCGCCACGAGGCGGAACGGCTCGGCGAAGCTGGCCTCGAGGAACTCCCCCACGGCGGGCCCCGGTGCGGCGGGCGCCCACGAGAGGTTCGCGAAGCCGTCGTGCGCGAGCTCGGGTCCCCGGCCTGCCGCTGCGGTCGACGCGGTGAGTCCCGTGGGATTGCGCGCGGTCGAGGTCGCGATGCGGTCGACGACCGTCTGCGCGAAGTCGCCGATCGGTCCCCGAGCAAGCCAGGCGACCACGGCGAGCGCGGCCACGATCGCCGGGATGACCACCCACCAGGCGCGGAAGCGTCGAGTGCGCACGACCGGGCGGGCGCCGGCCGCGGGCTGCGCCGAACTGACCGGACGCCGATTCGCCGTGGCGCCGAGCGGGGTGGCGCAGCGGCGGCAGAAGTGGCGTCCGGGCGAGTTGCCCGTGCCGCACTGCGGGCAGACGAGGTCGCCGGGCTTCGGACGTTCCGCGGTGGTCGTAGGTCGAGGCTTCGGCCGCGGTGCCACGGCGACGGGCTTCCTCGCGGCCGGGCCTGCGTGCTGCGGCGGCTTGGGTGCGAGCGCGGGGTCGACCACGGGCTCCGGCACGGGCTCGGGCGCGGGCCGCTCGGGCACGGGCTCGGGCTCGGGCCGCTGGGACACGCGCTCGGGCTCCGGCACGAGCTCTGGCTCGGGCGGCTCGGGCGCGGGCCCGGGCGCGGGCGCGGGCGCGGGCTCCTCAGCAGCAGGCTCGTGCGGTCTACTGGCCAGTTCTGCATCCTTTGGATGCCCCAGAGGGCGCCGTACTGACCAGCGGGCCTCGCGGTGAGGGGCGGGCGGCGCCACCGTTGCGGCGAGGGTCGGGGCCGCGGGCGGAGCGGTCGGCGCGGCATCCGGTGCAGGCTCGGGCTCGGGCTCGGGCTCGGGCTCGGGCTCGACCTCCGACTCGGGCGCCGGAACCGCCGACGCCGAAGCGCCAGCAACCGGCGCGACGGATGCCGCGGCATCCGTCGCCTCCCACGCGAGGTACGCCCCGCACTGGCCGCAGAAGTCGTCGTCGGCCTCGTTCTTCGCCCCGCATTCCGGGCACCGCACGGTGCCGCGCACGGTCTCGCTCATGATGCCCTCCCCCGAACGGCCACCTGAAGCTCCACGGGCAGGTGCGCGGGCACGACGCCCGCCGCGACGCGCTCGAGCCGGCGGCGGATCGACGGCTCGTCGCCGTCGGGCACAGTGATCGAGATGCGCACCGCGGCATCCGCTGTACCGGGAAGGCTGCCACCGGGGGTGGCCGACCACGACACCCCGCCCGACTCGGCGACGTCGATGACCGCGTCGGGGCCGGCGGCGAGCTGCACGGCGTCGCGGATGCCGCCGACCGTGCCGGCGCGACGGTGCAGCGCCGCCGCGTCGGCGATGATGCGCCGTCGCTGTGCTTCGGGCCACTCCTCGTCGACCGCGATGTCGACCCATCCGGCGAGCCAGTCGACGAAGTCGGACGGCGCGTACTCGGGAGTCACGTAGGCGGCGAGGTTGTCGAGCGCCGCGTACACCGGGGCGACCGCATCGTCGAACGCGGGCAGGAAGCGCTGCAGGAACTCGTCCTCCTGCAGGATCGCGGGGAGCCGCGTGATGAGGGGCACGGGGCTCGTGAGGCCGGGAACCATTCCGCGCATCTCAGACTCCCGCCGTGACGCGCACCCGGTGCTCGAAGCTGAACACGAGCGAGTTGGGGGCGAGGTCGATGCGCTGCACGGGCTCGCCGCGCTTGCCCGTGACGGGGTCGGCCGCGAACAGCAGCACCTCGTCGACGATCTCGGTGCCGGCGAGCGACTGCAGCACCGAGTACACCTCGCCGGCGAGCACGGGTCGGCCGAACGGCCAGCCGGTGCCGTCTGCGCCACCGCGCACCGGGTCGAAGTGGCGGTAGAGGGCGGCCTGCGCCTCCTCGCGGAGCGACTCGACGGCGACGCGCGGCTTGGCGGCGAGCTTCGCGACGACGGTCACGCCCTGGTAGTCGGGCGGCTCGATCGCGAGCCGGGTCCCGGCGGGCCTGCGGGCGTCGAGGTCCTCGGCGATGGCCGCGAGCGTCTCCTCGGCGGGGATGAGGTCGGCGAAGGCGGCGCGGCCGCCCGGTCCGACGGCCACGGTCGGCACGACGAGCAGGCGCACGCCGAGCTGCTCGCCCTTGCCGGTCAGCGCCACCGCGTTGGCGCGCGCGATGCCCGGCGCCGCGCGCTTCGCGAGCTGCTCGTAGTCCTCGAGCGTCACCGCACGGTCACGCGTGCGCAGCGCGAGCGGCCCGCGCAGCTTCGCCTCGTCGATCGTCTCGCCGTCGGTGCCGTCGCGGGCGGCGGCGCGGTTCACGGCGCTGCTCACGAACGGCACCGTCGAGCGCAGCACCGAGAGCGCCCCGGCCGCGACGTTGCCGCGACGGCCGCCGCCGACGCGGTACTGCGGCACCCGCAGCGGTGCGCCCTTCGGCGGCACGGCGCCGTAGCGGCGGAGGCTCCCGTCGCGCTCGCGCACGGCGGGCGGGAAGGTCACGGTGCCGCGAGCCCGGTCGACGGTGACCTCCCGCGCGTCCTGGTCGGATCCCGCGAACGAGTCGACCTCGGTCCAGGGCTCCCAACCGCTGCCGCTCGCGACCTCGACGACGAGCGGCTCGCCGTCGTCGACGACGGGGTGCTCCTGGAGGGGGAAGGTCTGCCCCGGCACGCCCTCCGACAGGCCGAGGATCTCGTCGTCGACGGTCCTCGCGTGCACGGCGTGCGCGACGCCGCCGACGGTCACGGCCGAGGCGGCCCGCACGAGCGGCGACGCCGTGTAGGTCGGCACGCCCTCCTCGCGCTCGACGAGGCGGCAGCGCAGCCACCCGGCGCGTTCGTCGCCGATGACGGATGCGACGTGCCCGCCGGGCACGATGACGACGACGTCTCCGGGGCGATTGAGCCCGCCGGTGCCGTCGGCCACGAGGTCGCAGCCCACCCAGCCTGCGGCCGTCCACGCCTCCCAGACGATCGGCGGGTCGAGCGGGTTGACGCCGACGCCGCGCACGGCGCAGTCGAGTCGCAGCGAGATCGCGAGCCCGGCGGCCTGGTCGTCGAGGCCGAGCAGGAACTCGTCGCCGATCTTCGGCTTGGCGGCGAACGTGTCGAGGGTGTCGTCGCCGAGCGTCGCGCCGCGGACATACGGCTCGGCGTCGCCCGATCGACTGCCGATCACGGTGAGCTCGCGCGGCGGAATAGAGAGCTCGGCCGTGGTCTGGAACACGATCGATTCGGTCTGCTCGGTGCGCGGTGTGCCGACCTCGGTACGGTCGGGCACCACGACGGTCTCCTTGCGGGGCGCCGAGAGCCACAGCACCACGTCGGTCGTGGCGGCCGCCGGCGGGTAGAGCGTCGTGCCGATGAGGTCGAGGAACGCGATGTAGAGCTTGTCGGGCACCCGGTTCAGCCGGTAGAAGAGCTCGTCGGTCATGAAGGCGAACGTCTCGATGAGCGTGACGCCGGGGTCGGACACGTTGTGATCCGACCACTCGGGGCAGCGCAGGGCGACGAGGCGCTTCGCGTCGTCGACGAGGTCCTGGAATCGGCGATCGTCGAGGTTCGGGGCCGGGAGGGTCATGGTGTTCCTTCCTGCTCGCGGTTGGGGATCACGTAGAACGGGAAGACGAGGTTGCGCGGGTCGTTGCCGCCGCGGATGCGGTAGCCGACGTCGATGAGCAGGATCCCCTCGTCGACCGCGTCGAAGGTCACGGCGACGCCGGTCACGTCGATGCGCGGCTCCCAGAACCGCAGCGAGGTGCGCACGGCGTCGCCGATGGCGCCCGCCGTCGTGGCATCCGCCGGTGCGAACACGTAGTCGTGCACGGCGCACCCGAACTCGGGCCGCATCGGCCGTTCGCCGGGCGCCGTCGCGAGGATGAGCCGGATGCTCTCCTCGATCTCGTGCTCGTCGGAGGACAGCGCGATTCGGCCGGTCGCGTCCGCGCGCACGGGGAACGACCAGCCTCGCCCGACGAACTCCTGTGACATCCGCTCACTCCTCAGTTGATCTTCACGAGACTGCCCTTGACGACCGCCATGCCCGACGACGAGAGCTCGGCGCTCGCGGTGCCCTTGACGGCGACGTTCGCCCCCGCCACGTCGACGCCCAGGTCGCCCGAGACCTTGACGTTCGCTCCGGAGATCGTGAGGTCGCTCGTCGCGGCGAGCTCGATCTTCATCGCCTGCAGCTTGAGCGTGCCCTGGTCGGCGGCGATCGTGGCGTTGGCCTCGGTCGTGATCGTGGCGTCGCGCTTCGCGGTGACGGCGACGGGTCCTTCGGCGATGATCTGGATGCCCTTGTCGCCGTTCTGGGTGAGCGTGACGTGCTGTGCGCCCTCGTTCGTCGAGACCCGCAGCAGCTCCTCGCCGGATTTCTCGAGGAACTCGACGACCATCCCGGTGCGCGAGGTGAAGCTGCGGCGCACGACCTCGCCGTTCTCGATGAACTGCGGCCAGCCGCCCTTCGGCTGGTCCTTGCCGTTGTAGAGGCCGCCGAGCACGTAGGGCCGGTCGAACTGCCCGCCTTCGAACGCGACGAGCACCTCGTCGCCGACCTCGGGCATCACGACGGTGCCCCGCTCGGCTCCCGCGCCGAGCTGCACGACCCGCGCCCAGCCGCTCACGTAGTCGTCCGACAGCCAGGGGAACGCGAGCCGCACCCGACCCTCACGATGCTGGGCATCCTGCGACGCGTCGATGTCGCTGACGATCGCGACAGCGACGCCCTCCATGGGCGGTGCCCGGTGCGCGGCGTGCGGCCCGGTTCCGAGGCCGAAGAGCGAGCGGTCGGATGCGTCGCTGACGGTCACGCTCGTCGTGTACCCCTGCTCGCTGCTGAAGTCGTGCTTCGACTCGGTGACCGTGTAGCGACCGTCGAACGGCGTGCCGAACCCCGAGAGTCGCACCGCGGTGCCCGAGCGGATGCGGGAGTTGCCGAGCAGCTGCGCCTCGATCTCGGCGAAGCCGCCGGCGATGCGCCCCGCGAGCGACGTGGCGCGGTCGTCCTGTGACTGCTGCGTGCCGGTTCCGGTCGGGCTCACGTAGCGCGGGCTCGGGAACGCGCCGGCGACCTTCACGGGGTCGGTCTCCGGCAGCTGCGCGGTGAGGGTCTTCGCCGGGGCCACCGAGACGACCTTGGCCTTCTGGGCGACGTCCCAGCCGCGCACCTCCACCTCGGCGACCTGCTCGGCGCTCGTGACCGTGGCGTGCAGGTAGAGGGTGTTGCGTCCGTGCTCGATGACGACGGGGTCGTCTCGGGCGCCGCCCTGGCCGGCGGCGGTCGACGCCTCCGTCGGCGGCCCGAAGTCGAGGCCCTGCTCGCCGAGTGAGAAGACGCAGCCGTTCGCATCGGCGAGGCGCTTGAGGAACGCCCAGTCGCTCACGTTGTCCTGCGTGACCTGCTTCATGATCTGCGACGGCGCCTCGACGCGGCTCACCCTGATGCTCGCCCGCTGGGCCACGGTCCTGACGATGTCCGAGGGAGTGCTGTCGAGGTAGGCGGCGACCCGCCGCCCGCGGAACAGCCGGTGCGAGCGGTCGAGCCCGCGCACCCGGGTGCGCAGCTCCCCGCCGACGTCCTCCCGGTCGAGCGCCGTGACCTCGGCGTCGAGGAGCTTCTGCGGACCCTGCGTGCCGTTCTCCGAGACGCTGAGGGTGACGGATGCCCCGATGCTGAACCCGCCCCGTTCGAGCACGATGCCGGCGGCGTCGACGAACTCGAGCTCGAACGAGTCGGGCAGGTTCGCGGCATCCGTGACCCGGCTGCGCTCGAGCAGCCCCGCCACCTCGGGGGCCAGCGGGCTGCCGTTCACGGCGACGAGCAGGAGGCTCGTGTAGGTCTCAGTTGAGGGCACGGGCCACCTCCTTGCGGGCGAGCTCGCGGCCGTTCGCGTCGGCGAGCTCGTCGGGGGCCGGGATCAGGATCGTGTCGCCGGGCCGCAGCCGCAACGGATCGTCGACGCCGTTGACCTCGGCGAGCGATCGCCAGAGTGCGGCGTTGCCGTATTCGCGGTAGGCGATCGCGGGCAGGGTGTCGCCCTCGCTCAGGGTGTGCGCGTTGCGCGGCTGCAGGCCGCCCGAGGTGGGGTTCTGCTTGCCCTGTTCGCTCGCGAGCTCCTCGAGCGCGACGGTGCACACGGCGCGGAGCGGGGTGCCGTCGGGCGAGAACAGCGTGTACTTCGCCGAGACGCTCTTGACGTACCCGGTGAATCCCGTGAAGAGTCCCCACTTGAACACGACCCAGGGCGCCGAGGGCTTCTTGGTGCTCGTCGACTTCGCCGTGGGCGCGGTCGTCGCGAGCAGCGCCTCGACCCGCGCGACGACGCTGCCGTCGTGGCTGCGCGTCTCGTCGAAGTACATCTCGACGGTCATCTTCTGCGGATCGGGACCCTGGTAGCTCGCGGGCGGCGCCGACTCGGCCTTCTTCTGGTTCTTGCTCTCCCACTTCGCGGACTTCGCGACGGTGAGCTCCTTCGGGTTCAGCTGGAACTCGATCGTCTCGAGGAGCGCGCCGGCCTTGCCGGGCTTCTCGCCGGGCTCGTGCACCTCGATGGCGGCGTGCACGAGCTTCGTCGTGTCGGAGGCGGTGGAGGTGATGGGCATCGTGATCGCCTCAGTACTCGCTGCCGGTCTTCACGAAGCCGTGGTGCGCGATCTCGAGCGTCTCGGTGAGCACCTTCGGCTGGTCGGGCGTGAACGACGGCCCGGTCCACCGCACCGGCACGACGTCGTGCAGGTCGTAGACCGCGACGGTCTCGCCGGCGGCCGTCATCGCCTTGATGTGGCCGGTGCCGCGGGTCGTTCCCGACGCGGCGGCGACCACCCAGTTCAGGATCTTGTCGGCCGTCTCCTTCGCCACCGGCCGCGAGAGCTTGATGTTCGGGTACTTCAGGCGGGTCGGGAACTGCCAGACGAATCCGTTGTTGCCGCCCTCCTCACGCGTTTCGAGCACGACCTCCACGCCGAGCCCCTCGCAGCTCGCGAAGTCGCCGAGCGCCTCGTCGTCGAGGTGCACGAGGTAGTGCACGCTGACGGCGATCTCGGTGTCGGTGAGCATGTCCGGTCCCCCTTCGCAGTTCAGATTCCATCGATCCGGATGCCGCGGCGTTCACGATCGAGCAGCAGTTCGGCCTTGATCCGGCGCACGAGCGGGCCGTAGAGCTTGCGCGCGAGCTGCTCGACGTTCTCGCCGGCGGGCGCGGGCGGTGCGGGCGCCACCGAGGTGTGCGCCCCGCCCGTGCTGCCCGGTTCGGCGACGGATGCCTCGGGCTCGGCGGGTTCCACCGGCGCCTCGGAGACGGGGGTCGCCGTCTCGGCACGCTGCACCGTCGCGTCGATCGCGCGCTGCACGACGTCCATGCCGGGTGACGCGGCGGCGAGCGGCATCCGCGGGAGCGCCGCCTGCTCGACGCGCTGCCTCGACACGACGGGCATCGCGGCGTCGGATGCCGCGGTCGTGGTGGCCGACGACCTGGATGCGAGCGACCCGACCGGCGCGGTCGACTCCGCACGCTGCAGGGCTGCGACGGCACCTCGACGCTGCGTGCTCGCCAAGCCGGCCGGAGGCTCCGGGTCGCCGCGGCCGATGCTCGGCGCCTCGACGAGACGGGAGACGGATGCCTCGGCCGGCGGCCATCCGAGGCTGAGATCCGCGCCGGCGCCGGTGTGCGCGGCCGACGTCGTGTCGGGCGCGGCCTGCGTCCACCCGGTCGCGGTGTTCGCGTCGCCCGCTGCCCCTGCCGTCGACGACGACGTGCGGGCGGCGCCCGACGCGTTCCAGGCAGGGGCGTGCGCGGCGACCGGCGGCGGTTCGGGCGCAAGGGCACGGGCCACCACGACCCGCCGCGCAGGGACGTGCGACGGCGCGCTGATCGACGGCGTGAGCCGTTGCACGCCGAAGAGCGGCACCGTTCGCTGCACGGGCGAGGACGACGAGAGTCCCGGCAGCCCCGTCGACCGATCACTGCCGCCGGTGCTCGTCGGGCCGGCGGATGCGGCGGATGCGGCCGTCGTGGTGTCGACGACCACGTCGGGGCCGCTGTCCGCCGCCTCGGTCTGCGCGTACGCGTCGACCACGTCGGTGTCGGCGCGAGTGTCGCCGTCGAGAGCGCGCTGCACGGCGACCGGGAGCGCGGGTGCGGGCGGCACCGGGGCCGGGCCGGCCTGCGGGTGCGAGCCCGACGACTCCGGACGCCCGCCATCGCGCGCATGATCGCCGAACGGCGCCTCCGCCGCGGATCCGAGCGGCGACTCGAGTGGCGACGTACCGAGGAGGGGCGCCCGCCCCGGCTCCTCGCGCTCGCGCTGCACCGACCCCGCCGGCGACTCGACGGTCTGCTCGGGCGCGGCCGCCGAGTCGGCGGGGTGCTCCGGCTCGCGCGACGAATCCGCGGGAGTCGGCTCGCGACGTGCCGCCTCGCGCGGGCCGACCGACGGCCCGACGGCCGCTCCGGCCGCCGAGGGAACCTCGGTCGACCGCTGCAGGGACCGCGGCGGGAGCGGCGCCCCGAGGCCCGGCCGGCGAATCGAGCTCGGCGACGACGCGAGCGTGACGGATGGCGACGCCGCCGCTCGGGCGATCGGCGGCGAGTCCGCGGAGGAGCGCTGCAACGTCGGGCGCACGAACGGCGCCGGCGCGTCACGCTGCGGCGTCGTCGACGGTGCGCCTGGAGGCAGCGATGAGGATGGCGGGGCAGCCGACGCGCTGCGCCTCGGCGACGCGGGATCCGCCGCGGTCGGCAGCCCGTCCGCGAGCGTCGGCACCGACTCGGCGGGTTCTGCGGCGAGCGCGGGCGCGGTGGCATCCGGAACCGCCTCGACCTCGGGATCGGCCATCGGCGACGCAACGGGCGAGTCGAGCGATGCGGAGTCGTCGACACGCTGGGCGACCGGGCGAACCGGCGCAGCGGTCACGGGGCGCGGCAACAGCGTCAGGTCGGTCGCGACGGCGCGCTGCACGGGAATGCCGAGCGTGCGGTCGTCGACCGCGACCGTGCCCGACGGCGCCGTGTCGTCGACGAGGTGGCCCATCGATCCGAGCGACGCGGGCACCGCGCGCGTCGGCAGCGTCGACACGAAGGCCGGACGCAGCGTCGCCGGCGGGGCATCCGCCACCTGCCGTTGCAGCGGCGGGAGGAACGCCCAGCCCGCGGGCCGCGTCGGCGCCGGGGCATCCGTCACCGGCCGCTCGGGTCGTTGCCAGGGCCACCGCACGGCTCAGCCCCCTTCGGACAACCGGGTGTTGATCGCGGCGATCTCGTGCACGTAGCGGAGTCGCTCCGCGTGCTCCATGTCGAGGATGTCGTCGAGCGACCAGTGGAAGTGATAGGCGACGTACGCGACCTCCTCATGGATTCGGTCGGCCGCGTACGTCATGATTCCCCCAGGCGCCCGCCCGCGAGATCGGCCGTGAACCGGTGCGAGCACTCGGGGCACGTCACCGCGATGCGGGTGTGCCCCTCGGCGTTGATCCGGCGGTAGAAGTCCTGCAGGAACGCGACATCCGACGCGAACATGTTCTCGATCACCGAGCCGTCGACCGAGCCGAGCGTGCCGAGCGAGGTGATCACCCGGCCGAGCAGCACGACGGTCGTGTAGGCGGCGTTCTCCTGCACCCGCGCGTCGTAGAGCGGCAGCAGCTCGTCGCGCGCCGTCGCGAGCCGCATGACGCCGCGGCGATGCACCGTGCCGTCGGGACCGAGGTAGCCGCGCGGCAGCTCGAACGCGAACTCCGTGCGCATCGCGCCGTCATCGCCCTGCCCGGGCGCGTCGGAGCTCGCGCGGGTGGCGATGACGCGCTGCATCACTTCACCGTCGACTCGTCGAAGCAGACGACGAACTTCTCGGTGGCCTGCTCGGCCGCGCCCGCCTTCAGCGAGTTCAGCTCGACGCTGCGCACCCAGCAGTTCATGAACTCGTACGTCTTGATGGTCTCGCCCTTGTAGTCGAGCAGCGCCACCGACGCGGTCTTGCGCGCTCCGGCGACGTCGCCCTCCATGACGACCTTCAGCCAGTCGGTGACGGTCTTCGAGTCGGTGAGGCCGCGCGTGACGGTGAACTCCCCCGGCTTGGCGCGCCCGATCAGCTGGCGCACGATGTACTTGCCGTCGCTCGTCTGCTGCTTGAGCTCGATCTTGTCGACCTCGTTCTTCAGCCCCGAGACCTCGACGACCTTCGGGATCTCGATGCCGTCGATCGTGACGATGAACGCGTTCGCCGGTGCTGAGTCGAATGGATCCAGTGGCATGATGTCCTCCTCGTATGGGTGCCCTGCGGCTCGGTGGTGGTGGGTTCGCTATTCGCTGACGAGGCTCGTGCCTCCCGAGAACTGCGAGAGCTGGAACACCACGAACTCGGCCGGCTTCACCGGGGCGACGCCGATCTGGCAGACCACCTGGCCCGAGTCGATCACGTCGGCCGGGTTCGTCTCGGCGTCGCACTTCACGTAGAAGGCCTCGTCGGGCGTGCGGCCGAAGAGGGCGCCCTTGCGCCACTCGCCGATGAGGAAGCTCGAGATCGAACGGCTGAGCTTGCCCCAGAGCGCCGGGTCGTTCGGTTCGAACACGGCGAACTGCGTCGCGTTGAGGATCGACTTCTCGAGGTAGTTGAACAGCCGCCGGATGTTGACGTAACGCCAGGCCGGATCGCTCGAGAGCGTGCGGGCACCCCAGACGCGGATGCCGCGCCCCGGGAACGTGCGCAGGGCGTTCACACCGATCGGATTGAGGGTCTCCTGCTCGATGCGGGTGAGCTGCGTCTGCAGCTCGACGACGCCGCGGATGACCTCGTTCGCGGGAGCCTTGTGCACGCCACGCTCGTTGTCGTTGCGCGCCCACACGCCGGCGATGTGCCCCGACGGCGGCATGAACCGGTTCGTTCCCGACACGGGGTCGAGCACCTTGATCCACGGGTAGTAGAGGGTCGCGAACTTCGAGTCGTAGCCGGCGCCGGTGCGGCGCCACTCCCCCGCCTCCTGCGCGGAGAGCTGCGGCGGCGGGTCGAGGATCGCGACACGATCACCCATGAGCTCGCAGTGCGCGATGACCGCGAGCTGCACGGCCTTGACCGTCTCGAGGTCGACGGCGCCCTGTTCGAAGGCGGCCATGAGGTCGGGCACCGCCACCATCGTGACGTCCTCGATCTCCTCGAGGCCGCTGAACCCGGTGCGGTCGGCTGGGCTGCCGATGTAGTTCGCCGCCCCGATGTTGTCGAGCACGATCGGCTCTTCCACGGGCTCCGGAACCACGAGGTCGAACGAGCCGTTGCGCGGCTTCACGGCCCCGGCCGCCTCGTCGACCGTGACCGTCACGAGCTTGGACTCGGCGAGCTTGGTGGCGATGTACGTGGGACTGCTCGCCTTCGGCGACACGTTGTCGAAGACCTCGGGTGCCTTTCCCTCGATCGTGATGGCGACCTTGAAGGCGCCCTCCTCGGGCGACTCGCCACCCGGGTCGTCGATCTCGACCTTGATCGGCTTCGCGTTCGGCGACGCGTTCTTCGCCGTGAAGACGTACGGACCGATCTTCGCCGTCTGCGGACCGCCCGCGAGCTGCTTCTGGTCGCGCTTGAGGCTCCGGCCGCTCACGGCCGCGGTGCCGATGCGCACGACGTAGCAGTTGCCGCCGCCGTTGAGGAAGTACCCGTAGACCGAGTACGCGAGGTAGGCGCCCGGATACAGCCCGCCGAACTGGTCGACGAACTGGGTCCAGTTCGAGACGAGCGTCGGCGTGTTCTCCGGCCCCTTCGGCGCTATGCCGATGAATGCGGCGACCGCGGTGCCGACGCCTTCGATCGGCCGCGTCGCCGCGTCGATCTCCTGCACGTACACACCGGGTGAAAGGTAGGTGGGCATCCCGGACTCCTTCGCTGGATTGCGTGCTTCCAGCGTCGGCGAGCGGATGCCTCGCCGCGCAGTCTTTCGGTGCGTGCGGGCGGGTAGCGTGGCGTGCGCGATCGGGCAGGTGCAGCCCCGCGGTCGCCGGCCCGGCGGTGGCTAGCTGCGTTCCACCGGGAGCCACAGCTCGCAGGTCGCCGTGCTGAAGTCGGCGGCGCGGTCGAGCACGGCCACGATCGAGGGGCCCGGCCTCAGCCGCCAGGGATTGGAGGGGAACCAGTCGGTGGCGGTCGCGGCCCACGTGGACTGCAAGACCGCCGGGTACGGGCCCGACGTGTGGAACACCGCCCAGGCGCCGGCCGGAACCTCGATCGCGTCGAGGTCGTCTGGCACCGGCGTCGACTCGGTGACGGCGACGCCGTGGAGATAGGTCAGCTCGCTGCCCTCCGTGTAGTCGGGGTCGACGTCGGCACTCACCTGGAGGAGTCCGGCCGGCTCGGTGTCGCTCAATCCCTTGAGGCGAACGTGCTCGGCGTGAGGCAGCGAGGCGATGTGGGCCTCGATGTGGGGATTGGCGCCGTGGTGGATGAGCGGCACGCGGGTCGAATGGCCGACGAGCCGGAACGTCGGTCGATCGGCGATGCGGGTGTCCATGGTGGTGTTCCCTTCTACGGTCAGGCGGAACCTGAGCTGCGGTTGCGTACGAAGGGGACCGCCGTTTCGGCGCACGTCACCAGGGCTGACGCCGTGCACCGATCGGAACGCTCGGCTGAACGCCTCGGTGGAGCCGTAGCCGTACCGCACCGCAATTCCCAACAGGTCACCGTCACCGAGGACGTCGGCCGCGGCGACGGCCATGCGGCGTCGCCGGATGTACTCGGACAACGGCATGCCGGCCAGCGACGAGAACATCCGGCGGAGGTGGTACTCCGTCGTGCCGAGACTGCTCGACAGGCCGGCGATGTCGATCTCCTCGGTGAGGTGCCCCTCGAGGAACTCGACGAGCCGGTTGAGAACTGCGATCACGGTTCCCCCTTCCGAACTCAAGCCTGCTCATCCACCACCGCCCGGACCCGACTATCGCGGTCCGATTCAATCGCATTGCAGTTCGGGCGCGCCGGCCTCCTCGGCAGCTACGCGGCCGCCGGGGGCGCCGGCGCATCAAGTGCCAGCTTCACGCCCACCGCGCCGAGAAGGGTCCCGGTGACCCACCGCTGCCAGCGGATCCACGTGGGCTTCCGCTGCAGAAAGACCGCGATCGACCCCGCAGCGAGGATGATCGCGCCATTCACGAGCATGGCCACGACGATCTGGATGGCTCCCAGCTGGAACCCCTGGGCGACCACGTTGCCGGCGGCTTGATCCACGAACTGGGGGATCAGCGCCAGGTACATGAGCGCCGCCTTCGGATTCAGCAGGTTCGTCACGAGCCCCATGCGAAAGAGCTTGCCGGCGGAATCTCGGGGAAGGTCGCGGGTCTCGAACAGCGCCATGCCGCCCGGGCGGAGGGTCTTGTACGCCAGCCACAGCAAGTAGATCGCACCGGCCACCTTGAGCGCGGTGTAGAGCCAGGGAACCACGATGAACACCGCGGCGAGCCCGAGGTTCGCCATCGTCATGTAGACCACGAACCCCACTGCGGTGCCGGCCATCGACACCATGCCGGCGCGCCACCCCTGGCTCACACTGCGCGACACCAGGTAGACCATGTTGGGCCCGGGGGTGAGGGCCATCCCCAGCTCGACCAGGGCGATGCCCAAGGCAGCGGCAAGCGAGATCAAGATGGCCCCTTCGTGCGACGGATGAAGCGGGCATCTCCGTTGACGCGCAGTCTCTCCACCGTAGACCAGCCAGGTGCGTTCGACGACTGCCCCGATCGTGCGTCGTTGCCGGGTTCGCGGTCTACGACGAGCGCGGCTCGCGCTCTTGGCGTCCCCGCCCCTTCCCGAGGACCCACCCCGCCACGAAGGCGCCGATGGCTGCCGCAACGGCAAGCACACCGAGGCCCCAGAGGCGCGAGGCGGGCACGAGCGGCGCGCCGCCGACGAAGCCGAAGTCACCCACCGGTTGATATGCGAACCATCCGAACGAATCAGTCGGACCCGGAAGCAGCATGAGGACGAGCCCGAGAACGGCGAGGGCCCCTGCCCCGATGATGATCGCTGCGAGGCCGATCTTCATGCGCTGCTCCTCCGGGTCGTGATGCGGACCAACGATATCGGAACGTGCATCGCGGAGAGGCCCCCGTTGCGCGTCTCAGGGACATCCGGCCGTGGTACTTGAATCGCGGCTGCGGCAGGCGCAAAGTGGAAGGAGCGAGGAGGTTCCATGCGCGACGCGATGGCGTACCCAGACGTCATGCCGATTCTGTCCCCCGGCCGGCACCGCTCGCCACGCCGCGGGGCCTGCTTCATGGAGTTCGCGTCGTACCTCGCGGGCGAGCGCTGGAGCGACCACCCCGCATGCACCCAGGGCACCCTCGCACATCTCGCACGGATGGTGAACGACCTGACGAGCGATGCCGGTCGCGCCCGACTCGCACCGCTCATCCCGACGGTCATCGGCCTCACGAGCGACGACCCGCGGCTCGACGTCCTGCTCGCCGTGCGAGCCGCCGACGCGGCCCTCCCTCTCGCCGCTGAGGAACGCCAGCGTTCGCAGGCTGTGGGGCTCCGCGTCGCCCTCACGGTCCTCGCGGAACGCGAAGACGAGCTCTCCGTGCACGCGCGCGAACTCGCAGAGGCCGCCCTCCGCGCCGCCCCCGCCGCCGATGCCTGGGCCGTCCAGTTCATCGAGGAAGTCGGCCCGGGCCGCCCGGGCATGACCGTGCGGCAGTGCCGGGACATCGTGACCGGCGCCGTCGATGGGATCGCGCGGGCGTGCGTCGGGGATCCCGACGATCGACTCGTCGCCCTGCTCACCGCCGCCGTGTCGGACACGGCGCGCTTTGTGGGCGCGTCGGGTGAGGCGGCGGATGTCCCCGCCGCCCTGCGTGTCTGAAGTCGGCAGCGAGCCCAGCGGCATACGGAACTGGCCGTATGCCGCTGAACTCGCTGAGCGGTGCCCGGTCGCCGGGCGCGTGGCGGGGCGCCTGCCCGCCAGTGTCAGTTGCCGGGCCACACCGTTTCGTCGAGGTTGGGCAGGGTACCCGGGCTCAGGTGCTCGGTGTCCTTCGCGGTCAGGTGACCCGGGCCGAAGCCGGCCATCGGACCCGAGACAGGAAGGTTCAGCTTCGAACCGCTCAGGCTGACCGTGTAGGTGGTCGCCGCGGTGTCGACGGCCAGGACACCGTTACGGCTGCCGCTAACCACGAGGCCGAGCTGGTGACCTGCTGGCACGACGACGTCGTTGGCAGCCAGCTCGACGGTGACCTTGTGGTTGCCGGCCCCGTCAAGGCGGGCCCAGCCCCGGGCGAGCACCTGCAGTTCGGTGCTCGCGATGCGCTTGCCGACCTCGTTGTAGCAGGCGTCGTCGGTTGCGGTCGCCGGGCCCCAGCAGGACTCCGTGCTCAGCGTTTGCGCACCGTCACCAGACGCGCTGATGCGATCCATCACGCCGTAGTCGACGAGCATGACCGACACCTGCCCGACCGGGGCGGTGTGCGTGACGTCGAGGTCGAGGGTCGGCGTGCCCGAGATCCGGACGTCGTGCTTGGTCGTGCCCGTGAGGAACTGCAGCCGGTTGGGGTTGTCGCCGATCCTGACTGCGTTCGCCTCGCTCAGCGCCGTGGAGTTGATGTAGCTGGCGGTGGAGCGGTCCTGCCTGCCAAGCATCAGCGTGCCGTCGGAGTGCAGGTTCAGCGTCTGGGTTCGGGCCGACGAGATCGGCCAGCTCTGCGACTGCTCCCACTGGTTCGGCGCGGTCTCGACGCTCACGGCGGGCTCATGGTCGATGCCGTTGTCGATGTCCATGAGCTCGTGGTCGAACCATCGGTGGAGGGTTTCGACCCACAGGGCGCGCTCGGAGTCGAAGGGGTCCACGTGCCCCAGGCGGGTGAGCCACATCTTGCGGAGGACGCCCTGCTCGCCGAGGTCATCCCACCACTTCGAGGCATTCATCGTCTTGACGTTGTTGTCCTGCAGTCCGTGCATGATGAACACGCTGGCCTTGACCTTGGACACGTCGTAGTACGTGCCCTCACGGTAGTCGCGCTCGGCCCAGAAGTCGGTGTAGGCACCGGTCTCATCACCGTCGTTGGCGTTCATCCAGTTCAGCCGCGCCGAGCAGTCGGTCTCGATAGTCCGATTGGACGCGACCGACCGGGACAGGCTGCTCGGGTAGTTGATGGACTTCACCGCGCCCTGCCAGCGGTTGTAGTCGTACCACGAGCTGATCGCGCTGATCGGCACGATCGTCTTCAAGCCGTCGACGCCAGTGGCAGCGACACCGTTGGCCAACGTCCCGTCATAGGACTTTCCGATCATGCCGGTCTTGCCGTTGCTCCAGTCTGCGCTGACGACCGAGCCGCTCGCGTCATAGGCGACCCCCTTGCCGTCCAGCCACTCGACGACGGCCTTGACCGACTCGATGTCGGACCGGCCGCCCTCGTCGGTGCAGCCGGTCGAACGGGCGGTGCCGGCCATGTCGACGGCGACGAATGCGTAGCCCCGGGGGACGAAGTAGTTGTCGTAGTAGAGCGGGAACTTGACGAGGTTGCCGTCGGCGTCATAGACCTTGCGCTCCGCCTCGTTCCCCCGTCCGGAGCTCAGGTAGTAGGGGCTGGCGTCCATGATGATCGGGACCCGGGCGTTGCCGTCGAGCTCGCGGGGCCGGATGATGTCGGTTGCGATCCGCTCGTCGACACCGTCACCGTCGAGGTCGGGGGTGGTGACCCACACCGTCTCCCGAATGGCGCCGGCGTAGTCGTAGATCGGGGCAGTGGCGTTGTCGACGAGCGTGACCGGTGGGTTGTCGGTCGGGGCCGCGCTGGCCGCCCCCGCCGCGCCGAGTGCCAGCGGTGCCGCGATGGCCACCGAGCCTGCAAAGGCGAGAATTCTGGATTTCACTGGGGTCCTTCCGTCCGAGGACAACGCCCCGCTCCGGTGGATTCCGGGATCTGCGCGGTCAGTAAGGAACCTATGGTGCTCGAGCAGATTGGTCAACAATCCGGCGAGATTGGTCAACAATCGTCGTAAGAGGATGATGGATCCATGCCCGCTGCCCACCGTCCCGGTCTTCTGGTCGACCGGACACTCACGATCCCCGAGTCTGAGCTGTCTTGGCGGTTCTCGCGGTCATCCGGTCCAGGCGGGCAAGGTGTGAACACTGCCGACTCCCGGGCGGAACTCGTGTGGGATGTTGCAGGCTCGGCCGTCCTCTCTCCGCTCCAGCGGGAGCGACTCCTCGAGCGTCTGAGCAGTCGCCTTGCCGACGGAGTACTGACGATCACGGCGTCCGAGCACCGCTCGCAATTGCACAACAGAAATGCTGCGCGCGCACGGCTCGCCGCCGTCGTGGCCGACGCCCTGCGGCCGCCATCACCGTCACGACGAGCGACGAGACCGAGTCGCGGTGCCGAGGAACGGCGCTTGGAAGCGAAGAAGCGGCGCACCGACGTCAAGCGACTGCGTCGCCCACCTCACGACTGATCGCCGAGGTGGCACTCCTCGACGAGAGGATGCCATCGACCTGAGCGGGCTTCGCCCGTATCACGCTCGTCGAATATGGTGCTCCCATGAGGCGGTCTTGCTCCTGATCGAGTTCGACCCAGATCGCACGGTTGTGTCTCTGAGAGCTGACGATGCGGCCGCTGCGAGAACTGTCGTCGGTTTGCGCCTGGTGCTGCGCGACAGCGGGGACGTCGAAGTTCCGCATATCGCGACGTGACATCGTGTTGAGCATCGGACCAGGCCGAACGAAGCCGAGCGACGAGTTCGTCGCCTCCAGGTCGACCTCTGTCCTTGGGCCGCGGCATGACTCGTCGGTGGTCCTTGCCCCGTTGGACGTTTCCCGCCAGCATGTGCCTTGCACGGAGTACCGACGGCGACCTCGCTGCGGCTCCACGGCGACGAGGAGGCCGCGTGAGCGGACAGCAGGACAAGTCGACCACGGTGATGAGCCGCCGACGCGGGCGGCGGGCTACTCGTCGGCAGCGCGCATGGGCGCTCTTGGCGTCATCGGCATCGATCGCGATCGTGGTGCTGCTCAGCGGCTGCACCTTCGGTGAGCACTACGCGATCTTCGACCGGGAGGCGGAGCCGGCGGACGCGCCTCCGTCCGATCTTGCCGATCAGGAGCTCCACGGCGTCGACGTCGACAGCCTTCGCTTCGCCACCGAGTACGAGGGCGACCGCCTCTACCTCGCGAGGGGCACCGATGGGATGGTCGTCTGCCTGCTCGTTGATGGTCCCGGGGACGATGGTGTGTCGGCGGCTTGCAGCGGCGGCGGCTGGGTCGCGGCGAAGGGCGGCCCGGGCTCCCATGAGTACCACGTGCACCCCGATGGCACCCCCCTGCCCACCGACGTCTACACGGACCTGACCGAGAACATCTCGGTCAAGACTGGGTAGATTGATCCCTCGTCATTCGGTGGGCGTGGCACGACCTCGAACACGGTCAGCGTTAGAAACGATGCTTGTGACCCCTTCGAAAAGACTGGGCTGCGCTCTCGATTCCTCAGCGTACGACCGATGCTCTGGGTCAGACTGTTCCAGCGACCTCACCGCTTGCGTTCGTCACCGGCCTCGGCCATCGGAACGGGATCGCGCTTCGGCTCGCTTCGGAGGGCTGGGACCTTCAGCCATTGACCGGCGTACCACGCATCGTGCAGCGGGCGTTCCCCAAACCCAAGGATGCTTGTTCACTCTTGAGATTGCCGGGGCGAGCGAAAAAAGGAGAAGTACGCGGCCCAGCACAGCACCGCCGGGGTTCCCACGATCACTGCGATTATGGGCCTCGCGAAAACCAGAGCGAAGGCGAGTGCGGCAATCGCGACGATGGCCGCAATGACCGAGATCAAGAGCCACGCTGTTCTTGCACCGGGTGTAATCATGGCGAAAGGGTATCCGACCTCATGCCCGTCACTACCGGAGCAGTTTCTCCACACGGAGAATCGGCCGGCCGCCTCCCTGTTCGATTACGCCTTGGCTTGCCTATTGCGGCGCGATCTGATCTCGTCGCAAGGTCAGCGGCATTCATTCGCCAGCGACGCTAGCAACAATGCGGAGCTCTCAACTGGGTCCGCTCACGGATACCGCTTCAGGAGTGCAGTTGTCGCGAACGCTCGAGTTCGAGGAGGGACTCGGTCGCGGCGGCCGTTCGCTCGGCTGCAATCCGGATCGCGCGGAGCATGCCCGTCACGCTGATGGTCGCGAGCACGAAGACGACGACGAGGCCGGCGAAGAGAATATCCATGCGAGGACGCTACCGGGCAATCAACTCGGCCGGGGCATGTGAGCGCTGAGGGATCCTTCTTACGAACGCTCTCAGTCGTTCTGGGGAGGGAAAGACGCCGGAGGGTACAGAATGGCGGCATGGTCTCTGGTTTCCTCGGCTGGCACTTGCTCATCATCCTGAGCGTGGTGGCGATCCTTGCGCTTGTGATCTGGGGGGTCTACTGGGTAGCCCGGCTGGGGGCTCGGCGCGGAGTCCGTGACCATGAAGGCGAGCGACGCGCCCAGTAGGCCAGCTTGCCGTCCACGATCCATCCGCCGAATATGAGGCGGCAGTCCTGGCTGATCACGCACGCGATCACGCCATCACTCCAGCTCGAGCCGGTCCCTCACGTAGTCGTCGCTGATCGAGGGTGCATTCCAAACTCGGCCCGCCCAGTCACCCACGAGGTCGAAACCGTGCACGTACTGGGCACCGGAGTGGACCAGGGCGCTCGACGGAAGATCGCCCTCGACCCAAGGTGCGACGAATCCGCATGCGACTAGACGCCGGTTTCGACCCAACTCACCGCGAGGAACGGGCTGTACACGTAGACGACCTTGTCTCCCTTGCGGTCGATCTCGATCGTTCCCTTGCCCATGTTCATCGCAGTGATGATCTGCGACCGGACACCCTCCCACTCGTGGGCATCCTTGAAGCGGTACTTCGCGTAGTTCGGGGCCGTGCTGCCGATGTAGAGCGTGATGTCCTTTGCCATGTGATGCACACTATCGAGGCCGCTGCCCGCAAGACCCGGGGAGCCCGAACGACCTCAGCCGATGAGCCGTACGTACCGCTTCACGACGAAGAGCATCTGGTTCCCGTGGAAGATCGCGTACCAGCGGCCGCTCTGGCCGACGATGTCGATGCGTGCGCCGCGACGGAGCACGTCGATGCGGCCGGCGGAGAGGTCGGGGGCCGAGCGCACGTTCAGCCAATCGGTCGTACGCCCGACGCGGGAGATCGACTCGACCGTCGGGCCGGCCGCGCCGCCGCCGCCACCGGCCGGTGCCGCGCGCACGATGCCGAGGTGCTCGAGGATCACCCGCTCCGACGGGTCGTTGTCGGTCAGGTCGTCGATCGTCGAGCCGGCCGGCGGGGTGAGCCTCGTCGCGGCACCGGCGTTCGCCCTGAAGAACGCGTCGGTGTGGGCGTGCAGCCACGTCGCGCCGCCGATCATGATGTGGGCGCGCGTCGGCGTCGGCGCCTGCGCCAGGGGCAGCAGGTCGGCGATGCGCACCGCGAGCCACGGCTTCGACAGGTGATGGCGAATCGGGTCGAGCGAGGTCTGGGCGCCGATCAGCGTGTGCAGGGTGGCGACCCGCGACCCGTCCTTGGGCAGGCGCACCTGGTCGAGGGCGATCTTGCCCGTGTCGGGTGAGAACGCGCGCACCCGGGCGGCGAGCATCGACTCGCTCGGGTCGTCCTGCTGCAGCCCGCCGATCTCGCCGGGCGTCTGGTGCGACGGGTTGTCGAATTCGCTGAGCCCGCGGGCCGATCGCTCGGCGATCCGCGAGAGGGCGGCGATGTCGCTCGTCGATTCGAAGACCGCGAAGATCTCGGTGATCACCTTGTCGCCCCACGAGGTGAAGCCGTGGCCGCGGCGTGCGGCGATGGCGGCGGTCGCCGCCGCGGGGTCGCGTGCCCACAGCACCACGAGCGACCGGGCGGCGCCCTCCGGCTCGTGCCCCCGTTCGACGTAGTCGGCGGGGTTGCTCGAGGTCGCCGCCTCGTCGCCGGTGATCTCCTGGTGCAGCACCCCCGTCGCCGGGTCGATGTAGGTGCCGGCCCCGACGGATGCCACGTTCCCCTCGACGGTTCGGCCGCCGGCGGTGTTCCGGATGAGCGTCGCGATGCTCGGGTCGGTCGTCAGGCGATGCAGGATCGCCGCGCGGGCGAGGGCGGGATTGGCCGGCAGCGAGTCAGAGACGGGCTCGGCCGCGGTCAGGCAGGCGTTCAGCACGATCCGCGCGTCGGGGCCGGGCACCATCACGGCGACGAGCTGGCGAAGGAACCGCTCGGTACGCCGCCGTCCGGCGCTGCCGGGTGCACCCGACGAGTCGAGTGATTGCGCGGCATCCGGTCGCCCTGCGATGTCGATGCTCGTCGGGCCGCCGTGTCCGGCGAGCATCACCTGCTGGATCCGCCGTCCTTGGCCGTAGGCGCGAGCGAGCGCGGACACGCGTCCTCCGGCCGCCTCGATCGTCGTCGCACCCTCGATCATGAGGGTCAGGTTGAGCGGGTTCTTCACGACCGCGGTCAGCCCCGAATCGTCATGGAACGCGGCGTTGTGGTCGGTGCCGGTGTGCAGGATGACGACGAGTGGCAGCCGTCTGCGGCGATCGCCCCGGTTCGTGATGAGCTGCTCGAGCAGCGCGGGCTGGAACCGGTGGAAGTTGCGCACGTCGTCGACGCGGCCGAGGTAGCTGAGCGGATCGACCGTTCCGTGCACGCGGCGATACGAGGCCGAGTCGCCCCCATTGTCGGCTTCGAGGTAAGCGTGCGCACGGCGGAAGTAGTCGCCCATGGCTACAGCGAGTCCGCTCGACGCCAGCTCGGCCAGCTCCGCCTTCGCCTCGTCGTTCTGGCCGAGCCCGCGGTGCAGGTCGGCGCGCGGCAACCGCGCTTCGAGCTCGCGGATCGTGGTGCCGAGCGTGGTGGCCTCGGCGAGATCGGTGATGCCGTCGGGTGGCACCGCGGAGTCGTCCTGCTGCGAGGCGCGGGCGAACACCTCGAGGTCGTGGCGTGCCGGCGCGGTCTGCGCGATCAGGTCGCTCACCGTGAACCCGCGGCACGGGTCGAGCGGCGGCGGGGAGCCCCCACGGGCCCAGCGCAGCAGCGCCATCAGCTGCGTGCGGGTCGCCTCCGGCAGCTTTGTGTCGGTCATCCAGTCGGGGCGCTCGCGCGCGTAGTCGTCGAGCGCGCCGAGGGTGAGGGTCGTGAGGGTGGCCGGGTCCCGGAAGGGAGTCGCCGGCGCGACGCCGGGCGGGGCGACCACCGGCGGAGCCACGACCGGCGGCGCAACCTGGCGCTGCACGAGCGATGCGACGGCGCGATTGCCGGCCACCCGCTGCAGGGCGAGCATGCGAGCGGAGAGGGTGGACGGAGCGCGGGGCGGGCGGGCGTCGCGCCCCACCGTTGCGCGGCGCGCAGGCGAGTCCCGTTCGCGCGCCGCGAGCGGCATCACGCGGGACTCTCCTCTTCCTCTTCCTCACCCTCCCGCTGCACGAACAGCCCCTGCACGGTCTCGTCCTCCTCGGCCTCCTCGCGCTGCACGGCGAGTCCGCCGGCTGCACCGCCGGAAGCGCTGCCGGATGCCTCGTCGGCATCGCGCTGCACCGGCGCCGGGTCGCTCATCACCCGGGCCGCGTTGTCGGCGGCGGCCCGCTCGAAGCGGTCACCGGGGTTGCTCACGCTCACGCCGCCACCGGCGGGCGTGCCGTCGACGGGGCCTGAGCGCTGCTGCACCACGTGCGTCAGCTCGTGCGCGATCGTCGTGCGCCCGGCGAGCGAGCCCGGGTCGTACGCGTCACGCTGGAAGACCACGTTGTTGCCGACCGTGTAGGCGTGCGCGCCGACCGCCTTCGCCGAGGCATGCGCCGAGGCATCCGTGTGCACCTTCACGTCGCTGAAGTGGTGGCCGAGGCGCGACTCCATGTCGGTGCGAACCGCCGGCTCGAGCGGCGATCCGCCCGACGACACGACGTCGAGCACGGGCGAACGCTGCTGCTCCTCGACGAGCTCGGACACCGCGCCGTTGCCGGCATCGCGCTGCAACCGCAGCAGGCCCGCCGGGCCGAGCACGTCGGGGCGCCGCTCGGCGATGCCGTGCGACTCGATTCGCGTCTCCGCCTCGCGTGCGCCATCGGATCCGCGGCGCGCCGTCTCGATATCGACGCCGTCCAGGTCATGTGCGTGCATGGTCCACCTCCACGATCGACCGCTTCCATTCCACCGCGCGGCGGGCCGTTCCACCCGGTTCCTGCCCGATCGGGCCGCAGGTCGTGCGCGATCGCGCAACCGCCCGCAGGTCCGTACCGCCGCTCATGCGCTCACCACCTCCGGCCAGTACCGGCCGAACTCGCTCTCGACGAGGAGCCGGCCGAGCTTGCGGTACTCGCGATGCACCGCGATCACGAGGTGCCGCATGAGCACGGTGCCGTGATCGGAGGCGGCGAGGTACGCGGCGGTCACGGCAGCCGAGCGGATGCCTCCGCCGGCGAGCTCGAACGAACGCCCGAGGAATTCCAGGTCGAGGTCCTCGGCCCGCCGCAGATGACGGCCGAGGCTGCGGTCCCAGAGCCGGGTTCGCTGCGCGGCATCCGGCATCGGGAAGTCGACGATGACGTCGAGGCGGCGGGTGAACGCCTCGTCGATGTTCGCGCGCAGGTTCGTCGCCAGGATCGCCAGGCCGTCGAAGGTCTCCATGCGCTGCAGGAGGTAGGCGCTCTCGACGTTCGCGTACCGGTCGTGCGAGTCCTTCACCTCCGAGCGCTTGCCGAACACCGCGTCGGCCTCGTCGAAGAGCAGCACGGCGTTCGTCCCTGCCGCGGCGCGGAAGATGCGCTCGAGGTTCTTCTCGGTCTCGCCGATGTACTTGTCGACGACCGTCGAGAGGTCGACGACGTACAGGTCGAGTCCGAGCCCTCCGGCGACGACCTCGGCCGACATCGTCTTGCCGGTGCCCGAGTCGCCCGCGAAGAGCGCGACGACGCCGTGACCGCGGCCGCCGCCGGGCCGCATCTCCCAGTCGCCGAGCACCTGCTCGCGGTGGCGGGCGCGCACCTCGATCTCGCGCAGCGCGTTCAACGGACCCGGTGGCAGCACGAGGTCGTCCCAGCCGACGCGCGGCGACACCCGTCTCGCGAGCCGATCGAGGGCTGATGCGTTCTCGGCCCGGGCACCCACCGCGAGATGCTCGGCGGTGATCGCGCCCGACGCGGTGAGCGCGGCCTGGGTGCGGGCGGTCGCCGCGGCACGCTGCACCTGCTCGGGGCGCAGCCGGAACTGCCCCGTCGCCTCCGCCACGTCGAGCCCCTCGGCGGCCGTCCCGAGCGAGCGGCGCCAGAGCTGCGAGCGCTCCTCGGTCGTCGTCGCCTCCACCTCCGCGAGCGCGGGCAGGCGGCGGCACCACTCCGGATCCCACGTCGAGTCGCCCACGAAGACGGTCGGCTGCGAGGACTCCGTGATCGCCTCGATGAGCGCGGCGCTCACGTCCTTCGTGACGGGCGAGGCGATGAGCCCGAAGCCGCGCAGCCGCGCCTCGCGAGTCGCCAGCCGCGCGAGCGGGATCGCCTCGGGGTGCGACCCGAGCCGGGCGAGGTCGAGGTGCAGCGCCCCGAGGCCGTGGGCGTGGATGCCCCGCACCGCGATCGCCTCCCCCGAGCCGGTCGCGGGCTCGCGCAGGTACATCAGCCGGATGCCGGAGCCGAGCGCCTGGCGAACGGGCCGCTCGTCGCCCCAGTCGACCGCCGACGGCTCCCGCAGCACGCCCTCGAGCGCGCGATCGGGGGTGTCGTCGCCGAGGAGGTGCCCGACGACCCGGTCCGGGACGCGAACCGCACGCCCCGGGAGCGGACGCTCGTCGTCGTCGACGATGAGGAGTCCCCCGGTGACGAGCGGCCCCGAGATGAGTCGCGAACGGTCGGCCGCCGAGGTGAGCGGCACGCCGCAGAGCTCGAGGGCGAGGGCGACTGACGGCCGCCGACGCCCCACGTCGTCGTTTGAGGTAGCCGAAGAACCGCTCGAACCGCGGGTCGAGATCCGCGGCGAGCGCGATCACGAGCAGGTCGAGGTCGACGGAGCTCAGCCCGAACGCGTCGGCAAGGCGGCGAAGGCGCAACGGATGCCCCGCAGCCTCGGCCAGGTCGGCGCTCAGCTCGCACGCCGCGAGGCGCGCCGAGGCATCCGACCAGTCCGGAATCCCCGGTACACCCGCGAGCAGCCGATCGACCATCTCGTCGCTGAGGTAGAGCCCGCGGAAGGGGTCGTCGGGCTGCGGATCGGCCGCGCGGCGCACCGAGACGAGGCGGCGGATGCGGTCCTCGATCGCGCCGACCCGCCCCAGCAGGTGCACGATGCTCGGGTCGTCGACCATCTCACTCCTCCGACCCTGACGACTCGCGCGACTCGCGCATGCCGAGCGACCGTTCGCTGCTGCCGAACCCGAGAGCCTCGACGTCGGCGGCGACGCCCGCGGTGACGGGCGGCCCGGCCTCGTAGCTGAGTCCGCGCGTCAGCGGCGCCGAGATCACGACGTCGAGCGACGGCTTCAGCTCGCCGCCGAGCGATGACCAGACATCCGCGAACGCCCGATCCTCCGGCGGCGGCTGCGCCACCGTCAGCGAGCACGGCAGGCCGGTCTCGGCGAGGGTGTCGATGACGAACGAGTCGGGGATCGCGTCGAAGCGGATGAAGCAGCGCAGCAGCGCGTCGAGCAGGCGGTGCTCGTCGTCGGGTCGTTGCGTCCACGCGGTCACGAGGTACGAGAGCTTGAAGTACCGCGGCGAGGGCACCCGGTGCGTGATGATGCCGCGGTCGTTGCGCTGCTCCGAGAACCCGTACTCGCGCCGCCTCGTGTCCTCGCGGATGTCGTAGAGGAACAGGTCGACCGTCGGCGCGTTGCGCCGGGCCGCCCACTCGGTCGTCGGCGCGTCGAGCGCGACGTCGACATCCGCGGCGATGCCGTCGGACTCCCGCACGAGCGCCCTGATGGCGTCGTCGATCTCGCCGATCATCCGCCCCTCCCGATGAAGTCGGGGGCCATGGCGGTGCGTGGCACCACCAGCAGTGGGATCAGGGCACGAATGTCCCCGAACAGCCCGTTCACGCTGTGCACGACGAGCACCCGCTGGCCCGGGTTCTCGTTCCGCAGGATCAGGATCGGCCAGCGGTCGACCGTCGCGCCCGCGTCCACCCTGAACACGCCAGCAACCGGCACCGCGGTCGGCGGGTGCACCATCTGCCATGAGAGCTCGAGCTGCTCACCCGGCGGCAGGTACTTCACGAAGACGGCGACGGCGTCACCCGGCTTCGCGATCCCGGGGCTGACCCGCACCGCGGGCTGGTACACCGTGAAGGGTTCGCGGTCGCCGCCGAGCCACGCGGTGGGAAGTGATATCGGGTCGTCGGATGCCGCAGGCGGCGGTGGCCCGCCCGGCACTGGCGCGGGCGATGGCGGTGTGAACGAGAGCTTCACGCCGTCGACGATCACGTCACCGGTTCGCGGCGGGACCTCGGTCGCGGGCGCGGCCGGAGTGCTGACACCCGGCATGGCGAAGGTCATCGTGATGACGACGGATGCCCCGACCGCATCGAGTCCGTCGACGACGCACACTCGGGAGACGACGTCGAAACTGTCGCAACCGCTGTCGGTCGTCATCGTGAGGAAACCCGGCCAGTCGAACCGCAGCTCGGCGGTGAGGTCCGGGAACGCACCGTCGGCGGCGTCCTCAACGGGCGTGGCCGCCACGTGCGTCACCGTCGTCGTCGCGGTGAGCTGCTTGCCGCCGGCGTAGCCCTCGGCCCGGTCGAGGACGAGATCGACCGTGACCGAGGCATCCTGCACCGTGAACGGCTCCGCGTCGGGCACGACCCACTCGGTCGGAAGCGCGGTGCCGTCGTTGATCGGACCGTCGATGAGTCGCTCCGCCTCGGCCGCGATGTCGCCCGTGCCCACGCCGGCCGACGGCGATTCGAAGGGGAACACGACATCGAGCGTCACGCCCGGTTCGAGCTCGAGGAGACACACGTCGCCGTCGAGTTCGGTGCATTCCGCGGGCGGTCCTGCCGCCGTGAGGAAGTCGGGCCAAGTGAGCACGAAGCCGACCGTGAGGTCGTCCCAGATGTCGCCGAACTCGAAGTCGGGCCGCGGCATCTGCGTGACGTGCACCGTCGCCGTCACCGCCGGCCCGCCCGGCCATGACATGTCGCGATCGAGTTCGACGTCGAGAATCACGAGCGCGTCATCGATGAGCATGCTGTCGCTGTCGCTGTCGAGCCACTCGGGTGGCAAGTCCTCCCAGCCCGGGTCGGCCGCGAGCACGATATCGCCGGCACCCGCGTCGACCGCAGCGAAGCCGATCACCGGTGGAGGAGGTGGCTGATACTGGCCCCCGAGGCCCTCGGCCTCCACCCAGCCCACGCCGGTGTCGGTTTCGGGTATCGCGAAATTCAAGGTGATCGTGACCCCGCCGGGCGGGATGTCCTCGTCGAGCATGCCCGCGAGCGTGCAGACCCCGGCCACGAGGCCACCCACGCACGGAGTGACGGTGGCCGGATCCTCCACGAGCGTGAGGAGCGGCGACCAGGTGATGCCGAGGTCCAGCTCGACGGCCACGAACGGCGGCAGCTCGCCCGTGTGCTCGACCGTGATCGTCGCGGTCGCCTGCGGACCACCGGGGAATCCGTAGTCGGGCTCCACGTTGACCCCGATGTCGAAGACCTGCACGTCGAGAACCGCCGGGGCCGCGTCGCTGCCGCGCTCCGCCTCGGGAATCGGCACCGCGATCTGCCCGTCCGGATCGCTGACGAACCCCTGCACCACCTCCCCCGTCACCTCGCCGAAGTAGTACAAGCGCGGTTGCAGGACCGTCGGGACGACCACGTTGTAGGTGACCTCGAAGCTCGCGTCGGTACCGAGAGCGTCGAGGTCGGGGATCAGGCAAGTGTCGCCGACGAACACGCCCTGCCATGACGGGCACGTCGAGCTCGAGTACGCGAGGTATCCGGGCTGGTCGACTGCGACGGCGAGCACGAAGGTCGAGTCTCGGGCGGTCGCACCTGGCACTGCCGCGTGCTCCACCTCGAACGTCGCGGTCACCTGACCGCCCGGCACCACCGCGCCCACGAGCTCGACGTGCACAGGGAACTCCCGGCCAGGCTGGTGGTCGGCCACGGCGGGCGTCGCTCCGGCGAGCGCGGTCGTCACGGCGAGCGCGGCGACCGCGACCGCCGCGATCCCGCGCGAGAGAATCGCCCGTGTGTTCACGCTGCTCCTTCGGCTCAGCTCCACTGTGCGAGTGCGGCCCGTGCGCGAGCGCCGGGCGGCGGGCAGTGTTTCGTGCAGCGGCGGATGCCCCGACGGGCACGCCCGCCGTGCGGCATCCGCTCAGATGAGGCCCTCGCGCATCGCATACGCGACCGCATGCGAGCGGTTGCGCAGCTGCAGCCGCGTGGTCACGTCGTGCAGCACGTTCTTCACGGTGCGCTCGGAGTAGGCGAGCTTCGTGGCGATCTGCGCGGTGTCCCAGCCCTCGGCGACGAGCTTCAGCACCTCGACCTCGCGCGAGGCGAGCCCCGTGAAGGTGATGCCACGCGGGTCGAGCACGGTGCGCTGCAGGCGACCGACCTGGTCGAGCAACCGGCCGAGCAAATCGGGGGGCACGGTGCCCTCGCCGGCGGCCGCCGAGGTGATCACCGACAGCAGGCGGTCGGTCGTGGCATCCGATCGCCGGATCAGCCCGACGACCCCGCTCTCGACGGCGCGCACGAGGTCCTTGTCGTCGAGTCGCGAGGCGATGAGGATGACGCGCGAATCGCCGTTCCGGCGCAGGAACCGCAGGGTGTTCAAGGCCTCGTCGTCGACGGCGTCGACGATCACGAGCACCACGTCGGGTGCCTCCTCCTCGTCGACGCCGACGACGCGGACCTCCGGCCTCGGTCGCAGCGCGCTCGAGACGCCGGCCTCGGAGATCGGGTCGCGCGCGTAGACGCGCACCGTCGTTCGGGACATGGGATTCCTCCAGATGAATCGTGCAGACATGTTCGGTTCGGTTCCGCAGGGGGTCCGCAGGGAGGGTTGATCCACAGTCTGCTCCCGTGCACTCTTCGCGCACTCAACGCACCCTCAACGGGCAAGATCCGTGCACGGTCGGCGGGCCGCGCGGTCGGGCCGGCTCGCCCCGGGCCCTCGTACGTTGTCGGCATGGCCACCACTGCGACCATCGACCAGACGTCCGCGCCGGTCGAGCCGGGTACCCCCGTCGTCTTCACCGTGTCGGTGCTGAACGACACGCTGCTCGTGGAGTCGTTCACCCTCAGCGCGGTCGGTCCGGCCGCGCCGTGGGCGACGATCGAGCCGGCACAGCTCACGATCTACCCGGGCAAGTCAGAGACGGCGACCGTGACCGTGCTCGCGCCGCGCACCTCCGACTCGATCACCGGCGAGGTGCCGCTCGGCATCAGGGCACAGGGCAGCGAGCAACCGGATGCCATGACCGTCGCCGAGACGACGCTCACGATCCTCCCCTTCACGACGACGACGGCCGAGCTCCAGCCGCGCATCGCGCGCGGACGAGGACGGGCACGCGTGCGGGTCGCCGTCGACAATCGCGGCAACGTGCCGGTCATGGCGGCGATCGCCGGAATGTCGTCGGATGCGCTCGGCCTCTCGACCCCGACACCCGATGTGCTGGTCGATCCCGGGCATGCGCTCTTCGTCGATGTCGACCTCCGGCCGCGCAGGCGCCTCTGGCGGGGCAAGCCGGTCACCCACTCGTACAGCGTCTCGGTCGTGCCCGAAGGTGCCGAGCCGATCGTACTGCCGGGCACCTACACCCAGGAGCTCGTCATCCCGCGATGGGTCTGGAAGGCGCTCATCGGACTGTTCGCGCTCCTGCTGCTCCTCCTCGCGCTGTGGTTCCTCCTGTTGAAGCCCGCGATCGAGTCGGCCGCCCGCGACGCCGTCGCCGAGCCCCTCGCCGAGGCGCAGCAGCAGGCCGATGAGGCGGCCGCCCAGGCCGACAAGGCCGCCGAGGCGGCGAACGAGGCACTCACCGCGGTGGGCCAGACGCCGCCCCCGGTCGAGCCGGTCGCCCCGGTGGTGACGACGGCCGACGTCGACATCCGGTTGGCGGTGTCGGCCGGCCCGGGTGGCGGCACCGATGAGAGCGACCGCTTCGTGGTGCCCCCGAACTCGGTGCTGCGCATCACCGACGTGGTCTTCAGCAACCCGCAGGGCGACTTCGGCAGCCTCACCCTCGAGAACGCGGACCTCACGGCGCCGATCGTGACCATCGGCCTCGAGAACTCCCGCGACCTCGACTTCCACTTCGTGACGCCGGTCGTACTGCGAGAGGGCGACGAGCTGTTCGCGAACCTCCTCTGCCAGGAGGCGGGCCTGCCCGGTGGCAGCGCTCCGCCGCCCACGAGCTGTGCGGACTCGGTGCTCATCTCCGGCTCCGTCGTGACGACCGGCTGACGGCGGCATCCCATGCCCACGGGACCCGGCCCTTCGCGCAGGCGATGTGGCGCTCTGCGCCCTCGTCGACGGAGTGGTGCCCCACGTGGGCGGCCCGATAACCCCGGTGGCCGCGGTGCCGACGGTGCTCATCCTGAACATGCCCGCCGCGGTCGCGAACGCGATGCCGGGCGGCATCGTCTGCGTCTCACCCGCGCCGAACGGCATCGCGCAGGGCAGCATGACCGTGCTGATCGGCGGATTCCCCGCCGCGCGGGTCGGCGACCTCACGCTGCACGGCGCCCCGATCGCGCCGGGCCCGGGCGCGCCCACCGTGATCATCGGCGGCTAGCGCTCGCCCTCGCGGCTCCCGCAGGATGAGCGCCGACACACCGCTCCTGCAGCATGGCGGCCCCCATCCTGCGCAAGCGGCGAGCGGTTGTCGCGAGCACGCGTCGCACCCGAGCAACTCAGGAAAATAGGCGACTGACCCTCACCAGGAGCGGTCTGTCGCCTCTTTTCCTGCAGACCGCAGGCGAATGCCCCGTTGGACGACGACCCGGCCGCATCAGCCGAGCTGGGCAACACCCCCCGCGAGGGGCAGGGCGCTTCCGCGCCATCCGGCACGAGGGCCAGCGGATGCCTCGCCGCAGGCCGTCAGGCGGGCGCCGGCCCCGACCAGGCAGGAGCGGCGACGCCGGCGAGTCGCCACACCGCGAACGCGGGCGCACCCGACGACAACCGCAGGAGATCGCCGGATGCCTCGAGCTCGGCGTCGCCCGTGAGGCGCGCCGCGGCATCCGTCATCGCGATCGCGGCGGCGGGCAGCTCGAGCGTCGCAGCCGCCCGCGCCGCGAACACGAGCAGCTGCTCGTCGGCGGACTCCCGTACGAACGCGATCGCGTCGTCGCCCACCGCGAGCCATCGCAGGCCGCCGGTCGCGAGCACCGGGTGCGCGCGGCGCAGCCCGAGCAGCTCGCGGTACGTGTCGAGCACGGGCGCGACCTCGGACGCGGTCTCGCTCCCCCACGGGATCGGCGTGCGCGACGCCTCGCCGTCGACCCCCGTGAGCCCGAACTCGTCGCCCGCCCACACCACTGGAATGCCAGGCAGCGTCACCGCGAGCCCGAGCGCCACGGGGAGGGTGCCCGGTCGGGCGTGCGTGCCGAAGCGGGGAGTGTCGTGCGTGTCGAGTGCGTTCATGGTGGCGAGCCGGGTGCGCCAGGGGAACCCGGCCGCGAACCGCAGGTGCGTCTCGAGGAATTCATGGCCGTCGTAGCTCGGCACGGCGGCCAGCGGGAAGCCGATGCCGCCGCCGGCGGGACTGCCGGGTTCGAGCAGCCAGCTCCAGAGCGGCCGGGTGAACGGCGTGTAGGTCATCGCGCCGTGCCATGCGTCGCCCTGCACATCGCTCGCCGCGTCGTTCGTCGACTCGCCGAGCAGGATCGTGTCGGGGTTGACGTCGAGCATCGTGCGCCTGATGGTCTGTCGCACCTCGGCGTTCAGGTCTTCGGCACCGAGCCGGCCCGTCATGTTCGCGACATCGATGCGCCAGCCGTCGAGGTTGAACGGCGGCGCGAGGAACCTCGCCACGACCGAGTCGCGCCCCTCGATGAAGCGACGGCGCAGCTCGGCCGAGCTCCAGTCGAACTTCGGCAGGCTCGGCACGCCGAGCCACGACTCGTAGCCGCCGCCCTGCGCCTCGTCGCGGAAGTAGTAGAAGCCGCGCTCGACCGAGTCGGGGTCGGCCTGTGCCGTGCGGAACCACTCGTGCGCGTCGCCCGAGTGGTTCGAGGTGAGGTCGCCGATGACGCGGATGCCGCGGGCGTGCGCCGCCTCGACGAGTCGCACGAGCGCCTCATCGCCACCGAGCAGCGGGTCGACCACGTCGAACGTCGACGCGTCGTAGCGATGGTTCGAGCGCGCCGGGAACATGGGCGTGAGGTACAGCAGGTTGACGCCGAACGACTCGAGGTGGTCGAGGTGCTCGCGCACGCCGTCGAGGTCGCCGCCGAAGAACTGCGTCGAGCGCGCGGGGGGCACGGGGTCGAGCGGGTCGCTCCACTCGGCCGGGATCGCCCACTCGGGCGCCGGGCGCGAGCCTGCGGCCGCCGACCGCGCGAACCGGTCGGGGAACACCTGGTACAGGATGCTCGACGCCGCCCACGCGGGCGCGGGCTCGTGCGCGACGAGCCGGAAGTCGTCGTGGTCGCGCACCTCGGTCGTGAACAGGCCGAGCTGGTTCAGCCAGTGCTGCCGGCCGTCGACACCGACGAGCAGCCACCGGTAGCCGTGCACGGGGTTCTCGACCTCGACGGATGCCTCCCACCACTGCCACCCATCGGCGGCGGCGATGACGGATGCCTCGTCGAACCGCGGCTCCCGGTTCGGGTTCGACCGCGTGCCGACCCACGCGAGCGGGCCGAAGTCGCCCGGAACGCGAAGCCGCACCCGCACGACCTCACCGAGCTCGGGCGCCTGCGTCGAGACGTACAGGGGGGATCCATCGTGGTGCGGCGTCAATCGCGAGGGCATGGCCTCACCCTCTCATCGTCCACCGACGGTGGCGGCCCTACTTCACGGCGCCGGCAGTCAGCCCACCGACGATGTACTTCTGCAGGAACAGGAACAGCGCGACCACCGGCAGCGCGGCGATCACGGCGCCGGCCGAGAAGGCGCTCCAGTCGGCGTAGCGCGGGTTCGCCACGAGCTTCGTGAGGCCCACGGCGAGGGTCTGGTTCTCGTTGTCGATGAGCAGCACGGATGCCACGACGAACTCGTTGACCGACCCGATGAACGAGAGCAGCGCCACGACGGCGAGGATGGGGGCTGCGAGGCGCAGGATGATCGTGAAGAAGATGCGCGCGTGGCCCGCCCCGTCGATCTTCGCCGCCTCGTCGATCGAGGCGGGCACCGTGTTGAAGAAGCCGTACATGAGGTACGTGTTCACGCCGAGTGCACCCCCGAGGTAGACCATGATCAGGCCGATGTGGGTGTTCAGGCCGATGGCCGGGAACCAATCGCCGATCGCGCTCATGAGCAGGAAGATCGCGACCACGGCGAGCAGCTGCGGGAACATCTGCACGACGACGATCGAGATGAGCCCGAAGCGCCGGCCCGTGAATCGCATGCGCGAGAAGGAGTACGCGGCGAGCGCACCGAGGAACACGGTGCCGACCGCCGTGATGCTCGCGATGATGAGCGTGTTCGCGAACCACGTCGAGAACGGGATCTGCGGATCGGAGAGGATCCGCACGTAGCTCTCGAGCCCGATCTGCGAGAACAGGGCGTTCGAGCCGGTGAGCGTGCCACGCGGGTTGAGCGACGACGACACGACGAACACGATCGGGAACAGGGAGAACACGATCATGACGACGCCCACGATGTGGCGCCATCCGGTCGCCCGGAACCAGCGGCCGAAGTTGAACGGACGGCGCGGCATGTCCGGACGCGGGCCGGCGCCATCGGCGACGGTCGCGCTCGCGCGCGTCGAGGCATCCGCGAACTCGTCGATCTCACCCGCGATGAGTCCGGTCGGGGTCCCGGGAACGGGCTGCTGCGTGGCCATCAGTTCAGCTCCTCGAGGGACTTGGTGCGTCGGAACGCGATGATCGAGATCACGGCCACGACGATGAAGATGATGATCGAGTACGCGCTCGCGAGTCCGTAGTCACGCGACTGGCCGGTGAACGCGACCTTGTAGACCATCGTGATCAGGATGTCGGTGAAGCCCACGGGAATCGGGGCGTTGGAGTCGCGCGGCCCGCCGTCGGTGAGCATGTAGATCACGTTGAAGTTGTTGAAGTTGAACGCGAACGACGCGATGAGCAGCGGCGCGACGCTCACGAGCAGCAGCGGCAGCTTGATCAATCGGAAGACCGCCCAGGGTCTCGCCCCGTCGACGGTGGCCGCCTCCTGCAGTTCGTCGGGGATCGACTGCAACGCGCCGGTGCACACGAGGAACATGTACGGGAACCCGAGCCACAGGTTCACGATGAGCACCGAGACCTTGGCCAGCACGGGATCGGTCAGCCACGGGATCTCCGCCCCGCCGAGCAGCACCTGGTTGATGAAGCCGAAGCTCTCGTTCATCATGCCCGCCCAGATGAGGGCGGACAGGAACGACGGGACGGCGTAGGGGAGGATCATGAGCACGCGGTAGTACTTGCGTCCGCGCATCCGCATGTCGTTGAAGACGATCGCGAGGAAGAGCCCCAGGAAGAACGTCGACGCCACCGACACGAAGGCGAAGAGGAACGTCCACAGGGTGACGTAGAGGAGCGGGCCGGCGAGGCGCTCGTCGGTGACGGCACGCACGAAGTTGTCGAAGCCGACGACGATCTGCCAGCCGGGCAGCAGCTCCTCACCGTCTTCGGAGGTGAAGGCGCCGGTGCCGATATCGGAGTACACCGTGCCGGTCCGGAGGTCGGTCATCGTGCCCGCGGCCTCGTCGTACTCGAGGTTCGAGAGGTAGAGGTATCCGTTCGAGCCGTCGGGCGTGCGGATCGCGCCGTCGTTCGGGTCGTCGGAGAACGGCACCGCGAGCTCGGTGATCTCGTCGGTGCGGGCGAGCACGTCGGCGAAGCTGAGGGTGGTCCAGCCGTCGATGGCGACGGCCTTGCCGCCCTCCATCTCGGCGTCGACCTCGTCGAGGGGCTGGGTGTTCGTGCCGACGCTCGCCTCACCCTCGGGGTCGGTGACGAGCAGGCCGAGGGTGCCGAGCTGGTCGACGACGGTGACCGCGTAGGTCGGCGAGTCCTCGACGCGCTCGAGCGCCGAGCTCATGAGCGACGAGACCGCCTGCTCCTTCGAGCCGTTGTGGCCGGTGCCGTAGTTCGTGAAGGCGATGTAGCCCGTGTAGACGAGCACGAACACCTGGAAGATGACGAGGAAGATCACGCCGGGCGTGAGGTACTTGCCCGGGAGCTTGGTGCGGGAGAAGTAGATCCAGTTGACGAGCGCGGCCACCACGGCGACGGCCGTCGCGACGAGCCACTGCCCGCCCCCGACGAGGATGAAGATCCCGAAGACGGCGATCGCGTCGACGATGCCGAGCATGAGGATCTTGAGCAGGAGCATCTTCACGCCGCCGGATGCCGCTTCGGCGATGCCTGCGGCCCGGCGCTGTCGCTTCGTGGGCTTCTTCGGGGCCCCTGCTGCGACCTCGTCGTCGATCGTGGTGGTCATCCTGCTCGCTCTTCTCGTGGAACGTGAGTGCTCCGGGCCGGATGCCGCAGTGGCATCCGACCCGGAGCAATCGGTCGTTACTTGGTGATCGCGGTCTGCACGTCGGCGGCCAGCTTCTGCCAGGTCGCGACGGGGTCGGCACCGTTGATGATGTCGGCCTCGGCGATGCCCCAGTACTGCCAGACGGAGCCCATTGCCGGGATGGCGGGCATCGGCACGGCCTCGGCGCCGACGGCGGCGAAGCCGGCGACGATCGGGTCGCTCGATGCGGCCTCAGCGGCAGCCGAGAGCGCGGGGAGGACGTTGCCCGCCTCGAAGAGCTCGAGCTGCACGTCTTCGGTGCCGATGTAGTTGACGAGGAAGTCGTTCGCGGCGACCTGGTTCTTCGACTCGGCCGAGACGAAGAAGCCCTTCACGCCGGCGAACGGCGAGGCGACCTCTGCGGTCGGGCTCGGAACGCTGTCGATCGCGACGTTGATGCCGCCGTCGAGTGCAGCGCCCACGTTCCACGGGCCGGTGAGCCAGAAGGCGGCGGTGCCGTCGAGGAACGCCTGCTTGGCGATCTCGCCGTCGATGTCGGTGTTGAAGGCGCCGGTGCCGTTCTTGCCCTGGCTGCCGAGCCACGCGGCGAACTGCTCGCCGCCCGAGTTGCCGAGCTGCAGGTCGGTCGGGTCGTAGCCCTCAGCACCGCTGCCGAAGACGGGCGCGCCGAACGCGGTCTGGAACGGGTACAGGTGGTACGGGTTGCCCTCGGCGCCCTGCTCCACCACGAACGGGTGGGTGAGGCCGGCGGCCTGGCCCTTGGCGATCATGTCGTCGAAGCTCGTGGCGGCCTCGGGAACGAGGTCGGCGTTGCGGAGCACGGCGATGTTCTCGACCGCGTAGGGGAGCATGTAGACGGTGCCCTCGTAGGTCGACGCGTCGACCGCGACGGGGAGGTAGTCACCGGCGGAGTCGCCGAGCTCGATGGGAGCGACGACACCGTTGGTCGACAGCTCTCCGAGCCAGTCGTGGGCGCCCATCGTGATGTCGGGGCCCTTGCCGGTCGGAACCTGCTGGATGAAGTCGTCCTTGATGTCGTCGACGCTCTTGCCGACGATGTCGACCTTGACTCCGGTCTTCTCGGAGTAGGCGTCTGCTGCGCCCTGGACCGCGTCGACGCGCTCGGCGTCGACCCAGACCGTCAGCGTGCTGCTGGCCGAGGCTTCGCCCTCGGAGCCGCTGTCGCCGGCGGAGCAGCTCGCGAGGCCGAGCGTCGCGACAACCGCGACGGCCCCGGCAGCGAGGAGGCTCTTCGTGTTCACCCTCATTGGTGTGCCCTTCTCAGTGTGCGTGAGTTCGGCGCCTTCGCCTGGTGAGGGAGCTGTGTTCCCCGTTCCGACTTGCGGAACCGCACCGTGCTCGAAAGGCCGTTCTTCCGTATGGAATGCTCGCGATGTGCAAGCGATTACAGGTATACCCTGCGTTACGCCCATTACCAAACCGCCTAGCGCGTATCGATACAGGTTTGTAACCAAGATGTGACGGGCGGATACTGCAAGCGTTTCCATCAGGTGCCCAGATGTCGTACAGTTTCCGACATGACTTCCGAATGGTGGCGCACCGCCGCGATCTACCAGATCTACCCCCGGTCGTTCGCCGATGCGAACGGTGACGGCATGGGCGATCTCGCCGGCATCACCTCGCGCCTCGAAGAACTCCAGTACCTCGGCATCGACGCCATCTGGCTCTCCCCGTTCTACACCTCGCCCCAGCGCGACGCCGGCTACGACGTCGCCGACTACTGCGACGTGGACCCCCGCTTCGGCACGCTCGCCGACTTCGACGACATGGTCGCCGAGGCCCGCGCTCGTGGCATCCGCGTCATCATCGACCTCGTGCCGAACCACTCGTCCGACGAGCACGAGTGGTTCCAGGCCGCCCTCGCGGCGCCGGCCGGCAGTGCCGAGCGCGCACGCTACCTCTTCCGCGACGGCCGCGGCCCGGCCGGCGACGAGCCGCCGAACAACTGGGAGTCCGTCTTCGGGGGCCCCGCGTGGACCCGCGTCGTCGAGCCCGACGGCACGCCCGGCCAGTGGTACCTCCACCTGTTCGACAGCTCGCAGCCCGACTTCGACTGGACCAACGAAGACGTGCGCGAGGAGTTCCGCCGCATCCTGCGCTTCTGGCTCGACCGTGGAGTCGACGGCTTCCGCGTCGACGTCGCGCACGGCATGATCAAGGCCGACGGGCTGCCCGACTACACGCCGCCCGCCGAGGGCGGCAGCATGGGCGGCGGCGCGTCCGCGGCATCCGGCGTCGCCCTCGAACCCGAGATCTCGACCGAGCCCGGCGACAGCGCGCCCTACTGGGGTCAAGACGGCGTGCACGACATCTACCGCGACTGGCGCAAGCTGCTCGACGAGTACCCCGGCGAGCGAATCCTCGCCGCCGAGGCGTGGGTCGACCCGCTCCCCCGCGTCGCCAAGTGGGTGCGGCCCGACGAGATGCACCAGGCGTTCAACTTCGCCTACCTCGAGACGCCGTGGAACGGCCCGGCCCTCCGCAAGGTCATCGACGCGTCGCTCGACGCGTTCGGCGCCGTGGGCGCCCCCTCCACGTGGGTGCTCTCCAACCACGACGTCGTGCGCCACGCGACCCGCCTCTCGGTGACCGAGGCGAACCCGCAGGGACACGGCCTCGGCGCTCGCTCGAAGGGCCTGCCCGCATACGAGCCCGGCCTGCGCCGCGCACGTGCGGCGACCTCGCTCATGCTCGCCCTGCCCGGCTCCTCGTACCTCTACCAGGGCGAAGAGCTCGGCCTCCCCGAGGTCATCGATCTGCCCGACGAGGCTCGCGAAGACCCCACCTGGTTCCGCACGAACGGCGAGCGCTACGGCCGCGACGGATGCCGCGTGCCGCTGCCCTGGGAGGGCTCGGCGCCGTCCTACGGCTTCGGACCGACGGATGCCTCGTGGCTGCCGCAGCCCGCACAGTGGGCCGAGCTCGCGCGCGACCGCCAGCGCGGGGTCGAGGGGTCGACGCTCGAGCTCTACCGTGCCGCCCTCGCACTCCGTCGCGAGCACGACCTCGGATCGGGCACGCTCGAGTGGCTGCCGGGTTACCCCGACTCCGTGGTCGCGCTGCGCAACGGCGCCGTCATCGTCGTGGCGAACACGGGCGACACGCCCGTCGAGCTGCCCGCCGGCGACGTGCTCCTCGCGAGCGAGGCGCTCACCGGGCGCTCGCTGCCCGCCGACACGACCGTCTGGCTCGCCGCGTAGTCGCTGTCCGGCATCCGCTCCTCACGGGCGACGGATGCCGCGGCATCCGCCCGCCTCCGTTCTCTTGCGCAGGAAACTGGGCGCCGCCCGCGCCTCAGAGCGCACTCATCGCCCAATCTCCTGAGTTGGCAAGGCGGAGGGACGCGCCTTCGCGGGCCGGCCGTCCCCAGCGGTGCAGGCCGCGCCTGACCAGCTCGACAACTGCGCGGTGCGTGCGGTCCCAGTCGGCGGTCACCATGCGGTAGGAGAGTCGCACGACGAGATACCCGCGCAACGCGAGTTCAAGGTCTTGCGCGCGGTCGCGCTCGAAGTCCCCTCCTGAGTGAAAGGAGCGCCCATCGAGCTTGAGGATCAGCCGGTCGCCGATGAGCAAGTCGACTCGGCGCACACCAGCCATCCAGACCTGCGTCTGCACCCTGACGCGGTGCCGGTGCAGCAGTAGCCGCGCGATCGTTTCCAGACCCGAGTCGCTGTCGGGCGACACGAGTTCGAGCGGGCGGTGTGCCCAGGCGGGCGTCAGACCACGGATGAGTTCGATCAACTGCATCGACAAGAGATCGCGGTTGAGCGCGGACTCCAGCGCCACCATCGCAGGGACCGTCCCGGCGCACCGGAACATCTCCGCGATACTGCCCGCGAGCCCGTCGCGCGCCGCTTCTTGAGCCCAGGCATCCGTCGGTGTCGGACCTGCCGAGCGATAGTGCAGACAGACGCGGTGCTCCTCGCGTTCGAGCAGGACCGAGGGGTCATCTGGCGAACGGAGTCGAGACGCGTTCGGCAGAACGCGAACATGCAGCAGCTCGTCCTCGAGCAACCAGACGCCGCTCAACCGCGCCGACGATGCGGCGGTGAGAGCTCCACCGACTCGAACCGCACGAATGACATCACTTGGCGCATCTTCGGTCGCAAACCAGCCACGGCGCACTCGAATCAGGCTCCCCTGCTCCACTGCAGAGGCGAGCTCGGATGCCGAGAAGCCCGCGTGTCGGCATGCGTGGAGCGAGAGTGCCCCTCCATGTCGATTGGCGAGCGCAAGCAGGGACGTGTGCGAGGACGACATTCGGAGAGCCTCACCGATGTCACATCGGTGGGCGGGCATCCGCCCGCGACAGCGCTCAACTGCTCTGCATCAACGTCTGTCGAGGAGCAGTCGGTCCGCCAATTCAGGAGATTGGGACCCGCACGCCGCTGTGGCGGCCTGTGCGCACACTTTTCCTGAGACGGCACCGGGGGCCCGGACGGTACGCCGCCGGCCGAGCGGATGCCGCGCTAGTTCGTGTTGGCGTACAACCACTCGAGCGGGTCGACCTTGGTGCCGTTGATGCCGCCGAGGCGGATCTCGAAGTGGAGGTGCGGGCCGGTCGACATGCCGGTGTCGCCGGTCGAGCCGATGACGTCGCCGACCGCGACGGTGTCGCCGACCTCGAAGCGCCGCGAGTCGTACTCCATGTGCGCGTACACGCTCGTCACGACCTGGCCGTCGATGACATGGTCGATCATCATGACCACGCCGAGCGAGCCGCCCGAGTCGGTCGAGTTCGAGACGGTGCCATCGGCGATCGCCTGGATCTCGGCGCCGAGCCCCGGGTTGAAGTCCTGCCCGCCGTGGTCGCTCGAGCATCCGGAGCAATCGCGGTAGCCGAAGCGGTCGCCGATGTGCACGCCGACCGCGAACGGCCACTGGATCGTGCCAGCCGGGTTGTTCGTGAAGGTCGCCTCCGGGCGGATGCCGGCGGCCCGCGCGTACTCGTCGATGGTCTGCGTCGCGTAGCCCTCGCGCGCGACGTCTTGTGCGAGCACGCCGCCGGTGATCTCGACGCGCTGGCCGCCTTGAATGCCCGGGTTCGTGCTCTCGAGCGCCATCGCCTGCACGTCTTCGGGCGAGAGCAGCGAGAGCGAGGGCACGGATGTCGCAACGGCGAGCAGCGCGGCGAAACTCATGGCCACGATGCTCGCGACCCGAGTCGAGGCGCGGGAGCGGCGCTGCGCAGTACGAGGTGCGGTGACGGATGCCGGGCGTGAGGCCGAGGCGGATGCCGGGCGTGAGGCCGAGTCGGATGCCCGCCGCGAGTGCGGTGCGTGCGACGCGCGCCGTGAGGCGCGGCCGTCGGCGGGAGGAAGCGCGGCTGCGCCCGCGCTGGCGGTGGCGGCGGCGGTGGACCGCGCGGCGGCGATGGACGCCGGGAGGGCGCCCGCGCCGGAAGCCGGCGAAAGCAGCTCCGCAGCCGCGGGTCGCGCGTCGAAGCGCGGCGGGGCCGGCGCGTCGGTCGGAGCCGGCGAGGCAGCCGCACCGGCGCCGGCTGCGGCGGCGATGAGCGCCGCGAAGTCGTCGGTTGCAGCACCGATGGGCAGCACGCCAGGCGCGGTTGCGCGGGGGGAAGGCGGCACGGTTGCGTTGCCGCTTCGCTTCGGGCCGGTGGACTTCGCAGCTTTGCGCTCGGCCCTGGTGGGCTTCGCACCGCGAACGCCTCGAGTCGCGCGATCGCCGCGAGTCACCTCTTCGGTGCCGGCGGCGTCGCCGAGTCCGGCGAACAGGTCGTCGAATCCGGTCGATGCCGCGCTCCGGGCGCCGGATGCACCGAAGGCCGAGTCGCGGTCGACGTGATGGTCGATCGGCTCGGCCTCAACGGAGGGAACGGGCGGGCGGGCGGTGCCACGGCGGGGCCGGAGGGCATCGATCGCGAGAGCTTCAGGATGCGAGGGAGACGAGGGCTGCGAGGGCTGCGAGGCCTGGGAAGAATACGAGGGCTGCGCCGGCTGGTGAACGGGCCGAGCGGCCTGGTGCGTCTGCGACGGAGGCGGCGGATACACGGCCGCGGCCCCGCCCCTGGGGCCGAAGAGATCGTCGAAGCTCGGCTGCGTTGCAGGGCGCCGGGCGGATGCCTCGAACGGGGGCTGATGCACCGGCGGCTGCGCCGCGGCATCCGCTACCGCACCGTTCGCGAGTTCTGCGCGTCGAGCTTCAGTTGCCTCTGCCTCGCGCAGCTCACGCCGGGTGAGGGGTCGTTCGGGCGGCAGGGAAGCCTGGGTGCCTGGCGTTGAACCGTCGGGCACGAGGGGGGACTCGAGCACGTGGAGGAGAACTCTCGGCTTGGGCGGCGGGAAGAGGATCGAGGTGGTCATCCCAGCACTTCGCCGAGATAACGGATTGGTAAAGACTAGCCGTTCTCGTCTGACCGTGCCAAGTGAGACGGAGATTCCCGGAAGTCTGGACATGCCCTGACCGCGGCATCCGTACGGGCTGGCAGCTCGTACCGGGCAGATCGGCCCGAACCGGTCACGCGTCGACGCCCGCGTCGATGAGCGCAGTCGCCAGTTCCGCGTACAGTGCCGGCGCCGCGGCGACGAGGAGCTCGAAGCTCTCTGGCCCGCCGCCGAGCCCGCCGACGCGGGCACCCGCCTCGCGGGCGATGAGCGCGCCGGCAGCGTGGTCCCACGGGTTCAGGCCCCGCTCGTAGAAGGCGTCGAGCCGTCCGGCGGCGACCGCGCAGAGGTCGAGCGCCGCCGAGCCCGCGCGGCGCAGGTCGCGTACGCGCGGCAGCAGCTCGAGCAGCACCTGCGCCTGCTCGCGCCGCCGCTCGGCCGAGTACGAGAACCCGGTACCGACGAGCGCCTGGCTCAGTGCGACGCCGGTGTTGACCGCGAGCGAGAGCTCACCGAGTCGCGCCCCTCCTCCCGCGGTGGCCTCGAACACCTCGCCTGTCACGGGGTTCGCGACGACGCCGGCGAGCGTGGTCCAGCCGCCGGGCTCGGGGGTGCCCTCGACGACGGCGATGCTGACCGACCACGCCGGGATCCCGTAGAGGAAGTTCACGGTGCCGTCGATGGGGTCGACGACCCAGTCGAGTCCGCTCGTGCCGACGTGCGCGATGTCCTCTTCGCCGATGATGCCGTCGTCGGGGCGCGCGGCGAGGATCAGCGAGCGGATGAGCGTCTCGGTCTCCCGATCGGTCGCGGTGACGATGTCGGTCGGCGTCGACTTGGTCGCGGCGACCGCCACGCCGACCCGGCGCGCTGCGAGCGCGAACTCGGCAGCCTGCACGGCGATGCGGCGGGCCAGTTGCAGCAGGGCGGCCGGTGCGGCGGATGCCTCGGGGCCGACGGTGGTTCCGGATGCCTCAGCCCCACCCGACGCTGCGACTGACTGGTTCTCGACGGATGCCTCGCGCTCGCTCATTCCCATAACGCTACGCCCCGCCCCGTCGCGCGCCCGCCCCGGAGACGACGAAAGCACCGGCGACGACGAAAGCCCCGGAGACGACGAAAGCCCCGGCGAACCGGGGCTTCATACGTGGCGAGTGAGGGATTCGAACCCCCGAATGCTGAGCAGTCTGATTTACAGTCAGATCCCTTTGGCCGCTTGGGTAACTCGCCATCGCACCCGACCACGTTCTGCACACAACCGGGGGCCTGTCAAGGATACCCATGGAATGGCGTGTCGAGAAATCAGCGCACGCCCGCGGGAGATTGACGGATGCTGCGGGCTCAACCCGCGCGCCACCACGGCATCTCGGCCGTCTCGTTCGGGTCGAAGTCGGTGGGCGCCGGGCGTGCGGCCCGCGCCGGCCCGCGCAGTCCCGAGCGCTGGATGACCCGCTGGATCGTCGCACCGCGCTCGTTCGGCGAGCCGACGAACCTGATCTCGCGCAGGCCCTGGTCTTGCGCGGCCGATTCGAAGATGAAGTGCCCGTAGCCGAAGACGCGGCCGATGAGCGGCTTGTACACCGAGATGTCGAGGATTCGCGCGATGGGCATCGTGGCGATGCGCTGCGACAGGATGCCATGCACCCGGAACACCCGCATGTTGGTGACGACGAAGCGGTCCATCTGCACGGCGAGCATGCGCCACATGCCGTGCAGCACGAGGAACAGGGCGAGGAACAGCGGAAGCCAGTAGGCGCCGCTCGGCAGCCAGGCGAGCAGCAGCAGCACGGGAATCGCGGCGGCCATCTCGAGCATCGGGCCGACGGTGGCCGCCCAGTGCTTGCGCACCTCGTCGATGATCACCTCGCCCTCGTCGGCGATCAGGTGGCGCTCGACCCTGGGGTCGAACCCGAAGATGCTCATGGCGTCACGAGGCGAGCGAGGTGAAGAACCTGCCCATCGCCGCTCCGGCCGTGGCCACCGCGTCGACCGCGCCCTGCACGGCGTTGGCGGCGTCCTCAGGACGGCTGATCATGAAGAACAGCGCGAACAGCACGACGATGCCGACGGCGAGCGGTTTGACCCACTTCATGGGCAGGCTCCCTTCGAGGCGGCGAACTGGGGGTGCGCGCCTCGATGAGAGCGCCCAGACTCGGCCATTTCTACAGCACCTCCCTGAATGAGGCAATGCGCCACGCGGCGCGGCGTCAACGCGAGCCGGAACCGCTCGGGCCGAGCTCGGGCCCGCGCCGGGGCCCGAGCGGTAGGATTCCTCTGACGCGGCGATGCCGGGGAAAACGAGGGGCACATGGCCGGCATCGAAGAGGTCGCGAAGCTCGCGGGGGTCTCCACCGCGACGGTGTCGCGCGCGCTCAGCGGCCGCGGCCACGTCTCGCCCGCGTCCAAGGCGAAGGTGCTCGAGGCGGCCGCCCGGCTCGGCTACGTCGTCTCGTCGAACGCATCGAGCCTTGCCTCCGGCCGCACGCGCAACATCGGCGTGGTCATCCCGTTCCTGAACCGGTGGTTCTTCTCCTCGGTGCTCGAGGGCGCGCAACAGGCGCTGCTCCGCAGCGGCTACGACCTCACCCTCTACAACCTCTCGGGCGACGGTCAAGAGCGTTCGAGCGTGTTCGAGCACTTCCTCTTGCGCCAGCGCGTCGACGCGGTGATCGCGGTCTCCCTCGAGCTCACTGAGCCCGAGGTCGCCCGACTGCACGACCTCGGCAAGCCGCTCGTCGGCGTCGGCGGACCGATCCCCGGAGTGCGCACCCTCACGATCGACGACGTCGCCGTCGCCCGGCTCGCGACCGAGCACCTCATCGGCCTCGGTCACACGCGCATCGCCCACATCGGCGGCGACCTCGAGTTCGACGTCGACTTCCACCTGCCGACGCACCGCCGCATCGGCTACGAAGGCGCGCTCCGTGACGCCGGGCTCGAGGTCGACCAGCGGCTCTTCGCTCCCGCCGACTTCACGATCGCGGGCGGCTACCACGCGACGAAGCAGCTGCTCGGTGCACCGCACAACCGCCCCACGGCGATCTTCGCGGCATCCGATGAGATGGCCTTCGGCTCGATCCTCGCCGCCCGCGACCTCGGACTCGTCGTGCCCCGCGACGTCTCGGTCATCGGCATCGACGACCATGACCTCGCCGACTTCTTCGGCCTCTCCACCGTGGCGCAGTTTCCTCGCGTGCAAGGAGAGCAGGCGGTCGAGATCCTGATGGAGCAGCTCGAGCCCGACGCGGATGCCCCTGCGCCCGCCGCCACCCCGCTGCCGTACGAGTTGCGCGTGCGCTCGAGCACCGCCCGCCCCGCGCCCTAGCGTACGGGCGGCGGGCTCGCTGCCGACACTGCTGGCCGGAGCATCCGCTCGGTACACTGTCGGAATGGCAGATTCGACGTTCGACATCGTTTCCAAGGTCGACCAGATGGAGGCCGACAACGCCCTCCACCAGGCGCAGAAAGAGGTCGCCCAGCGCTACGACTTCAAGAACGTGGGCGCATCGATCGAGCAGTCCGGCGAGAAGGTGCTCATCAAGGCCAACAGCGAAGAGCGCGCGAAGGCGATCCTCGAGGTCTACGAGGCGAAGCTCATCAAGCGCGGCATCTCGCTGCGGTCGCTCGACGCGGGCGAGCCCTACGCCTCGGGCAAGGAGTTCCGCATCGAGACCTCCATGAAGGCCGGCATCGACTCCGAGAACGCGAAGAAGATCAACAAGATCATCCGCGACGAGGCGCCCAAGAGCGTGAAGAGCCAGATCCAGGGCGACGAACTGCGCGTCTCATCGAAGAGCCGCGACGACCTGCAGGCCACGATGGCGCTGCTGAAGGGCAAAGACCTCGAGGTCGCCCTGCAGTTCGTGAACTTCCGCTGAGCCGCATGCCGCAGGCTGACATCACGGGCGAGCGGGTGCCGCAGCCCGGCGTCGACGTGCCCGACCGACGCGGCCGCACCGGCCTCGATCTCGTGGGGCGCGACCTCGATCGCAATCCGCGCGTACGCGTGCGCGACGTGCGGGTGCTCACGTCGAACTGGTACGTCACGCGAACGACGACGTTCGACTTCCAGCATCGCGACGGCCGGTGGACCACCGAAGAGCGTGAGACCTACGACCGTGGCGACGGGGCATGCATCCTGCTCTACGACCTCGAGGCGCGCACCGTGCTGCTCACCCGCCAGTTCCGGTTCCCGGCGTACGTGAACGAGCACCCCGACGGCCTGCTCATCGAGACCGCGGCGGGCCTGCTCGACGAAGACGACCCCGAGACGGCGATCCGCCGTGAGGCCGAGGAGGAGACCGGTCACGCGGTCGGCGAGGTCGAGCACGTCTTCGACGCGTACATGAGCCCCGGCTCGGTGACCGAGCGGCTGCACTTCTTCGCCGCGCCCTATAGCCGCGCCACCCGCTCGGGCGCGGGCGGCGGTCTCGCGCATGAGGGCGAAGACATCGAGGTGCTCGAGCTGCCCTTCGACGGGGCGCTCGACGGCATCGGCCGCGACATCGTCGACGCGAAGACGATCATGCTGCTGCAGTGGGCGGCGCTGCGCGGTCCGTTCGCGCCGAGGCATCCGCTGGGCTGATCCGCTGATCGCCCGCCCGCCCGCCCGTTCGCTCGCGCTGGAGCAACCGCGTTCCGCTGGAGTGAGCACATTCGCTCACTCCGGCGCGACGCACGACCTCCACTGCGGTGCTCGAGCGAGGCCTGGGATCAGCTGATGATGAACGGTCGCCGAATGACCGGCACACCCATCGCGCGAAGGCGCTGCTCGACCGGATGTCTCCTGCCCATCTCGCCCCAGTCCCACCGATCGAAGCTGGCCACCTGTCGACGAATCGCGTTCTCGCGATCCTTCTCGGCGATGACGATGTCGGCGGCGCGGCCGGCAGCTGCTGCCGCCGCCGCGCCACGCTCGTCTCTCCCGCCGGAAGCGCGGAGTCGTGATGCGGCACCGCGATACTTGCCCCTGCCGTCGGCTTCTGCGCCGGCGTCGACCTCGGGCCAGTAGAAGTCGAGGAACGCCCGCTTTCCGAGCTCGGGTAGCCACAGCTCGTGCTGGAGTTGGGGCTGAGCGAAGCCGAGTTCCTCGATGAGGAGCCGGCTCCCCGTCTCCAACGGCGTGTCGGCGAGCGTCGTGGCGCGTCGCAGCACGGCGTCGGCGCGGCGACTACCGGGGTACGGCTTCAGCCGCTCATGTTCGGCACGCAGCAGCTCGTGCGTGGTGAGCGCCCCGCCAGTGCCGAACCGCGGCACGTGCAATGCGGCATCCGTCGCCGTCAACGCCGCGACGAGCGGTGCGTGACGCGCCATTTGCAGCAGGGTGAACTCGACGGATGTCACCGCGCACCCATTGATGGCGACGAAGTTGTGTTCGCGGGTGCGTGCGATCGAGATCACGCCCGGCCGGCGACTGCCGTGCCGGTCGCGCGACATCACGTAGACGTCGTCGGGCCAGTGTCCGATGATCGGAAGGCCGAAGATCGCAGCCGCCGAGTAGCTCGTGAAGACGGGCGACCGCATCGTGGCGAGATAGGCACCTCGGTGGCGCTCGGCGAAAGATTCGCCCGGGTCGCTGTCGACGGCCGGCCCGGCGACCTCGCGGTAGACGCCGCGACGCACGCGTTCGATCACGCCCGCCGCAACGGCGGCATACAGCTCGGACTGACGGCCGAGGTCGCGCACGTTCGCGAAGAGGATCAGGCCGTGGGCGTCAGCGGGAAATGGGTGCGGCATGCTCATGAGCCTGTGGGCTGCACGCGTGGCGGTGCGATGCCGTTGCCGGAGCCGATTGCGGACGCGCCAAGATCCGCCCTGTCGAGGAGGAGTGCACGTCCTCGCGCGGAGCCACCGAATCCGTTGCCTCCGCCCCCCGCTACTCACTCCGCGCGGGCGCGGGCGACATGCCCTCCGCGGTCGCTCAGCTCGGGGCGTACCCTCGCAACCAGCGCGTGATCGCCGCATAGGCGGCCGCCCTCGCGGGCTGCCGTGAGAGGAAGACGTCGTGCAGCGCGCCGTTGACGCGCGCCACTGATACCTCCGGCCCGAGCTTCAGGACTCGCTCGGCGATGTCGTCGACGACGAGCACGATGTCGGACGAGAGCATCGAGTCATCCCACCGCGGCGTGATCGTCGACCGCGCCGACAAGACCGTGAGCACCGGGGGCCCCGACGTCGATTCCCGCCGCGACCGTCGCATGCCCGGCGAGGATCGCGGTCAGCCAGGCCGGGAAGATCGCGAAGCCGCGTTCGGGCCGCCACTCGTGGGAGTACTCCCACTCGCCGCCGTGCTCCTTCGCGACGGTGCGCGTGTAGAAACCGAGGTCGACGCTCGGCATCGGCCCCATGGGGTTCACCTTGGCGCCCCAACTGATCACCGGTGTGAGCGCCTCGCGAGCGATGCGGCTCGCCTGGAACTCCAGCCACGGGCTGTTCAGCACGAGCGCGGCTGCGCGCCCGGGGTTCCGGGCCGCCCAGAGGCTCAGCGTGAGCCCGCCGGTCGAGTGGCCGAGCAGGATCAGCGGGCGACCGGATGTCGCGCCGGCGGCATCCGTCGATCGCCCGTGCCCCATCGCACTGAGCGCCGCCTCGATGTCGGAGTCGTAGTCGGCCAGGTCGGTGATGTACCCGGGCGTCTGGCCGGGTCGCAGGCTGCGCCCGTACTTGCGCAGGTCGAGCGCGAAGAATCGCGCGCCCGCGTTCGACCAGAACTCGGCGAGCCCTCGATTGAAGAAGTAGTCGCTCCAGCCGTGCACGTAGAGCACGTCGGCTCCGGATGCCGCGCCCGGCGTGAGCCGCAGCTGCCACGCCGGCCGGTGCCGCACGAGCGTCGCGACGAGTTCGCCCTCGTCGTCGCTGCCGAGCGGGAGGGTCAGTTGCTCGAACCGCTCGCCGAGCACGTCGGGGTGCCAGCGTTCGGTGCGTGCATCCCCCACCACGTTGCCTCCCCGGTGCTCGCCTCATGGCGTGGCCAGCCTATCGAGGCACGCCATGGGCGGTCCCGGACTCCCCGACTACCCTCCGATGGTGCCGCCGCTGAAGGAGCTCATCATGCCGATCGCGGCGGGGGTCAGCAGCACGATGAAGAGCACCGGCAGGAGGCAGAAGATGAGTGGGAAGAGGATCTTCACGCTGACCTTCATCGCCTGCTCTTCGGCACGTTGGCGCCGCTTCAGCCGCATCTCACCCGCCTGCACCCGCAGGACGTCGCCGATTGCGACACCGTATTGATCGGCCTGGATGACCGCCCGGATGAAGCGGCGCAGATCGTCGATCTTCGTGCGACGTTCCAGTTCCATGAACGAATCACGACGGGTGCGGCCGATCGACATGTCCTGCAGTACTCGAATGAGCTCTTCGGCGAGGGGGCCGGTGCCGTTGCGGGCGGCCTTCGCCATCGCGGCGTCGAATCCGAGCCCGGCCTCGACGGCGATCGTCATCTGGTCGAGCACGTCGGGCAGCGAGCGCTGGATCGCTTGCTGCCGGTCGTGGGCACGGCTGTTGATCAGCACATCGGGGAGGAAGAACAGCATGAGGGCAGCTCCGACTGCCAGCAGCACCTTCCACGGTTCGGGCCCGCCGCTGTACACGAACATGAGCCCGAAGAGCACCCCGGCGGTCGCGAGCATGATCTTCCAGACGACCAGCCCGTTGAGCGACCAGCCGGACGGGCGACCCGCGTAGACGAGCTGCTTCTCGATCCAGTGGACATATCCGCGAGGCGCTGCCGCGACGAGCGACGCGGAGAGCGATGTCTGCTGGTGCACGGCGCCGAGCGCCGGTTCCTCTGCGGCGGGTTCCGCGACGACGCGCCGGCCGGGGAAGAGCAGGAACACGAAGGCGCCGAGGGCGAGCGCGGTCACGCCGATCACGATGTTGATGAGCACAGTGGAACCTCCATCTCAGAACTTCACTCGCACCGTCAGCAGGGTCCAGATCGACCCGACGATGAGCAGTACCCCCGCGAGGATCAACGCGACCACGCCGACCACCGTGCTGAAGAACGCATTGAAGTACGTCGGTTGCACGATGATGAGGAAGAGGAAGACGACGATCGGCAGGGCGATGAGCACGATCGCCGAGAGACGCCCCTCGGCGCTGAGCGCCTTCACTTGCCGACGGATCTCATTGCGATCCCGGATGGTCTTGCCGACCTGATCGAGCACCTCGGCGAGGTTGCCGCCGGTCTCCTGGTTGATCGCGACCGCCTGCGCGACCCATTCGAAGTCTTCGCTCTGCATGCGCTGGGCGGTGACGGAAAGGGATTCGGCGAGGCTGCGGCCGAGGCGCACCTCGTTCACGACCCGGGCGAGCTCCTCGCTCGTCGGCGATTCGGCCTCGCTTGCTACAGCGCCCACGGTGCGGCTGAGCCCATGCCCGGCACGGAGGCTCCCGGCCATCATCTGCACCGTATCGTCGATCTGGTCGCGGAACCTGGCCCTCCGTCTCGAGGTTCGGCCGGACACGACGAACTTGGCGCCCACCGGCGCGAGCAGCGCGAGCAGTATCGCCCAGACGAACGAAGTCCCGTTGGCGAAGCCGATCACCGCGCCGATGAGTGCGAGCACGCAGGCGGCCGACGCCACGAGGATGACGAAGCCAGACGGCTCGGTCTTGATCCCGGCCAACTCGAGTTCCCTCGGACCGAACAGGCGCCTCGTACGCTTCGCCGTCGCAGACTCGATCGCCGCCGTGGTCTTGCCGGTGACCCTCGACAGGGTCGAGATATGTTCGACGCCCGGCGCCAACCGGCGATCGCGGGCGACTCGCGGGGCCGGTGGGGCCACGACGAGGAAGATGAACACGAGCAGCGCGAGCAGCGCGATCGCGATACCGCCCACGAGTGTGACCGGGTTCACCGTATCTCTCCGAGCATCGCCGGCGGTCCCGGTTGGAACAGTGAGGCGGGCAGTGGGATGCCGTAGTCGGCGACGCGTTCGGCGAACCGCGGCCGCACGCCGGTCGGCACGATCCGACCGAGCAGGCGGCCGTCCGCGTCGTATCCCGCCGAGTGATCGAACGCGAAGGCGTCCTGGAGGGTGATGATGTCGCCCTCCATGCCGTGCACTTCGGTGATGTGCGTGACGCGCCGCACTCCGTCCTTATGGCGGGTGATCTGCACGATCAGGTCGATCGCCGAGGCGATCTGCTCGCGGATCGCGCGCAACGGCAGGTCCATTCCGGCCATCAGCACGAGTGTCTCCATGCGCGACACCGCGTCGCGCGGGGAGTTGGCGTGCAGTGTCGAGATGGAACCCTCGTGGCCGGTGTTCATCGCCTGCAGCATGTCGAGGGACTCAGGGCCGCGCACCTCCCCGACGACGATGCGATCGGGCCGCATGCGCAGCGAGTTGCGAACCAGTTCGCGGATCGTGATCTCGCCGCGTCCTTCGATGTTCGGCGGGCGGGATTCGAGGCGAACGACATGTGCCTGCTGCAACTGCAGCTCGACGGCGTCCTCGATGGTGACGATGCGTTCGTCACCCGGAATGAACGCGGACAGCACGTTGAGCATGGTGGTCTTGCCGGTGCCCGTGCCGCCGGAGACGAGGATGTTGAGCTTCGCGCGCACCGCTGCGTCGAGCACCACGCTGACGTCTGGAGTGAACGTGCCGAACTCGATGAGATCGGCACTCGTATACGGCGTGCCCGCGAATTTCCGGATGGTCATGGAGGAGCCGTCGACCGCGAGCGGCGGGATGATGGCGTTGACACGTGAGCCGTCGTCGAGGCGCGCGTCGACGAGTGGCGACGATTCGTCGATGCGCCGGCCGACCCGGGCGACGATGCGCTCGATGACCCGCCTCAACTGGGCCTCACCGGTGAATCGGTGCGACGTCTCCTGCAGTCGACCGTTGCGCTCGACGTAGATCCGGTCGTATCGATTCACCATGATCTCGCTCACGCTCGAATCGTGGAGGAGCGTCTCGAGCGGCCCGTAGCCCAGCACGTCGGCGCCGATGTCCTCGATCAGTCGAGTGCGCTCAGTGGTCGAGAGCGCGAGCTGCTCGCCGGCCACGATTCCCGCGAGTTCGGCACGGGCGAGTTGATGCAGCTGCTCCTCGGTGAGCGATGCGTCGTTCAGGCGGGAGCCGATGCGGCCGAACAGCTCTTCCGCAGCCTTCTCCTTCACCGCGGCGAGCGGGTCGAGGATCGGCGCAAGCTTCGACTGAGGCATCCGCTGGGCTGCCGACGGTGCCGACGGTGCCGACGGTGCCGACGGCAGGAGTAGCGGCCCGCCGTCGAGCTGGTCTGCACGCAGCGCTCCAGCGACCTCCGCGTGAGCGGTCGTCGGCGCGTTCGGCGGACGAGGCACTTCCGCCTCAGGCATCGCCGACGCCGGTTGCGGCGCGACCGGCGACAGGACCGCTGACCCGGCTTGCTGGTTGCGAATGATGTTCAGTCGATCACTCAGGTTCATTCGATCGCCGCCTTCTCTGGATCCTGGTTCGCTGTGGGGGATGCCTCGGGCGCGATGCGCAGCACGATCGAGCGCATCGCCTTCGCGGCCGGGTCGCGCACGTCATCGTGGATCAGTGGCACCCCGCGGTTGCTCGACAGCAGCACCGCCGATGACTTCGGCACGTCGACGTCGACCGGCGCTCCGAGGATGTTCTCGACGTCCTTGATGGTCAGGCCGCTGAGCTTGTCGGTCTGGTTGACGACGACATGCCGGTTGCCCGGCATCAGGCCGAGCGTCGTCAGCAGCTCGAACTCGGTGCGCATCGCCCGCAGGCTCGGCACCCCCATGTTGCTGACGAACACCGCATCGGTCACGTGCTCGAGCGCGACGAGGGAATGTTCCCCCATGCCGGGTGTCGTGTCCACGATCACATACCGGAAGGTGGCGCGAAGGCGGTCGATGAGGCGGCCGAGCGCGACAGGCGACACCAGGTCGCCCAGCTCCGGCGACGGCGCACTCGCGACGACGAAGAAGCCATCGGAATGATGGGTCAGCGCCGTCTTCAGCACGATCTCATCGTCCGCGGCCTCCGCGACCGCGTCGACGATCGTGCGTTCTGGAGTGAGCGCAAGTGCGATGGTGATATCGCCGAACTGCAGATCCGCGTCGATCAGCACGACCGAGTTCGGGGCGACCTCCGCGAGACCGGTCGCGAGGTTGATCGCGATCGTGGTCTTGCCCTGACCGCCCTTCGGCGCCACCACCGCGATCGCCTCAGTCGGGGTGCCCGCTTCCAATGGCGGAAAGACCCAACCGGGCTCGGCGACCACCGGTCCCGCGGCCGAGTCGACTGAGGCATCCGCCAGATCGACGAGAGGCGGGTCGATCTCGAGAGGAACGGGGGCGATCGCGGGCTGCACCGTGAAGTCGCGTGCGCCGGCCCGGCCGTTGGCGATGAGCCAGTCGGCGAGGCGGTCGAGCAAAGCGAGCGTCGCGCGGTCGCTCGCGTCAGGGCTCAGAACCGCGTGCATGTCGATGTCGTCGGCCCAGTCCTCGAGGTCCGAGCGCTGCTCTTGCACCACGATGAGACCGAGGTTGGGATGCCGCACGGTGAGCGCATCGACGAGGCCCTTGGTCTCCTCGTAGCTCAGCACCGGACCGAGGAGCGCGATCCGTGGTTCCCCGGTCACGCGACTCGCCACGAACTGGGAACCGAACGTCAGGAACTCCCCGTCGATCACAGCAAGCCGTTCGCCGACCAGGGCCCGAAGACGGGTCTCGTACTCGGCGGAACGGCTGACGAGGAGGAGTGGGGTCACTGGAACGCGGTACTCCCCGTGACGGGCGCCGTGCCACCGTTGTCGGTCGTGTCGTTCTCGAGCGTGAGCCACATCTGCGCGTAGCTTGCGGCCTCGCCCTCGGCGAACCACACCCACCGCTCGATGTCGTGCGCCGAGAGCGCGATCGTGAGCATGATGCTGTCGCCGGCGCCCTGCTCGACCTGCCCCTCCGCCTCAGGGTTCGGAGTGACCACGCCCTGCACCTTGGTGACGAGCACGCCATGAAAGGCGAAACTCGTCACGGGGTTGATCACGTCCTGCTCCTCGCCGACCTCGTCGGGATCGACCGTGCTGACCAGGCCGATCGTGTCGCCGGCGCGCACCTGGCCGCCGACGACCCGGTCGGCGGGAAGGGTGAACGAGACGAGCTGCATCCCCGCGGGCACGGCGACGTCGCCACGAGCCGCGAGCTCAGCCGGATCGACGAATCGTGCTTCGAGCAACGGCTCACCCGGCAGGATGTCTGCGTCCGCGACCAGGCCGGCAAGATCGTCGAGGTTCGTGACGCTCCCCTCGGGGACATTGCGTGCCGGGATGGAATCGAGCTCCACAAGGTCGCTCACCGACTCACCCGGCATCGCCTTCGGAATCTCCGCCTGCGCGACGTAGACGTCGACGAGTTCCGCGCCTTCGGCTGCACGCGCGTCGGCGCCACGCACGTAGGCGACGAGCATGAGTGCACCGACGGCGGCGAGGATGAGGGCGACGATCGGCGCCGATGATCCGGATCTTCATAGTGGTCCTCGCTGGTGTGTCGGTCAGGGCGACGGGTGCTGCGGACTACTCGTCGGGAGGGATCGTGATCCGCACGACGAGCGGGTCGCCCGCGCTGCCTTCCGAGGTGAGGAGGAGGGCGTCGGCGACCGACACGTACTCGACGAAGAAGCCCTGCAGGCCCCGCTGGCCCCCCGTGAACTTGTACGGACTCGCGTTGTACGGTGCTCCGATGTACTCGGTGGTCGCGCCTGCTCCTGAGCCTCCACCGAACACGACCGAGTAGCCCGTGATACGGAACGCCGCGAACTTCGAGATGGTGTATTCGCCGCTCGACCCGCCCCCGCTGAGCCCGGTTTCGTGATCGTAGAGCGCCACCAGCACGGTCTGACCGAGGAGGTCGCGCAGGAAGGTCGTGCCGCAGCCGGTACCGCCGGTGTTGTTCCCGTTGTTGCCCGCCATGACGAGGTCGGGAGTCAGCGTGACGTTGCAGTCGTCGTCGGTCAGCCAGCTGAATCCGCCTGTGTAGTCGGCGTCGTCACACGGGCTCGGACCAGTGGCTGTGTCCTTGATGAACAGTTTGAACGGTGTGCCGGTCGTCCCCGCCGCCGCGACCCCGTGCTCGAGCTCGCATTCCGCGATCGCCAGCGGCAGGAAATCGCCACCACCGATGAAACCCCACTCGGCGGTGGCTTCGGTGCTGACGGTCGTGTGGTCGGGGTCCCCATCGCCGTCGATGAGCGACGCGAGGAAGTGCGGGAACTCCGCTTCGGCCGTGACCGTCACGGTTCGATTCGCCACATCGACCACGGTGGTCGCTTCGCCCTCCACGGGGATGGCGCCGTTGCCCTCGAGGAGAGCGTCTGCGGCCGCGTCCGCCGGTCCGACGCAGGCGACGCTATCCTCCGCGCATGCCGAAGCCACGGCGAGGACTGCGGCGTCGGCGCCGTGCTGAAGCTGGCCGAGCTCGGCATGCTGGGCCGAGACATCGAGCGCGATCGCTCCGAACCCCAGTATCGGCACGAACAGAAGGGCGAGGAGCACGGCGTTCGCCCCGCGTTCATCGCGAACGAGTCGACGGAGTGGCGAAGTCATCCCCCGCATGGCATCGCTCCATTCGCGGTCAAGGTGATGGGGGTACCGACGGCGGAAGTGAACCACGTCGAGAATGATCCGGGCGCGACGGTGACCACACTCGTCGCGACACCGGACACATCGCAGTCGAGCTCGACGGTGACAGTGGCGGTCGTCCAATCGACGAAGCTCGGAATCCCGGTGGCATCTGCGATTGCGGCCGCCTGCACCTCCGCGTCGTCGAAGGTCGGGTCAGTGGAGAGGATCGCCGCGGTGCGCGCTGCGATCCGAGCACTGTCGGAGATGGTGGCCTGGATGTTCCAGAGACGAGAGAACTCGATCACGCTCAGCAGCAACATGATGACGAGCGGGAACATCAGGGCGAACTCGACGGCCGCAGCACCACGATCCTTGTCGTGAGCACGCATGACTCACACCCTTACTGCCAGTGGGATTCGGGATGCACATGCATCCCGAATCCCGGCTGAAACGCCTGAGGCGCCTACTCAGCTTCCGACAGTCCGACCGTCCATCCACGTGTTCACGTCCGCCACGAAACCCGTGAGGATCGGCGTCAGTCCGACCGCGGCGACGACCAGCGCGATGGCGACGAGGCCGAGAACCAGGGCGTACTCGGTTGCGGTTGCGCCTTCTTCTTCGGTGCCGAGCGAGTTGATGCGTGCCATCGCACGCGAATATGCCTTGAGCATGAGAGTGTCCTTTTGTCGTGAGTGAGCGAGAACACCATCCCGGGTACGACGGTGAGTTGAAGTTACCGTCGCAACTGCATGCACCGAACGCCCCACTTCGGGGGTGCACGCGTTTACATCGCAACAATGCCCCGATTTGGGCGGGATTTTCGGCCGTATTCCGCTGTGCGTACCCCGAAGTGGGGGATCATCGTGTACCCCGAAACGCATCAGCCGCCGCGAAGAGCGCGCGAGCCATCACCGCCGCGACGGGCCGTACGCCATGAGGGCTGTCCCCCCATTACCCCCCGATGCCGCCGCCGCCGAACGAGCTCAGCATGCCGATCGCGGCGGGGGTCAGCAGCACGATGAAGAGCACCGGCAGGAGGCAGAAGACGAGCGGGAAGAGGATCTTCACGCTGACCTTCATCGCCTGCTCTTCGGCACGCTGGCGCCGCTTCAGCCGCATCTCACCCGCCTGCACCCGCAGGACGTCGCCGATTGCGACACCGTATTGATCGGCCTGGATGACCGCCCGGATGAAGCGGCGCAGATCGTCGACCTTCGTGCGACGTTCCAGTTCCATGAACGAATCACGACGGGTGCGGCCGATCGACATGTCCTGCAGCACGCGAATGAGCTCTTCGGCGAGGGGGCCGGTGCCGTTGCGGGCGGCCTTCGCCATCGCGGCGTCGAATCCGAGCCCGGCCTCGACGGCGATCGTCATCTGGTCGAGCACGTCGGGCAGCGAGCGCTGGATCGCTTGCTGCCGGTCGTGGGCACGGCTGTTGATCAGCACATCGGGGAGGAAGAACAGCATGAGGGCAGCTCCGACTGCCAGCAGCACCTTCCACGGTTCGGGCCCGCCGCTGTACACGAACATGAGCCCGAAGAGCACCCCGGCGGTCGCGAGCATGATCTTCCAGACGACCAGCCCGTTGAGCGACCAGCCGGACGGGCGACCCGCGTAGACGAGCTGCTTCTCGATCCACCCGGTGTAGCCGCTCGGCGCCGCCGCGACGAGCGACGCGGCGAGCGACGTCTGCTGCACGGGACCGAGCGTCGGATGCTCCTTCACGGTCGGCTCCGCGACGAGGTGCCGGCCGGGGAAGAGCAGGAACACGAAGGCGCCGAGGGCGAGCGCCGTCACACCGATCACGACATTGATGAGAACGGTCGAGGCATCCATGTCAGAACCTCACTCTCACGGCCAGGGCGGTCCAGATCGATCCGACGATGAGCAGCACCACCGCAAGGATGAGCGCGACCACGCCGAGGGGCGTCGTGAAGAACGCATTGAAGTACGCGGGTTGCACGATGATGAGGAAGAGGAAGACGACGATCGGCAGGGCGATCAGCACGATCGCCGACAAGCGCCCCTCGGCGCTCAGCGCCCGTACCTGCCGGCGGATCTCATTGCGGTCGCGGATCGTCTTGCCGACCTGATCGAGCACCTCAGCGAGGTTGCCGCCGGTCTCCTGGTTGATCGCGACCGCCTGCGCGACCCATTCGAAGTCGTCGCTCTGCATGCGCCGGGCGGTGACCGAGAGCGATTCGGCGAGGCTGCGGCCAAGACGCACCTCGTTCACGACCCGGGCGAGCTCCTCGCTCGTCGGCGATTCGGCCTCGCTTGCTACAGCGCCCACGGTGCGGCTGAGCCCGTGCCCGGCGCGCAAGCTGCCGGCCATCAGCTGCACGGTGTCGTCGACCTGGTCGCCGAACCTCGACCTCCGTCTCGAGGTTCGGCTCGACACGACGAGCTTCGCCCCCACCGGCGCGAGCAGTGCGAGCAGGATCGCCCAGACGAGCGAGGTGCCATTCGCGAATCCGATCAACACCCCGAGGAGTGCGAGCACGCACGCCGCCGACGCCACGAGCACGACGAAGCCTGACGGCTCGGTCCTGATGCCGGCGAGCTCCAGCCGTTGAGCGCCGAACAACCGACTCGTTCGCCTCGACACGGCTGACTCGATCACCGCGGTAGTCTTCTGGGTCACCCTCGAGAGGGGCGACACGTGTTCGACGCCGGGCGCGAGCCGGCGATCGCGAGCGACTCGCGGCGCTGGCGGGGACACGACGAAGAACAGGAGGACGAGCAGCGCGAGCAATGCGATCGCGATGCCGCCCACGAGCGTGACCGGGCTCATCGGATCTCTCCGAGCATCTCTCGCAGATCCGGCTGGAACAGCGATACCGGCAATGCGATGCCGTGGTCGGCGACGCGTTCGGCGAATCGAGGCCGCACTCCGGTCGGCGCGATCCGACCGAGCAGGCGGCCTTCCGCGTCGTACCCGGCGGAATAGTCGAAGGTGAAGGCGTCCTGGAGGGTGATGATGTCGCCCTCCATGCCGTGCACCTCGGTGATGTGCGTGACGCGTCGAACGCCGTCCTTGTGCCTCGTGATCTGCACGATGAGGTCGATCGCCGACGAGATCTGCTCGCGGATCGCGCGCAACGGCAGGTCCATGCCGGACATCAGCACGAGCGTCTCCATGCGCGACACCGCGTCGCGAGGCGAGTTGGCGTGCAGCGTCGAGATCGAGCCCTCGTGGCCGGTGTTCATCGCCTGCAGCATGTCGAGCGCCTCGGCGCCACGCACCTCGCCGACGACGATGCGGTCGGGACGCATGCGGAGCGAGTTCCGCACGAGGTCGCGGATGGTGATCTCACCGCGCCCCTCGATGTTGGACGGACGCGATTCGAGGCGCACGACGTGCTCCTGCTGCAGTTGCAGCTCGACGGCATCCTCGATCGTGATGATGCGTTCATCACCCGGGATGAACGCCGAGAGCACGTTGAGCAACGTCGTCTTTCCGGTACCTGTACCGCCGGAGACGAGGATGTTGAGCTTTGCCCGCACGGCTGCATCGAGCACCGTGGCCACCTCGCGGGTGAGCGTTCCGAAATTGATGAGATCGGAGCTCGTGTACGGCGTTCCCGCGAACTTGCGGATGGTCAGTGAGGAACCATCGACCGCGAGGGGTGGAATGATCGCGTTGACACGTGAGCCGTCGTCGAGACGTGCGTCGACGAGTGGCGACGACTCGTCGATGCGCCGCCCCACGCGAGCCACGATGCGCTCGATGACCCGCCGCAACTGGGCTTCACCGGTGAACCGGTGTGGCGTCTCCTGCAGTCGACCGTTGCGCTCGACGTAGAGCTGGTCGTACCGGTTGACCATGATCTCGCTCACGGTCGGGTCGATGAGGAGCGGTTCGAGCGGCCCGTAGCCGAGCACGTCGGCGCCGATGTCGTCGATCAGGCGGTTGCGTTCGGCGGTGGAGAGGGCGAGTTGCTCGGCTGCGACGATTCCAGCGAGTTCGGCGCGCGCGAGCTGGTGCAGTTGCTCCTCGGTGAGCGACGCGTCACTGAGGCGCGAGCCGATGCGGGCGAACAGTTCTTCCGCCGCCTTCTCCTTCACTGCCGCGAGCGGGTCGACGGCCCCTACGGGCTTCGGCGCTGGCATCCGCTGCGCTGCCGGTGGTTGGAAGAGTACCGACTCCACGTCGATGGGGGGCGCATCAATTGCGTTCGTGACCGATGCCTGAGCGGCGTGCACCTCAGGCTCGAGCACGTCGGTCGGCGATGGCGTGGCTGCTGCCGAGTCGACCGCAGTGGTCTGCTGCGGGCTGCGAAGGGCGTTCAGCCGATCATTCAGGTTCATTGGATCGCCGCCTTCTCTGGATCTTGCTTCGCTTCGGGTCTGCCCCGGGTGCGATGCGCAGCACGATCGAGCGGATCGCCCTCGCGGCCGGGTCGCGTACGTCATCGTGGATCAGCGGCACACCGCGGTTGCTGGCGAGCAGCACGGCCGACGATTTCGGCACGTCGACGTCGACCGGCGCTCCGAGGATGTTCTCGACGTCCTTGATGGTGATACCGCTGAGCTTGTCGGTCTGGTTGACGACCACGTGCCGGTTGCCCGGCATCAGGCCGAGGGTGGTGAGCAGCTCGAACTCGGTGCGCATCGCCCGCAGGCTCGGCACCCCCATGTTGCTGACGAACACCGCATCGGTCACGTGCTCGAGCGCGACGAGGGCATGTTCCCCCATGCCGGGTGTCGTGTCCACGATCACGTAGCGGAAGGTGGCGCGAAGGCGGTCGATGAGACGAGCCAGCGCGACGGGCGACACCAGGTCGCCGAGCTCCGGCGAGGGGGCGCTCGCGACGACGAAGAAGCCATCGGCGTGATGGGTCAGCGTGGTCTTCAGCACGATCTCATCGTTCGCGGCCTCCGCGACCGCGTCGACGATGGTGCGTTCGGGAACGAGCGCGAGTGCGGCGGTGATGTCGCCGAACTGCAGGTCCGCGTCGATCAGCACGACCGAGTTCGGGGCGACCTCGGCGAGTCCGGTCGCGAGGTTGATCGCGATCGTGGTCTTGCCCTGACCGCCCTTCGGCGCCACCACCGCGATCGCCTCAGTCGGGGTGCCCGATTCGAGCGGCGGGAACGCCCAGATGGGTCCGGAAGATTCAGGCGCGGCGGTCTCAGGCTCGGCAGTCCGGTCGGCATCGGCGATCGAATCGAAGTCGTTCTGCGCCAGGGCTCCGGCTGCAGCATCCAGCAGATCCACAAATGGCATGTCGTCGATCTCGAGAGCGAGCGGGGGGTCGAAGTCACGAGCACCGGCGCGGCCGTTGGCGATGAGCCAGTCGGCGAGTCGGTCGAGCAGGGCAAGCGTCGTGTCGTCGCTCGCGTCAGGGCTGAGTACTGCGTGCAGGACGAGTTCGTCGACCCAGTCTTCGAGGTCGGAGCGCTGCTCCCGCACGACGATGAGGCCGAGGCCGGGATGCTGCGCCGTGAGCTCTTCGACGAGACCCTTCGTCTCCTCATAATTGAGCACCGGACCGAGCAGGGCGATGCGCGGTTCGGCGGTCACTCGACTCACCACGGACTCGGAACCGAACGTCAGGAACTCGCCCGGGATCACGGCAAGCCGTTCGCCGAGTAGTGCCCGAAGACGGGTCTCGTACTCGGCGGAACGGCTGACGAGGAGGAATGGGGTCACTAGAACGCCGTGCTTCCGGTGACGGGCGCTGTGCCACTGTTGTCGGTCTTCTCGTTCTCGAGCGTCAGCCACATCTGCGCGTAGGTTGCGGACTCGCCCTCGGCGAACCACACCCACCGTTCGATGTCGTGGGCGGAGAGGGCCACCGTGAGCATGATGCTGTCACCGGCGCTCTGCTCGACCTGCTCCTCCGCCTCAGGATTCGGCGTGACGACGCCCTGCACGTTCGTCACGAGCACGCCGTGGAAGGCGAAGCTCGTGATCGGGTTGATCACGTCCTGCTCCTCGCCGACCTCATCGGGATCGATGGTGCCGACGAGACCGATCTTGTCACCGGCTCGCACCTGGCCGCCGACGACGCGGTCGGCGGGGAGCGTGAAGGAGACGAGCTGCATGCCTTCAGGCACGACGACGTCGCCACGCGCGGCGAGCTCTGCCGGATCGACGAAGCGCGCTTCGAGCAACGGTTCGCCCGGCAGGATGTCGGCGTCGGCGACGAGGCCGGCAAGATCGTCGAGGTTCGTGACGCTGCCCGCGGGAACGTTCCGTGTGGGAACGGAATCGAGCGTGACGAGGTCATTGACCGATTCGCCCGGCGTTCCCTTCGGGATCTCTTCCTGCGCGACGTAGACGTCCGTGAGCTCAGCGCCCTCTGCAGCTCGAGCATCCGCCCCGCGCACATAGGTGATGAGCACGAACGCGCCGACCGCTGCGAGGATGAGAGCGACGATCGCGCCGATGATTCGGGTCTTCATGATGATCCTTGATGGTGAGTCGGTGAGGGCGACGGGTGCTGCGGGCTAATCGATGATGAGCCGAACGACGATCGGGTCGCCCGGACTGCCTGCCGAGGTCAGCAGGAGTGCGTCCGCGACCGAGACGTACTCGACGAACCAGCCCTGGAGGCCACGCTCACTGCCGGTGAACTTCAACGGACTCGCGTCGTACGGTGATCCGATGTACTCCCTGGTCGCACCACCTCCTGGCACACCAGACAGAACAGCTGAGTAGCCGGTGATGTGGAACGCCGCGAACCTCGAGATCGTGTACTCGCCGTGCGAACCGCCGCCCGTGAGTCCGGTGACATCGTCGTACAGCGCCACCAACACGGTCTCATCGAGCAGGTCGTGCAGGAAACCCGCGCCGCAGCCGGTGCCGTTCGTGTTGTTGCCGGTGTCGCCAGGCGCGACGAAATCGGGGGTCAGTGTGATGCGGCAATTGTCATCGGTGAGCCAACTGAAACCGCCGGGGTAGTCGGCGTCGGCGCATGGGCCGGTGGCCGGTGGCCCGCCGCCCCCGCCTGGCCCGCCGCCCCCGCCTGGCCCGCCGCCCCCGCCTGGCCCGCCGCCCCCGCCCGAGGGAGTGGGATCGGTGAGCAGCTTGAACGGCGTGCCGATCGAGCCTGCTGCTGCGATCCCTCGCTCGAGCTCGCATTCCGCTATTGCCAGGGGAATGAACTCGCCACCACCGATGTACCCCCACTCGGCCGTGGCATCGGTGCGGACGGTGGTGTGGTCGGGGTCCCCATCGCCGTCGATGAGCGACGCGAGGAAGTGCGGGAACTCGGCCTCAGCCGTGACCGTCACGGTTCGACTCGTCACGTCGGGAACGGCCGTCGCTTCGCCGGCGACTTGAATGGCGCCGTTGCCATCAAGGAATTCCTCGGCGGTCGCGTCTGCCGTGCCGAGGCACGCAGCATCATCACTGGCGCACGCCGAAGCTACAGCGAGAGCAGCGGCGTCGGCCCCGTGCTGAAGCTGCCCGAGCTCGGCGTGCTGGGCGGACACGTCGAGCGCGAGCGCTCCGAACCCCATCATCGGGACGAGGAGAAACACGATCAACACGGCGTTTGCCCCGCGCTCATCGTGAACGAGTCGACGGAGTCGGGCCTTCAACCTCCGCATGGCATTTCTCCATTCGCGGTCAACGTGATGGGGGTCCCGAGAGCGGAGCTGAACCATGTCGAGAATGATCCCGGCGTGACGCTGACGACACTCGTCGCGACACCACCAGACGTGTCACAGTCGAGTTCGACGGTGACGGTCGCGGTTGTCCAATCGACGAAGCTCGGAATGCCGGTTGCGTCCGCGGTCGCTGCCGCCTCGATCTCCGCGTCGTCGAGTGCAGGGTTATTCGAGAGGATGGCCGCGGAGCGCGCCGCGATTCTGGCGCTGTCCGAGATGGTCGCCTGGATGTTCCAGAGGCGAGAGAACTCGATCACGCTCAACAAGAGCATGATGACGAGCGGGAATACCAAGGCGAACTCAACCGCCGCGGCTCCTCGTTCCTTCTCGCGAGTACGCATGCTTCACGCCCTTACTGCCAGTGGGTTCGGGATGCGTTTGGCATCCCGAACCCCGCTGCAATCGTTGACGCGAGTCAGCTACCGACGACCTGGCCGTCCATCCACGTGCCGATGTCGGCTACGAAGGTGTCCAGGATGGGAGTGAGGGCGACAGCGGCGACGACCAGGGCGATCGCGACGAGGCCCAGCACGAGCGCGTACTCGGTTGCGGTTGCACCCTCTTCTTCGCGGAGTGCGTTGAGTCGCGCGAGAGCGCGCGTGTATACCTTGAGCATGATGTGTCCTTCGGGTAGGAATAATGCGAACGCCGTCGGGGTAAGTGACGGTGAGTGCCGTCTGGGTAAGTGACGGTGAGTGCCGTCTGGGTAAGTGACGGTGACCCTGAAGCTACTCTGCGTATGCATGCGGCAAACGCCCCACTTTGGGGGATGTACCCGCTTGCATCGCAAGAATCGCCCGTTTTGTGGGGATTACTCAGCAATATAGTGCCGAACGTACCCCGGTCTGGGGGTACGTTGGTGTACCCGAACGGCATCAACCGCCGACGAGCAGCACCGCGACGAGTGCCCCGGCGAGCATCGAGGGCCCGAAGGGGATCGACCCGCGCAGGGTCACCCGACGCATTGCGAGCGCGATGAGCGCGATCACGCCGCCGACGACGAAGGCGGCCAGCAGCCCCACGAGCCACGCCGAGAGCCCGAACCAGCCGAGCAGCAACCCGATGACGAGCGCGAGCTTGACGTCACCCATGCCCATCGACGACGGCGAGAGGAGCGCCAGCACGAAGTACACGGCGAACATCGCCGCCGAGCCGACGACCGCCCAGAGCAGGGGCCACCACGTTCCGAGCTCCCACGTCGCCGGCACGAGGAGCAGCGCAACAGCGCCGAGCGCGGGGAAGACGACGGCATTCGGCAGGCGCTTCTCAGCGAGGTCGACGATCGCGAGCACGGTCGCGGCGGCCGCGAAGGCGAGGAGCGCCGGCAGGATCCAGGAGACGCCGAAACGCATGACGAGGGCCCCGAAGACGGCGGCGGTGATGACCGCGGCGGCGATGCGCACGGTGCGCTGCGGCATCCGCTCGTCGTGCATCGACTGTTGAGCCCATGCAGCGAGTGGCCACCAGCCGAGGGCGGCGCCGACAACGGCCGCGAGCACTGCGGTGGTGACGGTCGCGAGCGGCATGATGTGCAGCGTAGCGGTAGCGCGGTGCCGGATGCCCCGACAGGCGTCGCCCTGTGGACGGCGAGGGTGCAGACTGACGTAACGACTCGGCAACGGGGAGGGGTGCCTGATGGACGAGGCAGAACAGACGTACGAGGCGGTGACACGTGAGCTCCTGCTCGACGAGGACCTCGACGTCGACGAGACGCCCGATGGGTTGCTCGTGCGGGGCCGACTCTTCGCGTTCCTCGATGGCAGCCACCTCGTCGTCGAGCTGCCCGAGGCGCGCTCCGCCGACTTACGGCGGCGCGGCATCGCCACGGCATTCAGCGGCGCACACGGCGGCCCGAGCCGCAACTGGATTCGCGTCGGCGACCGCGAGCTCTGGTCGGAGCTCGCGCACGAGGCGCACGAATACGTCGGCGAACCGCCCGTGGGCCGGGAGTCCTGACCCCTTACGCCTGACCCTGCGAGATGTCGACCATCTCGTCGCGCGGCACGACCTTGATGCGCTTTCGGCCCTCGGCGGCACCGAGCGCCTGCTCGTGCTCGTCGAGACGATGCCAGCCGTCGAGGTCGGTCCAGCGGATTCCGCGAGCCTCGAGCATCTCGATGACGGATGCCTCTGACGGCGACTCGGGCCGCCACCAGTTGCCGAGGTCGTTGATGAGGTGGCGGATCGTCTCCATGGCGTCGGACTTCGTGTGCCCGATGAGGCCGACGGGGCCGCGCTTGATCCAGCCGGTGGCGTAGACGCCGTACATCTGGCGGGCCTCGCCCGTCTGCTTGTCGCGCATGAGCACCTGGCCCTCGTGGTTCGGGATGACGCCGAACCTCTTGTCGAAGGGGATGCCGGGCAGCTGCGACCCGAAGTAGCCGACCGCGCGGTACACGGCCTGCACGGGCAGCTCGCGGATCTCACCGGTGCCGACCACGCCGCCCTCGCCGTCGGGCGCGGTGCGCTCCCAGCGGAACGCGCCGACCTTGCCCGTGCCGTCGTCGACGATCTCGAGCGGCTTCGCGAAGAAGTGGAGGTGCAGCCGGCGGCTCGCCTGGCCGACCTCGCGCTGGCGCCACTGGTTCAGGACCTTGTCGATGACGAAGACCTGCTTGTTGCCCGAGACCGCGGCGCGGGCGGCATCGTCGTAGTCGAAGTCCTCGTCGTAGAGGATCATGTCGACGTCGCGCAGCTCGCCGAGCTCGCGCAGCTCGAGCGGCGTGAACTTCACCGAGGTCGGGCCGCGCCGACCGAAGATGTGCACGTCGGTGACGGGCGAGGCGGCGAGTCCGGATGCCACGTTCGCCGGAATCTCGGTGGGCATCAGGTCTTCGACGTGCTTCGCGAGGATGCGCGACACGTCGAGGGCCACGTTGCCGTTGCCGATCACCGCGACCTCGCGGGCCTCGAGCGGCCACGTGCGGGGGTAGTCGGGATGCCCGTCGAACCAGCTCACGAACTCGGCGGCGCCGTAGGAGCCTTCGAGGTCGTGGCCCGGCACGTTGAGCGACGCGTCGCGCACCGCGCCGGTGGCGAAGATCACGGCGTTGTAGTGCTTCTTCAGGTCGTCGAGGGTGATGTCTTCACCGAAGCGCACATTGCCGAAGATGCGGATGTCGCCGCGGTCGAGCACCTCGCGCAGGGCGGAGATGATGCCCTTGATGCGGGGGTGGTCGGGGGCGACGCCGTAGCGCACGAGCCCGTAGGGCGCCGGAAGGTGGTCGAAGAGGTCGATCGACACATCGAAGTTCCGCTCCGACTTCAGCAGGATGTCGGCGGCGTAGATGCCCGCGGGTCCGGCGCCCACGATGGCCAGCCGCAACTTGTTCCTCGTCACTAGTTCGATCTCTCCACGATGGTGTCGGCGAAGCGCGTGAGCGCCTTCTTCACGCTGCCGTCGGGCAGCGGCGCCAGGGCGGCGACCGCGTCGCGCGCCCAACGGTGCGCCTCGGCGAGCGTAGCGCGGGTGGCCTCGTGTTCGCGGAGCTCCGCGACGATTGCGTCGACCGTCTCCCTCGACGGCACGATGCGCGAGGCCAGGGTGTTGGTGTCGACCGGGTCGCCGGCCTCGGCCAGGTCGACCGGCATGACGTCGCGACGGATGCGTTCGAACAGGGCGGCTGATGCGGCATCCGTCTTCGCCAGTTCTGCGAGCCGCAGCACGGGCAGCGTCACGACGCCGGCGCGCAGGTCGGTGCCCGGAACCTTGCCCGTCTGCTCGGGCTGCTGCGACAGGTCGATCACGTCGTCGATGAGCTGGAACGCGACGCCGATCTTCTCGCCGAACGAGATGATCGGCTGTTCGAACGCCCGGTCGGCGTTCGAGAAGATGATGCCCGACTGCGCGGCGGCCGCGATGAGGGAGCCGGTCTTGTCGGCGAGCACCTGGATGTAGTGCTCGATCGGGTCGTCGCCGTCGGCCGGGCCGACGGTCTCGTTGAGCTGCCCGAGCACGAGCCGCTCGAAGGTGTCGGCCTGCATGCGGATGGCCCGCTCGCCGAGCCGCGCCATGAGCTGGCTCGCGCGTGCGAAGAGCAGGTCGCCGGTGAGGATCGCGACCGAGTTGCCCCACACCGTCTGGGCGCTCGGCACTCCGCGACGGCGATCGGACTCGTCCATGACGTCATCGTGGTAGAGGCTCGCGAGGTGGGTGATCTCGATCGCCTCGGCGGCGATGATGACGTCGTCGGTCACGCCGTCGCCGAGCTGCGCGGTGAGCAGCGTGAGCATCGGGCGCACGCGCTTGCCGCCCGCCTCGAGCAGGTAGCGCGTCGAGGCGTCGGCAATGCGATCGGTGAATCGGACCTCTTGCACGAGGCCGTCTTCGACCCGCTCGAGACCGGCATCGATGGAGTTCGCCATGGCCCGGTCGGCCGGGGAGGCGAAGACGCGCTCACTCAGCCCCAGATTCGAGGCGAGCGATGAGCCGCGACGCGCGACCGGGAGGCTCGGATTCACGCTCCCTAGCCTATCGGGGGCATTGCTGGGCGGATGCCCCGTGACATCGTGGGGCGTTCGTCACGCCGTGGCGAGGGGCTTCCGTGCTCGGTGCAGCGCGACGACGCCCATCATGAGGTTCCGCCACGCGACCTCGCGGTAGCCCACCTCGCGGATCCACGCGGCGAGCTCATGCTGGTCGGGCCAGGCGTTGATCGACTCGTTGAGGTACTCGTAGGCGTCGTCGTTCGAGCTCGAGAGCCTCACGAGCGGCGGCATGACGTAGCGCTGGTACATGCCGTACCCGAACCGCACGAAGCCGACGGGGGGCGTCGAGAACTCGCAGATCACGAGGCGCCCCCCGGGCTTCGTGACCCGGAAGAACTCAGCGAGCGCGAGCTTCGGCTCGTTCACGTTGCGGAGGCCGAACGAGATGGTGACGGCGTCGAACTCGCCGTCGGCGAACGGCAGCTTCGTGGCGTCGGCCTCGACGAAGACGAGGTTCGACACGTGCGCCTGGCGCCGGCGGCCGACGTCGATCATGCCCGGCGAGAAGTCGGCGGCGACGACGGATGCCCCGGACTTCGCGAGGCTCGCACTCGAGGTGCCGGTGCCCGCCGCGACGTCGAGGATGCGCTCGCCCGGCTTGGGGTCGACGGCGCGGGTCGTCGCCACCCGCCAGAGCGGCGCGTTGCCGACCGAGAGCAGGTTGTTCGTGCGGTCGTAGCGCGCGGCGACACGGTCGAACATCGCCGACACCTGCGAGGGGTCCTTGCCGAGGTCTGCGCGGGTCATCCCGCCAGTCTACGGCGGTGGTCTCGCGGCCAGACGGCCCTCCGTCCAGCCCGGCGTAGGCTGGCGTGGTGACTCACGCGGCAAGCCGAACCCACCACGCCGCGCCGACACGACTCGTGGTTCGCACCGAGCCCGTCGACGAGATCGACCCGCTGATCCCACGCGCCGATCCGCGCACTCCCCTGCTCTGGATGCGTCGCGGCGAGGGCATCGTCGGCCTCGGCGAGACGCTGCGCATCGAGTCGAGCGGCCCGGATCGCATCGAGGACGCCGCCGCAGCGTGGCGCTCGATCGCCGCCGTCGCCGACGTCGACGACCGCGTGGGGCTCCCCGGCACCGGACTCGTGGCATTCGGGGCATTCGCGTTCGCCGACGAATCCGCGTCCACGAGCGTGCTCACGGTCCCCGAGCTCGTGCTCGGCCGCCGCGACGGGAGGGCGTGGGTGACCCGCATCTCACTCGCCACGGGCGACCCCGACGGCCTCGACGAGACCGGCGGTCCTGGCGCGACGGATGCCTCAGGCGCTCCGGATGCCGAGGGCGCAGCGACTCCCCCGGGCCTCGCGATCCCCGAGCCGGCGCCGAAGCGGCAGGTGCCCCGCGTCACGTTCACCCCGGGCGCCGTGCCCCCCGAGGCCTACGAGGCCGCGGTCGCCGAGGCGGTGCGCCGCATCGACGCCGGCGTGCTCGAGAAGGTCGTGCTCGCCCGGCAGCTCGTCGGCGAGCTGCATGAGGACGCCGGGTTGCGGGCCGCCATCAACCGGCTCGCCGAGGACTACCCCGACACGTGGGTCTTCGCGGTCGACGGGCTCATCGGGGCGAGCCCCGAGACGCTCGTGCGCGTCGACCACGGCACCGTCTCGGCGCGCGTGCTCGCGGGCACGACGTCACGGGGCGCGGGCGAGGCATCCGATCGCGAGCGCGCAACCGCACTCGCCGCCTCGACGAAGGACCTCGCCGAGCACGCCCTCGCCGTCGCGAGCGCGGTGAAGCGGCTCGCCCCGCACACCGCGCGCCTCGATGCGAGCCCCGAGCCGTTCACCCTGCAGCTCCCGAACCTCTGGCACCTCGCGACCGACCTCAAGGGCACGCTCGGCGACGGGTCGAGCTCGCTCGACCTCGTGCAGGCGGTGCATCCGACCGCCGCCGTGGCCGGCACGCCGCGCCGCATCGCGCTGCCGGTCATCGCCGTGCTCGAGGGGTTCGACCGGGGCCGCTATGCCGGACCGGTCGGCTGGATCGACGGCGACGGCGACGGCGAATGGGCCATCGCTCTGCGCTGCGCGCAGGTCGAGCCCGACGGACGGGTGACCGCATATGCCGGATGCGGCATCGTGCATGACTCGGTGCCGTCCGACGAACTCGCCGAGACGGTCATGAAGTTCCGGCCGATCGTCGAGGCGTTCGGCGGCTGAGTGCAGGCGGCGGAGTGTGGGCCGCCAGACGACCGCCCGGATGCCCGCCCCTCAGCTCGCGGCGAGCCGCGCCTGCTGCTCGGCGATGTCGAAGTCGGCCTTCGGCCAGTCGAGGTCGAGCGTCTCGAGTGCCTCGATGAGCAGGTGCTGCACCGCGAGCCGTGCATACCACTTGCGGTCGGCGGGGATCACGAACCACGGGGCATTCGCGACCGTCGTGCGGTCGAAGGCGACCTGGAACGCCTGCATGTAGTGCTCGCGCAACAGCCGTTCGTCGATGTCGCCGGCGTTGAACTTCCAGTGTTTCTCGGGGCGCTCGAGCCGATCCTGCAGGCGCGCCTTCTGCTCGTCGGCCGAGATGTGCAGCATCACCTTGATGATGGTGGTGCCGGATGCGGCGAGCCTCGCCTCGAACTCGTTGATCGCGCCGTAGCGGCGCTCGATCTCCTCGGGCGGGGCGAGCTCCCGCACGCGGGCGATGAGCACGTCCTCATAGTGCGAGCGGTCGAAGACGCCGATCTGGCCGGGCTCCGGCACGGCGCCCTCGACACGCCAGAGGAAGTCGTGCTCGAGCTCTTCGGGTGTGGGCTTCTTGAATGCGGTGAGTGCGACGCCCTGCGGGTCGACCGACCCCATCACGTGCTTCACGATGCCGCCCTTGCCTGCGGTGTCGAGTGCTTGCAGCACGAGGAGGATGCGCCGCTCGTAGCCGCCCATGCGGCTGTTGGCGAAGAGCTGCTCCTGCAGCACCGAGAGGATCTTGGCACCTTGGGCGAGTGCGAGCCGGCCGTTCGCCTTGTCGCCCTCGAACCCGGGAGTCGAGCGAGGATCGACCCGATCGAGGCGGAACCCGTCACCGACCCGCAGTACCTCGCTCGGATCCGATGCCCAGTACGACTCGCGGCTCATGACACGCTCCCCTCCACGCGACGCGGCGCCGCGCAGGGTTCCATCCTGCCCGTGCGGGCACCCGACCCGTCAAGTTCCGCTCTGACGGCGGCCCTGCGGATTCCGGATGTCGCGGACCGACGCCCTCGTCGGCGAGAGCGGCCGCTCAGCGCGGCAGCGGCACCTCGAGAATCGAGGGGCCGTCGATGCGCGTACCGAGCGCCTCGTCGAGTTCACTACGTATGCTCGCCCGAGCATACTTCCAGCCGTAGGCGGCGGCGAGGCTCGCGAGGTCGACCTGCTGGGGCGTGAACTGCACCCGGTCGAACGCCGCGGCGGGTGCCGAGCCGGCCACCTCGAGGGCGTCGAAGATGGATCCGCCGCCGTCGTTGCCCACGATCAGTTGCAGGCGGGGCTGCCGCTCGCCGGCACCGAGCAGCAACGAGCCGACGTCGTGCAGCAGGGTGAGGTCGCCGATGAGCGCGCGGGTGACGCCGGCGTGTGAGGGGTCGGATGCCGCGTCGCGGGCCTGGCTGGCGACCGCGATGCCGATGGCGGTGGCGACGGTTCCGTCGATGCCGGCGAGGCCCCGGTTGGCGTGGGCCATGATGCGCCGCCCCGGCACGGCGCGGTCGGCGTCGCGAATCAGCCGCGACGCGCCGAACACGAGTCGGTCGTGCGGCCAGGTCGCCGCCCAGACGGAGTCGACGAGCGCGCGGCGGGTGACCGGCGCGCGCATGGCGGCGAGCTGGACCCGCATGTACTCACGTTGCGCGGCGAAGTCGCTGACGTGACCGGTCTCGTCGACGCCACTCGCGACGGGAGCGACCTCGGGCAGTCCGGCCTCGACGAGCATGCGGCTCGCGTGCACCCAGCGGCCGAGCCAGGCGCGTTCGTCGGCCGACGGCGGGTGCGGCTCGGTGCGCACCGAACGCTCGAACCGGTGGATCCGGCGGCCGGGATTGAACCACTCGATGCCCCACGGCGCCACGGCGATGGCCTCGACGCCGTCGCGCTGCACCAGTGCAGGCACCTCGCGGGAGAGGGTGGGGTGGCCGAACACCACGACACGCTCGACCTGGTCGCCGAAACCGGCTTCGCGCAGGAGCTCGCGGTAGGCGACCACGAGGTTCGGGCCGAAGTGGGCACCGCTCGTCACCTCGGCGATGAGCGGCCAGCCGCCGTCGCGGGCGAACTCCTCGGCGGCGGGTCCGGCACCGGCCCCGGCTACGACGACGGTGCGCGGGCCGGCCGCGATGAGCGCGGGCCCGGGAACAGTCGCAGGCTCGGCGGGCGCAGGCGCAGCCGTTGCTGCCGCCGCCGACGGGTCGAGCGCGATCGGCGCCGACAGCGGCTCGCGCAGTTGCAGGTTGAGGTGCACCGGCCCCGGACCGGGATGCGCCACGAACGCGCCCGAAGCGACGCGGCCGAGCGACGCGGCGAGGGCCTCGCGAGCGAGGCGCGCCGCGGCATCCGTCTCGCCGGTCGCCCCTTCGGGCGCGGTGACGTCACGTTCGAGCCGCACAGCACCGGCGAAGATGCCGGGCTGCATGGTCGTCTGGTTCGAGCGGATGCCCCGGAGCTCGGCGGGCCGGTCGGCCGAGAGCACGATCAGCGGCACCCCGGCATGGTGCGCCTCGAGCACCCCCGGATGCAGGTTCGCGACCGCCGTGCCCGAGGTCGTGATCACGAGTGCGGGACGGCCGGACTCGACCGCGAGCCCGAGGGCGAGGAACGCGGCGCCCCGCTCGTCGATGCGCACATGCAGGCGCACGGCGCCGATGCGCTCGAGCTCGGCGGCGGCGAGCGCGAGCGCCTGCGAGCGGGAACCGGGCGCGACGACGACGTCACTGACTCCGGCCCGGATGAACGACTGCAGCAGCGACATCGCGACATCGCTCGCCGGACTCGGCGAACGATGCGGCCGGCCGGATGCCGGCTCAGCCATTCGGGCGGCCGGACGGGCCGGCCTCACCCGGCGTTTCGGGGGTGTCGGGGTGCTGGGTTCGTTCGGTTCGGGGACCGTCGGGGGCGTCGTCGGGGGCGCCGCGGCCGTCGGCGCCGCGACCGTCGCCGTCTCGTGCGTCGCCCGGGTCGGTCGCCTCGGGCTCGCCGTCGAGCTCGGCGAGCTCTTGCTCGAGCCGGCGGATGCGCTCGTCTTGGGCTGCGTCGCTGTTCAGCTGGCGCAGGAAGTCGGCGTCGTCGTCGGGAGCCACGGAATAGCCGCGGCCCGACGATCGGTTCGCGCGACCGCGGCCGATCACGAACCACAGCGTCGCACCGATGAGGGGAACGAGGAGGATCACCACGATCCACCAGCCCCGGGGCAGCCCTCGGATGCGCATGCGGTCGAACAGTGCACAATCGACGACGGCGTAGATCGTGAACACCACTGCCGCAACCACGACGGGAATCGCGAGGCGGATCATCCCCCAAGTCTAGGCGTGCGGAGGTCACGGCGGGCTGGGAGCCACCCCCCAGATCTGCCGCCTACACTGGCACCTGTGAAATCCGTGCCCGTCTGGATCTGGTACACCGCGTTGCGGGTCGTGCTCTTCGCCGTACCGCTCGCCGTGCTGCTCGCCGCGGGCGTCGACCCGTGGGTCTCCGCGGCTGTCGCAGCGCTCTTCGGCCTGAGCGCGTCGCTCATCTTCCTGCGGCGTCCTCGCGAGGCGATGTCCAGCGATCTCTACGCCGCGCGCCACCGCGAGAAGCCGGTCGTGCGCAGCGACGACCAGGAAGAGGATGCCGCCGTCGAGCAGCGCACCGCGCACCGGCCGACCGACGCCGCCGAGTAGCCCGTACGAGCGGGCGAGAACGTCCTCGCTGCGCCCGCCGGGAGAGCGGGTCCTGCGCGGTCAGGGTTCTACAGTGCGAAGGCGAGTCCGAGGCCGACGCCGTAGGCGAGCGCCGTGAGGCTCGCGAGCTGCAGCGCGATGATGAACTCGCGCGGCGTCTTGGCGGTGAGCACGATGACGCATGCGGGCAACGCCGCGAGCAACGCGAACTGCACGAGCAGGGCCAAGGGGTACAGCAGCGCCCAGAACCCGGCGAGCGCGAACGGCACCAGCATGAAGACGACGAACAGGACGCGGCCGGCGAGCGGGCCGACGAGCACCGCGAGCGTGCGCTTGCGCGCGATCTTGTCTTGCGCCACGTCGCGCAGGTTGTTCGCCATCAGCACGGCGCACGCGAGGAGTCCGGCACCGACGCCGCCGAGCCAGGCCTCGAGGTTCACGGTCAGCGCCTGCACGAACGCCGAGCCGGCCGTCGCGACGAGGCCGAAGAACACGAACACGAACAGCTCGCCGAGGCCGTAGTAGCCGTACGGCCGCTTGCCGCCGGTGTAGAACCACGCCGCGACGATCGCGACCGCGCCGACGGCGAGCAGCCACCACTGGCCGGTGGCGAGGGTGAGCGCGAGGCCCGCGAGCGCCGCGAGCGCGAAGAAGCTCGCGGCGACGGCCAGCACGTGACGCGGCTTCGCGGCCCCCGAGCCGGTGAGCCGAGCCGGGCCGACGCGGTGGTCGTCGGTGCCGCGCACGCCGTCGGAGTAGTCGTTCGCGTAGTTCACGCCGATCTGCAGCGCGAGTGCCACGACGAGCGCAAGGGCGGCGCGGGCCGGATGCCACGAGCCGTCGGGGATCGCGACGATGCCGGCACCCGTTCCGAGCGCGACCGGGGCGATCGCGAGCGGCAGCGTGCGGAGGCGCGCGCCGGCGACCCAGTCGGCGGCGGTCGCGGGTCGAGGCGCCCCCGCGGGTGGAACGGGCTTCTTCGCGGGATTCCCCGCACGGCGGCCGGCAGTGCCGCGCTTCGAGAGGTCGTCGGGATTCATGCGCTGGGGTTTCGGGCGTGCCACAGGGCAATGCTAGTTCGTGGCCGGACGGCTGCGCCGTGCGAGCCGGCCGCCGTCGGGGGTCAGCGCACGTCCTTCACGGCGTCGAGGTAGCGCGCGACGATCTCGAGCTCGTCGGCGGTGAACCGCTCGTGCACGCGCTGCATGCCGGTCAGGATTCCGCTGTAGGGGTCGTCATCGCCGCCCCGACCGGCGGTGGGCAGCGCCTCGGGTCGTGACCGCACGACGACGCGCCGTCGGTCGTGGGGATCGGTCGATCGCTCGATGAAGCCGTGCTTCTCGAGCCGGTCGAGGACCCGCGTCGTCGTGCTGGTGGGCAGCTCCGTCTGCTGACTCACCTCGCCCGCCGTCATCCCCTCGCCGTGGCGGGCGATGAAGCCGAGTGCCTGCAGGTCGACGACGTTGAGCCCGAGCGATCGGGCGATGCGCTCGTTGGTCATCACCGACGAGGCGATGACGAGCTGGAGGAGCCCGACGATGCGCTCGGTGAGCTCGGCCTTGCTTGACATCCGCGATCCGACTCCCTATTCTTCCCATTGTGGGATTATCCCACAATGCAACTATTCCACCTCGGAAACAACTTCAGCATACGAAAGGACGACGGGCATGACCACCATCCCGCACCGTGGACTCGCCATCGGCATCCTCTTGTTCGCCTCGTTCATGGACCTGCTCGACGTCACGATCGTGCAGGTCGCGCTGCCGTCGATCGACGCCGACCTCGGGGCATCCGAAGCGCAGCTCGAATGGATCGTGGGTGGCTACATGCTCGCCTTCGCCGTCGCGCTCATCACCGGCGGCCGGCTCGGCGACCTGTACGGCCGCCGGCGCATCTTCCTCGTCGGCATCGCCGGCTTCACCCTCGCATCGGCAGCCGCCGCCGCCGCGTGGTCGGGCGAGGTGCTCGTGGCCACCCGCATCGCTCAGGGCCTCTTCGCCGCGCTCATGGTGCCCCAGTTGCTCGCCTGCGTGCAGGCGTTCTACAGCCCGCGCGAACGCGCGCCGATGTACGGCCTGATCGGCGGCGTGAGCGGCCTCGCCGCAGTCGCCGGTCCCGTGCTCGGCGGCTGGCTCATCGACGCCGACCTGTGGGGCCTCGGCTGGCGGACGGTATTCCTCATCAACATCCCCGTGGGCATCGCGATCTTCGCCCTGGCGGCGCGGTTCGTGCCCGAGACCCGCTCGCCTCGCCCGATGCGCCTCGACCTCCCGGGAGTGCTGCTGCTCAGCGCGGTGGTGCTCGCGTTCATGGTTCCGCTCGTCGAGGGCCGGGCGCTCGGCTGGCCGGCCTGGCTCTGGATCCCCGTCGCCGTCGGCGCGGTGCTCCTGGCCGTGTTCGTCGTGTACTCGCGCCGCCGCATGCGCCGCGACGGCTCGGCGCTCCTGCCGATGCCCCTCTTCGCCGATCGCGGCTTCTCGGCGGGCATCGTCACCCAGGCCGCCTTCCAGGGTGCGCTCAACGCGTTCACGTTGCCGTTCATCATCTACCTGCAGGTCGGCCTCGGCTTCGATGCCCTGACCGCCGGACTCAACCTCCTCGCGTTCAGCCTCGGCGCGATGCTCGGCACGGGCCTGGTCATCCCGCTCGTCGCCCGCTTGGGCAAGGTGCTCGTGACCGGCGGCTCGGTGGTCCTCGCCGCCGGCGTGCTCTGGGTCTTCGCGATCGTCAGCGAGGCGGGCGCGTCCTTCACGGGGTGGGCCGCCGTGTGGCCGATGGCCCTCGCGGGCGTGGGCCTCGCGCTGATCATCATCCCGCTCGTGGATGTCGCGCTCGCAACCGTGCCGGTCGCCGACGCCGGTGCGGCCTCCGGGGCGTACAGCACCTTCCAGCAGCTCGGCGCCGCGGTGGGCGTCGCCGTCTCGACGACCGTCTTCTTCACGATCATCGGCGACGACTGGAGCCGAGAGCACGTGCTCGAGGCGCTGCAGGCGTCGGTCTGGGTCTCGGTCGCGGGCCTCGCGGTCGCCGCACTCGCAAGCCTGCTGCTCCCGGGCCGCGCGAGCGTGCAGGCACATCTCGAGGAGGCGCGCCGGCTCGCCGAGGCCGACGCGGAAGCGGCTGCGGCGGATGCCGCGCAGCAGCCCGCGCCGGTGGCCTGACCCGTTACGACAGGCCGCCGGCGAGCACGGCGAGCGCACGCCGGTCGGGCTTGCCCGACGGGAGCAGGGGCATGGCGTCGACGAGGAGCAGGCGCACGGGGCGCGCGGCGGGCGTGAGCCCCGCGGCGTCGGTCGCTGCGACCAGGCTCGTGAGGGCAGCGGATGTCGCGGCGGCATCCGTTCGCGCTGCGACGACGGCCGCCCGCTCGCCCCACGCGGCGTCGCCGACGGCCACGACGACGGCCTCGCCGAAACCGGGGACCGCGCGCACCGCCCGCTCGACCTCGCCGAGCACGACCTTGACGCCGCCCGAGATGATGACGTCGTCGCCTCGCCCGCGGACGCGGAGTCGCCCGTCATCGCCGAGGTCCCCCAGATCGCCCGTGCGGTACCAGCGCGTGCCGCGGGCATCGGTCGTGAACGCCGCAGCCGTGCGGCCGGCGTCGCCGAGGTAGCCGTCGGCGAGCATCGGACCCGAGAGCTCGACCATGCCGTCGACGATGCGCACGCCGACGCCCTCGAGCGCGCGGCCGTCGTAGACGCAGCCGCCGGCGGTCTCGCTCGATCCGTAGGTGCGCACGACGTTCGCGCCGAGGTGCGCCGCGCGCTCCGCGAGCCCGGGCGCGAGCGCCTGACCGCCCACGAGCACGGCATCGTACGAGCGGAGCGCGGCCGCGATGAAGGCGTCGCGATCGGCGCCGTCGACGAGGCGGGCGAGCTGCAGGGGCACGAGCGACGTGTAGTGCGGCCGGTTCGGAGCGAGCCGAGCGGATGCCGCGGCGAATGCCCCCGCGTCGAAGTGCTCGCCGTCGAGCACGACCGCCTGGGTGCCCGCGTGGATGCCCCGCACGATCACCTGGGCGCCCGCGATGTAGTGGGCGGGCAGCGCGAGCAGCCACTGGCCCGGCCCGCCGAGGGCGTCGTGCGTGGCGTCGGCAGCGGCGAGCAGCGCGTCGGCCGAGAGGGCGACGCGCTTCGGGGCATCCGTCGATCCGCTCGTCTCGACGACGAGGGCGATGTCGTCGTCGACCTCGCGTGGGGCATCGGTCGGCGCGGCGGGATCGCCCGCGACCGACCAGACGGCCGCGCCGCCCGACAGGGCCGCACGGAGCGCGTGCGTCACTCGAGAGAGATCCGTCGCGGTAACCCGCTCGAGTGGTTTCATCGCGGCGTCCGTCGACCTAGAAGTGCCACGGGTACGGACCCCAGTCGGGGTCGCGCTTCTCGAGGAAGGCGTCGCGGCCCTCGACCGCCTCATCGGTGCCGTATGCCAGGCGCGTCGCCTCGCCCGCGAAGACCTGCTGCCCGACCATGCCGTCGTCGACCGCGTTGAATGCGAACTTCAGCATGCGGATCGCGGTGGGCGACTTCGTGAGGATCGTGCGCGCCATCGAGATGGCCTCGCGCTCGAGCTCGGCGTGCGGCACGACCCGGTTCACGGCACCCATCTCATGGGCGCGCTCGGCCGAGTACTCCTCGGCGAGGAAGAACACCTCGCGGGCGAACTTCTGGCCGATCTGCCGCGCGAAGTAGGCGCTGCCGTAGCCGGCGTCGAAGCTGCCGACCTCGGCGTCGGTCTGCTTGAACCGCCCGTGCTCGCGGCTCGCGATCGTGAGGTCGCAGACGACGTGCAGCGAATGGCCGCCGCCGGCCGCCCAGCCGGGCACGACGGCGATGACGACCTTCGGCATGAACCGGATGAGCCGCTGCACCTCGAGGATGTGCAGGCGGCCGACCGCGGCGTGGCCACCGCCGCCCTCGACGATCGCCGTCTCGGCGTCGGAGTACTTGTAGCCGTCGCGTCCGCGGATGCGCTGGTCGCCGCCGGAGCAGAATGCCCAGCCGCCGTCTTTCGCGCTCGGGCCGTTGCCCGTCAGCAGCACCACGCCGATGCGCGGGTTGATGCGCGCGTCTTCGAGCGCCCGGTAGAGCTCGTCGACCGTGTGCGGCCGGAACGCGTTGCGCACCTCGGGCCGGTGGAACGCGATGCGGGCGATGCGCCCGTCGAGCGAGTGGTGGTAGGTGATGTCGGTGAAGGGGCCGGATGACCCGGCCACACCCGCTGCGGCATCCGCCCACTCGCTCGCGTCGAACAGTTCGGACACCTCGGCTGCCATGCGACCAGCCTATTGCCGTGGACCCGCTGGGGTGCGAGCGGTGCCGGTCAGACGCCCGCGGCGCCACCGCTCAGGAACGACGAGAGGCTCGCGAACACCACGGAACCGATCGTGAGCGCGGCGTAGGTGATGGGGATGAGGGCCGCGATCACCACGAGGATGCCGACGACCGCGATGACGATGTTCTTCGGCGTCGACTCGGGCTCGACCTCATCGGGTGCGAGCGCCTCGGCGAGCTCGTCATCGGCGGCGACCGTGTGCTCCGTGCCGACCGCGCGTTCCGCCTGCATCATGTCGCCTCCCTCGGAGCCGTCAGATTAGCAGACCCCCCTGCGGGCGCCGGGGGTGCAAGACTGGGCGCATGCTGCCCGAGCCGAATGAACTGCTCGCCACCGCCCGAGTGGTCGCGCTCCCCCTCGTGACGCGGTTCCGCGGCATCGACGTCCGCGAGGCCGTGCTCCTCGAGGGTCCCGCGGGCTGGACCGAGTTCTCGCCGTTCGTCGAGTACGACGACCACGAGGCATCCGCGTGGCTCGCCGCCGCGATCGACTACGGCTGGAACGCGACCCCGGCTGCGATGCGCGACCGCATCCCCGTGAACGCGACCGTGCCGGCCGTCGACCCCGACAGTGTGCGAGCGGTGCTCGCCCGATTCCCCGGATGCCGTACGGCGAAGGTGAAGGTCGCCGGCGGCGACGAGCCGCTGTCGGCGGACGTCGCGCGCGTACGCGCCGTGCGCGAGGCGCTCGGCGCCGAGGGTCGCATCCGCATCGACGCGAACGGCGGCTGGAACGTCGACGAGGCCGAGCACGCGATCCACGCGCTCGCACCGTTCGACCTCGAGTACGTCGAGCAGCCGTGCGCCACCGTCGACGAGCTCGCCGAGATCCGACGGCGCACGAAGTACATGGGCATCCCCATCGCCGCCGACGAGAGCGTCAGGCGAGCGGATGACCCGCTGGCGGTCGCCGCGGCGGGCGCCGCCGACCTCCTCGTGATCAAGGCCGCGCCGCTCGGCGGCATCCGCCGCGCGCTCGACATCGTGGCGCAGGCGGGGCTCCCGGTCGTCGTCTCGAGTGCACTCGACACGAGCGTCGGGCTCGCGATGGGCGCGGCGCTCGCGGCATCCGTGCCCTCGCTCGAGTTCGACTGCGGGCTCGGCACGGCTTCACTGCTGGCCGCGGATGTCACGCGCGCTCCGCTCCTGCCCGAAGACGGCTCGATCCCCGTGCGGCGGGTGCTGCCCGACCCCGCGCTGCTCGACCGCTACGCGGCGTCGCCCGAGCGCACCGAATGGTGGCTCGAGCGACTCGGGCGGGCGTACGCGGTGCTCGCCGAGGCTGCCGCCCGGACTTCCGCAGGATGAGCGCCGACAGACCACGCTGAGAGCGGCGCTGCGGGCGCTCATCCTGAATTCCGTGCCCGACGGCGACGGAGACCGGCAATCAGGCGCGGTCTCCGCCTCCGCGCATCACCAGAGCAGCAGCGGCACCGGCGCCGACTGCGAGCCGGCGTAGCCCTCGCCGCCGTCGAACGACGTGCTGATGAGGTGCAGGCCGGCGGGCAGCTTCGGCAGCTTGATCTTGGCTCGTCCGTCATCGCCCGCGGTGAGCTCGACGGTGGCGATGGCCGTTGCTCCATCGAAGACCGTGAGCGTGCCGACCGGCGCACTCCCGTCGGCGGCGAACACCTGCACCGCGACCTTCACCGCGGAGCCGGCCTTCGCGACGAGCTTGTTCGGGGTGGCGACGGTCGCCGTCGAGACGGCCGGGGGCGGCTGCTCGTCGACGAGCACCGCGACGCTGCGCGCCGGCACCGAGACCGAGCCGGTCGCGGCATCCCACGTCGTCGTCTTCACCACGGCATCGGAGCCGTTCGCCTGCGCGTCGGCCAGCTCGAATGTGCGACCGGCGAGCCCGTCGACGCTTTCGGTCACGGCCGAAGGCGACGCGTTGAACACGATGAGCGCTCCCTCGAGCTCGGGGTCGACGTCGTCGCCCACGAGATCGTCGATCTGCATCACGATGACGCCGGGCGTGGCATCCGCACCACTGTTCGGGAACGTCACCTTCTCGTCGATGAGCTCCGCCGAGCCGAGCTGCAGCAGGTCGACCTCGTTGCGCACCCGCAGCAGGTCGAGGGCGGATGCCTCGGCCGCCGCGATGTCCGCAGCACCCGGCTTGAGCGCCGGGTTCGCCAGCAGCGGCGCCATGATCGGCCACTTGTCCTCGTTGTCGGCCTTCGACGGGAGCCCGGAGCCGAAGGTCGACTCCTGGCCGGTCCAGTCGATGCGGTTGAACCAGTCGCCCGAGTTGTAGCTGTTGCGATCGAGGGACTTCGAGCGCAGCAGCTCGGTGCCGGCGTGCCAGAACGAGGGCGACTGCGAGAGGGTCACCGTCGCGAGCGACAGCGTGTTCATGCGCACACGGTCGGCCATCGAGGTGTCGGTCGGGAGCTTGAACACCGAGAGGTCGTAGAGGGTCTCGTTGTCGTGCGCGTCGACGTAGTTGATGACCTCGTCGGGCTCGTCGGCGTATCCGGCCGGCGACCCGTTGTAGTCGAACTGCTCGCCTCGTTTCACGATGCCGTCGGACCCGGTGAACTCGTAGCCGCGCAGGTTGCCCGCGAGCCCGAGCTTGACGAGATCGGTCTGCTGCCCGAGCGTGCGGTCGGCGGGGTCGATGGGCGCCCCGTTCGGGTCGGTGCCGAGCCCGGTGCCGAAGCCCTGGTCGAACGTCGACGCGCCGTCGACCGGGCTGCCGCCATGCACGCCGTCGCGCAGCCGGTCGTTGAACGTGCCGATGCCCGTGCCGCCGAGCTGGCCCTGCGTGGCCTGCTCGAAGAGCGCGTTGTTCGCCACCTCGCCGAAGTTCCAGCCCTCGCCGTACAGGTACACCGCCGAGCCGTCGACGCCGTCCTCCTCGATCGTCAGCTCGTCGAGCGCCGCGCGCACCGCGAGCATGTTCGCCTTCGAGTGGTGGCCCATGAGGTCGAAGCGGAAGCCGTCGACCTTGTACGCCTTGGCCCACAGCACGACCGAGTCGACCATGAGCTTCTGCGCGACCTCGTGCTCGGTGGCGACGTTCTGGCAGCACGTCGAGGTCTCGACGTTGCCCACCGCGTTCAGGCGTTGGTAGTAGCCCGGCACGACCTTGTCGAGCACCGACTTCTCGCCCTGGCCGCTCTGCGCGGTGTGGTTGTACACCTTGTCGAGCACGACCTGCAGGCCCGTCGCGTGCAGCGCGCCGACCATCTCGCGGAACTCGGCGACGCGGGCGCCGCCGTTCGGGTCCACCGCGTAGGAGCCCTCGGGCGCCTGGAAGTGGAACGGGTCGTAGCCCCAGTTGAACCCGTCGAGGTCGCGGATCGGCTCGAGGCAGGCCTGCTGCTCGGGCGACGCCGGGCCGAAGCTCGCCAGGTCGCAGGCGGGGGTCGCCTGCGCCGCGCGGCGCTCCTCGATCGTGGCGATGTCGAACGTCGGCAGCAGGTGCACCGTGTTGATGCCGGCCTCTGCGAGCTGCTCGAGCTGGGCGGTGCCGGCCGAGTCGCGGGTGAAGGCACGGTAGGTGCCGCGCTCCTCGGCCGGCACGGTCTCGTCGGTGATCGAGAAGTCGCGCACGTGCAGCTCGTAGATCGCACGGTCGACCGGGCGCTCGACCACGGGCGCGGGCGTCTCCTCCCACTGCGCGGGGCGCAGCGACTCGTCGTCGAGGTTCACGACGACCGAGCGGGCCGAGTTCGTCGTGAGCGCGACCGAGTACGGGTCGGTGACGGAGTTCGTCTCGATCGTGCCGGTGGTCGGGGCGTAGACCTCGACCGACCAGCGGTACTCGTCGCCGACCGACGGGCCGCTGACGCTCCAGGTGCCGTCGGCCGGGTCGAACTCGGCGGGGATCACCGTCGGATCGCCGGTGCCGCCCGACGGCCACGCCTCGAGCGACACCGACTGCGCGGTGGGAGCCCAGAGGGTGACGGTCGAATCCAGCCCGGTCACGCTCGCGCCGAGCGGCGTCGAGGCGAGGGCGTCGGCGTAGAGGTCGTCGAGCACGCCGGGCACCTGCACGCCCGTGAAGGCGGTGAGCGTGCCATCCGTCGACTGCGCGACCGCGAGCTGCTCGGTCAGCAGCTGCTGCACCGCCGCTCGGTCGACGCCGACCGGGCGCAGGGCGAGGAAGCCCTCGAGCGCCGGGAACTTCGCGAGCTGCGCGTCGCTCAGCCCGGCCGGATCGAGTGCGAGCTCGATCGCGTCGCCGCCGCCGGTCACGGCGCCGTCGGCCACGGCGAGTGCGGCGTTGGGCGAGTGCTCGATGGTCCACACGGTCGAGGCTGCGGATGCCCCACCGAGCAGTTCCGCCGGCCACGCGAGCGTGTCCTCACTCACCCAGTGCGCCCGCGACTGGCCCGTGCCGGCGAGCGGCGGGTCGGTCACGATGATCTCGAGTACGTGAGTGGCGATCGTGTAGCGGAACTCGACGAGCTTGCCGGTCTCGGCGATGAACGAGTAGTTGCCGCCGCCGGGCGCGCCGCCGACGCCGTAGTTCTCGTCCCAGCTGAGGCCGTGCGCGACCTTCGCCTCGTACGACCCGTCGGGGATCGAGGAGGTCGACCAGGTGTAGACGCCGTCCTTGTCGCCGTCCTGCATGAGCGACGCGAGACACTCGGGCTGCCAGTCGCCGGGGCATCCGACCTCGGACTGGAAGCTGCCGGGCAGCGTCACCGTGGGGCCCTCGGCGGTCGACGAGACCACCTTCGTGTTCGGGTTCCAGTAGAAGGTGATCGGCCCGCCCGCGTGCGAATACGTGACGTTCGGGCCGTTCGGCTCGCCGTTGGCGCCGTAGTTGACGTCCCAGCTGCCGTTGATCGCGACCTTGTACTCGTAGTCGCCGGCCGGCACGTCGAAGGTGCCGGCGTAGATGCCGTCGGCGCGCAGGGTCAGCTTCGCGACCTCGCAGCCGGGTGCCCAGTCGCCGGCGCAGCCCATCTCGGAATTGTGCGAGCCGGGCACCGTCACGAGTTCGATCGGCGTCTCGGGCTCCTCCTCCTCGACGAGGTTCACGGCGTTGCCGACCGAGGCGTAGGACGAGGCGGCCGAGCGGTTGCCCGCGGCATCCGTCGACACCGCGCGGTACTCGAGCAGCGTGCCGTTCGCGAGGCCCGCCGTGTCGTGGAAGACGCGGGGACTCGTGTCCTCGGCGGTGCCGAGTGCCTTCCAGTCGCTCGAGCCGGCGACGCGCCAGGCGAAGCTCGTCTCCTGCCAGGTGGCGTCGTCGACGTCGGCGGCGACCGCGCTGACCCCGGTCACGCCGGCACCGGCGACGGGCACCGAGACCGAGATGGCGGATGCCGCGTCGGGGGCGCTCACCGGGCGGTCGGCCTTCAGCACCACGGTGCCGAGTGCCGGGACGGTGACGGATGCCACTCCGTCGGCGTTCGCCACGACGGCAGGGCCGTCGGTGCCGTAGAGCGGCGCGAACGCGCCGTCCTTCGTGAGGGTCGACACGTCGACCGTCTTCGCGGCGTTCGAGTTGTTCGCCGCCACGAGGTACTCGGTCTTCTCCGCCCGATCGACACGGGAGAACGCGTAGACGCCCGCGCCGTTGTCGACGTAGCGCTCGATCTGCGCGCCGGTCTCGAGCGCGGGGTGCGACTCGCGCAGCGCTGCGAGGGCCGCGATGTGCTCGTAGAGCGGGGCATCCGTCGCGAAGTGCTCGCCGGTGCCGAACGGCTCACCCGTGACCAGCTGCTGGTTCTGGAACTCGGCGACCTGCGTCGGGAACAGCGTCTGCCGGGCGCTCTGGTCGCCGCCGATGCCGGCGAAGCCCTGCTCGTCGCCGTAGTAGACGACCGGCTGGCCGCGCGTGAGGAACATCAGCTCGTGGGCCAGCTCATCGCGCTGCAGCGGCTCGGCGGTCGAGTTCAGGAAGTAGCCGACCCGACCCATGTCGTGGTTGCCGAGGAACGTGGGGAGCGCCGTCGCCGATGAGTCGGGCGTCGTGTAGTAGTCGTCGCCGGCGAACAGCGACTGCAGGTTCTTCGCCGAGTTGCCGGCCGCGAAGCTCACGGCCTGCGACTGGAACGTGAAGTCGAGCACCGAGTTCATGTCGCTGTTGCGCACGTACGGGCTCAGCTTCACGGGGTCGGCGTCGTAGACCTCGCCGAACATGAAGAAGTCGGGCTTGCCCGTGGCGTGCGCGAAGTCGAGCACCTGCGTCGACCACTGCTCCCAGAACTCGAAGTTCACGTGCTTCGCCGTGTCGATGCGGAAGCCGTCGATGCCGAGGTCGATCCACTGCTGGTACACGTCGACGAAGCCCTCGACGACGGTCGGGTGCTCGGTCATCAGGTCGTCGAGGCCGACGAAGTCGCCGAACGTGACCGACTCGCCCTCCCACGTCGAGTCGCCGCGGTTGTGATACAGCGTCTCGTCGTTGAGCCACGAGGGCACCTTGAGATCGGTGTCTTCGGGGGTGACGACCGGGGTGTACGGGAAGCTCGTCGCAGGGTCGAGGGCGGGGAAGGGCGGTGACCCGGCAGCCGCGTAGTCGGCGGGATCGAACGCGGTGCCCGAGGCATCCGTGTAGGGGCTCGCGGCCTGGTCGATGTAGGCGTGCTGGCCCTCGGCGTAGTCGATGACGTCGGCCGTGTGGTTCGTGATGATGTCGAAGTAGACCTTGATGCCGCGGGCGTGCGCGTCGGCGATGAGGGCCTCGAGCTCGGCGTTCGTGCCGAGGTGGGGGTCGATCTGCGTGAAGTCGGTGATCCAGTACCCGTGGTAGCCGGCCGACGCGTTCGCGCCCTCGCCCTGCACGGGACGGTTCTTGAAGCTCGGCGTGAGCCAGATGGCGCTCGTGCCGAGGCCCTCGATGTAGTCGAGCTGGTCGTGCAGGCCCGCGAGGTCGCCGCCGTTGTAGAAGCCCTTGTGGGTCGGGTCGTAGCCGGTGGTCAGGGCGTCGCCGGTGAGGCCGCCCTGATCGTTGGTGGCGTCGCCGTTCGCGAAGCGGTCGGTCATGACGAAGTAGAACGTCTCGTCGCTGCCGGGCTGGCGCACGGGGTCGGCGACGAGCGCGGCGTCGGATGCCTCGTCGTATGCGGTGCGGATGCCGGTCGACTCGAGCCCCACGCGCTTCAGGGTGTCGTCGAACACGACGCGCACGGGGGTGTCGCCCGCGACGGTGAGCGGGATGTTGTCGCCGCCGCCGTTGAGGCCGTAGGCCTCGTCCCACGTGTCATTGACCGCGACCTTGTACTCCCAGATGCCGGCCGGGATCGTGAACTCGGCCGCGAAGACGCCCGGTGTGCCGGTCGCGATGAGCTCGGTCTCGGCGCACTCGGGCTGCCAGTCACCGGGGCATCCGAGCTCCGACTGTAGCGAGCCGACGAGCGCGAAGGTGCGTGGCTCCTCGGCCGCGGCGGCGAGTCCCGGAATGACGGCGATGGCGGAAGCCGCGAGGGCTCCCGACACTACGAGGGCGAACCAGCTGCGTGCGCGAGCGCGTTGCGTCATCCTTGACTCCCGATTTCCGGCACGACTCCGTGCCACCGACACTGGAGGCGACGCTAGCAGCGGGCCTTGCGTTAATGCAAGCGCTTACAGACCAGATGTCCCGAGATCGACGGATGTCCCATCAGCACAGTGCCCCGCGCCGCCGCGCCCGCTGGAAGCGCTCTCAGAACCGCCCCTCGTTCGCTGGGGCCCGGCCACACTCGTGCCGTGCCGGTGCGGGTTCGTCGCTCGCGTGCGAGGAACTCCACGCACTGGAACGAGCAACCCGCACGCCGGCGCACGTTCCTCGCATCGGCGCATGTTCGTCTGTGCGCCGAAGTGAGGAACGTGCGCCGGATGCCCGAACCCGACATCAGAACAGGCGGGCGAAGGTGACGTCGCGGAAGTTGGCTTCACGAAGGTGCTCGGCCTCGCGCCGACGCTCGTGGAGGACGACGAGTTCTTCGCGGCTGAGGGAGTGCCGCGTCGTGCGGCTCCATCCGAACGCGAGTCCTGCGCGGAGAACGAGACGCTCGGCGAGCGTCGAGGGTCGGGTCCCGGGCCGGCTGGGCACAGCCCCGGTTGCGACGAGTGCGGTGTTCATGATGACTCCTGAGTGCAATGACCATGTGGGGTGGATTGTGGTGTGAGTGGATCAGTGGATTTCCGCCCGATTCCGGGCTCACCTCTGTTCTACGGCGAGGGGGTGGGGCGGCTCATCGGCGATGACTACCGAGATCGGGCGACCGCGCTACCGACATCCGCGGGTGCCGTCTACCGAGTGCGGCGGATCGCCCCGACTCAGCCGGCCGGCTCGAGCACGTCGGGCGCGAGCCGCGTCGCCTCGGCACGCGTCGCGACGCCGAGCTTCGCGAGCACTGCGGCGACATGCGTGTCGACCGTGCGGACCGACAGCACCAGCCGGTCAGCGATTTCGGCGTTCGTGCGTCCTTCGGCCACCAGCCGCAGCACCTCCACCTGCCGCGCCGTGAGGCCGGCCGGGTTCCCACGTGTCAGTGATGAGGGTCCCCGCGGGATGCTTCGCGCCCCGCGTTCCCGCAGGATGGCCCGCACACGCCGGGCGAGCGGCAGGGCTTCGATGCGGTCGAGGATCGCGAGCGCCGCGAGGAGGTCCGACTCATGTGGGCTCTCGGCGAGTGCCGAGGCCTCGTGGTAGGGGCATCCGTTCGCCCGCCACAGTTCTGCCGCCCGCTTCCAGTCCCCCCGCGCCTGGACGGCGAAGGGGAAATCACCCTCGGGCACCTCGACGACCTCACCTGCCCTGCGAAGCAGCGACGCGAGCTCGGCCTGCAGGTTCCCGTTCTGCAGGCGCACCACCTCGTCGTACGCAGGCCGGGCGATCGACCGTGCAGCGCGGAGGTCGCCGCGCAGGAGTGCCGCCTCCGCGCGGGCGGCAGCGGCGGGGCCGGTGCGCTGCAACTCGCCGAGGCGCTCGGCCAGCCGGCTCGCCTCCTCGAGCGTCGCCTCTCCGGCAGGGTCACCTCGGCGGATTCGGGCAAGGCCGATCACCATGAGCGCCACGCAATGCGGCTGCGGCAGGGACTCGCCGGTGTGCCCGGCGGCTGCCACCGCTTCGTCCCATTGAGCCCGCGCGAGGTGCAACCGCGCCTGCTCGACCCGCTGGTAGGCCCAGAGCGCGACGACCTCCGTGCGCTCCGACAGTTCGAGGGCGGGCTGCAGGTAGCGCTCCGCGAGGTCGAGTCGGTACTGCTCGAGCAGGCTCCAGACGAGGTTCACGTGGGCGCGTGCTGCGTCATACATGTGGTTCGATGCGATCGCGATGTCTGCGGCCTCGAGGAGCTCGTCGATCCCGTCGTCGTTGTTCTGCAGCATGTGCGCGGTGCCGAGGTTGTTGAGCGCGTGCGAGAGCGCACCCGGCTCGTCCGCGTCCTGTGCGAGTGAGATGGCGCGGGTGGCGAGATCGATGGTTCTCGGGATGTCGTGGGCGAGCATGGCGAGCTGCGCCTCGTTGCTCAGCGCGATGGCCAGCAGTCCGCGATCATCCGCCCCCGCGGCCACGGTCGACGCCTCGCCCGCCGCCGCCTCGGCAGCGGAACGATCGCCCGCGAGCCAGTGGAAGCGAGAAAGCCAGCGCAGGCTTGCGCCGAGCGCAGCGGGCTCACCCTGCTCCCGCCGCATGCGGATGACCTCCATCTGAGCATCGACGGCGTCGAATCCCCGGCCGAGCATGTGGAGCTCGATCGCGAAGTCCTCGAGCAGCTCGGTGCGCTCGGCCGCGCCGAAGCGCTCGGGGTGGGCGAGGGCGGCCCGATAGTGCTCGACCGCCTGCCGACGCGCTCCGCTGACCGTTGCGTCGCGGGCGGCCCGCGGTGCCCAGTGCACGATGGCGTCGACGTCGCCGGCCTCCACCGCATGGGAGACGATCCGGCCGGGATCGCCGCCGACCTCGAGCAGCATCGTGAGCACCTGGGCGTTCAGTTCGATGCGTCGCGACGCGGGCAGCGCGTCGACGATGGCCCGTCGCGTCAACTCGTGGCGGAACTGCACCCCCTCGGGTCGCACCGTGATGAGTCCCGCCTCCTCGGCCGCGGCGAGCGCGCCGGATCCGCCTGGCACGAGATGCGCGAGCTCCGAGACACCGACGACCGAGGGGACGACGGCGAGCTGCTCCACGTGAGCCTGCGTCGTGTGGTCGAGGCGGCGCAGTCGGGCCGTCACTGCGTCGACGACCGTGCGTGGCACCTGTGCGGCATCCGCCGATGCGATGATCTCGCTCACGAAGTACGGGTTGCCGTCCGTCAGGGCGTACACCCGCTCGGCGTCGACGCTGCTGTCGCTGACGAGCTCGCTGACGGCGGCCGCCGACAACCGCCGCAGCGGGAGGTGGCGCACGTTCACGCGGAGATCGCCGAGCAGTCGCGCGAGCGGGTGGTCGCGGTCGAGCTCGTCGTCGCGGTAGGTGAGCACGAGCACGGTCCGCAGTTCGTCGATGCGTCGGCCGAGGAAGCGCAGCACATCGAGGGTCGCCTCGTCGGACCAGTGCACGTCCTCCACGACGAGCACGGTGCCCGGCGTCGAGGTGAGTTCCTCGTGAAGGGCCGTGAGCACCTCCTCACGGTCGCCCGCACGCAGGGCATCGCCGAGACGCGCTCCGACGTACGGCGTGAGATCGCGCAGGGGCCCGAGGGTGCGCGGAGTCGACAGCGCATCGCAGGCACCGATGAGCACGCGACTCCCTGATGGAGGCCGATCGCGCAGCGCGCCGACGAGGCTGGACTTGCCGATGCCCGCCTCGCCGTGCACCAGCAGCACGCAGCCGCTGCCCTCGATCGCGGCGTGCACGGCATCGCCGAGTTCGGCCAGTTCACGCTCGCGCTCGAGCAGCGTCATAGAGCGATGGTGCTCGCTCCCGACCGCGAGCGCAACGGCGGCTCACGGTCGGCTCGGCGCAGGTTTGTCGCGCGGGCGCACCGACCTCGATGCGCCGGCGCGACGAACGTGCGCCGAGCGCGAAGCTCAGAGGCCCGAGTACGCGTGCAGGCCCTTGAAGAAGAGGTTGACGATCGTGAAGTTGAAGAGCACGGTCGAGAAGCCGATGATCGCGAGCCACGCCGAGCGGGAGCCGCGCCAGCCCCGCGTCGCCCGCGCGTGGATGTAGCCGGCGTAGACCACCCACACGATGAAGGTCCACACCTCCTTGGTGTCCCAGCCCCAGTAGCGGCCCCACGCCTTCTCGGCCCAGATCGACCCGGCCATGAGCGTGAAGGTCCAGAGGATGAACCCGATGATGTTGACGCGGTACGCCAGGTTCTCGAGCGTGATCGAGTCGGGCAGGGTCGCGAGGAACGTGAGCTTCGCGGCCTTGGCCGTCGCGGCGAGCGCCTCGCGCCGCGACTGCATGAGCTGCACCACCGAGAGCGCGAACCCGAGCGCGAAGAACCCGACCGACGCACTGGCGACGAACACGTGGATGACGAGCCACACCGACTGCAGCGCCGGCGGCAGCGGAATCGGGCTCACGTAGAAGTTGACGCTCGCGACGCCGAGCAGCACGAGCACGAGGCCCACGACGAAGGTGCCGAGGAAGCGGAGGTCGTGCTTCGCGATGACGACGACCGCCAGGAAGACGGTGGTGATGATGAGCGTGCCGGTGAGCGCGAACTCGTACATGTTCGCCCACGGCACCCGGCCCGCCGCGACACCGCGCAGCACGTCGGCGGTGAGGTGCAGGGCCCACGCGACGACGGTGAGTGCGACGCCGACGCGTAGTGCCGGCGAACGGCCGTAGGCGACGGATGCTCCCGCCGCGAACCTGCCCGCCGGTCGCGGCGAGACCGTGGCCGGCGCGTTCGTGGCCCCCGTTGCGCCGGGACGTGCGCTGCCGGCACCGCCGGCGCCCGCGGCCGCCCCGACCGGCGCTGCGACGGACGAGACGCGCGCCGCGGCATCCGCCGACGCCGCATTCGCACCCGCGACCGACCGCTTCGACAGGTCGATCGCGTAGGCGATGAACGCGAGCGCGTAGACGGCCATGGCCGAGTACACGAGCAACACGGAGATCTCGTCGAGCGACATGTTTCTACCTTACGTCGAAGACTTCGCGGGGCCATCGGAGGATGCCGCGGCAGCGGGCCCGGCGTGCTTGTCGGCGAAGGCCGTCACGGCGGTTTCGAGGCCCGGGTCCTCGCCGCGCGCGAGCGCCGCGTACTCGAGCACCACGCGTCCGTCGGGGCGCGTGACGGCTTTCACCCACATGCGGCGGCGCGGCACGAAGAGCGACACGAGCAGGCCGCCGAGGATGAGGGCGGCGAACACGAGCACCCAGAGTTGCGTGGGGTCGTGGTGGATGTCGAAGCTCGCGAACCGCGGCACGCTCTGCGAGTAGTCGGCCGGGGCATCCGCATCGCCGGCATCGGGCGACGCATCCTCGAACGTGACCGTGCCGAGCCCGTTCGGCAGCTCGGCGGTCTCGCCGGGCTTCAGCTCCACCGAGTCGACGCCCGTCGTTCCGCCGGTGAGCTGCTCCATCGACGAGGGGTCGAGCGTGTAGACCGACGTGGGCTCGCCGCCGTCGATGCCGAGGTCGCCCTGGTACACGTTCAGCGTGAGCACCGGCAGGATCAGGTCGGGGTAGCTCGAGGTGTAGGCACCCGAGGCCAGCTCGCTCTGCGTGGGGTAGAAGAACCCGACCATGCCGACCTGCTCGGGCAGCCCGTCGGGCACCTTCACGACGCCGATCGAGGTGAGGTTCGCGTCCTGCGGCAGGAAGGGGACCGAATCGGTGAAGACGACGTCGCCGTCGGCGTTGCGCACCGTGATCGTCGGGGCGTAGCCGTTGCCGAGCAGGTACACGTCGGTGCCGTGCGTGTAGAGCGGCTCGTTCACCTTGACGGTGCGCTCCTCGGGCTGCTCGCCCTGCCCCTCGACGGTCACGTGAGCCGTGAAGTCGATGGGCTGACCGATGGCGTCGCGGTTCTGCGTCTCGTAGACGGCGTCGAGCTCCTCGAGGGAGAGGCGGTAGGGCGTCAGCGAGGTGTCGCTGAAGAACCGGCCCGGGTTGAACGAGTCGTAGGCCGCGAGGGTGTTCACGAAGGCCTGGCCCTCGACGACCACGCGCTGGCCCGAGAACCCGAAGCCGCCGCCGAAGCCGACCGCGACGAGCACGCCCAGCAGCGCCGTGTGGAACACCAGGTTGCCGGTCTCCCGCAGGTAGCCGCGCTCGGCGGAGACGGATGCCTCGCCGCGCAGCTCGTACCGCTCGACGCGGTAGCCCGCCTGGCGCAGCTGCTTCGCGGCGGCATCGATCGCGGCATCGGCGTCGGCCCCGGCGTCGGCCCCGGCGGCGGTCGCCCCGGTCGCGTCGGTCCTGCTCACCAGCGGACGCTCGGTGTACCCCGCGAGCCGCGAGAGCCGCGCCGGCGTGCGCGGGGGCCGCGCGCGCAGCGCCTCGAGGTGGTGCTTCGTGCGCGGGATGATGCACCCGATGAGCGACACGAAGAGCAGCAGGTACACCGCCGAGAACCACGCCGAGGTGTAGACGTCGAACATCTGGAAGCCGTCGAGGATCGGCGCCAGCCGCGGGTTGTCGTTGAAGTACTGCGTGACGCCGTTGGGGTCGCTCGACCGCTGCGGCACGAGCGACCCGGGCACCGCGGCGATCGCGAGCAGCAGCAACAGCAGCAGCGCCGTGCGCATGCTCGTGAGCTGCCGCCACGCGAAGCGCACCCAGCCGACGAAGCCGAGCTTCGGTTGGGTGACGGATGCCTCGCCGGCATCGTTCTCGACCGAGTCGATGTGGTCGGCGGGGCGCGAGGGCGCGCCCGGGTCAGATTGCGGGGACAAAACCGGTGATCACCGCCTGCAGCCCGTACATCCAGATCGACCAGATGCCCGACACCATGAGCACGCCGATCGCGATGAGCAGCACGCCGCCGGCGATGTTGATCGCACGGATGTGTCGACGCAGGAACGCGAGCGACCCGGTGACCCAGCTGAACCCCGCGGCGACGAGGAGGAAGGGGATGCCGAGGCCGATGCAGTAGACGAGGCCGAGGAGCACGCCGCGGCCGGCGGAGGCGGAGTCGGCGCTCAGGGCGAGCACGACCGCGAGGGTCGGGCCGATGCACGGCGTCCAGCCGATGCCGAAGACGATGCCGAGCAGCGGCGCGCCGGCGAGCCCGGTGGCCGGCCGCCAGGACGCCTTGATCGTGCGCTGCAGGAAGCCGAACTGTCCGATGAAGACGAGGCCCATCACGATGAGCAGCGCGCCCGCGATGCGCACGATGACGTCGGAGTATCGCAGCAGCCACGAACCCGCGACGCCCGCGACGAGGTTGAACGTCACGAACACGAGCGTGAACCCGGCGATGAACAGCAGCACGCCCAGCAGGAGTCGCCGGCGGTTGCGCTGCTCGACCGCGGCGTCTGCCGAGGCATCCGTGAACCCGCCGAGGTAGCCGAGGTAGCCGGGCACGAGCGGCAGCACGCACGGGGAGAGGAACGAGACGAGGCCCGCGGCGAGCGCGATCGGCACGGCGGCGAGCAGCTGCCCGTTCAGCACGACCTCCCCGACGCCCATGGCTACGCCTGCTCGGCGAGGAGGTCGTCGATGATCGACTCGAGGATGGAGGCGTCCTTCAGCTGGCCGAGCACCCGTGCGGCGACGCGGCCCTCGCGGTCGAGCACGATCGTCGTCGGCACGGCCGCCGGCGGCACTGGGCCCGCGAACGCGAGCTGCGCCTCGCCGCTCTCGACGTCGAGGATCGACGGGTAGGTGATGCCGTAGCTCTGCTCGAAGGATGCCGCGTTCGCGGCCTGGTCGCGCACGTTCACGCCGACGAAGCTCACGTCGTCGGGGTCGACGCCCTCGTGCACCTCCTGCAGGATCGGCGCCTCGACGCGGCACGGCGCGCAGCCGGCGTACCAGAAGTTCACGACCTGCACCCGGCCCGCGGCATCCGCGGAATCGTAGCTCTCGCCTTCAACGGTCTCGCCGGAAAACTCGATCGGATCGCCGCGGCTCTCGAGCGCGTACTCGGTGATGGTGCCGTCGCCCGCGATGTAGTTCTTGCCGCTGCCCTCGCGGAACTGGTCGGCGAGCGGGTCGCTCGTGCATCCGGTGAGCACGACGACGGATGCCGCGACGAGCGCCAACGTCGACCAGCGCCTGCCCATCACACCGCCACCCACATCGGTCGCCTCGGCGGCGAGCCCCGCAGCGGGATCGGCGTAGCCGACCTCGACGAAGCCGTTGCCGTCGCCACGACGCTCGAGCGTCGTGATGCTCGACAGCGCGCAGCGGCGTCGTCGCGGGTCGTGCGAGAGCGACAGGCCACCGACGCTGCGGTGCACCATCCAGATCGGAAGCTGGTGGCTGACGATCACGACGTCGCCGTCGTCGGTGGACTGCCACGCCTCGGTGATCGCGCGCAGCATGCGAGCCGAGATCGACCGGAACGGCTCGCCCCAGCTGGGCTCCCACGGGTTCACGAGGAGCGGCCAGTTGCGCAGGTCGCGCAGGGCACCCGCACGGCCGCGCATGCGCTTGCCCTCGAAGCGGTTCTCGGGTTCGATCACCCGGTCGTCGAGCACCGCGTCGAGCCCGAACGCCGCGGCGACCGGCTCGGCCGACTGCCGGGTGCGCTGCAGCGGCGAGACGACGAGCGACCGAACGTGGCGGTCGCGGGCGAGGAGGTCGTCGGCCGCGGCCTGCGCCATGCGCCGGCCCAGGTCGGAGAGCCCGTAGCCCGGAAGTCGCCCGTAGAGCACGCCCTGCGGGTTGAACACCTCGCCGTGGCGCACGAGATGGATCTGGTCGGCCGGCACGGCTTCCAGTCTAGAGAGGCGTTCCCTTTGAATCCGCCGTGCGCCGGGCCGTGAAACCCCCACAGGTAGGATGGTCGATCGTGATCAACCGCACCCTCGTCAAGAACCTCGCCGCGCTCCCCGACGGCCCCGTCACCGTGTCCGGATGGGTCGAGACCGTGCGCGATCAGAAGAAGGTGCAGTTCGTCATCCTCCGCGACGAGTCGGGTGCGGTGCAGCTCGTGAACCCCGCGACGCGGGAGCTCGAGGAAGGCGCCGACGCCGCGGCATCCGCTCGCCTGGCGACGACCGAGGCGATCTCGGCCCTCTCGCATGGTTCGTTCATCACCGTGTCGGGTGAGCTGAAGCACGACGAGCGCGTGAAGCTCGGCGGCCTCGAGGTGAAGATCGGCACGCTCGACGTCGTCACCGAGGCCAACCCCGAGACGCCCATCGCGGCCGACTCGAGCCTCGACAAGCGCATGGACTGGCGCTTCCTCGACCTGCGCCACCCGAAGCAGGCGCTCATCTTCCGCATCCAGACCACCTTCCTCCACGCGCTTCGCGGCGTGTGGGTCGAGAAGGGGCTCATCGAGATCCACACGCCGAAGCTCATGGCCTCGGCATCCGAGTCGCGTGCAGAGCTCTTCGAGGTCGACTACTTCGAGGGCAAGGCGTACCTCGCGCAGAGCCCGCAGTTCTTCAAGCAGATGGCGCAGGCGGCCGGCTTCGGCGGCGTCTTCGAGGTCGGCCCGGCGTTCCGCGCCGACCCGTCGTTCACGTCGCGGCACGCGACCGAGTTCACCTCGATCGACACCGAGATCAGCTGGGTCGACTCGCACGACGACGTCATGGCGCTGCACGAAGAGCTCATGGTCGCGGGCTTCACCGCGGTGAAGGAGAAGCACGGCGCCGAGATCGCCGAGCTCTTCGGCGTCGAGCTCGAGGTGCCGGCGACGCCGTTCCCGCGCATCCCGCTCGCCGAGGCGAAGCAGATCGTCGCCGACCGCGGCTACGTGATCCCCCGCGCCGACGACGACATGGACCCCGAGGGCGAGCGCCAGATCTCGGCCCACGTCAAGGAGACGTACGGGCACGACTTCGTGTTCCTCGTCGACTACGCATCGAGCATCCGGCCGTTCTACCACATGCGCCACGAGGGCGACCCGAGCCTCACGAACTCCTACGACCTCATCTACAACGGCGTCGAGATCTCGACCGGCGCGCAGCGCGAGCACCGCATCGACGTGCTCGTCGAGCAGGCTCGCGACAAGGGCATGGACCCTGAAGAGCTCGAGTTCTACCTCGACTTCTTCCGCTACGGCGTGCCGCCGCACGGCGGTTTCGGCATGGGGCTTGCTCGCGTGCTGATGCTCATGCTCGGCGAGCAGTCGATCCGCGAGACGACCTACCTCTTCCGCGGCCCGACGCGCCTGCTTCCCTAGCTGCGCTGCACGGTCCGGCGGCGCATGGCGCGGCGGCGCGTAGGCTCGAACGGTGACCTCCGCAACCGACACCACGAGCATGATCCGCCTCGACGGCGGCACGTTCCGCATGGGCTCGGCCGAGTTCTACCCCGACGAGGCGCCCGTGCACGAGCGGCGGGTCGACTCGTTCGAGCTCGACGTGCACCCGGTCACCAATGAGCAGTTCGCCGCGTTCGTCGCCGATACCGGCTACGTGACGGTCGCCGAGCGGCCGCTCGACCCCGTGGACTTTCCCGGGGTCGACCCCGCCGAGCTCATGCCCGGCGGCATGGTGTTCACGCCGACCGCGGGACCCGTCGACCTTCGCGACTGGCGCCAGTGGTGGCGTTGGCAGGCGGGGGCGAGCTGGGCGCATCCGTTCGGCCCCGAGTCATCCGTCGACGACAAGCCCACTCACCCGGTCGTGCAGGTGAGCTTCGAGGATGCCTCGGCCTACGCGGCGTGGGCCGGCAAGCGGCTGCCCACCGAAGCCGAGTTCGAGTTCGCCGCCCGTGGCGGGCTCGACGGCGCACGCTTCGCCTGGGGAGACGAGGAGCGACCCGGCGGGCGACTCATGACGAACCAGTGGCAGGGCTCGTTCCCGTACCGCAACACCGGCGCCGGGGGCTGGGTCGGCACCTCGCCCGTCATGACGTTCCCGGCGAACGGATACGGCCTCTTCGACGTCACGGGCAACGTGTGGGAGTGGACCACCGAGTTCTACACGCCGCGGCACGTCGTGCCGGGCGTCGAGGCGGTCGACGCCGAAGCGCGCCCGAACCTGCTCGCCGCGGCATCCGCCGAGCCCGGCTCCCGCATTCCCCGCCGGGTACTGAAGGGCGGCTCGCACCTCTGCTCGCCCGAGTACTGCCTGCGTTACCGCCCGTCGGCCCGCTCGCCGCAGGCTGAAGACACCGCCATGACGCACATCGGGTTCCGCTGCGCGCGCGACGCCTGAGTGCTGCTGCACAGGACGAGCCGCAACCTGACCCTGCGGAGCGATCATCGGCGCGCTCATCCTGCGGAACAATGCGTCACCCGCGCTCAGAGCGCGCCGTCGGGCTCCACGGTCGCGCGCAGGTCGCGCGTCGCGGGCCCTTCGATGAGCCGGCCGGATGCCTCGAAGCGCGAGCCGTGCAACGGACAGTCCCAGGTCGACTCGGCGTCGTTCCACGTGAGCACTCCCCCGAGGTGCGTGCACACCGCGCGTACCGCGCAGGTGCGCCCCTCGACCGTCGAGACTCCGACGGGAACGCCGCCTCGCGACAGGACGACCCCTTCGCCCTCGGCGGGGCGGGGCGCGGGCGCCCGGTTCGTCTCGGCACGGACCCAGCCGGTCACGAGGAGCTTCGCGACGGTCGCGTTCTCCGCGACTCCACGGCCGAGGTCTGACGGCTTCGTCGTTCGGGTGCCCAGGGTGCGGATCCACGCGCGGTGCTCGGGCCACGGCTCGCCGAGTACCTCGGCCGTGATCCGCAGCGCGGCTGCCACACCGTTCGTGAGCCCCCATTTCGCGTAGCCCGTCGCGAACCAGACGCGGCCTCGCCCGCGCGGCATCCGCCCGGCGAACGGAACCAGGTTCAGCGATTCGTAGTCCTGCGCCGACCACCGGTGCGTGAGCTCCGCGCCGGCGAAGTATCGACGGGTCCAGTCGACGAGTTCGTCGGCACGGGCGGCGGTCGAGTCGACGCGCCCGACGGGATGCTCGCTGCCGCCGACGATGAGCTGGCGCGGCGCCCCCGGTGCGCGGTCGTCGGGTGCCGTGCGCACCGACCGGGTGGGCTGGTCGACGGAGAGGAACAGTCCGGGCGGCGGCGGGTCGTCGAGGCGGAACGATGCGAGGTACGAGCGCGAATGGCGGGTCTTCGCGAAGTACAGGCCACGCCCGAGGATGGGCGCCGCCGTGGCGATCACCACCGCCCCCGCACGAATCGGGCCGTGCTCGGTCTCGACGTTGGCCGGATCGGTGGCGTGCACGCCGTGCACCCGCACCCCCGCGAGGAGCACGCCGCCCTCGGTGACGAACGCGCGGGCGAGGGCGACGACGAGCCGATACGGGTCGAGCGCGAGCTGGCCCTCGAGGGCGACGGCGCCCGCGAACGGGAAGGTGACCGGCATCTGCTCGACCAGCTCGACCGGGAGGCCGGCCTCGCGGGCCGCCTCGTACTCGGCGCGAACGGTCTCGAGCCCGGAGTCGGACTGGGCGTGGCTGTACGCCGTCTCGCGCTCGACGGGGACGCCGTGCTCGGCGGCGAACTCGGCGATCCACGCCTGGCCGTCGAGGTTCGCATCGACATAGGCCTGCACGACCTTGGCCGAGTGGGAGCGACGGATGCGCTGCAGCCTGGCACCCTGGAGCACGCTCGCCTTGCCGGTGTTGCCGCCGCTCGCGAGCGCCGCCACCTCGCGTGCCTCGACGACCACGACACTCCGGCCGGCCTGCGCGAGCATGAGTGCGGTCGACAGGCCCGTGATGCCGGCGCCGACGACCGCGACGTCGAACCGGTCGCGGCGGAGGTCGCTGGGCGTGAAGCTCGGCTCGGAGGTGCCGTCGGCGGATGACGCGGGCGCGGCTGCTCTCCAGATCGACGTCATGGTGCCAGTCAACGCGGCCGCTCACCGGGCGGCAACGGGTTGACCGGTCGAGGCCAGGCGGCTACGACCCGCGCACGCCGGTCAGCGCGCGAGCAGTGCCGTCTTCAGGCGCACCGGGTCGATGCGCCAGTAGTTGTGCACCTCGCCGTCGATGAGGAGCACCGGGATCTCCTCGGCATAGCGCGCGCGCAGCTCGTCGTCGTCGAGGATCGACACCTCGTCGAGCAGCGGGCGGCGCGAGGTATCCGTCGCCTCGATCTCCGCGACGACGCCGAGCACGACCTCGCGTGCGTCGTCGCAGAGGTGGCAGCCGGGCTTGCCGATGAGCGTGAGGCGGATGTCGCGTGGGGGCACCTTCTCAGGGTACGCCGCCCGGGTACAGCGAAAAGCGCCAGGCCGCAGGGGCCTGACGCTCAGCCGGTGAAGCGGAAGCCTACTTCTTGTTGCGACGCTGGTGACGCGTCTTGCGCAGCAGCTTGCGGTGCTTCTTCTTCGCCATGCGCTTGCGGCGCTTCTTGATGACGGAACCCATCAGAACCTCACAGAAAAGATCGAGTCGGCCGCGCGTGCCGCGGCCGTTGGCTTGAAAGCCTCGGGGTAGTCTACCGGATCGCGCGCCGGCCCCCTGCCCATGGGTTAGCGTCGAAGGATGCCGCGCCACGACATCCTCATCCGCACGACCTCGGAAGCCGACTGGCAGGCGGTGCGGGCGCTGCGGCTCGAGATGCTCCGCGACTACCCGATCGCCTACGCCGAGACGCTCGCGCACGCGCTCGACGTCGAGGAGCCGGTATGGCGCATGCGCGCAGCTCGCGGCACAACCCACGGCCAGACGTCGATCGTCGCGATCGACGGCGAGCGCTGGGTCGGGCAGATGGGCGGCTACATCCCGGATGCCGCGACGGGCCCGCTGCTCGTCGGCGTGTACGTCGCGCCCGACTACCGCGGCGACGCGGCCGGCGTCTCCCGCTTGCTGCTCGACGCCGTGGAGCAGTGGGCGCGCGGGTTCGGCGACACCCTCCGGCTCGAGGTGCACGAGGACAACCCCCGCGCGATCCGGTTCTACGAGAAGCTCGGGTTCACGCTCACCGGTCGCAGTCGCGAGTACGAGCTCGAGCCCGGCGGCCTCGAGCTCGAGATGATCAAGCCCCTCCGCTGACGGTGGCGCACGCCAGACTTGCCACATGACCGTGTTCATCGATGTGCTGCTCGTCGTCGCGATCCTCGGCACGGGGGTCGTCTCCGGGGTCTTCTACGCCTTCTCGGGGTTCGTCATCCAAGGGCTGCATCGGCTGCCGGCCGCCGATGCGGCACGGGCCATGCGCGAGATCAACGTCACGGCCGTGCGTGCGCCGCTCATGCTCGCCATCTTCGGCACCGCCCTCGTCGCGCTCGCCCTCGTCGTGCTCGCCATCGCCGGTCAGCTGGCGGCGCCCTGGTGGGCCATCGCCGGGGCCGTCGTCTACCTCGTCGGGGTGGTCGGCGTCACGGGCGGTGCGAACGTGCCGCGCAACAACCGGCTCGCAGCGGCGTCGGCGAGCGACGACGCGGCGCTCGCCGCCGCCTGGGGAGAGTTCCGGCCGGGCTGGCAGGCGTGGAACCACGTGCGCTCGCTCACATCGGCGGTGGCGTGCGTGTGCCTCGTGGTCGCCCTCGTGAGCTGAGTGCGCAGGCCAGGCGCTAACGACGCTTCTTCGGCGCGACGACCGCAGTGACCTGGTGGGCGGTCTCGGCGAACGCCTTGCCGATCGCCGACGCGAACGCCCGCTGCTCGTGGTTGAGCGCGGTCTCGTCGCCGAATTCGGCGCCGGCCAGCGTGGCGGCGTCGGCCGCGGCATCCGATGACACGAACGGGATCAGCCAGTCTTCGAGCGTCTCGAGCGGGGTGCGGTCGAGCTTGTAGTAGCGGTGCTGGCCCTCTTCGCGCACGACGACGAGTCCGGACTCGCGCAGCACCTTCAAGTGCTTGGACACCGTCGGCTGGCTCGCCCCGAGCGCCGTCACGATCTCTGAGACGCTGATCTCCCCACCCGAATGCGGAACGCCCTCTCGTTCGAGCAGCACCGCGAGGATGTCGCGCCGCGTCGAGTCCGCCACCACATCGAAGATGTCCGCCATGCCCCAAGGGTAGTCACTCCCGGCGGGGAGTACCATGACTCACGCATTCGCTGATGGCACGGAGGGGGCTCGATGCGCGCACAGCCGTTGGCCCGCCTGGGTCGAGTCGATGGGCGGTCATGGTTCGGGCAGGTGCGCGACGCCATCGACGGGCTCGTCAAGCACTCGCCGTCGCGCTTCGCGATCCTCATCTTCACGACCCTCATCCTCGTCACCACCTTGCTGCTGTCACTGCCGATCGCACGGGCAGGCGAGAGCAGTGTCACGCCGCTCGCCGACGCGGTGTTCACGGCGGTGTCGACGATCTGCGTCACGGGCCTGGCGACCGTCGACATGGCGACCTACTGGTCGCCGTTCGGCAACGCGGTCATCTTCATCGGCATGAACGTCGGCGGCGTCGGCGTGCTGACGCTCGCGTCGATCCTCGGTCTCGTCATCTCGCGCCGGCTCGGACTGCGCGCGAAGCTCATCGCGGCGAGCGACACCAACCCGTCGCGCATCCACGTCGGACCCGTCGCCGAACGACAGGCGGTGCGGCTCGGCGAGGTCGGCGGGCTGCTGGTCACCGTGGCGGCGAGCCTGCTCGTCATCGAGGCCGTCATCGCGATCGCCATGATGCCGAGCATGTTCGCCGCCGGCTACGACTTCGGCACGAGCGCCTGGTACTCGAGCTACTACTCGGTGAGTGCCTTCACGAACACGGGGTTCAGCCCCAACCCAGCGGGTCCCGTCGAGTTCGTCGACGACTACTGGTTCCAGTCACTCCTGATGCTCGACGTGTTCCTCGGCAGCCTCGGGTTCCCGGTGATCTTCGCGCTGCTGCGCACCTGGCGCAAGCCGCGCCGGTGGAGCGTGCACGTCAAGCTCACGATCGCGACGACGGTCATCCTCTTCGTCGCGGGCGCGGCGATGTTCCTGCTCCTCGAGTACAACAACCCGCGCACCTACGGCCAGCTCGACGCGTCGCCCACGGTCTTCCAGTCGTTCTTCATGTCGGCGATGACGCGCTCGGGTGGCTTCGCGACGATCAACATGCACGACCTGAACAGCTCGAGCATGCTCGTCTCGGACATGCTCATGTTCGTCGGCGGCGGCTCGGCGTCGACCGCCGGCGGCATCAAGGTGACGACGCTCGCCGTGCTGTTCCTCGCGGCGTTCGCCGAGGCGCGCGGTGCGCCCGCGATGGAGGCGTTCGGACGGCGAATCCCCCGCGACATCCTGCGGCTCGCGGTGAGCGTCGTGCTGTGGGGAGCGACCATCGTCGCCGTGTCGACGATCGCCATCGCCCAGATCACGAAGGAACCGCTCGACTTCGTGCTCTTCGACGTGATCTCGGGCTTCGCCACGTGCGGCCTCTCGACGGGCCTGACCGCCGAGCTGCCCCCCGAGGGCAAGTACGTCATGGCCGCCACCATGTTCATGGGGCGGGTTGGTACAGTGACACTCGCCGCGGCTCTGGCGGCCAGCCAGCGCCGACAGTTGTTCAGGCGTCCGGAAGAGAGGCCCATCGTTGGTTGATCGCATCAAGCACGATGCCCCGGTGCTCGTGATCGGTCTCGGCCGATTCGGCGCCGCGACGGCAGGCCAACTCGACCGCCTCGGTCGCGAGGTGCTCGCGGTCGACGGCGACGAGGCCCTCGTGCAGAAGTGGGCGGAGCGCGTCACGCACGCGGTCGTCGCCGACGCACGCAACATCGACGCGCTCCGCCAGATCGGCGCACAGGACTTCTCGATCGCGGTCTGCGCGGTGGGCTCCTCGATCGAGGCATCCGTGCTCATCACGGCGAACCTCGTCGACCTGAAGGTCCCGCAGATCTGGGCGAAGGCGATCTCGGCATCGCACGGCAAGATCCTGCAGCGCATCGGCGCGAACCACGTCATCTACCCCGAGCGCGAGGCCGGCGAGCGCACCGCGCACCTCGTGAGCGGCCGCATGCTCGACTTCATCGAGTTCGACGACGACTTCGCCCTCGTGAAGATGTACCCGCCGAAGCCGATTCGCGGCAAGACCCTCACCGAGTCGGGCGTGCGCTCCCGGCACCGCGTCACCGTGGTCGGCGTGAAGAGCCCGGGCAAGCCGTTCACGTATGCGACCGAGAAGACCGTGGTCTCGAACCACGATCTCATCATCGTGTCGGGCACCGAGGGCGACATCGAGAAGTTCGCGGCGCTCGAGTAGCGAACGAGGTCGGATGCCGCAAGGTGCCGGCCCGCGCCGGCGGCCTCAGGCGACGAGCGTGGCGATGAGCCCGGCGAGTGCCGCGACGAACGCGATGCCGAGCAGCACGAGGCCGAGCGTGCGGATGACCCGGCGACCGACGGGCGGCTCATGCAGCCGCAACCGGTCGGGCTCGCGCTGCTTGTAGAAGGCGGGCTCCTCCTCGGGGTGCTGCACGTGCGCGCGCTCCTCGGCGCTGAGATGCCGGGAGTGGAACGCACCCTCGGCGAACCACCGCACGACGCTGCCCTCCTCGCCGTCGATGACGACGGCCTCGGTGCGCAGCCACCGCCCGTCGGCCATGCGGATGAGGAGCGCCAGCAGGAGGCACGCGATGCCGCCGCCGAGTGCGATCCAGCTGATCACCTCGGTGACGACCGAGACGACCTCTGCTGCACCCATGCGCCTACGGTACCGTCGCGGCGACGCGTGCTCGAACGCAGCTGCGCGGGTCAGGGAGCTCTCGGCACCGCCGCCTACGCTTGGGCTGGTGGACTGCGCCTACTTCGACGACCTGCGATGCACCTCGTGCACGCTCATGGGTCAGCCGTATGCCGCGCAGCTCGACGAGAAGCAGCGGCTCGTCGCGGCGCTGCTCGAGCGGCACCGCGGGCTCAGCTGGCTCCCGCCCGTCGCGAGCACCGAGGCGGGCTACCGCAACAAGGCGAAGATGGTGGTCGGGGGCACCGTCGACGCCCCGACCATCGGCATCCTCGACGCCGACGGCTACGGCGTCGACCTCCAGGCGTGCGGCATCTGCTCCCCCGGCCTTCGCGCGGCGTTCCCGGCGATCTCGGCATTCATCTTCCGCGCCCGGCTGACCCCGTACGACGTGCCGGCGCGAACCGGCGAGCTGAAGCACCTCATCATCACGGAGTCCCCTGCCGGCGAGCTCATGATCCGGTTCGTGCTGCGCTCGACCGAGGCGCTCCCGCGCATCCGCAAGCACCTGGCGTCGCTCCTCGAGGCGCTGCCGCAGGCGCTCGTCGTCACGGCGAACGTGCTGCCCGAGCACAAGGCCGTGCTCGAGGGCGCGCACGAGGTCGTGCTCACCGACGCCGACACCCTCCCGATGCGCGTGAACGACGTGACCCTGCACCTGCGCCCGCAGGGCTTCTTCCAGACGAACACCGAGATCGCGTCGGCGCTGTACCGCGAGGCGCGCGAGTGGGTGCGCGAACTCGCCCCGGCGAGCGCCTGGGACCTCTACTCCGGCGTCGGCGGCTTCGCCCTGCACATCGCGGGCGACGCGGGCGAGGTGGTCGGCATCGAGACGAGCGTCGAGGCCGTCGCGAGCGCCGAACAGAGCCGGGCGGATGCCTCGCTCCCCCGTCTGCGCTTCGCCGCCGGCGATGCCACGGCGTTCGCGCTCGCGGCGACGCGTTCGCCCGAACTCGTGATCGTGAACCCCCCTCGCCGCGGCATCGGCGCAACGCTCGCGGGCTGGCTCGAGGCATCCGACGCCCGGCACGTGCTCTACTCGAGCTGCAACGCCGCGTCGCTCGCGCGCGACCTCGACGCGATGCCGTCGCTGCGCCCCGTGCGCGGCCGCGTGTTCGACATGTTCCCGCAGACGACCCACGCCGAGGTCATGGTGCTCCTCGAGCGCGCCTGACGCGCGCGGCACCCCCTCCACCCCGTCCACGCGTCACGGATACCGACGGCAAGCGCACTCTCGACGCGACGTCGAGGGGGGTGCGAGGGGATGAGGGATGGGGGATGGGTATGGGGGCGGGTGGGAGCGGCCGGCGCGCGCTACTCGAGCAGGTCGGCGGTCAGCGCCGCGAGCTCGGCCTGCCGGGCCGCCTTCGACCGCGGCGCGCCGGGCACGCCGGGCCGCTGCTGCCACGGATGCGGGCCGTCGAGCGGCCGGTACCCCACGCCGATCGCGTCGTAGATCGCGAGCTGCTCGTCGAGCCGCGACGAGAAGTCGTCCCAGTCCTTGCCGGGGGCGCTCCACGCGACCTCGGCGAACGCCGCGAGCCGCGGGAACACCGCGTAGTCGAGCCGCGCTGCGGTGTCGAGGTGCTCGGTCCACGCGTTCGCCTGCACGCCGAGCACGTGCCGGCGCATCGCCTCGTCGGCGTCGCCGGGCAGCGGCTCGAAGTCGTAGACGTCGCGGAGGCTCAGCACGGTGCCGACGGGGATCGGCTCGTCGGCGGCATCCGACTGCCGGTAGTCGAGGTAGGCGAAGTCGTCGGGGCAGAGCACCACATCGTGACCTCGGGCGACCGCGACCTGCGCACCCCGAAGGCCCCGCCACGAGGCGATCGTCGCGCCGGGCGCGAGGGGACCTTCGAGCACCTCGTCCCAGCCGTAGAGGCGACGCCCCGCCGCGGTCAGGTGGTCGTCGAGCTGACGGATGAACCAGGCCTGGAGCTCGTTCGGCGTCGCCAGTCCGCGCTCGGCCATGAGTTCGCGGGTGCGGGCATCCGCCGCCCACTGCGTCTTGCGGGCCTCGTCGCCGCCGACGCCGATGTAGGTCGACGGGAAGACGTGCATGACCTCGTCGAGCACGCCGCGGAAGAAGTCGACGGTCGACTCCTCGACGTTGAGCACGTCGTCGGTGATGCCGTAGCGCGTCCACACCTCGACGGGCTCGCCGCTGACGCCGAGCGAGGGGTAGGCGGCGAGCGCGGCCCGCACGTGGCCGGGCGTCTCGATCTCGGGCACGACCGTGATCATGCGCTCGGCGGCGTATGCCACGATCTCGCGCAGGTCGTCGTGCGTGTAGAAGCCGCCGTGCGGGCGCCCGTCGAGCGTCGACTCCGGGCCGTGCCCGAGCTGCGACTCGGGCCGCCATCCGCCGACCTCGGCGAGCCGCGGGAAGCGGCGGATCTCCATGCGCCAGCCCTGGTCGTCGGTGAGGTGCAGCTGCAGCACGTTCACCCGGTGCAGCGCGAGCAGGTCGATGAGCCGCAGCACCTCGTGCTTCGGCCGGAAGCTGCGGGCGACGTCGAGCATGAAGCCGCGCCAGCCGAAGCGCGGCGCGTCGTCGATGACGGATGCCTCGACCGCCCATTCGCGGCCGGCCACCGGCGCGCGCCGGAACGCGTCGGGCCCGAGCAGCTGCCGGAACGCCTGCCCGCCGTAGAACAGCCCGGCCTCGCCGCCACCGGTGATCGCGACGCCCGCCGGCGTCACCTCGAGCCGGAAGCCCTCGCGCGGCATCCGCTCATCGAGCGTGAGGCGGATCGCGCCACGGTCATCGGCATCGCCGCCGGCCGGGTCGCCGGCTGCCAGCGGCAGCGCGAACCCCGTCGCCTCGCGCAGCTCGGCCTGCAGCCGACGGGCGACGGATGCCGCGGCATCCGCGACCGCCTGGATGCCCGTGTCGGCGGTGAGCGCGAAGTGCCCTGCGCCTCGGCGGACCTCCAGCGGGCGCGGGATCACGCGCCCGCCGCCAGCTCTCGTGCGCGAGCCAGCGCGGCGTCGGTCGCGCGGTCGAAGGTCTGCTTGAGGTCCGCCTCCTCGAGCACGACGATCGCGCGCTCGGTCGTTCCCTTCGGGCTCGTGACCCGGCGGCGGAGCTCGGCCGGGTCGTCGTCGGATGCCGCGAGCAGCTCGCTCGCTCCGCGGAACGTGCCCTGCACCATCACGGCGGCCTGCTCGGGTGTGAACCCCTTGTCGACGGCCGCGGCCGTGAGCTGCTCGATCAGGTAGAAGACGTACGCCGGCCCCGAGCCCGAGATCGTCGACAGCGCGTCGAGCTGGGACTCGGGCACGACGAGCACCTCGCCGACCGTCTCGAAGAGCGCCACCGCGAGCGCGAGGTCGTCATGGCTCGAACGCGTGCCCGCGGAGACGCCCGTGATCGCCCGGCCGACGAGAGCCGGGGTGTTCGGCATCGAGCGGATGACGGAGACGTGCTCGGGCAGCAGGCGCTCGAACGTCTCGACCGTGACGCCCGCGGCGACCGACACCACGACGGTGCCGGGCTCGAGCGACGGGGCGATCTCGCGCAGCAGCTCGGGGACCATCGCGGGCTTCACCGCGACGACGACGAGCTTCGCACCGGCGACCGCCGCGACGTTCGCCGCGGCATCGGTCTCGGTGGCGAAGGCCGTGACGCCGTCGAGCCCGGCGAGCTCGGCCGCCTTCGAGGTCGTGCGGTTCGTCGTGCGGATGCCGCCCTCGACGGTGACCGTCGGCGTGAGCAGCCCGGAGATGATCGCGCGGGCCATCGAGCCGGCGCCGAGGAAGGCGATCGGGGGCAGTTTCACGGGGGTGTCGGCACTCATGCGACCATCCTAGGATCGGCCTCCACAGACCCGATGGGGCGCTGCAACGCGCCCGATGGCCGCCTTAGGATTGCTGCTATGAGCGCATCAGGCGGAACCAAGGCAATCATCGCGGCATTCCTCGCCAATACCGGCATCGCGATCACCAAGTTCATCGCCTGGTTCTTCTCGGGGTCCTCCTCGATGCTCGCCGAGGCCGTGCACTCGGTGGCCGACGCGGGAAACCAGCTGCTCCTCATCTTCGGTGGTCGCCAGGCGAAACGGGCGGCCGACAAGGAGCACCCCTTCGGCTACGGCCGCGAGCGCTACGTGTACGCCTTCGTGGTGTCGATCGTGCTCTTCTCGGTCGGTGGCGTGTTCTCCATCTACGAGGGCATCGACAAGCTGCAGCACCCGCACGAGCTCGACGTGCCGTGGCTTCCGATCCTCGTGCTCTCGATCGCGATCGTGCTCGAGTCGTTCTCGCTCCGCACCGCCGTGAAGGAGTCGAACCACGTGCGCGGCCGCCAGAGCTGGGTGCAGTTCGTGCGTCACGCGAAGGCTCCCGAGCTGCCGGTCGTGCTGCTCGAAGACATCGCGGCGCTCCTCGGCCTCGTGTTCGCGTTCATCGGCGTCGGGCTCACGATCATCACCGGCGATCCGCTCTTCGACGCGATCGGCACCCTCTTCATCGGCGCGCTGCTCATCGTCGTCGCCGTCATCCTGGGCCTCGAGACGAAGAGCCTCCTCGTGGGCGAGGGCGCGACCGATGCCGACCACGCCAAGATCGAGCAGGCGATCCTCGCCGGTCCCGAGGCCGACCGCATCATCCACATGAAGACCCTCTACCTCGGTCCCGACGAGCTGATGGTCGCCGCGAAGGTCGGCTTCCACGCCGACCAGAAGCTGCTCGAGGTGTCGGCCGCGACGAACGCGATCGAGACCCGCATCCGCCACGCCGTCCCTGCGGCGCGCGTCATCTACGTCGAGCCCGACGTCTACGTCGAGCCCAACCAGGTGGCGCCCGCCACCGACGCGATCGTCATCAAGGGACTCGAGTGACGCGCGGCCTCAGCGGCGCCGGCGGCACCGGCGGCACCGGCACTACCGGCGGCGCCGGCCTCACCGCGCTCGTGCTCCGGCACGACTCGGCGATCGGCCTCGGCAACCTCGGGCCCACGCTCGAGGCGCATGGCTACGAGGTCGTCACGGTCGATGCTCCGTCGACGGATGTCTCGGCGCTCGATGCCCTCGCCCCCGACCTCGTCGTGGTGCTCGGCGGCGACGAGGCCGCCTACGAGACCGACCGCTACCCGTACCTCGCCGACGAGATCCGGCTGCTCGAGATGCGCGTCGCCGCCGAGGCGCCGATCTTCGGCGTCTGCCTCGGCGCGCAGCTGCTGGCGAAGACCCTCGGCGCCCGGGTCTACCAGGGCCCGCGTAAAGAGGTCGGCTGGCTCGAGGTCGAGCCGACCGAGGCGGGCGCGGTCTCGCCCGTGCGGCACTTCGCGGGCGTGCCCACCGTGCAGTGGCACGGTGACTCGTTCGAGCTTCCCGACGGCGTCGAACGCCTCGCGACCTCGCCGCAGTACGAGAACCAGGCGTTCGGCATCGGCGAGTGGCTCCTCGCGGTGCAGTTCCACCCCGAGGTCACCGACGAGATCCACGAGGAGTGGCTGCGCGCGTGGGGCGACGAACTGCCCGAGTACGGCCTCTCGCGCGAACGGCTGCGCGACGAGCGCGTCGCCTTCGGGCCGGCCGCCAACGCGGCATCCGCGGCCCTGCTCGGCGAGTACCTCGAGGGGCTCGCCGCCCGCGGAGCCGCGCGTCGCTCCGCTTGACCGGGTCGAATACGGCCACGCGCTCGAATGCAGGATGAGACGCCGCATGCGTGCGCTGGGCGGATGATGGTCGCGCTCATCCTGCAGACGCGGCCGTGAGTTCGTGCGGTCAGCGCGCCGGCGGACGGCGCAGCGGATCGTCGAAGAACTCGAGCAGCAGGCGAGCGGATGCCTCGGCCTCGACCCCCGCGAACACCTCGACGCGGTGGTTCAGCCGCCGGTCGCGCAGCACGTCGTAGAGCGAGCCCGCCGCGCCGGCCTTCTCGTCCCACGCACCGAACACGACCCTCGGCACGCGCGCTGCGAGGATCGCCCCCGCGCACATGACGCACGGCTCGAGGGTGACCACGAGCGTGCAGTCGGTGAGGCGCCAGTCGCCGGTGGCCTCGGCGGCGGTTCGGAGGGCGAGCAGTTCGGCGTGCGCCGTCGGGTCGCCGATCAGCTCACGCTCGTTGCGCCGGGCGGCGATGACAACGCCGTCGCGGTCGACGACGATGGCGCCGACGGGGACGTCGCGTGTGGCCGGCGCTTGCTCGGCCTCGGCGAGCGCGAGCCGCATCCACTCGCGGTGGTGCGTGAGGTCACTCGTCGACATGGGCCTCCCGTCCACCGGCTCCCGGTATCGTACCGCCGTGCTTCGCAGCCGGCTTCGCCTCGGGCGCGCGCCGACGCGCCGTGCCCCCGCTCAGTAGACTCGAGGCCATGCGAGTCCACGTTGCCGACCACCCGCTCATCACGCACAAGCTGACGGTGCTCCGCGACGTGAAGACGCCGTCCCCGGTGTTCCGCTCGCTCGTCGAAGAGCTGATGACGCTCCTCGCCTACGAGGGCACCCGCGGCGTGCGGGTCGAGCCGGTCGACATCGTCACCCCCGTCGCACCCACCACCGGCGTGCGCATCGCCGATCCGAAGCCGCTCATCGTGCCGATCCTGCGCGCCGGCCTCGGAATGCTCGAGGGCATGGTGAAGCTCGTGCCGACCGCCGAGGTCGGCTTCCTCGGCATGGCCCGCAATGAAGAGACGCTCGAGCCCACCACCTACGCCGAGCGCCTTCCCGACGACCTCTCCGACCGCCAGTGCTTCGTGCTCGACCCGATGCTCGCCACCGGCGGGTCGCTCACGGCCGCCATCCAGTACCTCTTCGATCGCGGTGCGACGGATGTCACGGCGATCTGCATTCTCGCGGCGCCCGAGGGCCTCGCCGCGGTCGAGCGCGCCCTGCACGGGCGTGACGTGACGATCGTGCTCGGGGCGCTCGACGAGCGACTCAACGAGCTGGGCTACATCGTTCCCGGGCTCGGCGACGCCGGCGATCGCCTCTACGGCACGGTATAAGCGCCGGCCGGAGCACCCATCACCGAAGGATCTTCGGACCGGGCCCCGCAGTGCCGCAGGATGACTGCGGAAGATTTTTTAGAACTACGTTGTGTCGCAGATTCTTTCAACTTGGCCATCGGGATGCCTGATCCTGCCGGATGCCTCGAGGCGCCGCGCACCGCGTGCGATGTCACACCCCGTCATCAGACGGTCATGAATTGACACACGCTCGGGTATGGGTTTGACTGGCGCCCATGACTGACAGCGCACGCTCCCTGATCGCCCCCGAGGCCCTCAGGACGACCGGCATGATGATGCCGGCGCGTGCGTCGATGTGTTGTCGAATGTGCCGCTGACCGCGACCCGACCGCCGAGTCCCGCTGCCGATCCGCACCCCGATCGGCATTGACTCCTTTGAACCCGCCGTATCTCGGGGGTTCGCCAGGCCGCACGGCCATTCGCCCAGACCCTCCCATCGGGGTCTGCTGTTGCACCCTTCACGCAAGGAACCTCGTCATGTCTCTCGCTTTCGCACCCGCTCGCACCACCACCTCTGCCCGCCCCGTCCAGGCCCGGACGGCACCCTCGCTCCCGGCACCCCAGTCGCCGGCTCCGCTCCGCTCGGTCCCCGCCCAGCACGCCATCACGCCGGCGATCGAGGCACCGGCCACCCCTGCTCCCGCGGCGCCGCGCGTCCGTGCGGTCCCCGAAGGCACCGAAGCCCGCGGCTTCGTGCTGTACGTCGGCATCGACGAAGCCAAGGCCCTGGCCGACGGCACGACGCTGCACCGCATCGTGGAGGCGCTCCGCACGCTCACCGCCGAGGTCGCGCCCTCGGCCGAGACCTACGCCGCGGTCGCCCTCGCCCCGGAGGGGGCCGGTGGACGCGATGTCGACGTCGTGCGTCTCGCCCTGCAGGACCCAGCCGCGCTCGCCAAGCAGCGCGAGGGACAGGGGACCCGCGATGACGCCGACCGTCACCCCAATGGTGTGATCATCGACATCTCCCGCAAGCGTGTGCTGCTCGACGGCGAGGCGGCCGGCCTCACCTACAAGGAGTTCGAGCTGCTGCAGTACCTCGTGCTGCGCGAGGGCCGCACGATCGACCGCCACGAACTCATCGAGCGCCTCTGGGATGCCGACGACGAGGCACCGAGCGAGCGCACGATCGACGTGCACGTGCGCCGCCTGCGCTCGAAGCTCGCCCACTACCAGGACATCGTGCGCACCGTCCGCGGCGTCGGATACCGATTCGACCGCCACGCGGATGTCTCGATCCGCCAGGCTTCGACGCCGAGCCCCGACGTCTTCTAGGCCTCGGCGCGAGCGCTCCGGCCCGCCTCGCTCGAGCCACAGCGACACATCTCGAAAAATCACAGAACGATAACTAGCGCCCGTTACCGATCCGTTATATATTCGGAAGTGCACCGACTGTTTGCTGTGGCGGTCGGTGTGGAATGTGATTGCAGGACACTCTTGGTGCAAGGGAGAGGGCCGGTCGTCAGCCTCTACGACCGGCCCTCAACCGATTCCACCTGCGGTTCCCTATTGTTGGATGAGTCCGATCATCGAAGGGAGCCGGCATGAGCGATCGCGCGATCACGGTCGCCGCGTGGGAGTCGCTGTTCCGCACGCAGGTCACCATCATGCGAGCACTCGCCGCCGAGTTCCCGAGCGAGGTCATCTCGCTGAACGAGTACGACGTGCTCTTCAACATCACACGTGCGCCGGGTCGTCGGCTGCGACTGAAAGACCTGAACCGCAACGTGCTCATCACCCAGCCGAGCGTGAGCCGGCTCGTCGACCGCCTCGTCGCGCGCGGACTCGTCGCGAAGACGCACGACCCGAACGACGGCCGCGGCACGGTCGTCGCCATCACCAACGAGGGGTTCGCGCTCTTCCGCCGGGTCGCGATCACGCACATGGAGGCCATCGACCGACACGTCGGGCAGGGCCTCGACGACGACGAGCTCCGCACGCTCACCGAGCTCTGCAATCGGCTCCGTGTCTCGGTCGGCGAAACGCCCGACAGCGCCGGCGTCAGCGACGACTGACCGACGCCTGACCGACGCCCTCCGCCGGCGTCACCGCAGGTGATGCACCCGCAGCCGAACCGCGCGAAGCGCGTCGTCGAAGGTGGCGTACCGGTAGCAGACACCGGGTCGCGGCCGCATCCACATCATCTCGAACTCGCCCCCGGTCTCCCGGAGGTACCCGAGGATGGTGCGGCGCCCGCCGTCGGCGTACCGCGCATCGCACACGCGCCAGCTCATCGCATCGAGGGGCACGAGTTCGACCATGTCGTCGATCGTGGAACCAGCTGTTGATGTCGACACCCTGGCCTCCTCATCGAGTGCGGCAGGCCGAGGCCGATGTCATTGGGGGGCGCGTGTCGATCTCACGCAGACATCGCCCCGGCCTGCCTTCGGGTTCAAGCGATCCCGTTTCTCAGTTCTACGCTCCGGCTCCGGGCGCAGAAACCCCTTGACAGGCGGGCCGCCAGGTGTCGCAGGCATGACGATGGGGCGGGAACCCTACCTCCCACCCCATCGCGGCCTCCGAGGAGACCCCTTTCCCGCCAAGCGACCCGAACTGAGCTCGGCGAGCACGCGCCCGGGCGGTCGGCGGGACATCCGATCGCCTCGCTTGTCGACGCACGACAAGCCTGCCGGTTCGGGTCCGGCTCGGGTTTGCTCGAATCGTATCGGCCGGCCAGAACATGCGCACCGCCCCGAACAGGGGGTTCGCGCCCACGTCCGACCCATCGCGTCAAGGCCAGTCGACGGATGCCTCGTACTCGGTGTGCCGCCGCAGATACGCGGCGATGAACGGGCACTCTGGCACGATCGTCTCGCCCTTCGCGACCGCGTCGTCGAGCACGAACTTCGCGAGTCGGCTGCCGAGGCCACGGCCTTCGAATGCGGGCTTCACCACCGTGTGCGTGAAGACGATGGTGTCGGGGCCGGTTCGGAACTGCGCGTACCCGGCCAGCGCCCCGTCGACGGTCAATTCGTACCGCCGGCCGGCATCGTTGCGGACGATGTCGACGGTGTCGTGGGTCGTCGTGTCGTCGGTCACAGCTCGACCAGCTCGATCAGCTCGACCAGCTCGAATGCGCGTGCCATCGCGTCCTCCTGTTGGTGTGCAGATGTCGAGCCCGGACGACTCGACTCCATACCGAAGGTAACGCGGCACGCCGTCCACGATTCCGGCGCGATGTGCGCCGCGAGCGAACGGACCGATGTCCGACGCATCACTGCGCGAAGGCTACGACGTCGGGAGGGTCGTCGGCGTGACCGTCGCGTCGCCACCTCACGCGTTGCTGGTGGCGCGGTTGCTGGACGCGACGCGTCGCGCGTCGCACGCGTGCGCTCGTCCAAGCGGAGCGCCGCTGCCGATGCGGCGCTCGCTCCACTGGGCGCGAGTCGGGACTGCTCGACCCCGACTGGCCGCGTCGGGTGCCGAGGCCTGCGGTGACGGCATGCCGGCGGGCCGCCAAGTCGTGGTGGAGCCCCACCGCGTGCGCATGGCCGGCGGTCGTCGCGACGAGTGCGATGAGCCACGCGAACACGAGCGTGAAGGCGATGATCTCGAACACCGTCAGGTTGAACAGGCCCAGCACGTCGTACGCGAACAATGCGAACAGCTCGAGCCCCAATGCGCCGTACGAGAAGGCGACGAGGGCGCGAGGCATCCTCGCCGCCCAGATCACCATGCTGAGGCAGAGGAACGCGAACGCCCCTGCGGCCGAAGCGGCGAACACGTTGTGCAGCACGGTGTCGCCGTCGATCGGTACCATGCCGACCCCCGCGAGACCGAGCCCGATCAGTACGATGAGCGCGCGCATCGTGACGAGGCGCCCCCGCCGCACGCGGTAGGCGTCGGAGACGAGCGCCCGCGTCAGTCCCCCGGACAGGAGCGCCATGCCCGCGCCCGACACGATGATCGCGATGTTGAAGCAGGCCGCAGCAATGTCGTCGGAGGTGCCGAGCGTGCTGAAGTTCCGGGTCCACCATTCGCCGGTCGGCGTGATGCTCATGCTGGCAAGGCTCCCCGAGGCGAGGAGCATGGCCACGAGGTTGAACGTCCGGTACGCGTCGTGCTCGATGGCGTGACGATGCAGGTGATACGTGCCGACTCCGAGCGAGCCGCCGATGATCGCGGCAACGGCGCGGTGCCCGCCGGGCAGCAGCTCGAAGGCGGCTGCCGTGAAGTGCACCGCGAGCACGCCGATCGTCGCCCAGGCGAGGGCGTTCGACAGCGCCCGTCCGGATGTGCCGAAGTCGGGCAGCCCGAAGCGCGCCATGCCCGCCAGACCTGCTCGTGAGGCGGATGCCACGACGAGCGTCATGCCGACGGCCGCGCCGCCCAGCACCGCCGGCAGCGCCCAGAGCAGCTCGACCGTGACCGTCGCCCCGGCGAGCGCCGATTGCGGTGCGAGGACCCGGAACAGCACGATGGTGACGGCGACCGCGATGAGCGAGGCGTAGACGCGTCGCATCGTGGAGCGCCCGCGTTCGAGCGCGCCCGACGGCCGAACGTGCCCCCCACGGTCGGCGGTACCGGGAACTTTCCTGCTGCGCTGTCGCAGGGAGCCCACCCGGTCCTGCGTTGTCGGGACGAACCCGACGCGCGCACCCCTCATATCCGAACTCTCGATCACGGGAATCAGATGTGAGCCGAGCCTACCCTCTCGCGAGCGCCCGCGTCACCGTGTGACCGATTCGCACGAGCAGATGCGCGGCACAATCTCAGTGCACGCGGTCGAGCGAACGCACGGCGGAAAAACGAAAACGGCCCGCTTTCGCGAGCCGCCACGCCTCTGATGAACAGAGCTACTGTCTCAACCAGTGTGCGCCCGGAGGGATTCGAACCCCCAACCTTCTGATCCGTAGTCAGATGCTCTATCCGTTGAGCTACGGGCGCATGGGATGTCGCCCGCGCTTCATCGGCGATCAGGCAACCACGTAACTCTAACGCACGTGTCTCGATCTCGCCAATCGACGGGCGACGGGTGGCGCGGCCGGAATGACGGGCGGGACGGACGTCTCCTCACCGGTGCGCGAAGGCCGCAGCAGGTCGAGCGCCCGGCGTTGGCGCACGTTCGCCACCTGCCGGTAGGAGGTCTCGATGAGCTCGGCGAGCAGCTGCCAGTCGACATCGGGTGCGTCGAGGTCGGTACCGAGCCAGCGAGCGCGGTCGTAGTACGGCACGCCGAAGAACCGGCCGTCTTCGATGAGCGCGAGATGCTCGTCGGGGTCGGTCTTCACGACGATCGAGAACGGGTTCTCGGCGGTCGCGGCGACATGGACGAAGATCGGCTTCGCCGCGCGGAACGTGGGTCTTCCCCACGCCTCGACCTCGACCACCTCGGGCAGCTCGAAGCAGATGCGGCGCACGCGTTCGATGAGCGGATGCGCCGGATCGACGACCTGCGGATGACCCACGCCGGCCAGCTTACGCAAGCGCGAGGCATCCGTCGCCCAGCCTGCACTCACCCCTTCACCGCACCGCCGAGGCCGGCCGAGCGCAGGAACACCCCCTGGAACACGAGGAACAGCGCGACCGGGATGAGCGACGAGATGGCGAGCGCCGCGAGGAACACGTCGAGCTCGATCGACTGCTGCACCGCGGGCAGCCGCACCGAGAGCGGCTGCACCGCCGGATCGGGCAGCACGAGCATCGGCCAGAGGAAGTCCTTCCACGCGGCGATGATCGCGAACACCGAGACGACGCCGAGGATCGGCTTCGACATCGGAAGCACGATCGACCAGAAGAGGCGGAACGGCCCGGCCCCGTCGGTGCGAGCCGCCTCGAACACCTCGCGCGGCAGTGCGTCGAAGAAGCGCTTCACGAGCAGGATGTTGAACGCGTTCGCCGCCGCCGGCAGCCACACCGCGAGGTAGTTGTTGAGCAGCGAGACGTCGCCGAGGAGCGGCGGGTTCACGATCGTGAGGTAGAGCGGCACGAGCAGCACGACCGCCGGGATGAAGAGCGTCGCGAGGATCGCGCCGTTCAGGATCGGCGCGTACCTCGGCCGCAGCACCGAGAGCGCGTAGCCGGCGGTGGTCGCGATGAGCAGCTGGAAGAACCACGAGCCCGCCGCGATCACGATCGTGTTCCAGAAGAACTGGTCGATGTGCACGTCGTTCCACGCTTGGGGGATGTTGGCCCAGTCGACGCCGTTGGGCCAGAGCGCGAGCGGCTGGCGCAGCGTGTCCTGCGTCGGGGTGATCGCCGACTTCGCGAGCCAGAGCAGCGGCCCGAGGCCGGCCACCACGAGCCCCACGAAGAGGAAGAGGTGCACCCCGCTCATGCCGAGCTTGACGCTCGGCTTCTTGCGGTCGTAGCCGGAGACGATCGCGCGATCGCCGTGGTCGTCTTCACGACGCGCGGCGCGGCGTCGGGCGACGACACCGCGAACGCCCCGTGGCGCCGCGACCTCCTCGAACACCGGGGTCTGCGTGGTGGTCATGAGGTGCTCCAGCGTTCGGTGAGCTTGAAGTACAGCCAGCTGAGGAGGGCGAGCACGATCGCGAGCATGACCGAGAGCGCGGTCGCCTCCCCGTAGTCGCCGCCGAGACTGTTCTGGAAGGCAGAGCGATAGATGAGCAGCAGGATCGTGACCGTCGCGTTGTTCGGCCCTCCGCCCGTGAAGAGGAACGGCTCGAGGAAGACCTGTGCGGTCGCGATGACCTGCAGGATCAGCATGATGAAGAGGATGCCCCGCATCTGCGGCAGCGTGACGTGCCAGATCTTGTTCCAGATCGAGGCGCCGTCGACCTCGGCCGCGTCGTAGAGCTCCGGTGGCACGCTGAGCAGCGCCGCGAGGTAGATGATGATCGCCCCGCCGGCACCGGCCCAGGTCGCCTCGAGCACGAGCGAGGGCATCGCGGTCGCCGACGACTGCAGCCACGGCTGCGGCGGGATGCCGACCCATCCGAGGATCGTGTTGAACAGGCCCGTCGGGCTCGCGTCGTAGAAGACCTTCCAGAGGAGCACCGCCACCACGGGCGGAACGACGACCGGCAGGTACGCGAGCGCGCTGTAGAAACCCTTCGCCCGGCGCACCTCGCTCATGAGCACGGCGACGAGGATCGGCAGCGGGAACCCGAAGACGAGCGCGAGCAGCGCGAAGGAGAGGGTGTTCATGACCGCCGTGCCGAGCAGCGGATCGTTCAGCACGTGTACGAAGTTGTCGAGGCCGACCCACGTCGGCGGGTCGAGGAGGTTCGTCTTCTGGAGGCTCATGATGACCGACTGCACGATCGGCGACCAGCTGAAGATCGTGAAGACGAGGAGCATCGGCGCGAGGAAGGCGAGCGTCGAGAGCCCGCCCCCGCGCACCCAGCTGCGGAGGTTCCTCGGGCGTCTCGGGCTGACGGATGCCACGGCATGGCCGCGCTCGTCGCCCGGCGGTGCCGCGGCGGGCGGCTTCGCGGTGAGGGTCATCGGGTTCCTTCGGGTGGGGCGGATGCCGCAGCGCCACGTGAGGGCGTGCGCTGCGGCATCCGCTGGACTCTGACGGGCCTTACTCGTCGAGCAGGGCCTGCGCGTCGGCGTCGGCCTGCGCGAGGAGCGCGTCGATGTCGGCGTTCTGGTCGGTGAGCACGGCCTGCACGACGACGTCGAGCAGGGCGTAGATCTCCTGCGTCTTGCCCTTCGGCTCGCCCACGGGAGTCTGGTCCCAGACGCCGTCGATGAACGGCGTCATCTGGTCGCGCGGCACGTTGATGTACGGCTCGATCCAGGTCAGCGATTCCTCGTACGTCTCACGGTTCAGCACCGGAAGGAGCGGAGTGCCGACGGCCTGGTCGCTCGCGGCGAGGGTCTCGGCGTCCTTGACGGCGGCATCCTCGTTCAGGAGCTTCTGCATGTAGTACCAGTCGATCCAGGTGACCGCCGCGGCCTTCGTGGTCTCGTCGACCGTGGGGCTCACGACCGCGATGTCACCGCCGCCGAGCGTGCCGCCGCCATTCTCGACGGGCACGACGGTGAGGCCGTAGTCGTCGGGGTTCAGCGAGAAGTCACGCACGAGAGCCGTGTACACGTCGGAGCCCGAGGAGTACATGCCGATGTTGCCGGCCGCGAACTCCTGGTTGATCGTGCCCCAGTCCAGCAGGAAGTTGGACCCGAGCGAGTTGTCCTCCCAGCGCAGGGCCTGGAGGAACTCGAGCGCCGCCTTCGTGGCGTCGTTCGCGATCGTCGACGTGTACGTGCCGTCGCCGTGGTCCTCCTGGATCGAGCCGCCGCGGGCGACCGTGGCCGCCGTGAGCTGCCAGCCGCCGGTGTTGCTCTGCGTCATCTCCATGAAGCCCGCCTTGCCGGTCTGCTCGGAGATCGTCTTCGCGGCCTCGCGCACCTCGTCCCACGTCGCGGGCGGGTTGTCGGGGTCGAGACCGGCCTGCTCGAAGAGCGTGCGGTTGTAGTGCAGGCCCATGGCGTACGCCTGGCGCGGGAAGCCGAAGATGCGGCCGTCGGAGTCGGTCACGCCCTCGAGGATCACGGGGTTGAACTTGTCGGCATAGCCGAGCTCCTTCACCTCGTCGGTGACGTCCATGAGCTGGCCGTTCTCGAGCAGGGTCTTGGAGTCGGTGAAGGGCACGGTGAAGACGTCGGGGAGGCTGCCGCCGGCGAGCTGCACGGCGAACGTCGGGCCTTCCCACTCGTACTCGACGCCGATGACGTCGATGTCGGGGTTGGCCTCCTCGAACTGCGCCTCCTGCTCTTCGAACGCCTCGTAGGCGGCGGCGTCGGCGCCGGGCGGGAACGTCGCGACGCGAAGCTCCGTCTTGCCGCTGTCGCTGCCGCCCGAGCTGCAGGCGGCGAGAGCGCCCACCATCGCGACCGCGGCGAGGCCGGCGATCGCGACTGTTCTTGGTGACTTCATTGTCCAGTCCTTTCGGTGCTGTGTTCAGGTGTGGTGAGGGTGGTGAGGGTGCGTGCAGCGGGCGAGCCCGCGGCCTCGACGGTCAGGCGGATCGGTGGAGCCAGGCCGTGGAGTCGGGAGGGAGCAGCCCGCCGACGAGCGGGGTGCTCGAGAGCAGGATGCTCTCGTGATCGGGCAGTGCGATCGGGCGATCGCCGAGGTTCGTGACGTTCACGATGTCGTCGCCGCGCTGGAACACGAGCGCGTCCGGCTCGCTCTCGAGCCAGGTGAGCGACCCGTCGCCGAGCGCCGCCTCGCGCTTGCGGATGCGCAGCGCCTGCCGGTAGAGCCAGAGCATCGAACCCGGGTCGGCCTGCTGCGCCTGCACGGTGAGCGCCGCCCACTCGGCGGGCTGCGGCAGCCAGGGTGCTGCGGCGTCGCCATCAGGACCTGGTCCGTCGGGGCTGAACCCGAACGGCTCGCGCGTTCCGCGCCACGGCAGCGGCACGCGGCATCCGTCACGGCCCGGGTCGACCCCGCCCGAGCGGAAATGCATCGGATCCTCAAGAACCTCGCGCGGCAGCTCGGCCTCGGGGAGGCCGAGTTCGTCGCCCTGATAGAGGTAGAGCGAGCCGGGCAGCGCCGCCGTGAGCAGCGCCGCGGCGCGCGCCCGGCGAGTGCCGAGCTCGAGGTCGGTCGGCGTGCCGAAGCGCTTGCGCACGAATGCGAACGAGGAGTCCTCGCGGCCGTAGCGCGTCACCGGGCGGGTGACGTCGTGGTTCGAGAGCACCCAGGTGCTCGGGGCGCCCACGGGTGCGTGTGCCGCGAGCATCAGGTCGATCGAGGCACGGAGCTCTGCGGCATCCCACGGCCGTGCCATGAAGTCGAAGTTGAACGCCGTGTGCATCTCGTCGGGGCGGAGGTACGCCGCGAAGCGGGCGGCATCCGGAACCCAGACCTCGCCGACGAGCACGCGGGTTCCCGCGTAGGAGTCGGCGATGCCTCGCCATGCCCGGTACACCTCGTGCACCTCGTCGCGGTCTTCGGTGGGGTGGCCGCCCGGTTCGACGACCTCGGGCACCTCTGGCAGGGCCGGATCCTTGATGAGCAGGCCCGCCGAGTCGATGCGCACGCCGGCGACGCCTCGATCGAACCAGAAGCGCAGGATCTCCTCGTGCTCACGGCGCACGTCGGGGTGGTTCCAGTTCAGGTCGGGCTGCTCGGGGGTGAAGAGGTGGAGGTACCACTCCCCCGGCGTGCCGTCGGGGTTCGTGGTACGGGTCCACGTGTCGCCCTGGAAGTTCGAGACCCAGCCGGTGGGCATCTCGTCGCCGTTCGGCCCCTTGCCCGGGTGGAACCAGAAGCGCTCGCGCTCGGGTGAGCCCGGGCCCGCCGCGAGCGCTGCCCGGAACCAGGCGTGCTCGCTCGAGACGTGGTTCGGGACGATGTCGATGATCGTGCGGATGCCGAGCTCGAGCGCCTCGCTGATGAGCAGTTCGGCGTCTTCGAGCGTGCCGAAGCTCGGGTGGATGTCGCGGTAGTCGCTGACGTCGTAGCCGCCATCGGCGAGCGGGGACGGGTACCACGGGTTGAACCAGAGCGCGTCGACGCCGAGCTCCTTGAGGTAGCCGAGACGGCTGCGCACCCCGCGGAGGTCGCCGGTGCCGTCTCCGTCGGAGTCGGCGAAGCTGCGCACGTACACCTGGTAGATGACGGCGCTGCGCCACCAGAGCGGATCACCGACGAGGGCCGGGGGCACCGTTGCTGGGTCCGCGAGTGGCATGGTCACGCTGCGTTTCTCCTCGTGTCGACGGGCGGCGCGCCGCGTCGGGTGGAGACCGCGGCGTCATGACCCTCAACGTAATGAGAGCAACAGAATGACGCAACTATCCAACAATCCAGCAGTCACTTGCGCTCGCTTGCAGTAATTTGCGACAGCGATTGGCAGATTTCATGCAACTGCGGCGGATCGGTCGTCGTCGTGCTCAGCGTCGGACGGGCGACGTCGAGGCCCGCACCACGAGCTCGGGAGCGAAGAACACCTCGTCGCCGATCGTGCGCTCACTCGACATCTGGCGCATCAGCAACTCGATGATCATCTTGCCCATCGACTCGATCGGCTGGCGCACCGTCGTGAGCGGTGGTTCCGTGCAATTCATCAGGGCCGAGTCGTCGTACCCGATGACCGACACGTCGTCGGGCACGCGGAGCCCGGCCCGGCGAACGGCGCGGATGGCGCCGAGCGCCATCGGGTCGCTCGCGCAGACGATGCCCGTGACGCCCGCCGCGAGGAGCTTGGTCGCCGCCGTCTGGCCCGACTCGAGCGAGTACAGCGAGTGCACGACCCGGTCGTCGCCGAGCTCGAGGCCGTGGCGCTCCGCCATTCGCAGGGCCGCCTCGTGCTTGCGGCGCGACGGCATGTGGTCGCTCGGCCCCAGGAGAATGCCGATGCGCTCATGACCGAGCTGCACGAGGTGACCGAAGGCCTGCTCGACCGAAGCCGCGTCGTCGCACGACACGGTGGCGAAGCCGAGGTCGTCGATCGGTGCGTTCACGAGCACGGTCGGCAGTTTCAGCTCGACCAGCCGGGCGTAGTGATCGTGGTTCACGTCGGCCTGCGCGTAGGCGCCGCCGGCGAAGATCACTCCCGACACCTGCTGGTGCAGGAGCAGCTCGACGTAGTCGGCCTCGGAGATGCCGCCCGCCGTCTGGATGCACAGCACCGGCGTATAGCCGTTCTGGGCGAGCCCGCCGCCGATCGCCTCGGCGAGGGCAGGGAAGATCGGATTCTGCAGCTCGGGCATCACGAGGCCCACGAGCCGCGCCCGTTCGCCCCGCAGCTTGGTGGGCCGCTCGTACCCCAGCACGTCGAGCGCCGTGAGCACCGCGTCGCGCGTCGACGCCGACACCCCGGGCTTGCCGTTCAGCACGCGACTGACGGTCGCCTCGCTGACACCGACCTTGCGCGCGACATCCGCCAGTCTCCTCGACATGCCCGCAATGCTACGGGACTGGGTGCAAGAACTCGACAGCGGACGGACACCGCCTCGAGGCCCGGTGTCAAGGGCTTGCCTGCGCCCGACGACGCGGTCGAATATCGAGATCAGCAGGCGGCCCTGCATCGACAACGACTGAGCCGGAGGCGAGATGACCAAGACCGACGAAGACCGCACCGAAACGCGAACGGCCTTCGGGCGTTGGCTTCATGAGCATGCGCTCTTCCTCGTCTGCATGGCGATCTTCCTCCTCTGCCTGGCCGGCATGGCGGTGAGCGGGTTCCTGGTCTACAACGAGGAACAGTCCTCGCACGCCACCGCTCCCATCCCGTTCGGCGACTACCTCTCGTCGGGGCACTTCATCGAGGCGACCTTCGAGAACTGGGAGTCGGAGTTCCTCCAGATGGGCGCGTACGTCGTACTCACCGTCTTCTTGTTCCAGAAGGGCTCGTCGGAGTCGAAGCCGATCGGCAAGCACACCGAGCAGGACGACGATCCCCGCCACGCGGAGGTCGGGCCCGACACCCCATGGCCGGTGCGTCGGGGCGGCCTCGTGCTCGTGCTCTACGAGAACTCGCTCGCCATCTTCTTCTTCGTGCTGTTCGGGCTCTCGTTCTGGTTCCACGCGGTCGGCGGAGCCGAGGCGTACTCCGAGGAGCAGCTCGAGCACGGGCTGCCGGCGGTCAGCACGATCGAGTTCCTCGGCACCTCGCAGTTCTGGTTCGAGTCGATGCAGAACTGGCAGAGCGAGTTCCTCGCGGTCGCGGCGATCGTCGGGGCATCCGTCTACCTCAGGCAGCGCGGCTCACCCGAATCCAAGCCCGTGGCCACACCGCACCACGAGACCGGCGCCTGAGTTGAGCACTTCTGCCGCACGCGTCAATCCCCTCGCCGCCGCCTCCCGACCGGCCTAGCTTGGGGGAAACGGATGCCCAGGCATTCCGTACTGCACGAAAGGAACACATCATGGGCCACCCGCTCGGGCGAAGCCCCGAGACCCTGACGAATCCCGACGACCAACCCGATGGCGCCGATGCCGGCGCCGACCCGAGCTCCGAGATCGAGGACCTGCGCCGAGCCGAACAGCAGCGGCGCATGCGCGACCTGCCACCGCAGAGCGGTGAGGGAACGGCACTGAGCGATCAGGATGCCGCGATCCGACGCGGTGAGGATCCGCTCGACCAGCACAAGCCGGGGCCGCCGCGGAACGATCCGCTCGACCCGGACGGCCACGTGGACTGACCGGTCAGCCCTTCAAGCCCGTCGACGCGACGCCGTCGATGATCTGACGCTGGGCGAGGAAGAACACGATGATCATCGGAATCGTCGTGATGACGCTCGCCGTGACGATGATCTCCCAGTGCCACTCGCCGCCGAAGCCGAACGCGTCGACGAGCGATTTGAGCCCCCTCGGCACGGTGAACGTGTCGGAGTCGCGCAGGTAGATCAGGGCGCGCATCAGGTCGGTCCACACCGCCTGCACCTCGAACACGAGGGTCACGGCGAGCGCGGGCTTGCAGAGCGGCAGCGCGATGCGCCAGAAGACCCCCCACTGGCTCGCCCCGTCGACCCGCGCGGCCTCGAACAGGTCGCGCGGGAGGGTCATGAAGAACTGGCGGAGCAGGAAGATGTAGAACGCGCTTCCGAAGAGGTTGCCGGCCCAGAGGGGTGTGAGCGTTCCCACCTGGCCGAGCCCGTTCCAGATCAGGAAGACCGGGATCATCGTCACCGCGCCCGGGGCAGCATCATGGTGGCGAGCACGAGGGCGAACAATGCGCTCCGGCCGCGGAACCGGAAGTACGCGAACCCCCACGCGACCATGGCGCTCGAGAGCGTCACGGTGACGGCGGCGAGCACCGTGACGATGACGGTGTTCAGGAGCCACAGTGCGAGCGGCGCCTCCTGCCAGACCTCGACATAGTTGTCGAAGGTGAACGTCTCGGGAATGAGCCGGTTGTCGAACACCTCGCTCCGTGGCTTGAACGACGCGCTCACGAGCCAGATGAAGGGGTAGATGAAGACGACGCCGAGCAGCGCGAGCGCGATCCAGGCGAACACGCGCGTCGCCTTCGCCGGGCGTCGGCGTCCCTTGCGCAGGTCGTCGATGTTCGTCGACGGCACCGCCGTCACCGCCGCGGGCAGTGCCGCATCTCGCCTGGGGGTGGGCGCAGCCACTCCTCCGGCCGGCAGGTCGACGTCGAGGTCGGTCATCGTTCCCCCTCGTAGTAGACGAGCCGGCGCGACACGACCAGCTGAATCGCGGTGACGACCATGATCACGAGGAAGAGCCCCCATGCCAGTGCCGAGGCGTAACCCATGTGCAGGAACTCGAACGCCTGCTGGAACAGGTAGATGACGTAGAACAATGCGGCGTCGTTGCTGTACGTCGTGTTCCCGGCGCCGAAGAACGCGGTGTACGCCTCGTCGAAGGTCTGCAGGCCCGCGATGGTGTTCACGATGATGATGAAGAACAGCGCGGGGCTGATCATCGGCAGCGTCACGCTGACGGCGGTGCGCCAGAAGCCGGCGCCGTCGAGCTTCGCCGACTCGTAGAGCGTCTCTGGCACGTTGCGCAGTGCCGCGAGGAGGATGATGACGGATGCCCCGACCGTCCACAACGACATGATGATGAGTCCCGGCTTCACCCACGCGGGGTCGGTCGTCCACGAGGGGCCGTCGATGCCGAACCAGCCGAGCACCATGTTGATGAGTCCGTTCTGCCCGTTGAAGAGGAGGAGGAAGAGCACGCCCACGGCGACCGGTGGCGTCATCTTCGGCAGGAAGAAGACGGTGCGGAAGAACCCGGAGGCGCGCCCCGCCCGATCGAGCAGGAGCGCCAGGACGAGCGACACGATGACGTAGAGCGGCACCTGGACGAACGTGAAGAACGCCGTGTTGCCGAGCGCGAGGAGCACCTTCGGGTCGGACGCCATCTCGGCGTAGTTCGCGAAGCCGACGAACTCGGGATCGTTGATCACGTCGTAGTCGGTGAGCGAGAGGTAGGCGCTGTAGATCATCGGCCATGCCGTGAACACCACGAAGCCGACGATCCATGGACTGAGGAAGAGGAGCGCGGAGCCCAGGTTGCGCCGGCTGGCTCGCTTTCGGTTCCGTTCCCGCTCCTGCGGGGCGATGAAGCGCTCATGCTGCGCTCCACCGCCCGCACGGACGGCGGTGCTCGTCATTCCTCGCGGCTCTCGAGCTTCTCCCAGCCCTCGTCGAGGGCCTGCTGGGCGGTCTCCTGGGCCTCGGCGAGCGCCTCCTCGGGCGTCGCCTCCCCGTTCAGCACGCTGTTCACGGCATCCTGCATCGCCTGCTCGAACTCGGCGTCGGCGGGGTTCGCGGGAAGCGAGACCGTGTTGTCGTTGGCCTCGTACATCGCCTCGATGCCGGAGTCCCAGGGTTCACCGCCAGAGGTCACCATGCCGCGGATCTCCTCATCGGCGACGGAGTTGCCGGTGAGGATGCCGGTGAAGGGCTTCCCCTCCTCCTCGCGGACGGCCAGCCGGGCGTCGGCGGCGGCCTGCCAGGCCTCGACCGAGGTCATCGCCCTCGCCCACCGGCACGCGGCCTCGGAGTTCTCGGTCCCCGACGGGATCGCCCACGCCGAACCGCCGGCGAAGGCGATCGGCTCGCCCTCCGTGGTGCGCACGGTGTCGAACGCCATCGGGGCGTCGGGCGAGACCTCGTTGAGCACATTGATGTACCACTGCTCCATCGGCATGGCCCCGAGCGTGCTCGTGGCGAACTGGTTGCCCTCGCCGAAGAAGTCGGCGGAGTCGCGGAACGCCTTCACCGCGCTGAAGCCGCCCTGGTCGTCGTAGATGCCGACCGCCCAGGTGAGTGCGTCGATGGCCTCCTGGGAATCGAGCGCCGCCGTGCGTCCGTCTTCGGACAGGATGGATCCGCCCGCCGCAGCCACCCACAGCGGGAGGAACTCCGGCAGCTTGGAATCGACGCCGATGACCGAGAGCGAGCCCCCATCGCTCTTCGTGAGTGCGAGGTTGGCCTGGGTCATGGCCTCGCGGTCGGAACCGTTGACGTCCTCGATCGACACGCCGGCGGCGGCGAGGAGGTCGGCGTTGGCCATCGTGACCTGCACCTGGTTGAACTCCGGGATGCCGTAGACCTGGCCGTCGAGCGTCACCTGCTCGACGGCCGACTCCCGGAACTGGTCCATGTCGATCTCCTCGCCCTCGATGCAACGTTCGAGCGGGATGATCGCGCCGCGAGCGGCGAGCGATCCGATCTGGTCGCGATCGGCATAGAGCAGCTCCGGCGGCTCACCGGATGCCACGGCTGAGAGGAACTGCTGGATGTCGAGGTCGCCCTCGATGAGCTCGACCTCGACATCGCCGAGCTCGGCCTCCGCGAACTCGACGCGCGACGTGGCCACCTCATCGACGCCCGAGAAGCCCATGACCGACAGCTCACCGCCGAGCTCGGCTCCGGAATCGTACTCGGCATCGTCGGCCGCTCCGCCGCCGCCGGTGCCCACGGCGCACCCGCCGAGCGCGATCGCGACGACTGCGGCACCCGCGCAGGTGATGCCCCATCGGAGTCGGTACATGGTCGAACCTCCATCTCGATCGACCCGGCTCGTGACCGGATGACACGGTCACGGTAAGTCGCTCGACGCACCACCAGATAGGGCTTGACAGAAGCGCTTCTCCCGGCGAGTCGGCCCGACGCGCCGGTTCACGGCTTGAGTACGACCTTGATGCAGCCGGCCGACTTCTGCTTGAACAGCTCGTACATCTCCGGTGCACGGGCGAGCGGCACGCGGTGCGTGGCGAGGTCCTCGAGCCCGAGCGGGTCGCCGGGCGCCTCGGCGAGCGGCAGGAGGTCGGGGAGCCAGTGCTGCACGTTCGCCTGGCCGAACCGCATCGCGAGTTGCTTGTCGAAGATCGTCATCATCGGCATCGGGTCGAGGTTGCCGGCGTAGACGCCGACGACCGACACGGTGCCACCACGGCGCACGACCTCGACGGCGAGGTGCAGGGCGGCGAGACGGTCGACGCCGGCACGCGTCATGACCTGCTTGGCGAGTCCGCTCGGCAGCGCACCGACGGCGTTCTGCGCGAACGCGGTGCCCGGATTGCCGTGGGCCTCGAGCCCGACGGCGTCGATCGCCGCGTCGGCGCCGCGTCCGTTCGTGGCATCGCGGATCAACTCGGCGACACCGTCGTCCAGATCGAACGTGGTCGCCCCGTACCGCTCGGCCATGAGGCGGCGCTCGACGACGGGGTCGACCGCGAACACGGCCACGCCCTCGTGGCGGGCGACGCGGACGACCATCTGCCCGACCGGGCCGAGGCCGATCACCGCCATGGTGCCTCCCGGGCTGACGTTCGCGTAGCGCACGGCCTGCCAGGCCGTCGGCAGCACGTCGGTGAGGAAGAGGTAGCGCTCGTCCGGCAGGTCACGGCCGACGACGAGCGCATTGGCGTCGGCGAGTCGCACCCGCAGGTACTCCGCCTGCCCGCCCGGGACCCGGCCGTACAACTCGGTGTAGCCGTAGAGGGCCGCTCCCGTGCGGTGCTCGGTGTTCTGGGTGAGCTCGCATTGCGTGCTCAGCCCCCTCGCACACATGTAGCAGGTGCCGCAGGCGATGACGAAGGGAACGATGACCCGGTCGTCGACCGCGACCTTCCGCACGGCGGAGCCGACTGATTCCACCACTCCCATCGCCTCATGGCCGAGGATGTCGCCGCGGTGCATGAACGGGCCGAACACGTCGTAGAGATGGAGGTCCGAGCCGCAGATCGCGGTCGCGGTGACCCTGATCAGGGCGTCGGTGGGTTCGATCAGGACGGGGTCAGGGACGTCGTCGACGGCGACGGAACGCGCCGAGTGCCAGGTGACTGCTCTCATGGTCTGTTCCTACTCGCGCGGCCCTCCCGCAGGCAGGGGCTTGACACCCCCGGACGCGTGGAACACGCCATGCGCGAGCGGCGTCCTGCCGACTAGAGTGCCGACATGGGCAAGTTCATCTACAACTCGTCATCGCGTGAGATCGAGATCGACGATCGCACGCTTGCCCACCTGCGAGTCGCGATCCTCAACAAGCTGCGCCGGTCCGAGAGCTTCGCCATGACGTGGGAGCACGGCGTCGAGAACGGCAGCGGACGCACGACCATCTGGTTGCACGAGTCGATCCCCCTGCAGTTCGTGTTCAGCGGCAACCGACCGCCCGCGCTCAACCGCCTCTGGGTCGAGCAGATGCTGCTCGCGGCCAACAGCACCGCCGGGCTCCACTTCATGCCCGAGCCCGAGCAGACCGAGCCGTTCGAGGCCGAGTAGCCCCGCCGCGCGACTCAGTCGACCGCCTCGATCTGCGTGCGGATGAAGTCCCGCGCGGCCCGGGTGAGGCGCTCCGGCGGCGCGGTGCCATGCACCGCCTCGATCTCCGCCGCGGTGTCGTCGTCGATCGGTCCGTCGAGATCGGCGAGCAACCGGTGCTTCGACGCGATCGACAGATGCGGCCACCAGCGCTCGACGCTCATGGTGTCGCTGGCTCGTTCCTCGTTGGCACTCATGGCCGACTCCTTACCCTCGTCATCCCCACCTCCCGTCTAGCAGCCGTCACCCGGGGAGACAAGCCCCTCGCGGCACGGTGACCATGCTGCCTACCGTGGCTGACGGGGCCCCGATCGGCTGCCCCGGACAGGAGGAGACCATCATGAGCACGACAGTGACCGCGTCGACCGATGTGGATGTGCCCGTCCGTGTCGCCTACAACCAGTGGACCCAGTTCGAGTCGTTCCCCGAGTTCCTCGGCGGCGTCGACTCGGTTGAGCAGATCGGCGACACGTTGACGCACTGGACCGTCTCGATCGCCGGAGTCAAGCGCGAGTTCGACGCCGAGATCGGCGACCAGGTGCCCGACGACCACGTGGCATGGCGCAGCATCGGCGAGGTCGTCCACCACGGCCGCGTCCGCTTCACGCCGCTGAGTCCCGACTCCACGCGCATCGACCTCGAGATCGAATGGGAGCCCGAGGGATTCGTCGAGCAGGCTGGTGCCGCGCTGCAGCTCGACGACATGCAGGTGAAGAAGGACCTGGCGCGATTCAAGGACTTCATCGAGGACCGCGAACGCTCGAGCGGCGCATGGCGCGGTGAGATCCACGGCGGCGAAACCACGTCCGGCACCGACCCCGACCTGCGGATCTAAGCAGCGTTCAGCGAAGTCGAGCGCAGGCCGCCTAGGCGGTCTGCGCGTTCTTCGCGGCGTCGACCTCTTGCACATCGACGCCGACCTGTACCGGCTGCTCGGGGAGCGTCGGGATCGGGTCGGTGTCGAGCTGCTCGGGAATGAGCTGGATTCCGCCCGTGCTGTTCGCCGACCTCATGAGGTCTTCGATCCACTGCCGGCTGAGCTCGGGGGCCTCGGGCTCGTCGAAGACGAAACGAAGGGGGATCGATGCGTGCAGCCAGAGCGTGCTGCGCCCGCGGGGCTGGTCTTCGGCGTGGCGCCACGAGAGCGTGAAGCTCTCTCCTCGGCGCAGTTTCGTTGTGATGGCGATCTTCAGGTGCGCGAGCGCTCGGTCCTCGATGCCGATCGGGGTGCCGGAATCGCCGTAATACAGGGTTCCCACGCCACTCAGCATACGGCGTGTCGGTCGAGGTGGCCCATTCCGAGGACGAACGGCGACCCGGCATCCGATCAGTCGGTCCCCGCAGCAGGCTGGACATACGGAACGGGCGGCCCGAAGGCCGCCCGTTCCGCTGCTTCGCTGATCAGACGGTTCGGTTCCCGCCGAGGTAACGAACGAGGAACACGATGACCGCGATGATCGCCAGTGCGAGCCCCACCCACAGCAGGAAGTTCAACGTGGGCACGACTCCACCCGTGATGAGCAGCACAACGGCGGCGATGGCGATGATGGCGACGAGGATGTTCATGATCTCTCCTTCACATGTTCCGCGCTCGTGAGTGTGAGGCGGATAGACGGTTCCGGCCGTTCGGCCGAACCTGGAGGCGTGGTGCGCCTCGTGACATCGACGTTACGGCCGCGCTGAGCCGCGCGGCTAGGGGTTGACCGCCGTTCTCGGCGCGTGCTACCCGCCGAACCGCGAATCCGCGCCGATCGAGAGGCATCCGGAGGCCCCTGTCAACCCCTGCCATGGCCGCCGGGCCCCGCGTACCGTGGCTCGCGATCCGAGGAGGCGTCATGACCAACGATCAGTTGATCGATCCGACAACCAAGCACACCACCGACCCGTTCCCTCGACAAGAACAGCAACCGCCGGGTCTCACCGAACGGATGTCGCCACTGCCCGACCACGGCGAGCAGAGCTATCGCGGGAGCCGACGCCTCGAGGGACGCAGGGCACTCATCACGGGCGGCGACTCCGGCATCGGCCGTGCCGTCGCGATCGCCTTCGCGCGCGAGGGCGCGCAGGTCGCGATCGCCTTCCTGCCGAGCGAGCAGGCCGACGCCGACGAGACGGCGCACTGGATCCGGGATGCCGGAGCCGATCCGCTGCTGCTGCCGGGCGACCTGCGCGACGAGGCGCACTGCAAGGAACTCGTGGAGCACACCGACCAGGCCTTCGGCGGCGTCGACCTGCTCGTGCTGAACGCGGCGCACCAGCGCAACCGCAGCGGCATCGACGAGATCCCGACCGACGACTTCGAGGCCGTGATGCGAGTGAACCTCTTCGCGCCGGTCTTCCTCGCGCGCGCAGCGGTGCCCCTGATGGAGGCGGGCTCCAGCATCATCACGACGACGTCGATCCAGGGATTCGACCCGTCGTCGACACTCGTCGACTACGCGATGACGAAGGCCGCGCTCGTCGCGTTCACCAAGGCGCTCGCCGAAGAGCTCGGGCCACGGGGCATCCGGGTCAATGCGGTCGCTCCAGGTCCGATCTGGACGCCGCTCATCCCGGCTACGGGCTGGCCCGACAAGCTGCCCGAGTTCGGTCGCAACACCCCGCTCGGCCGGGCGGGACAGCCCGCCGAGCTCGCGGGCGCCTACGTGTACCTCGCGTCCGACGACGCGTCGTACGTGTCTGGCGCGGTGCTGCCGGTCACCGGCGGCCGCGCCCTGTAAGGAAAGGAACACACCATGCCGGGACGCAAGAACTCGTCGCTGAAGGATCCGAAGCTCTACGAGGAGCTCCGCGATGACGGAGCGTCGAAGGAGAAGGCCGCTCGCATCTCGAACGCCGCAGCCAAGCAGGGCCGGAGCGCCGTCGGCCGCAAGGGCGGCAAGCACGGCGACTACGACGACTGGACCGTCGACGCACTGAAGAAGCGCGCGAAGGAGCTCGGCATCACCGGGTACAGCGGGAAGCGCAAGTCCGAACTCATCTCGGCCCTCCGCAACCACTGACCCCGGATGCCGCGCCTCAAACGGGTCGAGCCCTACGTCTCACCCGGATTCGCACGGGTGAGACGGGGGCGCGGTTTCGCGTACGTGCACAGCGACGGCGGTGTCGCCGGCCGCGCCGAGCGCGCCCGCATCGCCGACCTCGCGATCCCACCGGCGTGGGAGGACGTCTGGATCGCGGATGCCGCGAACGCGCACATCCTCGCCGTCGGCGTCGACGCGGCCGGCCGTCGCCAGTACCTGTACCACCCGGCGTGGCGCGAGCGCCAGGACGCAGAGAAGTTCCTCCGCATGACCGCGCTCGCCGCGTCGCTCCCGCTCGCCCGCCGAACGGTGCGACGCGACCTCGCGCTCGACGAGCTGCCTCGAGAGCGCGTGCTCGCGGCCGCGTTCCGCACGCTCGACCTCGGCGCGATCCGCATCGGCTCAGAGGAGTCCCTCGCGGGCTTCCGGAGCCGCGGCCTCACGACGCTGCTCGTGCGCAATGCCTCGCTCGACGACGCCGAGACGGTTCGGCTGCGATTCCGCGCGAAGGGTGGCATCACCCAGGACCTGCGAGTCTCGGATGCCGCGCTCGCGGCGTTCGTCGGGCGTGCAGCTCAGCGTTCGGCCGCTGCACGGCTCTTCGCCTGGTCGGCGGGGCGAGCGATGCGCGCGGTCGGGCCGGTCGATGTGAACGAGGACATCCGGGCGAGAACCGGTGGCGACTTCACGGCGAAGGACTTCCGCACACTGCGGGGCACGATCGTGGCGGCCGACCATTTGGCCGCGCTCGGAGTGGAGACGACCGCCCGCGCGCGGTCCCGCGCCGTCCGCGAGGCGATCGAGGAGGCCGCACGGGTGCTCGGCAACACGCCGGCGATCGCTCGCGGCAGCTACGTCGATCCTCGGGTGATCGAGGCCTACGAGGCGGGACGAGTCGTCTCGCGCCTGGGCAACCGCGAGGCCAGCCTGCTCGACCTGCTCACCGGCGACGCGGATTCCTGAGGGCTCACCCGCCGAAGATGGCGGCGATGGTCAGCACGACGCCCAGCACACTCGCCACGGTCATCACGCCCGCCGCGAGCCACCCGACGGACGCCGCGAGCGGGCCCGCCCGGAATGCGCCCATCACCTTCCGGTCGCGGGCGATGATCATGACGAGGATGAGGAACGGCGCGGCCACGATCCCATTGATCAGCGCGCTGAACACGAGCAGCTGCACGGCGTTCGCCGACACGAGGCTGAGGACCACGCCGCCGACCGTGCCGACCCCCACGAGCGTGTAGAAGAACGGGTCGCGGCGCGGGCTCGCGGCGAGGCTCCAGTCCCTGCCGAGGAGGGCTGCGAGCGCGGCGGATCCCGCGGTGACGAGCACGGGCACGGCGAGCAGGCCCGACCCGATGAAGCCGAGGGCGAAGAGCACGGATGCCCCGGGGCCGGCGATCGGCTCGAGGGCCCTCGCGGCATCCGCTGCGGTCTCGACCTTCTCGCCCTCGGCGCCGAGCGTCGCCGCGGTCGCGACGATGATCGCGAACATGACGAGTACGGAGAAGGCCATGCCGATGACCACGTCGATGCGGGTCTCGAGCAGCTGCCGTCGAGCCCGCTTGCGTCCGCGCCGCACGAGCGGCACCGGTTCGTCGCCGCCCTCGGGGGCCACCCGCATCTCCTCGATGCGGTCCTCGCTCTGCCAGAAGAACAGGTACGGAGAGAGGCTCGTGCCGAGAATGGCCACGATCATGGCAAGGTACGCGGGTGTCAGCTCGAAGCCGAAGCCGGCGAGCCCCTTCAGAACGTCGACCCAGTCGACGTTCGCCACGACGAGCACACCGACGTAGGCGAACAGGCTGAGACAGAGCCAGCGGATGATCTTGGCCACGATGGTGAAGGAGCCGAAGAACAGCATCACGCCGATGCCGAGGCCGGCGACCGCGCTCCAGAGCTGGGCTGGACCGGCGTGCAGCAGCTCCATGCCCTCGCCGACGGCGAGCAGGTCGGCGGCGGCGTTCAGCCCGTTCGCGGCGAACAGCGCGACCACGAGCAGCAGGATCACGATGCGCCAGCCGCCCGTGAACCGCTCCCGCGCCAGCGCGCCGAGGCTCTTGCCGGTGGCGGAGGCGGTGCGGTCGCAGATCTCCTGCACGGCGATCATGAGCGGGAGCACGACGGGCACCGTCCAGAGCGTGCCGTACCCGTAGATCGCACCCGCCTGCGCGTACGTCGCGATGCCCGACGGATCGTCGTCGGAGGCGCCGGTGATGAGTCCGGGCCCGAGCAGGCCGACGACCCGCTTCACACCGTGTCGACGCTCCTCGACGTCGCGCTCGGTGTCGCTCCCCGCATCGCGGTCGTCGCGGTGCTCCTCGTCTTTCACCTCGGGATCGCTCATTCGGGCTCCTCGCGCTGCACGTCATCGGGCGATTTGTCGGGGCGGAGGCCCCGCCACCGCGGGTGGCGGGCGACGCCCGTCGTGGTCCAGTCGCTGAGCTCGATCTCGCCGACCAGTTCGGGCCTCACCCACACGGCGTCGGGGGCATCGGCCGGCGGCACCTCCACGAACGCCGACGCCGGCTGCTCGAGCGGGCGCAGCGCCGCGAGGAGGCGGTCGAGCTCGATCTCGCGGAATCCGGAGCCGACCCGGCCCACGTACTCGAGGCCCTGCGCTCCCGGGATTCCGAGCAGCAGCGAGCGGATGCGGCCCGCGCGGGTTCCGGTACCGCGGCGATACCCCCCGATGACGACCTCCTGCGTTCGGGTGACCTTCAGCTTCACCCAGTCGTCGGAGCGCACGCCCGGGCGGTAGCGAGCGTGGGGCCGCTTCGCGACGATGCCCTCGAGGCCGAGTAGCCGGCTCTCCGCGAGCGCTTCGGCCGGGGTTCCCTCGGCGGGGCCCGGCACCTCGATGGGCACGCCGCCCGTGCGCCGCACGAGCCGTTCGAGGCGGGTCCGGCGTTCGAGGTACGGCGCTTCGATGACCGACTCGCCGCCGACCTCGAGCACGTCGAACAGCACGAGCCGTGCCGGCACGGTCGCCGCCACCCGCTCGATCTCGCGAGGCTTCGTGAGGCCCATGCGCTGCTGGAGCAGGCCGAAGCTCGGGCGCCCTGCATCGTCGAGCGCGACGATCTCGCCGTCGACGAGGGCATCCGCCTCGAGCACCGCGGGCAGCGCCGCGAACTCGGGATACCGGGCAGTGATGTCGATGCCGTTGCGGCTCAGCAGCCGGATGCCGCCGCCGCCGGCTCTCGCGAGCACCCGGATGCCGTCCCACTTCCACTCGAGCGCCCACTCCTCCCCGGCGAGCAGGCCGAGCGTGCCGGTCGTGGCGAGCATCGGACGTTCACGGATCGGCTCCACCTCTGCGTTCGCCGCTCGCCGCGCCTTCGGGCTCCAGTGCCCTGGCCGCTGGTCCTTCATGCGGTGCAGCAGCCAGCTGCTCTTCTCGCCGCGGCCGTCGGTGCGGATGAGCGCGAGGCGCACGGTGCCGCCGAGGGGCCCACCGGGCCGCCCGTCGACGTCGATGATGATCTCGTCGTCGCGCCACTTCTCGGTCGCATACGTGCCGTCGTCCCAGATGGTCATCGACCCTGCACCGTACTCCCCAGCCGGGATCGTGCCCTCGAACGTCGCGTACTCCATCGGATGGTCTTCGGTCTGCACGGCGAGGTGGTTGACGCCGGATGTCTCGGGCACGCCCTTGGGCACCGCCCAGCTCTTCAGCACGCCGTCGCGCTCGAGCCGGAGGTCGAAGTGCAGGCGCCTCGCATGGTGCTCCTGGATCACGAACCGCGGCGGGCCCTCGCCCGGTTCGCCCCAGCTGGAGCCGGGCATGGGCTCGGGGGTGACGCCGCTCGTGCGCATCGAGAGGTAGGTGCCGAGCGGGCCCGCCGCGCCACCGCCCGAGCCGGCGAGCGGGGCCGTGGGGTCGAGGCCGTCGGTGAGCCGTGCGAGCACGTCGTTTGCGTCGAGATGGCGAAGCCCGGGATCGTCGAGTTCCTCCCACGTGCGGGGCGCGGCCACCGTCGGACGCGACCGCCCTCGCAGGGAGTAGGGCGCGATCGTGGTCTTGTTCTGGTTGTTCTGGCTCCAGTCGATGAGCACCCGTCGTTCGCGGAGCGTCTTGCGCATGCTCGACACGATGAGCTCGGGGTGGTCGGCCTCCAGCGCCTTCGCGAGCTCGTGCGCGATCTCCGAGGCCTGCTGGGAGGTCTGCGACCCGTCGAGCGGCGCGTACAGGTGGAGGCCCTTGCTGCCGCTCGTCACCGGGAAGGCCTCGAGGCCCATGCCCTCGAGGATGACGCGCACGAGCCGTGCCACTTCGGCGCACTCCACGAGGCCCATGCCCTCACCGGGGTCGAGGTCGAACACCATGCGATCGGGGTTCCCGCGCGATCCGTCGGGCCGGAACCGCCACTGGGGCACGTGCACCTCGAGCGACGCCTGCTGCGCGAGCCACACGAGCGTGGCACGATTGTCGGCGATCGGGTACGTCTTGGGACCGTCGGAATGCTCGATGACCCCGCGCCGCACCCAGTCGGGCGCGTGCTCGGCGAGTGCCTTCTCGAAGAAGACCTGGCCAGGGGCATCCGCCGTGCCGACGCCGTGGACCCACCGCTTGCGCGTCACCGGCCGACCGGCGACGAGCGGCACCATGACGTCGGCGACCTCCGCGTAGTAGGAGATCACCTCGCCCTTGGTCATGCCCGTCTCGGGATACATGACCTTGTCGAGATTCGTCAGCCGGAGTCTCCGACCATCGACCTCGACGAGGTGCCGCGAGCCCTCAGCCATGTCCCCATCTTGGCATCGGGCTAGCTTGGAGCGGCGGAAGGGGTGTGTACTTGAGGCATGCGAGCCGTCTGGAAGGGGGCGGTCACATTCGGCCTTGTCAATGTGCCCGTCAAGTTGTACAGCGCCACCGAGGACCACGACGTGTCCCTGCACCAGGTGCACGACGAAGATGGTGGGCGCATCCGCTACCAGCGCAAGTGCGAGGTCTGCGGCAAGGTCGTCGACTACAAGAACATCGACAAGGCCTACGACGACGGTGAGCAGACCGTGGTCATCACCGACGAAGACCTGAAGTCGCTGCCCGCCGAGCGCAGTCGCGAGATCGAGGTGCTCGAGTTCGTGCCGAACGAGCAGATCGATCCGATCATGTTCGACCGCAGTTACTACCTCGAACCGGACTCCGCCTCGTCGAAGGCCTACGTGCTGCTGCGGCGCACGCTCGAATCCACCGACCGAACGGCGATCGTGCAGATGGCGCTGCGCCAGAAGTCCCGCCTGGCCGCCCTGCGGGTGCATGGCGACGTGCTCGTCGTGCAGACCCTGCTGTGGAGCGACGAGGTGCGCGCGGCGGAGTTCAAGTCGCTCGACGAGCCCGTGAAGATCTCGGCCAAGGAGCTCGACCTCTCGAAGCAGCTCGTCGAGAGCCTCGTCTCGGACTTCGAGCCCGAGCAGTACGTCGACGAGTACCAGGAGGAACTGCGCACCCTCATCAAGGCGAAGCTCGAGCAGGGCGAGGGCCTCGACACCGCGGCCACCTTCGGCGAGCAGCCCGAGGAAGAGGCGGGCGGCGAGGTCATCGACCTGATGGAGGCGCTGCGGCAGTCGATCGCGGCGAAGCGCGGCGATGGGGCGAAGGGCGGAACGGGCTCGAAATCCGGGTCGGGCGGATCGAAGGCGGGCACGGGGGAGAAGAAGGCACCCGCGAAGAAGAAGGCATCGTCGAGCGACGAGAAGAAGGCGTCGCCGAAGAAGAAGGCCGCCTCATGACGACGGCGCGTGGCATCCGTCGATCGGATGCCACGCGCCGGTCAGGTGCCGGAGCGGCGCGTTACTCTGCGCCGCAGGCCGACGTCACTTCAGCAGCCGACTCCTGAATGGCCGTCTGGTGCTCGGCCACCGCATCGGCGTCGACCTCCGCCTCGGGGGCGGCGGGCAGCGTCGCAGCGAACTCGGCGGCGTCGTCGATCTTCTCACCGAGTGCCTCGAGGGCGTCGGAGACCGCCTCGTCGTCGCCGGCCGACTCGTCGAGCGCGTCGACACGCTCGCTGTAGCCCTCGAGCGATGCCTGCACGTCGGCAGGCTCGCCGCCGGCCGTGAGCGCGTTCTGCGCACCGTTCGAGATGTCGCGCACCTCGACGCGCACCGCCTCGCACGGGTCGGCTGAGGCGCTCGCCTCAGCGCCGCCCCCACCTGCGGCACAGCCCGTGAGGAGCAGCGCGCCGGCGAAGAGGAGTGCTGTGGACGTCATGATTTTCTGCATGGGCAAAACCCCCTGGTCGTGGTACCCAACCTGATCTTGGTACTCGCAGAGTCTAGCGAGCGCGTCCGACACCGCCAGTGGCACGCCCGGCCATGTCTCGATCGGCCGCGGCGCGCGGGTGTCGCGAGCGTGCTGAGCGGCAAACCGGTGTCGAGATCTGGCCCGACTGAGCGGTTCGCTCACACGCCGAGCACCCGCTGCACGAACCAGACCAGGCCCGTCACCGCAACGCCGGCGGCGACGAGGCCGCCCACACCGAGCGCAAGCATCGGCTCACGCCGACGGAGGAGCGCGAGCAGCGGGAAGACCGCGGCGATGATCGCGATCTGCACCGCCTCGATGCCGACATTGAAGACGAGCAGCGACGAGAGCAGCTGCCACGAGAATGGTTCATCGATCCCGAACGCCCCGGCGAAGCCGAGCCCGTGCATGAGCCCGAAGCCGAACACGACCGCGAGCCGACCCCAGTCGGCCCGGGTCAGTCCGAACCTGCCGGGCCGCTCCGGCTCGTGCGTGCGCCGGTCGTGCCGGATGCGCCACAGGTACCACATGGCGACGACGGCGATCGAGAGCGCGATGATCGGCTCGACGATCGCCGCCGGCGCCGACACGATACCGAGTGCGGCGAGGATGAACGTGACCGAGTGCGCCACCGTGAACGAGGTCGCGGCGAGCACGACGTCGCGCAGTCGGCGCGAGCCGACGATGAGGGCGAGCAGGAACAGGATGTGGTCGATGCCGAACAGCAGGTGCTCGGCACCGAGCACGAAGAAGTGGCCGAACCGCTCGAGCAGGGGCTGCTCGGTGGTGAAGACCGGCGCATCGCGGTCGAGCGCTGCGCTGCCGCTCGCGCCGTCAAGATCGTACTCGACGACCGTCACGGTGCCCGTCACGTACTCTTCGGAATCGGGGAACAACTCGCTCCGGATCTCGTGCGCGGAGCTGCCAGCGCAGGAGTGGTCAAGCGTGAGCACCGCATAGGGCACGCCCTTGCGCTGTGTCACGCCGATCTCCCCGACTGGGGTCGGCTCGCACGGCCTCCCGCCCGCGCTGACAGCGAAGCGCTCGGTGACGTACTGCACGATCTCGTCAGCATGTGCATTGAGGGCGGATGCCTCATCGCCCGTCTGGAAGACGTCCATGCCGTCCTCGAAGAACTGCGGGGCATCCTCCTGGTCAGCGACGGAGACGACGAGCAGGTCGTACTCGAGCCCGAGCTCCGTTCTCACCGTGTCATCCGATGGGGCGCTCGCGTCGACGTAGACGACGGTCGAGAACCCGTGCGCGGCCGCGGACAGCGAGGGCAGCATCGCCGATGCCGTCGCGGCGATTGCGATGGCGACGGCCACGATGAGACGGCGGATGCCGGGGCGTGAGGGCATGGTGACTCCTTCGGGGGCACGCCGATGCTCCCCGAGCCGGGTGAACGAAACCAGGCCGGCGCGCGAACGGAGCGAGAACCCGGCCGTGCACCCGGCAGCTGCCGCGCGGCTCAGGCTCGATTCATCACGTGCGGGAGGTGCGCACCATTCGGATCTCCCGAACCCCGTCCTCCACCTGCATCGTGCCGTCGGGGATGAACCCGTGCTTCCGGTAGAACGCCTGCGCCCGCGGATTGGGGTCGGCGACCCACAGGGCCGCCGACTCGTGAGAGCCGACGACGGCGTCCAGCAGGGCCGACCCGGCGCCCGTTCCGTGATGGGCGGCCAAGACGTACAGCACGTAGAGATGCACGCTCCATCCCGGCTCCGGAGCCTCCGGCGGTCCGGCCATCGCGACTCCCATGACGGCCCCGTCGCATTCAGCCACCGCGACCCGGTTCGCGCGGTAGCGCTCGTCGACGAGGGCGGCGATCCAGAACCGTTCGCGGGCGTCGACGAGACTCGGATCGTCGAGCACGCGGTCGGGCATCAGGCCGCGGTACGTCTCCTGCCACGATCGGACGAGGACCCGCGCCATGGCCCCGACATCCTCCAGTCGGGCGGAGCGGACCGTGACCGGGGCGTCCATCACGCGCGCGCCAGCTCCGCCTCGTAGACGGACCTCAGCTCCTCGAAGGCCGACGAAGTTCCGGCGGGGCGCGGAACGCCGAGGTGCTGCTCGCGCAGCTCGTCCATGAAGCGATCCCAGAACTCGGGACCGCCACGCTCCAGCAGCTCGGCGCGGACCGACAGCTCCCGGCTCACCGGCAGATGGCGCCGCCCCCACGCTCCGAGCTGGGCGAACACCGGGACGAGCTCGATGGCCGGCTCGCAGAGGCTGTACAGCACCTTCTGCTTGTGGCTGGGGTCGGGCGCGCGCGAGATCATCCCGAGGGCGACGAGCCGCTGGAGGCGGTCTGCGAGCACGTTCGAGGCGATGCCCTCGTCGGAGCCCGCGAGCAGCTCGTTGAAGTGCCGCCGGTTGCCGAACATCATGTCGCGGATCACGATGAGCGACCACCTGTCGCCGAACACCTCGAGTGAGAGGTTGATCGGACAGCCCGAGCGATGCTCCATCTCCACCTCCTGGAGAACTCGTGAAAAACCACTTGCAGTCTACAACTGGTTGGGTTAGCCTGCCACCAGTTGCAATTCACAACTGGTTAAGGGAGTCAGATCATGGGCACGGTGTTCAGCGACCTCGCGGTCTCGGCCGACGGCTTCGCCACGGGAATGAACCAGCGCGAGGAGGCGCCGTTCGGCGACATCGACGAGAACTGGTTGCACGGCTGGATGTTCGACACGTACGACGAGAACCGTGCCGAGGTCGACGCGATCGTCGACTCGGGCGCGACCATCATGGGCCGCAACATGTTCGGCCCGGTCCGCGGCGAGTGGGACCGCGACTGGCGCGGCTGGTGGGGGCCGAACCCCCCGTATCACGGGCCCGTCTTCGTGCTCACGCACTTCTCGCACGACCCCATCGAGATGGAGGGCGGCACGACGTTCCACTTCGTCACCGACGGCATCCACTCCGCCATGGAGCAGGCGCGCGCTGCGGCCGGCGACCGGAACATCTCGATTGCGGGCGGCGCCACGACGGTGAACCAGTACCTCGCCGCCGGCCTCATCGACGAGCTGCGACTGCACGTCACCGCCTGCATCCTCGGCGCGGGCGAGCGCGTGTTCGACGGCGTGCCGACACAGGCGCTCGAGCGGGTATCGGTGCGGGCGGCATCACTCGTCACGCACATCACCTACCGGCCGGTGCGGTCGTAGGGCATGACACGCTCTCACGCCGATGAAGGAAGCCGTGATCGGGGATTTGCAGTGCGGAGACGGCGGGATTTGAACCCGGTGGTCGGCCTTGGGACCACGCACTAGGCGGCGATGTTCGGCAGAATTCCGGTCATCCTGAATGACGGCCAATCACATCGGATCGACGGAAATTGACGACGGTTGTGTCCATTTCGCGTCCGCGAGGCCTATGCAGACCCGCTTCGGTCGAGTCGGAGGCCAAGCGTCAACAAGATTACGCAACGACCAGACGGTCTGTAGTCACCCCTCGCGCAGAGGGAATCACCTCAGTAAAGGGAGGCCGAGCGATGCTCTGGCCTTCCTTCGTTCAAGCGGCATCGTTCGGAAGGGACCGAGTATGTCTGCAACGCGAACCGCGCCAGGCCGAGACGGCTGCGCGCATCGAACTCTGACGTTCGCTGCCGAGACCTTCGCGCGTAAGGCCGACACGATCAGCGACCGCGAGTGGGTCAGGGCGGTCTATCTCGGAGACGGCCCAGCGGACGCGGTCGAAGCGGTCTTCCGGTTCACTCACACCTGCCGCAACTCCGGTGCACAGGACTCGGACAGCCGCCGATTCTTCCACTCCACGCGGCGAGCCGCGTTCATCGCGGAAAGTGATGCCAATGTCGAACTGGTCGAGCTGTTGGAACGAGTGAAGGTCGCGGCGTAGAAGCGCATCTGACGCATCGAGAGCACCGGCGATATCGACTATCGCGCCGGTGCCCTCAGTGCCTGAGCGGGCGTGCCGGTGCCCGCGCGAGCGCACTCTATCGCGGCCGTTCGATAGCCTTCAAGGGTGACCGAGAATCCGCCGTCGAGGCGTCGCATGAGCACGTCTGTCGAGCTCCTGATCGGTGCCGTGCTTGGTGCCATCCTCGGTTGGCCGATCACCAGGGCGCTCGATGAGTGGGCGGCCGAAAGCCAGCTTCCGTGGTGGGCATACCTCGTCGGCACCGGTATCGGCATCGCCTTCGTCCTGTTCGTGATGACGTTCATCATCAAGGCGTGGAGGGTTTCAATTTGGGGATGGGTGGGACGTCTGGCGAAGTGGTTGTGGGATAGCCGCCCTGTCAGCCTTCGTCGGCACCGCCGAGACATCGAGCGAGTAATGAAATCCTTGATCGCGCCGATCCTGGAGCAGAGCAGGGAGATCGCCCGGGAAGAGATCGCGAGCTCGAAGATGCTGGAGGACGCGAAAGCCGAGTACGCACGCGCCATGACGGACATCGCACAGAAGATTGCACAACGTCGAGTCAACGGTACGGTCGCCGCGGCGGCTTCCTCCTCGAAAATGATCCCTCTGCCGGCACCGCGATGGCACATCCAACGAGTGGAATCGGACGAGCATTCCGACACCTTCACGCTCATCAACAGCGTCGAACGGAGCGTCGCACGTGAGGTCCGCGTGGACGACAGCCACGACTACAACGGTGAACCGAACGGCGTCGCGACGATCCTCGAAGGAGGCCACTTCGAGGACCTGTCGGGCAAAGCATCAGGCGATTTCCGCGCCGAGTTCAGCCCAAGCGCGCGTCAAGGCGGCGGCACTCTCGACGTGACTTGGTATGACGACGACGGCGAAAAGCACCACGAATACGTACGTGTTGCGGGGTGGGAGAAGCGGCCGCCCCAACCGGACTCGTGGGTTGCAAAGGGCGGTCAAAACATCTTGAACCCGGACGAAACGCCGTTCTAGGCAGGCTGCTGATCTGCGCTGTGCCGCAGACTTTCGCGAAGTCATGGCGAGTCCAAATTGTGGGACGCATCATCGCGGAAATGGAACGGTACGCTTCGATTCGTGACCGAGGCTCAGGAAACCGCATTCTGGTCGACTGTCGCCCAGATTTCCGCCGTCCTTCTACTTACGCTGGTAATCGAGGCACGCCGTCTGGCAGTGCGATGGAGCAAGAAACGCTTCTTCAAGCAACGTTTTCGCCGTTGGCTCACATCCGTCGCCTACCTCTCTGTGCTGGTCTCGCTGCTTGTCTCGCTTACGAGTGGCCTGGCAGCGCTGATCAACGAAGAGAGTCTCTCCCCAAGAATCGTCGCCTTTCTGCTGGTCTATAGTTCCCTCCTTCTAATCCTGTTCCCGGCGATGGACCCTCTACTGTCCGCCACAATGGATGTGTTCGAGGTCGTCTTGGGGCCGATCGTAGCTGTGATCGTCGGGGGCATTCACGCTCGCGGTCACGATGCACTCGACGGGCTGGAGAGGCGTCAGCGGAACGCGCGGCTCGAACTGCTCATGGATTACGCCGACGCCGTAGTTTCGCGGAACCAGGCCGAACGTGCGGCGGACTCCGACCCTCGCAATCGTGAGCTGTCGTTGACGGTTCGTGATGCCGAGCGGATGGAGACAGCGACCAGGCAGGCACTCGACGATGCGGTGCCTGTTGACGTGGATGCCCTTCGAGGTGAGTTCGATCTGATGAAGGTTCGGGTCTCTCGCGAGACGTTCAGAAAGCAAATGGATAGGTTCGTTCGCGGCTCGCTCGCGGAGATCAACGACGGGTAGATCTCATTACAATGGCCCGCACCGAGCCGGGGGTGCCAGCGATTCCCGGTTCCGGGTAGGGGTACCGAATTGTCATTCAATCGTTCGGCGATAGAGCGGTAGGTCAGGCCGGCCTTGTGCCAGCGCGATGCGACGAACGACACCAGGGTCCTGGCTCTGAGGTCGGCCAAGGCGAACGCCCTTAGCTCGCGCTGCAGCTAGGCCTTCCTTCGCACGAAGAGCGATCATGTCTCGCTCCCATTCGGCAACTGCTGCCATCACGTTGGCGACAAGCTTCCCGGCAGGCGTGGTTGTGTCGACGCCGAGGTCGAGTGTGATCACGCCCCAAACTTGCGCCGCGGCCGTCAGGATCCCTGAGAAGTCGTGCACTGAGCCGCACTGCATCCTCGCCTTCTGCCCATAGCTTGGAGCTGAACCGGATAGCTGAGCACCACCACACCGCCGGTGTGGAAAACTCAGGCTTCCGGGCAGCGGCCAGCGCTACGCTCCCCGCATGGGTGAGCTTCTACAGATGCCAGCGAGTTTCGCGGAGCACTGGTGGTCGACCGAGCCGCAGCTGCGCAGCTGGGAGCCGACGCCCGCACCGCGCGAAGCTGGGGCGGCCGCGGCCGCCCCAGTGGTTCCAGCTACTCCGTTGAGACCGGCCGCTGGATGGTGTCCACGAGGGTGACGAAGCCCTGACCCTCGAGCTTGAGCGTCGAGACGAGCTCGTAGCCGTGCTGGCCGAAACCCTGCAGATCCACACGGCGCGAAGCCAGCTTCTCACTGACGATATGCACCGGGGCCTGAGTCGAGATGGTGGTCTTGATGACCTGAATGTCGAACGTCGTGCTGGCCATGCTCTCTCCTTGGTGATCGTTTCCTTTGCCCTTCCGGCGTGGAGATCGAGAGGGAGCGGAGACGGCGGAGTGCTCGCAGGGAGCGGTTGCTAAGCGCAGCCCGGAGCGCAGCGGAGGGCGGAGTCTGCGAATAGCGAGCGGAGAGCACGCAGCCGACGGAGCGAGCTACGGTCGGAGAGCGGGAAGGGCAAAGGAAACGATCACCTACGGACTCACGGCACGCCGCACTTTGCGGGCAATGTTGACCGACTAGGCCTGTGGGTCCTTCCCTCAGCCGCCGACGTTCAGCGGCCCTTTCGCAAAGGCGATGTCGACGTGCAGGTGATTGCAGTCGTCCGGGAACTCTCGGAGGTTGCGAAGCGCGAGTGAGATGGTGGCCTGGTCGCGGCATTGCGACTGCCCGACGCGTGCGCCTTCGGGCATGATCGGGTCGAGCATCGAGACGAGCCGGATCGATTGGGGATCCGCGCCCGTAAGTGTCCGCCCGTCGAGCGCGTAGAAGTCGACGGCTGCGCCGCCGCCGTTGATCCAGTGGGATGATCCGGTTCCGGCTCCGAGTAGTGAGCCGGTGCACTTGCGGTTGATGTCGCTGACGCCGACCGTCTCGAACGATCGCACGGCGAGCACCATGATCTGGAGGATGCCAGCGTCGATTCCGCAGTCGGGCATGTTCTGCCCGGCTGCCACAGCCTCGATCTGGGAGAGGTAGCGCGGCTCGAGCACGCGCAGCTGGCCGTTGCCGGCCGCGGCTATGAGCTCCTGCGCGAGCGCCTGGGAGTCCCCGCCGACACTGCACGAGCCGCCCCCGGCGCTGCTCGTGAGCGCGCCGACGACCTCGACCGCCGCGGGGTAGAACTTCGTGTAGTGGTCGGGATCCTGGTTGATCTGAACCTCATGAGCGGCCAGCGAGGGCGGCATCGTCGCCCAGCCGGGAACCTGCACAAGCCGCGTCAGAAACGCCGTCGCGGCCTTCTTCGGGTCGAGCCGATCGGCCCGCGGGCCATAGCTCTCGCCCTGCTGGAACACGCCGATGGTCATGTTATCGACGGCATCGCCGTGGTTCAGGTTCCGGAGGCTCGACTCGCCCATGCTGGTCATCACCGCGATCACGGCAGCGCGGCTGTCGAGCCCCAGCTCGGCCGCGGCGTTGATGATCGTGCCGGCGATCGTGAGTTGGTCACCCGAGTAGCCGGCGACCGGCGCGCTGGTGCCGACGCTTGCGAGGTTCACCGAGCCGCCGCCGCAGCTGGCGGATGCCGAACTGATCGCGACTGCCCCGCCGAGCGTGAGCAGGAGTGCCACGCCGGCGGCCAGTGCGATCTTGCCCGCTCCCATGCCGCTACTCGCGGCCCGCGGCCGCGGCCAACGCCTCGTCGGTGTTGGTCACATCGATTTCCCACTGCGAGCGAATGTGCTGCACGTGCGTCTCGGGGTGCGATCCGTACTTGAAGATGTAGTAACCATCGCGCAGCTTCTCGATCGTCTGCGCGGTCTCGGGGGCGAACCCGAACGTCTCCTGCGCCCACTGGGCATCTTCGGGCCGGCCCTGTCGGAACGTGTAGATGCTCTGCGCCTCTTGGACGATCGTGATGCCGGGAGAGTCCCGTGGGATGTCGGTGCCTTTGTGCATCACGAACACGTTGGAAATCCCGAGCCCGCGGGAGAGCTTCTGGTTCGACTTGATCAGCTGGGCGCTGGGCCCGCCGATCATGTGCCAGCCCTCCTCGTACACGACGGTGGTTGCCCAGCCGCGTTCGTTCCGGAGCCGGCCCAGCATCCACATGTTGCCGATCGCCATAACGACCGGCACGGCCGGTCCGTCGTCGGGAAGCTGCGAGATATCAAAGCTCGTGAGCTTGCCGGTCAGGTCGACCTCGGATGACGTCTCGCCGTCCAGCAGGCCGGCGTACTCATCGAGCAGCCCGTTCAGCGTCCAACGCACTGAGAGGCCGGCCTGGTGCAGCTTGTCGCGTGCGTCGGGCGACAGGCTCTCGTATCGCTCGGGATCCACGACGCCCAGGTTCGGCAGGACGTCGGCCAGCACGGGCGTGCGGCCTCCTTCGAACCGGTTGAGCGTCATGAGGAGAGCCGCGCGCAGCGCTTCTTCCTCCCACTCGTTGAGGCTCTGGTCGCCGCGGCCGAGCCGGGTGATGATGTTGAGCAGTCGGGCTTGGCCCTTCACGCCCGTGCCCCGCGCGATCATCGGATCCATGAGGTTGAGCCGGGTGCCGGTGCCGTCAGCGGTGAACCGGATGGGCTCGTATCCGTAGCGGCGCACTACGTTGGAGTACTCGCCTTCGCCGGCCTGGTCTTTCTTGTCGAAAATGACTGCGCGACGGTTCTGCAGCAGCAGAGGCCGGAGCACACACACCGTCTTGACGAAGCTGGACTTTCCGGCGCCGACGTCGCCCATGACAACCGTGTTCGGGCTGGACACCTCGCGTGGCGACGAGTTGTAGGCCGTCACGGGGTCATGTGAGATCGATGTGCGCGAGAGCACGTCGCGGCCGTTCACCACGCCCTTGGTGCCCGTCGGCGGTCCGATCAGTGCAGTGTTGAGGATCTCCGCTTGCCTGGTCGTCGTCGGCGCTCCAACGCCCGCCGGCGCGTAGAACCCGCGTGCCGCCTTCGACGCCTTGGTGCGCAACGGTGTGCCGGGGAGATCCCACGGCACGATCTCGCTCGAGCTCTTCTCCCGCTCCTCGGGCGGCGTCTCGACGGGTGGCGCGAACGCACGGAAGACGGGCAGCGCCCAGATCCCCTTGCCCTTGTCTGCCTTGTGCTCGCTCACGAGATCGCCTCCTTCTCCGACTTGCCGGCCAACGCGCGGTAGATCCGCGCGGAGAACGACGAATCGTGCGCCGTGATGCCGCGACCGATCGGCCACGTCGTGCCGGATGCCGCGGCCTGGAATGAGTCCTGCCAGTCGAGATATTCGATCCCGAGTCCGGTCGCGCACGTCTCCTCGAGCTGACGGGATGCCCGTGCGAGCTCGTCGCGCGATCGCGTCGAGATCGTCACGTAGCCGACCCACGCCGCGCCGTGGTGACCGGTGCCGGCGCGAAGATCTATCCGGCGGCGCTTCGATGCGCTCATGGCGGTTCCGGTCTCGTCAAGGTCGACGGAACCGGCCTCGCTCTTGGAGATTGCCTCGGCCTGGTCGCGCACGAGATCTCGCTGCGCCGCGGCCTTCGCCTCGCCTGCCGGCACCAGGTGAATGTGGAAGCTCACCGAGCGGATGAACTGGACGTCTCGACCGATGAGGAGATCCAGCGCCCACAGCTGCGTGCGCGGTGCTGTTGCGAGAGCATCGGCGGTGATCTTCGCGGTGCGGTGCCACCACTCGACGGGCTCGCCGGTGAGCGGGTCGATGCCCTCCACGACGTGCGCGGAGAACTCATCGTGCGATCGCACTCCGAGCCGCGACGGGTGCAAGTCCACGACGTAATCGATCGGCCGCGAGGGGTTCTGCTGGTGCAGCATCACCGCTGCGATCTGACGTGCGGAGAGCACGTCGACCTGGCCCATGCGGGCCTCGGTCAGTCCGCGGTGCGCGGAAGCGATCTCCTCGCGCATGAGTGCGCGCCAGCCGTCGCGGCCATCGCCGTACTTGCGTGCGGCGTCGTAGAACGCTGGGGACAGCGGCCACTTGATCGTGATGAAGTGCCGTTGCACCATCGCCCCGTCGCCGGTTCGGCGCAGCACTTCCTCATAGGACTTGATCGCGTCGGCGGGCGCGTCGGCGTCGAGGCTGTTGAGCACCCAGAACTCTTGCAGGGCCGTGTCGGCGGGCAGAACCCGCGTCATCGTCTGCACGTCCTCAACGAGCACGGACGGCACCGCACGCGAGGCGAGGAACGCGCCCCAGCCCTCCGCGGCGCGGGTCATGACCGACGTTGATTCGATGCCCCGCAGCTGGCCCGTCACGGAGAAGGTAACGGCTAGGTAGCTTCGCTCACCGATGGGTGCGTGCCACTGGATCCCAGGCACGCCGCGGCCGCATTCGAGCCAGCCCATACCGTCGGCACCGTCGGGGTTTGCGCGCATCGCGGCGAGCTCGCGCTGCGCCGCCCACTTCTCAGTGCGGCCCTTGGCCGCGTGCACGGCCTGCTCGGCCTGATCCCAGGCCGCGACGGCGTACGGCTCGAATGCGTCGGTGCCGGCAGCCACACGGGCCTTCCAGCGTCGACGCTGGCGGCTGCGCTCCATGATCGTGCCGCGGTGCGTCTTCGCGGTAACCAGCATGGTCACACCGACACCGCCCAGGCCGATCAATAGACCCGGCCAGCCGGCGAGAATCGTCACGATCATGCCGGCGACGACGAACCCGATAATCAGGGCAATTCGCGTCTTCGAGTGCGTGCCACCAAAGAACGACCGGTGCCCGGACTCTCCACCCAGGTGCCGCGCGATCGCGCGCGTCTGTGTCTGGCTCATGGCCGATCTCCCCCGATGTTCGAGCCCTGGTCATCCATCGCAGCGACCGCCTGATTCGAGGCTGCCTCGCCGACCTCTCGTGCCTTCTCGGCCGCGCCAACCGCGGCCGCAGCAATGAGCGTCGGCACGCCGATTGCGGCTCCGACTCCCGTAGCGGACTCGGCCGCGCCCGCAGCGGCGAGCCCTTCGGCTCCAGCTGCGCCCGCCCCTCCCCCGGCACCAGCACCACCGGCCGCGGCCGCCTCCCCCGCTGCGCCCTCTCCAGCGCGCGATGCGGCGACCTCAGAGAGTCCACCGCCGCCGCTTTGGACGGTCGCGGGCTCTGCGTCGCTCGTGCTCGTGGTCGACGAGCTCGACGTCCTCGAGCCGCTGTCGCTGCTCTGGCCGTACCTGCTGCCAGCGTCCGTCATATTGTTGGAACCGATCGTGCTCCCGCTGAGCGCCGGCCCATTTGTGCCACCCATCCCCGTAGGAATGACCGGTGCGAACTTCAGCAGCAGCAGCGGCGAGCCCACCGCGATGAACAGAGCGACGATCGCGACAAGGAACGTCACGAGCGTTTGCAGTGGAGCGTTCTCACCGAGTGTCACGATGGCGCCGGCCATCATGTTGAACGCGAAGCCGAGCAGGAAAAAAGAGCAGCGCATGCGCCGCGAGGATCCCGAGCCAGAGCTGCACTAGACGGAGACCGAAGCTGCGCTTCGTGGGGTCGATGATCCAGACGATGCCGAGCGGAATGAGCACGCCCGTGAAGTAAAGCGTGACCAGCTGCACGATGAGCATGAGCACGACCAAGAACAGGCCGATAACCATGAGCAGCATGAGCACGCACGCGATGAACACACCACCGGTGAGCGTCACGGGATCGGTCGTGTCGATGAGGGATTCCATGCGGGTGATGACTTCGGAGTACGACCCTGAGATGCCCCACTCGATAAACACGTTCGAGAGCGAGTGGAAAAAGTTGACGAGGATGTAGCCGAACATCGGCCCGAACATCGCGCCCACAAGGAACAGCGGGAAGTAGAGCCCGATCGACTCCAAGAGATCGCGACCCGCCATGGCGCCGCGCGCCGTTCGTACGAACTGCGGAATAAGCAGCACGATGGCGGCCATTATCGCGGTTGCAAACGCGATCGCGTAGGCGCTCAGGAACCACCCGGCGGTGAGATCCGGCAGCGTCGCCTCGGTGAGCGCCGGCAGCACATCTTTGGCCAAGCCGGCCGCGGCATCCTTCAACGCTTGGAAGGTGTTGCCGAACGGATCCTGCCAGTAGTTGACGGCTCCGCCGATCTGCTCACCGATGCCGTTGACAACGCACAGCGGATCGTTGCATGGTTCCTGCTTCCCCATCAGCAGCCCCCTGTGTACGGCGTCCCGATCGAGAAGAGCTCCTCAGTAGTGCGATCTAGGCTCGCCTGGTCGAATGTCCAATGCCCGGCCTCCCAGTCGAGCGTGAACGTCTTAGCCATGCGGAAGGTGGGGTGCAGCTCGCCGTTGATTACGACCCCGGCTCCCACCGTGACGGTGGCAGTGTCGTCGGCATAGCTCTCTAGGTTCCAGAATCCCGGAACCGTCGAGAGATAGAACGGCGTTCCGTCAGGCACGAGCGCGCCGGACGTGTTCGGGTCGCCCGCGTAGGCGGCGGTGAGGTCGTAGGGCGAGCCTAACGCGATGACGGACGCTTCGACTGCGGCGACATCCTCAGGAACCGGCACGGGGTACTGGTGCATCCAACGCATGAGAGCCGTTGCGAACTCGACGGCTCCATTGCTGGTGTGCGGTGCTGCCTCCTGCGCCGCGAGCACCATTGCAGCGTCGCGCGCTTCGCCACCCAGACATCCGGTCGGAACGACGTCCTCGTTGCTCGGCGGCGGTGTGACCGTGCCCGGGCTTCCGGTGACTATCGGAGGCTTGTCCGTGAGGTTCGCGCTGAACCAGACACCTCCCACAACGAGAAGAGCTGCGAGGGCGGCACCGGAGACGATCCAGGGCCATTTCCGTCGCGGCGGTCGCGTTTCGGCTCGCATCACGCGGGCCTATCCGAACAGGGCGAGGATCGCGCCCACGATTACGGCGAGGGCGGCGAGCACGCCCAGCGAGATTCCGGCCCACATCGCCTGAGTGCGTGCGGTCTTGTACTCGTTCGGGTTGCCGCTGCTCGAGGCGCTGGCCATCTTCACAATGCCGATGATCAGAAAGACGATCGCGAGAATGATGCCGATGCCCCAGAGCCCGGCGAGCAGCTTCTGCCAGAGCTGGGTGAACTCGGCTCCGAAGATGGAGAAGTCGGGAATGATGCCGTCGAGCGGATTGTCGATCGCGGCCCGGATGACGGTTTCGCGCATGGCTGCTCTTTCTGTTGGTGGTTAGCGGATGCTCTGCTGCAGGCAGGAGACGACGCCTGCGGCGGCGGCGGTGAACGCCTGCCGTGTGGCCGGCTCGAGAGAGTCGAGGGTAAGCTGCCCGCGCTCGGCGATGTGCGTGTCGTAGGGAACGTCGAACACCTGGCGCACGTTTGCGCTGGCGATGATCCGGTTCACGCGCTCGACCACTTGCGGGTGCTCGGGTCGGCCGTCGGTGAGTCGGACGATGCTCGCGTTGTCTGCCAAGGCCGCGGCCTTTCCGCCTGCGGCTCGGAGTACGTCGAGCAGTGCCACCGCCTCGAGCACGGCATCGCCGGCGTTCATGACGGGCACCACGAGCGCGTCGGCCGTCTCGATCGCGCCCTGGAACGCTGATGAGCTCGGCTGGTTCCCGGAGTCCATCACGCGGATGCCGTAGAACTCGTCCACGACGGCCGCTACGTCGCGCACGTTTTCACGGGTGAGACGATCGCGGCGGCCTGTGGTGCCGATGACTGACGCAAACGATGTCTGCGGGGCCGTGTAGCCGGCAAGCTGGCCAGCGGTGCGGATCTCCGCGACGTCGCGCACAAGCTCGCCGATGCCGCGCGGCGGGTTCCCTTCGGCGCGGAAGGTGAGTGCGCCCGGGTCGTCGGAAACCTCCATGATCGCGACGGAGCCGCCGCGCACCGCGGCGAGCACGCCGCCCAGCAGAAGAGCGCACGGGGTCTTGCCGGTGCCGCCCTTGGGGTTAGCGACAAGCACAGATACGGCACGTGTCCACGTCGCTTGTCGGATCGTCTGTTCGTAGCGCTGCCGCTCCCCCTCCGCCTTCAGTTCCGCGGCCTCGGCCGTACCTGGTGCCATGGGGATCCCGATGCGCGACAGCGCGCCACGGATGCCCTTCGTTGCCACTGCCGGCTTGTCTGCCGTGGTCGCTGTGGAAAGCTCGCTGAATGGCTCCGACAGCAGGTGGGCCGGCGAAGCGGCTGGCGCGAACGGCTGGGACGCCGGAACGGTGGTGGGCTCACTCGGCAGCGGCGGCATCTCTCCGCGCGAGCGTACCGGCGGGATCTCGACGGTCTCAGCCGGCGCCTCGTCGATCTCCGCAGGCTCCGCGTCGACGGCGATTGCCGCGGCCGCGTCCCGCACGGCGCGCAGTTCCTGGCCGTGGATCGTGTGTGGGTCCTCGACGTATCCAGTGGCTCGGTGCGCGCCCGGGAACGGTCCGATGGTCGCAGGCGCTTCCCGCTGACTGGGAGTTTCGTTGCTCGAGGCTTGCGGTTCATTGGCAGATTGGTCTTGGAGCAAGCTTGCCCCGCATTGGGTGCAGAATTTCGCGCCGACCTGTCTCGACCCGCACCCCGGACACGTCGTTCCTTCAAGTACCTCAGTCTTCGACGGCGAGAAAATCTCAGTCATGGCAGCCCCTCAGTCACCAGATCCCTGTCCCCCAAGTGAGGGTAACGGATGGCACCGACTGTATCGCGCCAGTTGTCCGCATTGCTACTCAATAGCATTCTTTGACATCGAAGAATCGGGCCGCAAGCGCTGCGTGTGGGGCATGATTGGCTGCATGCCCAAGCGCGTGGATCTGGCGGGGATGCCCGTTCGCGCTGCCGCTGCCCATGAAGCGGTAGCAGGTCATGCCCGGTTGAGCGTGATTCGATATCTCCTCGATCATCCTGGTTCGAAGCGCCCGGAGATCGTGTCTGGCACCGGCGTGAGCGCTGGGGGTGTGCGCGCTGCTCTGGCGGAGCTCGAGTCGCTGGGTTACGTCGTGGGCGATATCGATGCACCCCGGAGAGGGCAGCGGGTCCGGTATACCGCGAGCCGGCATGCGTTGACCGATGACCTCACTGCGCTGGTGGCCTGGATTCTCCGGTAGCCGTTCGTCGTGTAGCGCTTTGCGGGGAGCGCGAGGGGCATGCCCCTCGCCCGCACACCGAGCGGGCAGAGCGACGGGCCCTGCCCACTCAGCTGCGTTCATCAGTGATCAGTTCTGGCCACGGTTTGCTCGATGTCGGAGAGCGTGTAGCCCCAGGCGGCGATGCGGGTGAAGTAGTCACGAGTGAGGCCGTCGTGTGGGTTGCGCCAGGTATGGCGACCGGTGCCCTGCTCGACCGCCGCGAGGGCGAGCGCGAGCAGCACGTGCCCGGCCTTGGCCTGCGCGCTGGCGAGGCTGGGGAGCGCGTTGCCGTGAAAGCTGGTGGGGGCTTCAGCGCCGAGGAACGTGTGCGCGAGCGCCCGGCCTTTGTCGAGGTCCGCGCCGCTGGTCGCGGCGACGCGGGCCGCGAACTGGGTGGCGTCCTTGGGCAGGGTCTTGCGGCTGAGCAGTGTGGTCAGCCACTCGCGGCGTACCGTCTCGGCGGAGTCCCATGCCTTGTTGCTCGCGATGACTTCACGCCGCTCGGCCTTCTGTTCTTCGGTCATCGGCCCGCTTTGAGGCTGCCGCACCGAGCCCGCCCAGCGCTGCCGGTGCTTGTCCGGTTGAGTGCAGACCGGGGTGAGGATGGGATCGCCGCTTCCGTTCCACGGTGCAGTGACGAGGACGGCGTGGCCGTCGCATCCGCCGTGTGCGTGTACGTCGAGTTCCGGCCGGGTCTCCGCATCGTCGGCGGCGTCGGTGAGCGCGGTGAGGCGCTGGTACTCGTCTCCTTCCACGGCCGTGGGCGTGCCCTGCTCGTGGAGCGCGGCGACGGCTCGGGCGACAATCGCGCTGCGGGCCCGGTCGTCGCGGAGGCGTTGCGCGGCGTGGACGAGCTGGTGCGGGCGGTCGGTGGCGACATCGAGGAGGTATGCGGTGGCGTCGTGGTCGCCGTCGAACTCGGCGAGGAGTAGCGCTGCGTCGAGTGTGACGGCACTATTGGCGAGAGCTTCGGTCGCAGTGTTGCTAGCGGCGATGGTGACGCTGGCCTTGATCCGGTCTTTGCTGTGCCCGGTGCGCTTGGCGATCGCGGCGACGCTGAGGCCTTCGAGGGCTAGTTGGTGGAATGCTTCTACGCGTTCGGCTTCGGTGATCGCGGCGCGCTGGTCGTTCGCGATGATCTGCTGAATGATCCGCAGCGCCCGGTCATCCCCGGCGTCCACCACGTACGCGGGGATGCTTGAAATGCCTGCGGCGCGGGCGCCGAGGGTGCGGCGCTGACCGTCGCGCACCGACAGCGTGCCGTCCGTGTTGCGCACCGCAAGCACCGGCTGGATGACACCGTGCTCGCGGATGCTCGCGACGAAGCCGTCGTCGAGGTGGACCGCTTCGCGGATGTTGTCCTCGATCAGGATCGCGTCGGGGTGGACGTGCTCCACCCGCGAACCGGTGCCGATGCTGGTAGTCATAGTCATTGGCTGCTCCTTCGTTGACTGTGTTCTTGGCCTGGCTGGCGAGAGAAATCGATAGTGAGCGGGAGCCGGCGGAGCACCCGCAGGAAGCGGTTGCTAAGCGCAGCACCGGAGCGAAGCGCAGGCGCGGAGTCTGCAAAGAGCGACCGCAGGGTGCGCAGTCGGCGGAGCGAACTACGATGAACGGCCAGGCAGGACGAGAACCCCACAAGAATGGCGCGGCCGCGCCGCTCCACTGGATGCAATCGCGCCGGCACGTGCCGGCGTCCGCAGGGGTGTTAGATCAGGCTTGTCGGTCCTCGTCGAGGCCGGACGTCAGCACGAGTGCTGCGAGCTCGGCGTCAAGATCCCGGATTGCCGGTGCAGTGATCGCGGGAAGGAACGCGTTCAGCGCCGCCATCCCGGTGGGTGCGTCGGGGTAGCTGCCGAGGGAGATCAGCCGTGTCTGCCGGTCGGCAGTTCGGAGCTCGAGCAACGGGTAGAACTCGCGCGGGATGGCACCGTTCAGGCGGTGCCGACGTACGAGGTTGTGGCTGAGCATGCCGCGCACGCTGGTGACTTGGTCCAAGTTGATCCACTCGTCGCGGTCTGACGGGAGCGGTTCACCGTCTCCGTTCATGTCGGTGACCGCGATCCTGATGAAGCGCGCCATTTCCTCTGCCCCCGCTCTCGTGGTGAATACGGTCTGACACTGGTGCAGCGCTGGACGCGACGGGCAGTTCCAAACCGCGAATGTGGAGAGTTCGCCAGTTTCGGGGTGTGTGAGGGGATCGCCCCTCACCGGCCGGGGCCTCGCGGGCCCCGGCCGGTTCGCCTACAGGAAGTCGGGGAGCAAATCGGGCTTGGGGAACTTGCCGCTGTGGGCGTCGAGCACGTCCCGTGCGATCGCGAGCGCACGGTCGAGGGTCATCCCGGCGGGGCGGATCGAGTTGCGGTGTTCGGCGCGACGGCGCACCGCGCGGACGTCACGGTTCACCCGCGCCTCCCAGAACTCGTCCGGGTTCCGGACCGGCCCGTACTCGGGGCGGAGCACGGCCCACCGGTTGTATGGGGTGTGGGAGGCATGGCGGGCGAGCACTTTCTCGGGGGCGGCCGCGACGCGGCGGGCCCACGCGAGTGCGTTCTCGTTGTTGCGGGCGATGCGCTGCTCGGTGCGGTGCTCGGCACCGATCCGCACCGGCGGCATCTGCGGCCTGGTTTGCGGGTCGATGTAGTCACGGCGGTGCGCGAGGAAGTGCGCGTGCGCCGCCGCGCGGGCATCGCGTTCGCGAGCTTCACGTTCATTTCGGGTCTGTTGCCGGGGCTTGCTCCATACGAGCATCTCCCGCATTGCCATCAGCAGCCGGGGCTCGAGCATCGCCTCGCGGGCGACCCGCTTGAACTGGCCGAGCGCCACCATGCGACGCATCCGCAGGAAGAACGCGGCCGCCTCGGCGCGGTTCGTCTCGGTAACGGATGCCGCGTCCGTCGTGGGCCGGATCGTGGTCTGCACCATCTCGGTGCCTCCTCCCGCCAACCGTTTGTTTGGCCTGGCTGGCGAGAGAAATCGATTGTGAGCGGGAGCCGGCGGACCGCCCGGTCGGGAGCGGTTGCTAAGCGGAGCCGCGAAGCGGCGCAGTCTGCAAATAGCGGACGGCCGGGTCGGAGCGGGCGGAGCGAACTACGATGAACGGCCAGACAGGGCGAACTACCAAGAAGGCAGCGCCGCGAAGCGGCACCACGATGCTGTTCCCCGCCGCGACCGCGGCGGGCGGCGCCTGACGGAGCAGGCGCGACTGAAGAGCGTTGAAATTGGAGCCGCGATGCGGCACTGCCCTGGTGGTTTGTTTGGCCATTCCGGCTGGCGATCGTAGCTCGTGACCGCGGTTTCGTTCCCAGATTGCCGGACGCGCCCGGAGGGCTTATTTCGCCCGACAATCAGGGCACTGCACCTTGTCCCTTCGCAATCGATCTCTCTTGCCGGAAGGCAAACAAAATGATCGATCCGAGAGGACATTCACTGCCGTGACCTGGACCGCCCCACGTACCGCTCCCACCACCATCCGCACTAACGAAGAGATCCGCGCGCGGGTCGCACTGGTCTGCGCCGGGCTCTCCGGCGACCCAGTCGTAGGCGCAGCCATCCGCCGCCTGGGCGGCGCCGCTGAGATGCTAGATCACGCGCAGTCAGGCACCGACGTCGACGCGGTCGGCCCGTTTGGGCCCATCGCCTCCCAGGCGCACGGCTCTCGGGTGGACGGCGTGATCGCGACGACCGACCGGTTGGGCTTGACCCTGATCTCCCCGGAACACGAAAGCTGGCCGCGGGGGCTGGACGCGCTCGGGGACGCAGCGCCGCTGCTGCTCTGGGTCCGAGGCGCGGAGACAGTCCTCGCGGAGGAGGCTGCCGCCATCGTCGGCCCTTGTCACCCGTCTCGCGAAACGCGGCAGGCGACACTCGAGTTCGCAACCTCGATGGCCGACCGTGGTTGGGTGGTAGCTTCTGGGGTCGCACCCGGCGTTGAGGAGCTCGCGCTAAGGGCTGCGACCGTGATGCGGGGCGCTACCATCGCCATCGCGCCGGCCGGTCTTGGCCGCCATACTGTTCGTAGGGTCACTCCTTCAGTGACTGTGAGTGCTGAACCGCCAACGGCGGGAAGGACGGCGCGGAGCACCCGTCGTGCACGCTTGGTTCTGGCGGCGATCGCAACCTGCATGATCGTCATCGAGGGGATCCAGTACGACAACGCGCCAAGATGAGCTGAACTGATCCCGACGGCCCGCACCGCGATGAGCAGGGCGAAGGGCGAGCCCGCCCGATGGTGGTGAGCTCAGGCGATATTCGGTCGATGTCGGACTCCGGGCTCGTCGGTGTTCTCGACCCCCGCATGCTGAAGGTCGGCCCGTTCGCGTACCCTGACGCGACCCGCAACCTCTACCTTTCCGCGCTCCGCCGGTTCGATCGGCGGTTCTCGCAGCTGGACAAGGCGACCGTGTTCCTCAGGGAGCGGCGACCGGCGAGGTAGTCAGCAGTGCTGCGAAGACGGGTCCACGGCGAGATCCTGTTCCAGCGACGCTATCGAAGCATCAGTGCGTCGATATCCATTCCTGGTAGTGCCCGCACGGTTCCGCCGAACTCTCCCCATCGGTGAAGAACCAGTCTCCGTCGAGATCGTCCCAAGGTACAGCGGCAAAGAAGACGGTCATAGCGTCACTGCTGTTTTGGATGTTGACATTGACGTCCTCCCCTTCCACTGGCGTTCGATGCGAAGCGGAAGTAACAGCGGTCATCCCCGGGAGCTCGTCTCCCACGCGGAAAACCAACCCGGGCTCAATCAACTCCGATCCCTGAAGCTCGCTAAGGGTCACCCATTCGCCGTCGGTCTCCGAGTTTCGTGCACCAACGTAGATACGGCTCGCTTCGATGCCTTCGCACACTGCGACCTCGAGATCAGTCCCGTCGTGCCGTATTGCGACGGCCATTGGCGGTTCAAGTCGAATCGGTCCGCAGCCAGACATCAGGACTCCGACAGAGATCACGACAGCTCCGAGCGCTACACCGCGCCCGCCGTTCACCCGCATGGATAATTCCCGTCCTCGAAGCCGGCACCTGCCTCGAACACGTTGCTGCATTGTTTCCCTCCGGCCAGCCACATATTACCGAAGTACAGAATCGCGAACACGTCGTTGCCCATTGCCGCGTACTGCACCGAGTGGGCCTGTTCATGCCGCATCAGCGGTGCGTCCCGGATCGCTTCGGAGGCATGAACCGGGGTGATGAATACCTCACCGAACGCCGTGCCGCCACCGCCGTATCCCCAGGCAGCGCCGCCGCAAACGTTCAAACCGTTGGGCGCCATCTGGCATTTCGCGCCTGACATCGCGGCGATGCCCATCCCGACCGTGCTGGCTGGGATGTTTCGGATCACTCGCACATCCGCCCCCATCTTCCGCGCCACTTGTTGTGCCCTCTCCGCGATCACCAGCGAGGCTACAAGCGCCGCAGCTGCGACTCTTCTAGCCATGACAGCAGTGTTGTAAGCAGAGATCGACGTGATCGATCCCCGGGAACATGCACCGCAGTCCTGTCGCTGGCCCGTGAGGTCGAAGCCGTTAACAGGGTCGGCAGGGTAGTCGTAGTTGTTGGTAACACCGCCTTCGACAGGGTCCACTTCAAGGAATCGACCGAGGGCGGGTACGTACTGGCGGGCGCCCATCTCGATGGTGTGGATCGAGCCTGCGTGCTCGGTCAGCTTCCGATGGGTGCCGAGCCAGCCCCAGTCTGCGCCGTCAGACACCGTGTCGGGGAGCGCATCGTCTGCGGTCAAGGTGCCGATCTGCGCGGTGACCGGGTCCACCGGCTGACCGAACGGGTCGTAGTGGTACACGCCCTGGCTTCGAGCTCCCGCGGCATCGGCGATCACGGTCACGTCACCGTGGATGTTCGGATACGACCACGACGCCGTCTCACCGGACTTGGTCACCGTGGCTCCGCCCGGCAGGCCGAGCACCTTCTGCAGCAGACTGTTTTGTCCGTCGAGGATCATTGCGGCGGCTTCGCCGCCGCCCGTGAATCCATACCGGACGACCGAGGGGTTCTGCCCAGTCGGCGTCTCCGTGCGCTGGATGATCCGGCCGGTGACATCTCGCAGATACTCCACCACGGTGCCGTCGGTGAGTGTCGTCTTCAGGTGCTGGTCGGACACGTCGTAGGAGAGGGTCTGGTCGGCGAGGGTTGCGGTGTTCCCGTGCAGGTCGTAGACGAGCCGGGATGCCGGGATTGCCGATGCGACGGGGGACAAGCCTGGGCCTGGCGGGGTGCCGGTGACCGTGGTCGAGGTGAGCCGGTCGGCGCGGTCGTAGCAGTACGACGTGGACACTGGGGTGCCACCATCTGGGAGGTCGACCGAGCTCGTGCGGTTCCCATTCAACCCCGCACCGGTGTTCGTTCCGCACCCGCCAGTGGAGGCGAATTCGTAGGTGAGTGTATGCCCCGGGATCACCGCCTGCGTGAGCCGGCTCGCGGCGTCGAACTTGTAGGCCGAGTTCAACGGTTGCGCGGAGCTGTCGGTGAGGGTGTTAGCGATGATCCGGCCCGACTGCGAACGAACCACCGCATCCGTGACTGAGGCCTGCGCGTTCGGGAACAACCAGGTCATTCCCATCAATGCGCCGGCAGGGTTGCGTTGCAGCTCGGCCAGTGCGGAGCCGTTTGCGTAAGCAACCCCGGTGAGCTGACCTTGGCTGTAGGACGGATCGGCTACGAGGGCATCGTCGACCGTGACGGTCTCGACCTGCCCGTCCACGTTGTACGTCAAGGCCGTTGTCGATGCCGTGCCACCGGGCGGGGTCACCGTTGTTGTGGTGGCCTGGCCGAGGAGGTTGTATTCCGAGCTCGATACGGTGCCCCATACGTCGGTGTAACTGACGACCCGGCCGAGCAGGTCAGTCACAGTGGTGATCGTCCCTGCTGGGTCCTTCGCCGCCGAGATTAGTGGGTTGCCTCCGACCGTGAAGTCGAAGTCGGCTGTGCGCTTCGGACTGCCGCCGTTGGCGGGGTCGCCGTAGGCGGGGTACTCCACCTTGCTGGTGCGGCCGCGCGCGTCGAACGTCGTGCAGGTCCATGCGGCGTCGCCGGTGCGCTTGGCGCCGACCTGCCGGCCCATGAGGTCGTAGATCGCCTGGGTGACCACTCGTCCACCGTTGGCGCCTGCGGGCGGGGTCGCCTTCTGCAGGGCACCGAATTGGGCTGTCGACTCGGGCACGCCACAGAGTGTCGCGTCCACATCCGTGACCTCGGGATCGCTCGACCACGCGTCAGCGATCGTCTGCGTGTCGCCGTAGTAGGCGTAGACGGTGCCGCTGTCAGCGACAGTGGCTCCGGCCGCGACGCCCGCAGGGAGCATCCGTGAGGTTCGCCGGTTGTAGGTGTCGCTGTAGGTGGTAACCGTGCGCAGGTTCAATCCCTGCGGGTCGACGGTGGACTGGGAGGCAAGCCCCAGCCACGGCTCAGCGCCATATGACGTCGAGGTCCGGAGGGAGGGCGCGCTCGCCTGAGCATGTGTGCCAGCTGGCACGGAATCATCCGTGGTCGTTGAAGTGGCGAGGTCGTAAGCCGGTTTCAGAGCACTGCCTGGCACCGGAGTGAACGTCGTTTCGCCAGGCTTCTTCCACAGGAATGTAATTGCGGACGGCCCGGTGAGCTGGAAATACTCCACCCGGACACGGGAGACCTGCCCGTCAGTCTTCACATCGACTTCCCCTGGAGGTGATGGAGCCCATGTTCCCCCCCGCCAGAAGTCGACGGTCCGGTTGTCATCGATGAAGACCTGGGATCCATCGTCTGAGTACGTCTTGAACTCATACTTGCCAGCTGCGGGGAAAGTAATCGTGCCTGCGAACCGTGCAGACCAGTTCGTCGCCGGGATGCCTGTCAAAGGTGCGGTTCCGGCCCAGTCCTTGGTGATCTGACCCTCGTTGCCGGCCAGCACAGCTGGGATTCCGAGCGTGATCGCCTTCGGAAGGCCGGACAGATGAGCGTTGTCGTACCAGGTCGCGTTCAAGCCGACCAAGCCCTCGTCATACGCCGTGCTCGAGTGAGCTGGCGTGATCGGACAGGTTGGGATGGGGCGCCGGTCGGAGCCGAAACAGGCGCTCGGTGCGGGGCCGTACTCGTCAGTTGATCGGTCGGACTGGTCGTAGATCGTGGTCGATGTCCGGCTGAGTGGGTCAGTGCGGGAGAGCACTTGGTCTTTGGCATTCCACACGGTCATCGCGGTCAGGCCGGACGGTGAGGAGCCGGATGTTGCCCGCCACGCAGAGTCCCATGTCACCTTTCGGATGTGTCCGATGGTCGCGTCCTGCCCCGCGGCCTTCACGGTCGTCGCACCCTGCTCGTAGACGTACTCGTGCAATGGCTGCGCCGCGGGATCGAGACCGTCGGGAGCAGCAAGGGTGACCTTGGTGGCGCGGCCCTGCGCGTCGTACTGGATCGTAGTGCGGTTTGTTTCGGCGGGAACTCGTGCCGAGTCGGCCCGGAGCCAATCGGTCTGAAGGGCGTCATGTACGCCTGTCAGGCGTCGGGCATTGTCGTAGGCAAACCCGACTTCGTCTCCACCGGGGTCCTGGATTCCGATCAGCCGCTTGTCAGCGTCATAGAACAGGCGGGTCGTGTCGGTGGTGCCAGGCTGGTGGCCCGGGTACACGATTCGGCACAACATGCCGACTGGGGCTTCGACGCTGCCGCTGACGGCTGGGCATGCTTTGGACGATCCTCCGGTGTCAGCTGTCGTCAGCGGGGCGGCGACATCGTCACCGCCGTAGTAGAACTGCACCTCCCGAGGCGCAGTTGACGTCGCAAGACGATCAAACACACGCTTCACCAGACCCGCCGCGGTGTACTCCACTCCCGGCGCAGCTGGCTTCTTCACGTCGACCGGGCTGACAACCTGATCGATCAGTCCGTCGGCACGGAACACGTTCACCACTCCAGCGCCGTCCGTGAACGTGACCCGCCCGTCGCCACCGATCGCCATGACGCCGGACTCACCAGCGGGGGGCTTGTATCCGCCGGCCGGAATCTTCGTGAACGAATGGGTTCCGCCCATCGCATCGGTCAGGGTAATCGATCCCTCTTCGACCCGAGCCTTCGTGTAGGTGCCGAGGTCGCCGGCGAGGATCGTCGAGGACGCCCACCCGTCGGGCAGTATCTCCTGCGACTTGGTGAACCACGACGCGGGCACGATGAACGGGGTACCGTTCGCGCCGAGCTTCGCCCACAGCTGCACCGTGGCGGCGCCGGCATCCTCCATGAATTCGAACTTGAACTTCGTCGGCGAGGCGGGCAGTTGCTTCGTTGATGCTGCCCACTGCACCAGGCCGTTGCCCGACGGCATCCACTTATCGATCAGCTTCGTATCGCCCACGGTCAGCACGACTCCGTCGTCATGCAGCGTGCCGAACGTGTAGTCGCCAGCCTGGTCCGGGGTGATGAATCCGCTCCAACGAGCGAGGAATTTGTCTACGGGCACGCCCGGGCCGGGCGATTCGGCCGCCCAGTTGAATGAGATCTGTGTGTCCGTGCGCGCAAGCACCCGCTTAGCATCGGCGATGTTCCACGACTGTGGCTGTCCGGGTTTCGGGGTTGCGTCGAAGTACTCGCCCTTCAGCCCCTTGTTCGAGTCGGCCTGAGAGTTGTAACTGAACGACACGCCCATCGGCCCGCCCACCGTGGAAACGGTGGGCGATGCGAAGCTCAGGCTTACGTTGCCCGATGCGAGGTTCACCGATACCGGTCCCGCAGCATCCGTCGGCGACACACTCGTCGCGCCGAGACGTTTGTTCACCGTGAACTTCGCCACCCACGGCGGGGATGATTCCACCCCGTAGCCCTCGTCTCGGGTCAGCACCGTCCACGAATACGTGGTGCCGTCCTGCAACGACCCCGAGGGCACCTGCCACGACGGCGACGCGAGCCAGCCCGAGTTCAGCACTCCACCGGTCCTCGTGTCCGAGCCAGTCGCGACCCGGAACCAATACTTCAACGTGCGGTTGTTTGGATTCGCGGGTGCGGTCGCCTGCAGCAACGGCTCGGTCGACACGACCACACCACGATCCGGCGGCGACAAGGTAGCCACATCCACCGTCGGAATGGTCGCGGTGGTGAAGCTCCACACGGCGGAGCCTCGCTCGGTGGAAGTCCCCCACGTCCCGTTGTGGTTGTCGCGCACCCACGCTTTCCAGTAGTAGGTCCGGCCGGGCAGGAGCTTGGTCTGCGGCACCTGGACCGTGTCCGATCCTTGGTACCCCGTCTCCCACAGCGTGTTGACATCGGGGTTCGGGTTCTCACTGACCTTGAACCAGTGGTATCCCGTCGTCCCTGCGGGGAACGTGTAGCCCGCGACCTTCAAGGTCGGCGTCAGTGATGCGTTCGCTGACCCGTTCGGCGGCGACGGAGCGGCGAGCGTGCCGGGCGTCGGGTACTCCTTCCACCACGTATACGTCTGGAACGCCTTGTAGACCTTGTACGTGTAAGCGGGCCGGCCCTCGTCACCCGTGAAAGTCAGCCACGTCCTCGTAGACCCGCCCCGCACCCAGTTCGCGACAGCTTGGGTCAACGTGCTGTTGTAGACACTGGCGCTGCCGTCTGCGTAGGTGATTGGGCCGAGATAGGTGCCGAGGCTGTCGTACTGGAAATTGTTTGACATGAAGAGCAGGCCGGGCACGGTGTTGGCCGTCCCCTCCGTTCGCGCGCTCATCACGATCTGCGTATCGATGACCTGCTTGCCTGCGATACCCGGCCAGTCCGCGAGCGCCATCGTGCGCCAGATCCCGCTCTCGTTCGTGTTGCCCACCTGGATGCCGTAGTTGTGGTTGTACTGGCCGTTGGACTTATACGAGTGGAATTCGCTCGCGCCGCCCCAAACCTCGGGATCCACCGATACTGGGTAGATCCGCGCCGGATCGTTCAGCCAATTCCTGTCCGCGGTCAACGTGAGCAGCCACTCGTCGCCATCGCGTTCAACTGTCGCGGTGACGTCTCCTACCGCGTTCGCATGGTCTCCTTCGCTGCCAGCGGAGTCCCACATCGTGGGACGCGGCATCACCAGCTTCGGGGTGCCCTTCGAATCCTCGAAGAGCACCTCGCCCGTCTTCTCGTCGACTCGCAGGTTGAGGCCGTCAGTGGCGATCCGCCACTGCCATTCCGACCTGCCGTCGCGGCCGGGCTTCGAAGCCAGCACGAACAGCTCCTTCACGCTGCCGGCCTCGACCTCGTACACGAGATCGGTGTCCGGCATCACGTCGGGATACTCCAACCGGTGCTTGGTCGAAGACCACGGTGAGAGATCTCGCTGCATCAGGGAAGATGACGCGCCGACGAGCGAGAAGGACAGCTCGTGCTTGCCTTCCGTCAACGTGAGCAGTCGTGCCTCGTTCGCGTTCTCGGCGAACACTGGCTGCAACGGGTGCTGGGTGACCTCGGCACCGCCGCGCCCGAGCGTCGCGAACGGCCCACGCCCTCGCAGCTCGGTGGAGACGGGCTTCCACTCCCCCTCGACGCGCACGTTCAGAGGGGTGTTCGAGGACTCGGTGACACGGGTCCCATCCGGCCCCTTGTAGGTCTGCCAGTACTCTTCCCGGTCGACCACCTCTGCGCCGTCCTTCTTGAAGTCCTTCAACGACTTCATCGCCGGTTCGGACGGCTCCGACTCCACCGGTGCAGGCGCTTCGGTAGGAATTGGCGCCTCAGCCGGCGGGTTGCTGAAATCTGCTTCCACCGGCTTCTCACCCAGCGGTTCGACAACCTCCTCCGACTCCTCCGGGAGAAGGGGCGCGATATCGGCCGGCGTATCAGAGGCAGAAGTTTCCTCCGCATAGGCGGGCTGGATGACCGCGCCCACAAGTACCAGTGACAGTAGGACAGCCAAGAAGGCATCGACGACTCGACGCACGCTCATGTGAACAGGGCGCGACGACGCGGCAAAACGGGGCACGGAACTCCTCGGTAGGGCGGGGGTGAGCCCAACCGTGAGACGGCAGTGTGCTCGTAGAGCGAATGTACCCAGCCGGAAGGCAGAGCGGCTTCGCTACGCCTGGTTTCCATACCCCCAATTCGGGGGGCTTTCGGTCACAGATTGATCACGAGAGGAATCGCTTTGGTTTCGTCGCCTTACGGCACGTCAGCTACACGAGCGGACGAGAGTCACAAGGCACCTTGGATACGAGCCGAAGCATTCTGGCCAGGCGACCTGCGGATAGCACGCTTCACGCCTATCCCGCCTTCATGCACGGGGGAGCGAAAGCGTGCTCTCTGTACCGCCGAGTTCCAATGAGTCATGGTGGTCCAGCGAACGTCAGCTGTGGTCATGGGATCCGGCGCCCGCGTCTCGCTCCCGCACTAGCCCGAAGGTTGCCGAGCCTTTCGCCCTTGCGGCACCCGCTAGCGCCCGGTGAGCTCAACCTCGCTCGGTAGTCGGCCTGATAGCGAGCGCCTCAAGCCCAGGCGGGCCTGGGCTCGTGGAGTCCGGGAGCAACTGCGGCCAGAGTCGATCGTCCGTCGCTGGGCGATCTACGTTGGCTGCGGCAGCGCTCGGAACGCCGCGATTGCGCCACCTTGGACGAGCCAGAATGCTCCGTCGGCAGCTTCACGGACATCCTGAGGCGGCACCACGAACGTATGTTGGGCTCTGGCGGAGCCCAGCCGGTCGCCTGCAGCCTGTCCTGACGCTTCCATGCGCATCATCGTTCCGGCGTACTGGACGATTTCTTCGGGATCCTTCGAACGTCCGAAGATGAGCGCCGCCCCGCTGGTTAGGGCACGACGACGGCGGATGTCGTCGTTTGAGAGGCCGGCGGGGCTTTGGGTGGCGAGCACGAGGCCAACACCGGCGGAGCGAGCTGTCTCGAACAGGCTGCCTGCGGTGTCCCCGGGGTCCTGTGCCCCGGTGACGAGCTGGGGAAACTCGTCGACGATGACCAGGACCGGTGACTTGTCCCCCGCCTCGAGCCTCGCGGAGAGAAAGTTCCGCAAGTCCAGCAACAGGAGATCGCCGAGTCGCGCCTGAGCGTCGTCGACAGGGGAAACTGGGACCACGGTGAGGTCTGCCGGGGGTGCCGCGTAGGACCAGCCGTCTTCTGCGATCCATCGTTCGAGCGGCCGGAGCGCGACCGCGAGGCTCTGGAGCGCCCGACTTCCGGCGGTGGCACCGTTGCGGTCGACGGTCTGGTTCACGAGCGTGAGGTCGAACTGGTCACGAACGTGCGGGCCTGGGTTCATGAGCCGATCACGGAGGTCAGCGGCGGACCGGATCGGTGCCGCAGTTTGCACGGCTTGGAGCACACCACGGATCTCGTCGAGGTAGTGCTGGTTCGCACCGTCGGGAACGGGCATGAGTCGCATCAGCTTCGCGGTGACCTGCTCCGCCGGCCCTGAGAACAGGTTCCACTGGCCGCCGATCGTCGCGGTGCGGCCAGCGGCGTGGGCCAGGGCGACCATGGATCGGGCGTCGGCCGGGTCGCCCTTCGCGTCGATCACGAACACCGGCCAGCCGTACTCGAGCGCGCAGAGCACGAGGCCGTTGATCAGCACGGTCTTGCCGCTGCCGGACTCCGCAATGATCAACGCCCTAGCCGCAGATGAACTGCCCGGCATGAGGAGGTAGCGTCCGGTCGGGTCGACCCAGTCGCGGACCTGTCGGGCGTCGTGGAACCGGTCAGCCACGCTCCGGACGGTGGAGCGGGTCACGAACCCGAACGCCTCTTGCCCGTCAACGGTGTGCGGCACGGTCACCGCACCCTCGCGAACGCCGGTGATTCGACCCGTCTGCGGGTCAAGGCGGATCCCGATCCGGTCCGCGGTCGCCGCGTCCGCGGCGCGCTTGCGGGCCACTTCGATCCGTTCCTGCCGGAGCACGTCCTCGATCCGGCGCGCTCGGACCCGCTCCGCAATCTGGCGACGGCGAATGGACCAGGTCAGGGGCAGCAGGAGCGCCCCGGCGAGCAGGTTCACCATCGTCCATGGCCCGAACGTTGGTGCAAGCTGTCCCACCCAGTCGCCGGCAAAGAACTGCTCCGCACCGCCCGATGCGACCCACTCCCCCAAGAGCACCGCCTCGGTGGCGAGGAGCAGCGTGACCGCGATCGCGCCAATCGTGTTCACGATCCAGTGACCCCGCCGCACCTTCCAGAACAATGCCTTCGTCGCGATCCCGTCCCCCGCCACCCGCGCGACTAGGACGGGCACGAGCAGGGGCAGGGCAACTAACCCCGCGACGGCGAGCAGGCATGCGCCGAGGATCGCTTCGATCGCGTCGCTCAGCCCATCCGACTCTGGAGCGGCCGCGGTGCTCTGCTCGAGGCTCATCCGACCCGCTCCCACAGCTCCGGCGTCACCGTCGGGTTACCTGTCACCGGTGCCGGTGCGTCGTCCCACAGCCCAGAGTCGTCGCCAACCCATTTGCCCCGGGCGTCCAGCACCGGGAGGGTCACCAGCCGGTCCCGTTCGGTGCGGAAGATGAACCGGTCCGCCTCGCGGGCGACGACCCGCGCCGCGTCGGCGGTGCACAGGTACACCACCCGGGTCACCCCGGTCGTTGTCATCCGGGTCGCATGGTTCGTGTGGATCGCCTTATACCGGTGCAGCGTCTTCGGGGTCAGCTCCACCTCCACGAGCTCGATCCGCTCCCCCCGCACTGCGACCCCATCGACCTGGTGGTCCTGGGTCGACGCGGGTCGCCGATCCCGGTACCACGCGTACCCGCGGGCCAGGTACCGGGCCGACGCGGCCGCGACCGCGACCTCGTGGCGCGCGGTCTGACGGTACAGGTTCGGCGCGGACCGGCCGATCGCCTGGTGCGTCGCCCACACCACCTGCCCGTCCTGGAAGTTCGGCCGCGCCCGATCCACCAAGCCGACGCCCGCCAACCGGGCAACCCACTGCTGCGCCTTCCGACGGCTCACCGGCGACCCCGAAATGATCCCCCGCAAGCCCCGACAAAGCCCACCGAATCGCTTCCACGTCCGCCATCCGGACCACGCCCAACCACTCGAGCATCGCCTCATCACGACTCGTCAACTGCACCATCAGCCCCACTCCACCCCTCTACCCACGCGCCCAACGCCCTGCTCACGACCGCCGCCGCACCCATGGTTTGTCTCTTGTTGTTGTTCTTTCCCTGTCCTGCTGCCCCTGCTTTACTTCCCAACCTCCCTCAGGAACTCCGAAGGATGAGTGCGGGAGGTTGGGAAGCGCGCGAAGCGCGGCAGGGGCAGCAGGACAGGGAAAGAACCGGGTGAACCGTTCGTTCACCTATTCGCGCCGGGTGAACACCCAAGCGCACGCCCATACAACCGGCAGTGTCACCCCCAAACGGGGGTAACACGCCGGGAGAACGGCACACGAGGATGTCTCGATCCTCGATGGCGGCGTCAAGGCCGGCAATGTGACTATGCATCGACGGTCGCCCTGTCTACGAGCACGCCATCGAGGCGCGCTCGTTCAACCCAGCGCTGGGCGGTGGTGGGTGCAACCCCGGCGGTGCGTGCCGCGCTCCGCACAGTGGCGCCCGTACCGACTAGCTCGAGCACCTCGACTCGCTTCGCGGTTCGATCCTCGAACTCGCCGACCCCATGCTCAGGTGGTGTGCTCGAAGTGACCGCACCGGACGCCGCTTGAACGGGAGTCTTAGTCGGAGTGTCCTTCCCCCTAATAGTCGAACCCGGACGATCGATCGCACCCGGCCGCCGGGGGCCGCGTGCCGACCGGTCATCGCGCCGGTACACCGTGGCGGCGGCGAGGTGGGTTGTCAGCAGCAACGCGATCGCCGGAACCGCGTTCACGATCACGGCCGGCGCCTGCCCAAGAATCATCGTGCTCGGGTCGGCGATCGCGACGGCAGCTGCATTGCCGGCGACCGTGAGCGCGCTGAACAGGGCGAACGTGAACCACGGCAGCGCCCGCAGGAATTCTGATGGAGCCGGTACCAGGAGGGCGATCAGCATCGCCGCCAACGCGGGAAGGTCGACCACGATGGGAAACACGATCGCCCGGTCCGGTGGCATGCCGCCAACGTGCAACGCCAAGTCGTGCAGTGCACCCCAGGACATGAAGATCGCGAGCGCACCCGCGGCGGCGATGAGCCATCCCAGAAAGATCCGGAGTGGCCGCGACGCCGAACGAAGTTGCGATGGGCCAGTCTCATTCTTGGCCGACCGCCGGGGTTCTCGACTCATTTGACGCTCCAATTGTCCGCGGTTCGCGCGCGTACTGATTCATTAGTGTTCATTCCTGTTCTCTTCCTTCTTCTAAGGGGTACGACCACCGTCCCCCTGGCAGGTACGGAGACTGACCCTCTAAGGGGTACGGCGAGCGACCCCCTGAGGGGTACGGCCAGCGTCCCCCTGGCCCCGACCATGGAACGGCAACACCACCGCGTTATCCACAGCCCTCCGACCACCCACCGGTCGCGCGCTTGCCACGAGCAGCTCGTACTCCGCAGGCAGGCCACGCCCGCCAGTGCGGACGCGCACAATCGCGCCCTTGCCGGTCAATTCCGAGATCGCGCGCTTCACCGCCTGTCGGGCCGCCGGCGACGCATTGTCCGGCGCCATGTACCCAAGCGCGATCGCCGCCATCTCCCGGCCGCCGAAGTACCGCCGCGGGAGGCGCCCATCTGGCGCCTCCCCATCCCAGCACTCGAGCGCCATATGTAGAAGCAAGCGGGTCGCCGCATTGCCCAGCTGAAGTCGGGCCGCCAGGATCACTGCACCCTTCGCGGCATACAGGCCCATGGCAAACAACCCCCTGATGGTCGGACGACGCCAGGCTTACGCGAACGACTCCACGCCCGTTCGCGTGCGTGCCGTGGACTCGACCCACTCGACCACCTCCTGTCGCTTGTACAGCACTGTCCGCTTCGTCGGCTTGTAGAACCGTGGCCCCTGACCCGTGTACCGCAGCTGTGCAAGCGCGCCCACGGACAGCCCGGTGATTTCGGACACCGCTTCCGGCTGAATGAACTCCTTATCCATCACGTTTCCCTTCGTAATGACAACTCGCTGATGTCGTCGTTGTCATATTCACGGTAGCAGGCTGCCTTCGACCTGACAACAGCGAAAGCGGTAACCTGTCGAAATGACGGACTACCGCGGGGAAGCCAGCATTGGGGCACGCATCCGCGCCGCCCGTCGCGACCGCGGCTACCGAACAACCCGTGAACTGGCGGAGACCCTGACGGGCACGAAGATCACTGAATCAGTCCTCGAGAACATCGAGTCAGGACGCAAAGCCGACCTGACCCTCGGCCAATTCCTCAGCATCGCGTACGCCCTTCGAGTGCCTCCGAGCTACTTGCTCGCTCCCCTCGTCCGACCCTCGGCGCACCTCGACCTGCAGAACATCACCGACGACCTTCAGGGCCTGAGCGCCGCCGAATTCGACGCCTGGTTTTCCGGAGCCTCAACCGGAGCGCACCGGCCCTCATCGACCGCGGAACGAAATGATCGGGAGAATCTCGACGCGTATCGAGAGCTCTTCTCGCTGCTCCGGGAGATCGACCGGTTGAACGTTGTCGCGGCTCTCGAAGGAAGCGAGCGCGACAGCCGGGACGCCAACGGGGATAGCCCCGCGCTTACCCGAATCCGTGCGCTGCAAGCACGTGCCAATGAGCTCTCCCAGCTCCTCAGGACCTCGGGCTTCGAAACAAATGCTTGAAGCGTGCCTCGACCTTGGTTAAGGTCTGCGATTCAGGCGCTCTCCCCGCTGCCAAATTGTCGGCGCCAAGCCCCGTAGCACAAAGTTCGTTCACCGTCGGGCCTGTCGCATCGCATCGAATTCGTCCTTGACGGGACACTGGACGAGCCCTCACCAACCCCGAGCATCCGTGCGCGGGAGTTACTCCGCAATGAAGATCGTCCGCGTCATGCGTTTCCGCACACACCCTGGCGTGCAACAAGAGATCCAATGCGATGCTGCACACTTTGCCGATAAGTCCACCGCCCCGACCTCGACCCGAACCGCCTTTTTCGACAGATCAACGATGCAGAGGCCTGAGGTCGTCTCGACGATCAGTAGTGCCTAAGGATGTACGCCCAGGCCGAGTCGAACGGCTCGCCGGTGACAGGAAGCTTGTACCTCCGGAACAGCTGCCGAAGCTGTCGGCGGATCTCCTTCTTCGAGGCGTCCTTGGAAGTCCAGTTGGGGTGGACCGCGTGTCGGACCAGGGCATCTACCTCGGCAACTACTTCGCTCACGAGCACGGTCATCCCGACGGGCTTGTGCTCCTCAAAAATGCGCGTAAGCATTCCAACGTTTGGGTCGGGAAGGTCTGCGAGGACACCGTAGCCGTCCTCCCCCTCCGCGTCCGTGAGATCGGTCGCGACTCCGAAGAGTGTGGTGAGGAAGTCGATCGAGTCTTCGGCTGTCGCGATTACCCGCTGGCGGAGTTGCTCAAGACGTTCTGCGATCGACGAGTACCGTGCGGTTCCGTCGGCGTCGCTTTCCAGCCGCCGCCGGATTCGCTCGGTCAAGGAGTCGAGAATCTCCTGCGCGGACTGCCCGTCATACTCCATCGGGACGGGCGGCAATTGGCCTGACTCCGACATCCTGCGGATAGTCTCGGCGTCCGCGATGACGACGGCGATGTTGCGATCATCGACGCGGACGTTGCGCATGTGCGCGTGGACAAGCTCGCGCGTCTTCGGGCCGAGACGTTCCCACAACAGATCGCTGTCGTCGGTCTCGGTGGGGATAGCGGCATAGACCTGCGCGTACCAGCGGTAGTCGTCAGTCCAGTCGTCAAGGGCGGCGTCCGGGAAGATCGTCTCCCACAGGCCTTGCGCGAGCTGGAACTCGGTACGGAACTCCTGCCGGTCCTCGGTGTCCGCCGGAACCCGTTCGAGCGCGGCTTGCAGCGAGCCCATGGAGTCGTCCCGAGCGACGCCGACGAACCGGCGACGCATCTCCTTCAGTGCCTGCTCGAGCGTGCCGACCAGGCCTTCCGTGTCGATCTGTCGCTGCGCGTGCTCTGGGCTCGACGGGGCGATTGCGCGGGCGAACCCGTCCCCGAGCCCGATGTAGTCGACGATCGTGCCGTATGCCTTCATGAACCCGGTGTCTCGGTTCCGCCACGGACGATTCGTGCGCGTAATCGTCTGGAACAGCGTGTGCAGCTTCATCGGCTTGTCGAGGTACAGTACGCCTTCGATTGGGGCGTTGAAGCCGGTCCCGAGCTTCGCGGTGACGACGAGGAACTTCAGCGAATCGGCGGCGTCGCGGAACCGGTCCAGAACTGCCTCTTCTTCACCTTCGGAGAGCTTGTACGGTTCGAAATCCGCCTTGCCCGTCGCCGAGATCACTACCGCCACTTCGTCGTCTCGGCCGGCGGCAGCCAGCGCGCCGCGGAGCGCGGCGTCGTACAGGATGCAGAGCTCCTGGTCTGCGACGACAACTTGTGCCTTCATGCCGAGCGGGTCGATTGACCTGTAGAAGTGATCGACGATGTCAGCCGCGACCGCAGCGATCCGGTCCGGGTTATGGAAGATTGCACGGGCATTCGCGACGCGTCGGGAAAACGCCTCCTTCTGACCGTCGGAGAGTCCATCCTCGTCGGCGAGGGCGTCGAACGCGTCGTCGAGGTCCTCCTTCGCGATGTCGAACTGCACCGGCCTCGGGATCACCCGCATCGGCACCGTCGTGCCGTCTGCGATGGACCGGTCGGAGTCGTATGTGCCCAGCGCCCAGCGGTGGTCCCTCTCGTCACCGAACAGTTGGTACGTGTTCCGGTCGAGGTCCGCGATCGGTGTACCGGTGAACCCGTACAGGTGCGCGTTGGGGAGGGCGGCCCGCATGTCGGCGCCCAAGGAACCTTCCTGCGTGCGGTGGGCTTCGTCGACGAGCAAGACGATATTGTTCCGGTCAGTCAGAACGCCTGCGCCAGCGAATTTGTGCACCGTTGTGGCGATGATCCCGCGCTCGTCGTTGCGCAACGCGGCCTGAAGTGACACGAGAGAGGTTGACTTTACCGGCGCCGGTACACCGGCTGACGCGAACTGCGCGAACGTCTGTGTCACCAACTGAGTGCGGTCGGCCACGGCCACGATCGTCGGGTTATGCATCCGCGGGTCGAAGTACAGCCGGGTCGCGACCCACGACATCGTCAACGTCTTTCCAGACCCCTGCGTGTGATAGATCAGCCCTCGCGTCCCCGTCTCGCTGGTGGCCCTGGCGACGATCTTCTCAACCGCCTCGTACTGGAAGTATCGGGGCAGCAGCTTGATCATGCGCACCGCGCCGTCGTCGTTCTGCTGGTCGAACATCGCGTAGTGCTCGATCAGGTTCACGATCACTGTGGGCTTCAGTAGCCCAGTCACCGACATGACCACCCGGTCCCAACCGGAGACGGTGGCGGGCACCTCGCTGGAGCCCCACCGTTCCCAGTGATCCAGCGGCGTCCGCACGCCCGCGTACCGGAAGTCCTTCCCCTCGGTCGCGAACGACAGCAGGTTCGGGGTGAAGAACGCCGGCTGATTTGCCTCGTAGGCGGTGTGGATGTCCTTCGCGCCGTGCATCCACGACACCGACGTCGACACCGGCGTCTTCGTCTCTCCGACGACCACGGGAATCCCGTTCACGAACAGGACGACGTCGAACCGAGCACCCTGATAGGTGACCTCATCCGAAACGATCAGCGTGTTGGCGGCCGCGTCCGTGAAGTCGATCACCAGGTACGGCTCGTCGTGGTTTGTGTCCGGCATCAGCACTGTACCGCCGCCGCGCAGCAGGCGCGTGAACGCCTGGTTCGCGGCCATCAGCCCCTCTGACGCTGCGGACACCGCGACCCGCCGCAGATCGGCGAGAACCGCATCGGTCCGGCCGACCAGAGCAGGGTTGAGGCGCTCGATCGCCGCCCGAAGGTCCGACTCGATGAACACCTGCTGTGTGGTCCGGGGCAGGTCTTTCCCGGGGATGTACGTCCAACCGGCATCGACCAGCAGTTGCACGAGCGCGGCCTGCACCGTGGCCTTCTCCGTGTACCCGACGCTCACGCGGCGACCTCCCCCAGGAGTTTGTCATAAGACGGCGGGATCTCGTGCTCACCCGACAGCAGCACCGTCAACAGGTTCGACCGGAGATCGCGGCGCAAAGCGGCGGCGGTGCGAGCAGCGACGGCGGCGTCGTCTAGCGAGCCCATCAGCGCGCCGATCTGGCGCTGAGCATCTACGCCCACTACTGGTACGGAAATACTCGCGAGGACACTCGATGAGAGGCGCGCAACCTTCGAGTCGGACGGGGCACGCTGACTACGAACCGCTGTTGACGCAAACAGCGCCGACGCGTACGCCGGATCCAAGCTGTGGCGATAAATGTATGCATCATCGTGAACTGCAACGTCATCTTCGCCGAGCCAGGCGACAGCCTTGCCAATGTCCTCAACGTTCTCGCCTGTGCCGGCGATCACAAGGTCGCCCGATCGCGCCAGTCGCGCCTTGGCGCGGAATGACTCAGGAAGAAACGAGATGGTTTCCGTAGCTGTGGCGCCGTAGCTTGTGTAGATCTGTCCGTAGTGAATGCAACCGAGCCCATCAGGCACATAATCCTTCTTGGTGAAGCGTTTCCCGCGCTCGAAAGTACCCAATTGACCGAGACTCACTCGTTCCCCGGAGTCGTGCGCGTTGATGAGAGAGTCGATTGCGTCCCTTCGCAGGGCGGCACACGAACGTGCTTCCTCTTCAGCAGTCTTGGTGGCGTGGTCGACGGCGGAGATGAGGTCCACGATCCGGTGCTGCTCGTGAAGCGGAGGGAGCGCGATCGAGATATCTCGGAACACGCTCCATGGCAAGCTCCGCCGACGGTTGATCGACCCGCGAGCGTTGTCGGAGTACGTCGCCATCATTTTGGCCGACCGCAGTAGGAGCTCACCGTACATCGCATCGTCGCGCTCCGAGACCCAGCGCATCACTGTATACATAGGGCTCACCACTCCCGCTACGCCGGTGGAGTTTCGCGCGATCGAACCTTCGTCAATATGGATCGTCGAGTAGACCCACGCGTCATTCGGCAAGACTTTGTAGTCGTGAAGCTTTGACGAGGCCACTCGCTTCTCGAAGAACTCATCCGCTGGCATGACCCCGTCGTGCTTCGAGATGGAGAAGACGGTCGGCTCCGCGTCGTGGTCGCCGAGACGCTCGTTGCTGGGCTCGAACAGCTCTCCGAGAGTTACCTGCTGCCATCCGTCACGCATCGAAGCCCGCCTCCTTCAGTCGCAGGTCGAGAGCGGCACGGGCGGTGTCCATGCGTTCCTGCGCTTCACGGAGCGCAGCGAGTGCGGCGTCGACGTCGGCTTCCGCCTTGGTTTCGGTCTGGATATAGCGGCCAATGTTGAGGTCGTAGCCGTTGCCGGTTATCTCGTCCTTCGGGACGAGGCGCACGTTGATACGGTCGTCATCGTCGGGGTCCACTCCCCTCTCGTATGCGCCGGCGATCGCCTTGACGTCGTCGTCGTCGAGGCTGTTCTGGTTGCGGCCGGGTTTGAAACGGGCTCGTGCGTCCACGACCAGAACCTGGCCCTCACGCGCCTGTGGCTTGGTAGCCCGGAAGATGAGCAGGCAGACGGGGATGCTGGTGGAATAGAACAGGTTGTTCGGAAGTCCGATCACTGCCTCGAGCAGCTCGTTCTCGATGGCGTACTGGCGCATTTCGGCTTCGCGGCCGCCTCGAAACAGCACACCGTGGGGCATGACAACACCGACGCGGCCTGTGCCCTCCTTCATGGTGGAGAGCATGTGCTGGATCCACGCCCAGTCGGCGCTCTTCGCCGGTGGGACGATCCCGCCGAGTGCGCGCTTGTGCGGGTCTTTCGCCCAGGTCGCCGACGGCCAGTTCTCCAGAGAGAACGGCGGGTTGGCGATGACGATGTCGAACTTCCGGAGTCGGCCCTGCTCATCGAGCAGCTTCGGCTCCCGGAATGTGTCGCCGCGCTTGATTTCGAAGTCCTCCACCCCGTGTAAGTACAGGTTCATTCGCGCGATCCCGGCGGTGGTGAGGTTCTGCTCCTGCCCGTACAGCAGCAGTGACTCGGCGCTGCCGCCAGCGGCCTTTACCTCCTCAACAGTCTCGACGAGCATCCCTGCGGAGCCGCAGGCGGGGTCGCAGATCGAGTCGCCGGGCTCCGGGCGGAGAATCCTGACCAGCAGGTGGACGACGTGGCGGGGCGTGTAAAACTCCCCGGCCTTCCTGCCGCTGGCCTCGGCGAACTCTCGGAGAAGGTATTCGTACGCAGAGCCGAGCATGTCCCCGGACACGTGGGCGGGGTCGAGGGTGAGCTTGTCAAACACACCCATGAGTGCGCGCAGCGCGGACTCGGGGATGCGTTCCGTGTTCGCCCAGTTGACGTCTCCGAAAACGCCTGCGAGCTTGCCCGGGTTCGCTTCCTGGATTGCGACAAGGGCCTTGTTGAGGGCCGCTCCGGGGTTCTTTGTCACTTCGAACGTCGAGTCCCAGTGGGTGCCCTCGGGGATGAAGAACGTCTGGTAGTCCTCATCCTCGATCTCCTGCGACCAGTCCTCTTCGAGGTCCCTGACGGCCTGCTGGTGGTGGTAGTCGTAGACGTCGCTGATCCACTTGTAGAACAGCACCGGGAACACATAGGCCTTGAAGTCGCCCGGATCGACTGGACCACGCAGCGCGTTCGCAGCACTCCAAAGGGCTTGCTCGAGCTCCCGCTGACTGAGGCGGCGCTGATCAGTGGGGGCAAGCGTCATCGGGGGTGCTCCTGGGTGCGGCTCGGTGCTCTAAACGGTCACGCAACACGCTACTGGGCTAAAGCAATGGGCAGTCTCGAAGTGAACGCACTTGGAGGCCCGTATTGGTCGAGCACTGTACGACCACAATCGCCTCCGGTGTGCCCGCTAGCCGATCCTCCTGCGGGAATCGGTCGCGCGGTGAGTAACGGGTTCAAGCCCCGTTACTCAGTGGGCGTCGGGAATCGATCCGAAGTACATCGAGGCACACCCTGACACCGCCACCGGGGCCAGGTTCGCTCCGTCCACTCCGGCTTTTGTAGAGGCTTCGCTGCCGGTGTTCGAAGCGTGCGCATCGAACTTCTCCGAGCTCGCGATCTTCTCGACAAACGGCGGCTGACGGTACCGCGATGATGGCCGAGCCTGTAGAAGCAGACCGCTCAGTCGGACACACCTCTCGCGTCGCCAGCGCCGTGATTCTCCTAGTCGGAATCGTAGGCATGGGGGTCTATTTCCTCTTTGGGCTCAGCCGGGTTTACCGAGCCAAGTTGCGAAACTCGGTGTGAGCCGGCGTCGAGTTGCTTGAACTTGTTCGGCGTGTTCGGTGGCACGTTCGGCGTGCACAGCAAAGGTGTTCGGTCGACGCGTTGCAGCGATGATTCCGTCCCTAGGCGAGGCCTTCCGTTGAAGATCCCTAGCGGGCATTCGTTCCCCCAGTGTCGGGTCTGAGGATCCGGACGCGAGCCTCACTGAGCCGGTGTGGGAATCCGCCGATTCGCTCGGAATCCGAGCTCTCGATCCAGACAAATACCGTGGAATCGTGGCCCCGGATGCCATCTCGACGCGAGAAGCTACAGCCGGTTGTAGGTTCCGCGCGAAGATGGCAAATTCCGCGACACTTGGCATCTAGATGGCAAAATTGTCATTTGTCGCGGATTTCTCTCTCGACGTGCATTTCCCAGCTCGCGAACAGGCCACGCAGGATCTTCCAGATCCCGGAGCGGAGGACCTACAAGTAACGGACCGCTCGGCCCCGCTCCGTGGTCCTTCAGAACCGGATGGCGTCGATGACGCGCACCCGAACTGCAGCGACTGCTGGCAGGAGGCCCGCGATCGCGCCGACCGCGGTCGCGGCGACGAGGCCGATGATCGCCGCGTCGATCGGGAACGCGGGTGCGTCGTCGAGCGCTGTGCCGAACGCGAGCTGTAGGAGCGGGCTGCGCACCAGCGCGATCGAGATGCCGACGCCGACGGCACCGGCCAGGAATGTGGCGACCACGCTCTCCATCAGCACCGCGAAGAAGATGCGGCCGCTTGTCGCGCCGAAGCTCCGACGGATGCCGATCTCTCGGATCCGGGTGCGTACGGTGACGAGTGCGATGTTCACCAGTCCCAGCGCGCCGAGCAGCAGGATGACGCCGGCGACGCCGCCGACGAGTAGCTTCAGGGCGAGGAACGGGTCGAACGGCCATGCGCCCCAATCATTCCGGTTGACCGAGATCTCGGCGTCCTCCCCGATCGCAGAGCGCAGGTCGGACTGCAACGCCGCCGTGAGCGCATCGGCTTCGGACTCGGGGACCCAGGCCTCATACTGGGCTCCCTGCGGTCCGCCGATGACGTCGCTCTCCGTCGTCGCGACCGACGGCAGCGACTCGATGAGCAGTGTCGCCTCTGGAGCGTCGTACTCCGACTGCCGCGGAGTCACACCGATGATGACGCCGGTGACAGGGCGGTCGGCGACGATCTCGATCACCGGGTTCGCGGCAACGGGCGGTCGTCCGAGCCGGTCCCAGAACGCTTCGTTGACGACCAGTGCGGGCGCGAACCGGTCGCGGTCGCCGTCGACAAACCAGGCACCCTCGACTAGGGCCACGCGGTGCATCTCGCCGAAGGCGACGTCGACCGCCCGGGCGTTCGCATCGACCACGCCGTCAGTGAACTGCACGCGCATCGGCTGATTCAGCACGCGGGAGTGGTACTCGATGCCGTAGCGCTGCATCGCCTCGGCCCACGCGGCATCCGTTGCGGACACGGCGGGAGCGTCACTCGCGGGCATGCCGGTTTGTGGATCGTACGCAGCACCGATGTACACGGTGAGTGTCGCTGGCCGTCCAGCGCTACGTTCATTCGCTTCGCGGCTCACCTGTTCGGTCACCGCCCCAGCTGCGACGACGGTCGTCAGGGCGAGCACGGCCACCGCGACGCCGATTAGGGAAAGCAGCACGCGTCCGCGGTGGATCCTCAGCTCCTCGCGTGCTTCGACGATAGTGCTGACGATCGCCGTGAAGGCCTGCGAGATCCCCCTCACGCCGGGACTTCGATCTTGTCGACGAGCCGGCCCGCGTCAAGTCGCAGATGGCGGCTGGATCGTGCCGCGATGGTCGGATCGTGCGTGATCGTGACGAGCGCGGCATCCGTCTCACGTGCGACCTCCTCGATGAGGTGCATCACCGTGGCGCCGGTCTGCAGATCGAGGGCGCCGGTCGGTTCGTCCGCGAGGATCAGCCGCGGCCGACGCACGAGAGCGCGGGCGATCGCTACCCGCTGCTGCTCGCCGCCCGAGAGGCGCTCCGGCATTGTCGCGAGCCGCTCGCCGAGGCCGACCCGCTCGAGCATCTCGCGGGCGATCCGTTCGCGCCGCCAGAAGCTGCGACCGGGCGCGTACAGCATAGGCGTCTGCACGTTCTCAAGGGCCGTGCGCCCAGGCAGCAGGTTGAACTGCTGAAACACGAACCCGACCTCCTCCCCGCGCAGCCGGTCGCGACGGCCGCCGCGCATTGTGCGCACATCCTCGCCGAGGAACCGGAGGTCGCCGGCGGAGGGGGTGTCGATGAGACCGAGCAGGTTCAGCAGCGTCGACTTGCCCGACCCGGAGCGGCCAACGACCGACACCCGGTCGCCGTCGTACACGTCGAGGTCGATGCCGTCGAGGATCGTGAGCGTGTCGCCCTCAGGCAGTACGACGCTGCGCCCGACACCGCGCGCAGCGACTATCGGAGCAGAGCCGCGCGTCATCCGCCCACCGCGACGCACTCGACCGAGCCGTTGGGGTTCGTGACGCACCCGTCGGGACCGACGACCGGCGCCGGCGCTCCTGGCACGAACTCGAGGATCAGGTCGCCTTCAGCGAGCCCGTCGACGATCTGCACGCTGCGACCGTCGGTGAGACCGAGGGTCACCGGATGCTCCACCGGCTCACCGGCCTCGCCGACCTTGAACACCACCCCCGACTCGGCACCACCCTTGACCGCTGTCGTCGGAACCACGAGCACATCCGCGGCCGACCCCGCCGCGATCGTCATCTCGGCCGACAGGCCCGCAAACACGGTGACACCGGCCGGCACGGCACACCGCACGGTCGTCCCCGACGTGGGCGGCGCGCCAGAGTCATCGGGCGTCTGCCCGTTCAGCGGCGTCGTCACCGTCAGGCCGGTGCAGGTGAAGGCGGCGGGGCCGCCCGTGATCGCGATGACCGCCTCGGTGGGCTTCGTGGTGAGCCGGTACTGCTGCTCGGGGCTGAGGGTCGCACTGACGTTGAACGATGGCGGCGCGACCTGGCCGGCCTCCTCTCCGGTTGCAACGACCTGGCCCGCGATCACGTCGAGCGCCGCGAGTGTACCCGCCGCGGGGGCGACCACCTTCTCGAATCGATAGGTGGGCTTCGGAACGGTGGTGATCGGGAACCCGTCAGGCCCGGCCGACTCGACCGGCTCGACCGGGTTCTCGACCTTGATGTCGAAGAGCACGTCGCCCGCGACGACCTGCGCGCCCGCCGCGACGAACACCTCGTCAACGGCACCGGCCGCCGTCGCCTTCACCGGCACCGCGGCATCCGCGTTCACGGTGCCGGTCAACACCACGTCGTTCTTGATCGTGTCCACTCTGACGGGCACCTGCGGCTGCTGCACCGCGCCCGTCGGCGAGATCGCCGCCTCGTCGCTCGGATGATCGGGAAAGAACGCGAGCTTCACGAGCGCGACCGCGATGACGAGGACCACGATCGACTTCAGTACGGGCCAGATCCATCGGCGCCAGACGCCCACGGCACTCCATTCGATCGGTGTCAGGTAGGGATGACGCCCGACATCGAGATCGAGAGCCGTCCATGCACCCTATCGAGCGGATGCCCGTAGGTGAGACAAGATTCCACGTCGGCGATCCGCCTGTATCCGTGCGGGTCTCATGGGAACGATAGGTTCGACGGATGTACGAACTCTTCAACTTCGGCGCCATCTACGGCGTCATCTGGCTGGTCTTTGCACTCGCGCTACTCACTGCGGTCGTCTGCCTGATCGTGTTCCTCATCTCGGCGACGAAGGCCTCAGCCGCCATGGCCCGCTACCGTCGGGTTCAAACGGAACTGCTCCTCGCAGATGCCTCGGACGGCGGGGCACATGACGACGACATTAGCGGCGACGCACGCCCGCCCGCCGCGCCCTGACCACGGTGCGCAATCGGCCACCCGAGCCGATGCGACATGAACTGCACCATAGGTCGATCCCTCATCGCGATGTCCGGTGATGCCACGCCGTCGGGTTGAGTGCGTCAGACTGAGTGGGTGCATCACGATCAGGTCGTCCTTCGCGCTGACGATCCGCGACGGGCTGACCTCGAGGCAGACGGGTGGGTGGTCATCGCTCGCTCGTGGGCGGCTCAGCTCACGGCCTCCGAGGTGGATCCGAGTCGCCTTCGAGGACTGGTTGAGCGCGTCGGGGATCGCGGGGATCTCCGCGAGGTCGGCGTGCGGGACGTTGACGCGATCCTCGCCCTCGATGCCGCTACGGTCGATGACTACCCAGGTGGAATCGCTACCCGCCACGACCGGCTGACGGTGGAGCGTGCTCGCGTATCTGCCGAGCGTCGCGGATTCGGCTTGTTCGACCGTGCCGGGCGAGCCCTGGCGGTCACGTACATCGATATCAGCGGGCCGTGCGCTGAGACCGACTTCACCGTGGTCGATGGAGCGCAGCGAGGGTTGGGGCTCGGTGCGGCGGTCAAGGCGACATCCGTGCTCGCGCTCATGAACGTCGGAGTCGAGATCTTCCGCACAGGCGGATCAGCCGACAACGCCGCGAGCCTGGCAACCAACCGGAGCGTCGGCTACATCGTCGACGAGCAATGGGTCACGCTCGAGCGTTCAGCGTGAGTTCCCGCTGGGGATCGGTCAGCGCGCACTTGGCCGGCTTCAGCGGCGGTCGCTGGGGCTCGCTAGCTCGCGGCGCTCCGTGAGGTTGGTGAATACCACCTCGTACTCGCCCTGCGGCCAGAGGAGGACGCGATGCACGGATCGCCCGTCAGCTTCGAGGTCGACTTCGTCGTAGATGATCTCTGTCTGGGCTTCATGCAGGCACAGTGAGTCAATGGTCGATCCCGGTTCCAAGCGAATTTCCGAGTCGAGGAAGCTCAGTTCGACGAACTGATAACCAATCTGCAGGTCACCTATCAGAGCGCGGATCACCAGGACATCGTTGGGACGGTACTCGAAGGAGTGGATCTGTGCGTCGTGCAGGTTGATCTCCTGGGCCAATCGCTCTGCACCATTGGTCAGTCGCGGTAGCACTTCGGCGTTGTGGGCTAGATACTTCCTCCAACGCTCATCCCATTCGTCGTCATCGAGCGAGCCCGATGCCCGTTCACGGGTGAGCCATTTCATCGTCACGTTCGGGAACATACTTGCTCACGACTGCGAAGCCAAGCTGCGCGCTCACCGATCCCGTCACAGGTGCTGTGCACGACCCAAGTACTGCACCTGTGCACGACCGAAGTACTGAACCCGAGCAGTGTTGCATTCAGTGATGCACACGCAATGCAGCGTGATCCACGCTACGTTCAGGCTCATGGTCGACACCAAGCAGACGAAGACGATCGGCGAGCATTACGCCGCAGCAGAGCTCGCCCGGAGAGGCTGGGCGCCGGCGTTCACTCGCGACGGCCTCGAGCGGACCGACATCCTCGCTGTCCTGACTGTGGGCGACCAGCGCCGACTCATCGAGGTCCAGGTCAAGACGACCAGGCACCCGCTCGGCTCGAAGTTCAGCTGGCCGCTCGGACTCAAAGCCCAGGGCCCCAGCCAGCACGAGCGCGAGTACTTCGTGCTCGTCGCGGTGCCAACCGACGATGCATCGCCGCCGCGGTACTTCATCGTGCCGCGCGCGCATCTCGCTGCGGCCGCGTGGATCGTGCACATGGACTGGCTGACCGAACCCGGCGTGCCCGCCGGTCAGCGCAGCGCCGGCGTGGATCGATCGCGCATCCCCGTCGAGATCTTCGCGCACTACGAGGACCGCTGGGATCTGCTGCTGGTCGACGAGAGCAAAGCGCCGGTGCTGCTGCCGCCGAGACTGCGCGAGTTGGCGCTGGATGCCCGTGTCAGGTTGCCCGACGGACACGGCTGGCACGAGGTGCTGCCCGAGTGGACGTAGAAGCACGAGCCAGCGAAGCTGCCTCCGGGATGGCCCGACTCGGAGCATGACCCGATGTCGCCAGAGGGCAATATGATCTGGCCGGAGGAGGCTGCCCGATGACTGAGTTCGTTTCCACCACCGCGGACATCCGTGGCGACTATCGCTACTCGCTGACCCGCGTCTGGGACGAAGCGCTGCCGACGATCACGTACGTGCTGCTCAACCCGAGCACCGCCGACGCGCAGCAGCTCGATCCGACACTGCGCCGGTGCGTCAGTTTCGCGAAGCGTGAGGGGTACGGCGGCATGGTGATTCTCAACCTGTACGCATTCCGCACGAAGTCCCCGAAAGTGATGAAGGCCGCGACTGATCCGGTCGGACCGGAGAACGATCGCATGCTCGCAGGCGTCACCGGTACCGTCGTCGCGGGGTGGGGCAACAACGCCGATCCGGCGCGCGTGGCCCAGGTGGTGGCGCTCCTGCCGCCGCTCCTCGCCTTGGGGGTCACTAAGAAGGGAAACCCGCAGCATCCGCTCTACGTGCTTGGCGATGCGCCGCTGATCGTGTGGGCGCCATAGGCGCGTACCGCAGCCGGATCGTCTTGCGGGCGTCCGCGACTACATCCTCTAGCGGCGGTGTCGCGTTTCACCCTGCGGGTCGATCGGACCGTCCGGCACTTCCCATGAATAGTGCTGGGGCCATCTCTTGGGAATCTTTCCCGTGGTGCGGCGGTGGAGGCGGCCTTCCTCGTCGACCGCGACTGTGAGAGTGCGGTTCGCCGGCGTCCAGGTCACACCGAACAGCCATGCAAAAGGATTGATGAGGTCAACGGCGAGTCGCCACGCGGGCGGCAGAACGATGTGCCGCATCGTCATCTCTGTGCTGGTCCGATCACCATGGAGGACCCACCCGTCGTTCATGCGACGCATCATCTCGGAACGAAGCGCCGGTTCGACGGAGTGTGGCATGGGAACATCATGGCTCGTGTCGCGGGCCCGCTGATGAATCCGCGCATCCCGCGATGCGGCGGCGCACCGCAGAGCGATCCCCACACCGTAGTGAAACTCGGCAGCGTGACTCGCACTAAGCGGCTGCGAGATCATCCGGCAGCGGAAGCCCGAGCACCGTTATCAAGCGACGCACAGTGTCCTCGACGAAGTCATCCATTGGCTCTTCGATTCCGGATTCGGCCAGCAACGACCGCACGCGCGCTGGGTCGACTTCCGCGGAAAGCACGTCGCGCGCCCACACCGACAGTCCGGCGGCCTGCTCGTCGAGATTGACCTCATCGCTCGCAGTCGGGTCTTCGAAGTAGTCGCGGGGTTGAAAGCCCAGGTAGGCCAGCCCGCCGTGTTGTGGGCCAGGGGCATATGTCACCGTCGCGATGTCGCTGTCGTGAAGCGAAACTGCGAGAAAGGGGCCGCGACTCGCCTCGTGCGACGACCACCGCCCGTCGACAAAGACGTAAGCCTCGAAAGATCCCATGCGGCAAAGCCTCGCAGATGATCGGTCGGGCGCAACACTGCCCGGGGATGGATCCCCCAGCGCAGCTTTCCCGCAACGGGCGGCGACTCTGGGAGACTGCTTGGGTGTCCAACCTCCGAACACACTTGCGCGTGGTCGGCGATGCGAGCGAGCCAGTACAGCGTCGCGTCACGAATCTCTCGAGCGCGGTGGAGCGATTCCGGCCTTTCGGGTTCACTCGGACGTTCGCGCTCCTCTGCACGGCCACTGGCGCCTCGCCCGGGACCTGGACGCCGGAGCAACTCGATCTTGCGGGGCGCTTGATCGAGGACGCGCACTCGTCTTGGGCCGCGTTCGTGGGGGTGGAGCAAAGGCGGGCTCGGGAGGCGAAGCGTCATCCTGGTTACAGGCCGCAGTCATCCGAAGACCTTGCTGCCGCCTGGTGGGACGAGTATCTCAGCCTGCCGGGAAATCGCGCCCTCTGGAGACTTGAGGGAGCGTAACTTCGCCTGGGCGATCCTCGAAACGCCATACCGTCTCGGCTGACCTTTGGCGCCCGGCGGCCCGATTGCCGGTCGCCGAGTGAGACGGTCAAGAGTCGCTGGCTGGCTCGCCCCACCACTCCTCGGAGACCACGATGATGTAGCGGCCCGCCACTTCAGAACGAGCGGCCGCGAGCAATCGGATGCCTTGCTCGATCCACCTAATGTCACCCGGGCCGTCGATCGGAAGCCGCCCATCGTCGTACTTTGCAAGCCATGGTTGAACGGCATCGTGGAATGCGGTCGAGAGGCCGACATCGCTGATGGCGATCCGAGATCCACCTGCGCCGGAGCGCAACCAGAGGAGATCGCCGCCGTAGTCGGGCCACCATTCCAGCGTTGGGAGGTGGTTACTCTCGCTTACCTGTTCGCTCGCCATGCCCACACGCTAATCGGCAACGATGAACGCTTGTCCGATCGACGATCCCTCAGTGTTCCCGACTGGGCCACAGCAGAGCCCGAAGCGTGCTCGCGACGCGATACCGATGGACCACGACAGCGACGGTGATGAAGACCACGTCGAGGACGCCGGCGACGCCTGCGATACCCCATCCAGCCGGATGAACGTTCAGCGCAAACACGATCCCGAAGATGATGAGCCCACTGCAGACCGCCACGTTGATCACGGAACCGCGGCGACCAACCGGGCCGAGGAGCAGGTCGCGCTGCATTTCAGTCGTCAGTAACGGCCGAGCCAGTCTGAAGTCCGTCTCCGACCAGTCTGTCCCGTCCCACCACCGGAGCATGTCGGCCGCCAACGGGTCGGCGTACCAACCGGGTGCTGCGCCCTCGTGCGGCGGTGGAAGCGGGTGCATCCCAAAATCATCGCATGGCGCCCGGGGCGGCCCGATAGGCGGTCCTCATGCGGAATGGGTACGGGCCGGCCTCACTCTCATGGCGTCGCAACTTCGTGATTCCCACATGCCCCGCCCGGTGAAGTGCCCGCAGGGGGCGTCCCAACCGCAACAGATCGATCCGTTCGGCCGCCGGTTCCGAGTACGACGTGCGTGGGGTCCATCGATTCGCCGTGCCCACGATTTGCCCACAAGTGCCCCCCACCGAACAGCACGGAGGATGATCACGTTGGTGGCAGAGGGCGCATGTTACGAGGCGGTCCGTTCCGAAGGGCGAGATTGTGCGGCGTCGGCGCCGACTGAAAATCGAAGGGTCGCCTGAGCACTATCGATCCAAATCTCTACGATTGACGCATCTGTGCAGTAGGGCTTGAGCGACGAATTGGGTGGTTTCTAGCGAGATGGCAAGCATCGAGACTTATTCGACGAAGACAGGGAAGCGCTATCGGGTGCGCTATCGCAAACCTGACCATTCCCAAGGTGCAAAACGAGGCTTCCGCACCAAGCGGGAGGCCGAGCTGTACCTTGCGTCGATCGAGATCTCGAAGGCGCGTGGCGAGTTTGTCGAACATGGCGCGGCGCGCGCGACGATAGCCGAGCTGGGGCAGGCTTGGCTGTCGACTCAAACACACCTAAAGCCCTCGACCTATCGCACCGTAGCTGACGCGTGGCGCCTTCGGGTTGACCCTCGGTGGGGGCGATATCCGGTCTCCGCCATCCAGCACAGTGACGTGCAGGCGTGGGTGTCAGAGCTCTCCGCCTCCCGATCCCCGACGGTGGTAATTCGCAGCTTCGGGGTGTTGGCCGCGATCCTCGATGTCGCCGTGCGCGATCGGCGCATACTCTCTAATCCGGCGCGAGGAACCACATTGCCGCGCAAAGAGCGCAAGGCACACACGTATCTCACACACGAGCAGGTCCACCAGCTCGCGACCGAGGCCGGTCCACGCGCGGCCCTGGTGTTGACTCTCGCCTATACCGGCCTGAGATGGGGTGAGGTAGCTGCCCTTCGTGTCAGAAGCGTTGACTTCGAACGCCGGCGCATCAACGTCACTGAGAACGCTGTCGAAGTCGGAGGGGTGATTCACGTCGGGTCGCCGAAAACCTACAAGACCCGCGCCGTCCCAACGCCGCGGTTCCTCCACCCCTACCTCAAGGATCAGATGAGTGGCCGGGAACGTGACGAGCTCCTGTTCCCTGGCACCAATGGCGATTACATGCGCCGGACAAGAACTAGCACCGGGTCGAAGTCCTGGTTCAAGACTGCGCTTCGGAACGCCTCGCTCGAGCCGATGACCATCCACGACCTTCGGCACACTGCGGCCTCGCTCGCCGTCAGCTCTGGCGCGAACGTGAAAGCCGTCCAGCGGATGCTCGGACATGCCTCCGCAGCAATGACTCTGGACGTCTACAGCGACCTCTTCGACGATGACCTCGATGCGGTTTCAGACCGCCTCGATCAGGCCGTTGCGGCTGCAAGTGTGTCCAAACCGCGTCCATAGCCTTTTGGTCACCAAAAGAAAGTCGCCATCTGCCCCGAAATCTCGGGGCAGATGGCGACTCGCTCTCGCGGAGACGGCGGGATTTGAACCCGCCCGAACACCGCACGGCTGTGCGTGTGGCCCGGAATTACGCGGGTAGTCGCTCTCGGGAATAGGCACCAGTCAGGACGAACAGGGACGATGCGTTGACGCCGTCAACACTCGTCCTCGTGATCCGTCACGCGCTCGTGCACCACGCCGGCCAGGCGATGGACCTCCGCGGCCAGTACCTCGGTGGGCAGTTGCTCTGCGTGTGGCGCGATCTTCGCCCGGTCTTCCGAAGACAGCCATCCGAGCGCCTCCAGCGTGTCGTAGAGGTCGATCCCGTGTTCAGCGACCAGCTGAAGGACCGCGCGTGGCGGTATTCCATACTTCGCCCACCGCTGTATTGTCGCGTGGGACCTACCGAGGTGCTTACCGATCTCGCGTGTGGACGTCTCGCCCGTCAACTGGCGCAGCCAGCGGAGTGTTGACCCCGGCATCAGGCAGCCCCCCAGGGTGGAACGTTAACCGTTCCACCGACCTTCGATCGCGTCCCCAAAAGGGAGGACTGGACCCGGTTTCTTTGTCCCCCAGTTCGGGGGACAAGCCCGCGAACTTCCGCGGAACCTCGCTGGAACGGCCTCAGAAATGACGGTGGGTTCGGCCTACAGTCAGCGGCATGGGAACCGGCTACCTCGAGGCCTCCGCGATCACCGCGGATGGGTCCAACCGGAGTGCCTTGCAGAACGCCTCGAGCTGGTCGACAGTCATGGGCGTCTTGCAGTGCAGCGCCCGCGACACCGTCGACGGCGCTAGTCCCACCTTCCGGGCCAGCTCGGTCTGTGTCATTGATGACTCTTGCATCTGGGCGAACAGGATGCGCGCGAGCGCGCGATTCAGGACCCCTGGCACGTCGGCACGTTACCGACGGAGCAGCACCGCGGACTCGCGTTTGCGTCGGATTCCATATACGGAAGATCACCCTGACCTCCTACCCTTCGGCGCCAACTCGCGGACGCCGTTTTCCCTACGAAGAGGAGTCCTTCGATGGCACTGACCAGCAACTCGACCTTGGCTGAGGCAATTGAAGAAGCCCTGCGGTCAGAGACATCGCTGGTTGAGCTGGTTATTCGAGCCGTTGGCGTGCGCGCTCATCGAGCGTAGCCAGTGAGATTCCGAGCACTCGGCAGACGTCGATGAGCGTGTCGAGGGACATTGAACGGCGCACGGGGCCGAGGAACAGGTAGTTCCGCAGGGCTGAGTACGCGATGCCGAGCTCAGCGGCCAAGGCCTTGACGTTGCTGCCCCGGTCGATGAGTTCGGCCTGGATCTGGACTGCATACGCGCGTTCCAGCGCGTCGTCTCGATCGTTCATGTGAACCACAGTACTACCCATGCGAGTTATCCGATAGCTCAAATGGATCATCTAAGGGCTTGCACTGAGTCACATGAGCCACTAGATTACTCATATGACTCACCGACTGAACCCCGAGGATGTAGCGAAGCGCATCCGGGAAGCGCGTGAGGGGGATGGTCGCAGTGAGCGTTGGCTCGCCGAAGAGACGGGCATTCCCTACCCCACGCTCCGACGCAAGCTGAACCAGCGGCCTGACAACCTCACCCTCGACGAACTGATCCGCATCACGCGAGCGCTTCGCCTCAACGTCGCGGAGTTGGCATCCGAACCGGCGGTCGCATGATGGACGAGTTCTTCACGCTCGCCGAGGTCGCCGAGAAGCTGAAGCTCGACTACGACATCGTCCGAGACAACGTGTACGCGGGCCGCTGGCCCCACACGAAGTTCAGCCCTCGGAACCGACGCATGCAGCAGTCCGACATCGACCGTGTCGTCGAGATGCTGCACCACGAGCCGGCGAAGGCTTCACGCTCTGACGCTCACGCACGCCGCGAGCGCGTCACGAAACTGCTTCGCGCCGTCTGAACCGAAGAGAAACGCCCCGGCGGCAACCGGGGCGAATCGAGAAAGGAACAATTCCTATGTCCACGACCAACGCTACACCAACACCCCTCGATATCCGGCGGATGTCGCACCGGGATGACCCTCACACGTCGCACGAAGCCGCAGAGCGAGCCTCGACGGGCACGAAGAAGTCTCTGCTGTACGGCGCGATCGTCGCTGTCTTGGCAACCCATGGCCCTGGCACTCCTTCGGAGGTGCTTGACCGTTACACCCTGCAGCGTCTCGACATCGAGAGTCTGCCCGAGGCGGACCTGCAGGAGATCCGCCGTCGCATGACGGAGCTCGAGCATGACTTCGGCTCGATCGAGCCGATCCGTGTGGGCACGCAGCGGGGCGGCAAGCCGCAGTTCGCGACTCGTGAGGGTCAGCGCGTGATGCGCCTCACCGAAGCGGCAGCAGCGTGAACCCCGCAGAGCGTGCCGAGGGCCACCCGGCGAACCCTTTCATCGAGTTCGCGGAGTCCGCCGACATGGGCGTCGAGGTGCACGTGCACCCGGACACGCCGGTCTCCGCGCGGTCGTCGCTCGAGGTCGCCGGTGGGATGCCGTCGATCCTCCCAATCCGTCACCGCCGCCCCGACCTGTGGACGGGCGCCGGGATCACCGCGATGTTCGCCCTCGTTGGCCTCGCGCTCTTCCTCGCCGTGTGGGGTGCGGCATGAGCGCCCTCGCCCGCGGCGACCGGGTCGTCATCACTGAGTTCATCCGCCGGGGCGACGACTCCGACATCAGTGAACTCGACGGCTGGCTCGTCGCAATGACCGACCGCACGGTGACGATCGCGAACACGCCCGACTGGGAAGAGCTCGTCTTCGAGCGGGACTACTTCACCGCGACGTACCTGCTCTCCGACGTGATCGTGTCGCCGTTCGCCCTCTCCGACGCGGAGTCGGGGCGAGCCGAGATCCTGCTCATCCTCCTCGTCATCGGCGGCGTGCTGTTCATCATCGGCGGCATCGGCGCTCTCGGCGGCCACAGCGGGCAGGCGTGGCTCATGCTCGCCGGCGCCTGGCTGGTCGTCGTGCCGTTCATCGTCACGCTCTTCATGGGCGCCAAGCAGGAAGACCACCGCTCATGAACATCACCCTCTCCCCCGACGGCATCCCGATCATCGACCTCGAGCTCGGCGACCTCGCCGGGCCCGCGCCCGCAGGGTTCACCGCGGCCGTCGACCAGCTCGCCGAGAAGGCGACCGTGCACAGCTTCACCCGGGTCGGCCACGCCGCATCGATCGAGTCGGTCTGCGCGTGCGGTGACTCGTTCGAATCGGAGGGTCGCGACGGGGCCGCCCGCGCCGCGGTCATGTCGTGGGAGCTCGAGCACAAGGCCGGGACGTCATGAGCCCGCGCGACGCGTCGTTCGACGACATCGACGCCTACGACCCTGAGGAGCTGATCGAGGGCTACAAGGCCCCGCAGTGGCTCCCCACCCTGCTCGACAACACCGACAACCGAAAGGACTGAGCCCCCATGGCTCTCCAAGTACTCAATCTGAAGGCGGAGAACTACAAGCGGCTCCGAGCCGTCGACATCACCCCTGAGGGCAACGTCGTCTTCATCGGCGGGCGCAACGCGCAGGGCAAGACGTCCGTGCTCGACGCGATCTGGGCGGCGCTCGCCGGCGGGGAAGCTTCCCGCGCGACGCAGCAGCCGATCCGCGACGGCCAGGACAGCGCCGTCGTCTCGCTCGACCTCGGCGACATGAAGGTCACCCGCCGGTGGACGAAGGACGACTCGGGCACGCTCATCGTGGAAGCGGCAGACGGCGCGAGGTACTCGTCGCCGCAGAAGGTGCTTGACCAGCTGATCGGTGCACGCGCGTTCGACCCGCTCGCGTTCACTCGGCAGTCGGCGAGGGACCAGGTCGCGACGCTCGTCTCCACCGTCGACCTGCCCTTCGACCCGGACGAGCTCGAGCGGGAACGAAAGGGCGTCTTCGACCGACGCACCGAGATCAGCCGCGAGGTCGCGAAGCTCGAAGGCCAGCTCGCCGGATACCCGAGCGCCGACCCGTCGCTGCCGGATGCCGAGGAGTCGGTGGCCGACGTGCTCGCCGAGCGCGAGCGGGCGCGCGCCAACAACGAGATGTACGACCGGGCGACCGCCGCCGAGAAGCGGCTGCTCGCCGAGGTCGACGAGCTCGAGGAGAAGCTGCGCGAGAAGATGAGCGACCTCGCGCTCCTGCAGGCTGCCGCGCTCCAGCTCGACCAGCCCGTGGACCTCGCGCCGTTCGATGAGCGCCTCGCGAACATCGAGGCCACGAACGCCCGCATCCGTCAGCAGCAGCACCGCGTGGCTGTCGCCTCCGAGCTCGCCGAGCGGAAGGGGCAGGCAGCGCAGCACACCCTCGCGCTAATGGCCATCGAGAAGCGCAAGGCCGACGCTCTCGCGGCCGTCGAGTTCCCCGTCCCCGGCCTCTCGTTCGACGACAGCGGCGTGACGTACAACGGCATCCCGTTCGCGCAGGCGTCCGCCGCCGAGCAGCTTCGCGTGTCAGTGGCGCTCGCCATGGCCGCGAACCCGACGCTGCGGGTGCTCCGCATCCTCGACGGGTCGCTACTCGACTCGGCGTCGCTCGAGACGATCGCTGCGCTCGCGGCCGAGCACGAGTATCAGGTGTGGATCGAGGTCGTCGACGAGACCGGCGGCGTCGGGTTCGTCATCGAAGACGGCGAGGTGCGCTCGTGAGCGCCCTCGCTGCGCTGGGCCGGACTCTCGCGGACTCCGCCGACCGCGAGTCGTGGCTGAACGTGCACGACAAGGTCATCGGCTCGTCGACGGCCGGGAAGTTCGCCAAGGCGAGCTCGGTCGAGACGTACGTCCGCCAGATCCTCGAACCGCGCACCTTCCACGGCAACGCCTCGACCGAATCCGGGAACCGGTGGGAGCCGATGCTGCTCGCCTGGGCGGGCGCCGACCCGAACAGCCTGCTCATTCACCACCCCGACAACGAGCGCTTCGGCGCGACCGTCGACGGCACCCGTCGCGTTGGCGAGGGCTTCGCGATCGTGGAGACGAAGGCGAAGCACAACAAGGTCGTCACCGGGCCGACGCCCTACGAGGTCCGCCAGCTCGCTTGGCAGCTCTTCACCATCCCCGAGGCCGACCACGCCGAGTGGATCTGGGGCGAACTAATCCAGCGTGACGGCGAGTGGACGCTGCGCCGCGACCCGCAGACGCTCGTCTTCCACCGCACCCACCCGGCCATCGTCGCCGCCACGTGCCTGATCGTGCCGATCGCGCACGACGTCCTCGCCGCGCTCGGCGCGGTCCCCGTCCTCGAAGGAGCACCGTTCTGATGTCCACCGCAGTCGTCGCATACGAAGCTGCCTCGCTCACCGAGCGTCGCGAGTACGCCCAGACCCTCGCCGCCGCGGGTGACCTCATCCCGAAGGGCCTGTGGTCCGAGGCCCGGCCCGGCCCCGACGGCAAGATCATCCCACCTGCCCCGTCTCCGGGGAAGGTGCTGCTCGTCATCGAGACCGGCGCCATGCTCGGCCTCCACCCCGCCGCCGCGCTGCAGTCGATCAACGTCGTCGAGGGCCGCGCAACCCTCTCCGCGCAGCTCATCGCCGCGCTGATCCGCAAGGCTGGCAACCGCCTCGAGATCCGCAAGACGGGCAGCATCCCGACCGGCGACTACTCCGTCACAGTCGTTGGCACGATCGCCGCGACGGGCGAGGAGTTCTCTGCGACGTGGGACATCGCCCGCGCGATCCGTGCTGGCCTCGTCGACTCGTACAAGCAGAACGCCCAGGGCGTCTGGGAGGTGCGGGCGCGATCGTCGAAGGGCGGCATCAAGCCGTGGGAAGCATACGCCGAGGTCATGCCCGTGTGGCGTGCGATCTCCGAGGTCTCGCGCTTCGGGTTCTCCGACGTCACGTTCGGCCTCTACTCGACTGAGGAGCTCACCGACGGCGGCCCCTCGCTGCCGGTCGCCGCTCCGGACCCCGAGCCCTCGGAAGATTGGGCCGGCCAGATCGCGGCGGCAGAGACGCGTGAGGCGCTCGACGACATCGCGGCCCGCCTCTCGTCCTCCGGTGAAGGCACAGACAAGCTCCGCACGGCATGGCTCGCGCGGGCTGGGTTCCTCGCCCGTGAGGAGGACGTCGTCGATGCCGAGGTGGTCGAGGCCGCCGAGGAGGACGTCGAGCGCGACGAAGCCGCGATCGCGGATGCCGCCGCGGCGGCCTTCGAGGCCGAGCCTGAGGATGAGGTGCAGCCGTGACCGACCTCGTCGACGGGCGCACCGGCGAGCTGCGCCTCTCCCCCGCGGAGACGGCCGTGCGCGCCATGCTCGCGATCCCCTCAGGCGTCTACGGCCCGCCGATGGGCGGCCCCGAGATCGACCTGATGATCACCGAGCTCGCCGACGTCATCGAGCACGTCGCGAAGGTCGTCGTCCTCCTCTACGAGGACGTGCACCGCGCCGAGGAGACCTACCAGGGCCAGTTCGCCGACTACATGACCATGCACGAGAAGTCGGGCTCGCAAATGGCCCGCCAGTACGCGCACGCGAAGACCAAGACCGAGCTGCACGAGCTGAACCTCGCGAAGGAGAAGCTCCGCTACGCCGAGGAGATGCAGAAGGCGTTGCAGAACCGGAGCTTCGGGCTGATGAACATCGGCAAGCGCATGACCGCGCAGATGGGATTCGGCCCCCGATGACCCACCACAGAGAAGGAGATCTCATGGGAGACAAGAAGGCCGAAGGAGGGCCCGGCAGCTTCGCCGCCGTGCTCGCCACGATCCGGCCGAAGACCGATGTCGAACTCGCGGAGAAGCTGTCGCAGCTCATCGAGGACGTCAAGGTCACCGGGAAGAAGGGCACCCTCAGCGTCAAGTTCGAGGTGAAGCCCGTCGACGCGAGCGGCTCTGCGGTGATCGTGAACGACGCGATCACGGTCCGTGCGCCCGAGAAGAACCGCGAAGGGTCGATGGCGTACATCGGCGAGGGGAATCGGCTGCAGCGCACCGACCCGTCGGCGATGCCGCTCTTCGACGACGACATCCGAGAAGCCGGGCTCGACCTGTCGACCGGCGAGATCAAGGAGGCACCGAACGCATGAGCATCGAACTCGAAGCTGTTGCGGCCACCACGGAGGCGGGGGTCGTGGCAGACCTCGCTCAGCAGGCGATCGCACCGTCGGGGCTCGACCTCGGCGAGGTCTACGCCCTGCCCGACGGGCACGGCGGAGTCCGCATCGCGGACACCGATCAGTACGCCGAGACTCCGCGCCGCCCCCAGGGGAAGCGCGTGGTGCTCGACGCGGCATCGTTCGTCGCCTACGTGAACCGCCACGTCACCGCGGGCACCGAGGTCTACGCCGACACGCCCAACTCCACGGTGCGAGCGGTCATCGACTCGCACGAGGGTGGCGCCGGCGAGCCCGGCTGGCAGAGCCACAAGCTCGACCTGTCGCTCGAACACACCAAGGCGTGGCGGGCGTGGGTCGAGCACGACCTCGGCCAGAACCCTCGCGGCTGGTTCGGGCAGCAGGAGTTCGCCGAGTTCATCGAGGACCGGGCACTCGACGTTGTCGAGCCCGACCACGGTGCGCTCATCGACATCGCGACGACGTTCGAGGCGAAGCAGAAGGCCGACTTCGCGTCGGCCGTGCGCACCGACTCGGGCGCGGTGCAGTTCGCCTACACGGAGACCGTCGCGGCGAAGGCCGGCCAGAAGGGCACCCTCGAGATCCCGAAGGTGTTCCGCCTCGCGCTACGCCCGTACATCGGCGGGCCGATCTACTACCTGACGGCGCAGTTCCGGTACCGCATCAGCGGCAACGGGCTCCTCCTCGGGTACGCGCTCGAGCGGCCCGAGAACATCCTCGAAGCCGCGTTCTCCGACATCGTCACCGAGATCCGCGACGGCAAGACCGTCACGGTCGACAAGGTCGAGACGCGCGAGCACGACGGCATCGGAGACGTGCCGATCTTCTACGGCCGCCCGTAGATGAGACCGGGCTGAGCCGTCCGAGCGGGACCACCCGCGAGCACCACGAGATGCACGGCACAGGCCCCAACCGGGGGCTCAGCAGGATTCCGGCCCGCTGAGCCCCCTTCACACCCCGAACCCCTTGCGAAGGAACGAAATGTCATCCCATCTTGGCGTACCCGACGGCGCGGAGCCCGCGACCGTGCAAGAGCCCGCCGCACCGTTCTCGACGACGTTCACCTTCGAGTGGGCGAAGGCGCCGCTCTCTATGAACGACCGCATGCACCACATCGTCAAGGCGAAGCTCACCGCCGAGTTGCGCTCCCTCATGCACGCCGCGGCGAGGCACATTCCCGACCTCGGACGCTGCGAGGTGCGTCTCGTCTGGTTCGTGAGCACCCGCCGGCGCCGCGACGACGAGAACATCGTCGCCACACTCAAGCCTCTCTGCGACGGCCTCGTCGACGCTGAGGTCGTCGAGGACGACACCCGCGAGTTCATGGTGAAGCACATGCCGGAGATCCGGTACGAGAAGGGCTGCACGCCGCACTTCGAGTTCACCGTGACGGAGCTGCCCGCATGAGCCCCCTGACGCTCGCCACCGGCAACACGGGCGCGATGCCGTACGACGAGTTCCTGCGCGAGAAGGTCGCGTTCGACCGCCGCTTCGGATTCGAGGTCGAGCCGACGGCCGTTAACCCCATCCTCAAGCCGCACCAGGCCGACATCGTCCGCTGGGCCGTCGCCGGCGGCCGGCGCGCGATCTTCGCGAAGTTCGGCCTCGGCAAGTCGGTCATGCAGCTGGAGATCCTGCGGCTGATCCTCGAACGTCTCGGCGGCGGCAGTCGGGCACTGATCGTCGCGCCGCTCGGCGTGCGCGGCGAGTTCGTCCGCGACGGCCGCGACCTGCTCGGCCTCGAGGTGCGGTTCGTCCGACGCACTGCAGAAGTCGACCCGGCGTGGTCGGGCATCTACGTGACGAACTACGAGTCCGTGCGCGACGGGAAGCTCGCCGTCGACCAGTTCGACGCGGTGTCGCTCGACGAGGCGGCCGTGCTCCGGTCGTTCGGGTCGAAGACGTATCAGGAGTTCCTCGGCCTCTTCGCCGACGTGCCGTTCCGGTTCGTCGCGACCGCGACGCCGTCGCCGAACCGGCACAAGGAGCTGATCCACTACGCCGGGTTCCTCGGCATCATGGACACCGGCGCGGCGCTCACGCGGTTCTTCCAGCGCGACTCGTCGCAGGCGGGGAACCTCACGCTGTACCCGCACAAGGAGCGCGAGTTCTGGCTGTGGCTGAACACGTGGGCGTGCTTCCTGCAGGCGCCGTCCGACCTCGGCTACTCCGATGAGGGGTACGTTCTCCCGGCACTCGACGTCCAGTGGCATGAGGTCGCCGTCGACATGCAGTCGAGCGTCGTCGAGCGCGACGGGCAGGGCGTGCTCGTGCGCGGCGGCGCCCTCGGCATCGTCGACGCAGCGCGCGAGAAGCGCCAGACCCTGAGCGAGCGCGTCGCGCGGCTCCGGCAGATCGTCGTGAATCACTGGGGCGACGTCGACGAGCGCGGCCAGATCATCCTCTGGTGCGATCTGAACGACGAACAGGCCGAGATCGAGAAGACGCTCGCCGAGCTCGGAATCACGTTCTCCTCGGTGCACGGCTCCCTCTCCGACGACGAGGGCGAGCGTCGCCTCGACGCGTGGCGCGCCGGCGAGACGTACGCGCTCATCGGCAAGCCCGTGATGCTCGGGCAGGGCATGAACCTGCAGCAGTGCAACACCGTCGTGTTCGTCGGCGTGACGCACAAGTTCGAGCAGACCATTCAGGCCGTGCACCGGGTGCAACGGTTCGGCCAGGAGCGGCAGGTCGTCGCCCACCTGATCTATGCCGAGTCGGAGACCGAAGTCCGCGCGGTGCTCGAGGCGAAGTGGCAGGAGCACGACGCCCTCACCGACACGATGTCGGACGTCATCCGTGAGCACGGGCTGAACCCGGCGAACATCAGCGCCGAACTGCAGCGAGCGATGGCGCGTCGAGCGCGTCGAGTACTCCGGCGAGGCATGGACGGTCGCGCTGAACGACTCTGTCGTCGAGGCCCGCGACCACCTCGCCGCCGACAGCGTCGGCCTGATTGTCACGTCGATCCCGTTCGGCAACCACTACGAGTACTCGCCGAACTACGCCGACATGGGTCACACCGACGACAACGACCACTTCTGGTGGCAGATGGACTACCTCACCCCGTCGCTGATGAGGGTGCTGCAGCCGGGCCGGCTCATGGCCGTGCACGTGAAGGACCGGCAGCTGTTCGGGTCAGTCACCGGCCGCGGCGTCTACACGGTGGCGCCGTTCCACGCTGAGGCGATCGCGCACTACACGGGTCACGGGTTCGACTACTACGGCATGATCACCGTCACCACCGACGTCGTGCGCGAGAACAACCAGACGTACCGGCTCTCGTACTCGAAGATGCTGAAGGACCACTCGCCGATGGGCGTGGGCTCCCCCGAGTATGTGCTGCTGTTCCACAAGCCGCAGTCGGACCGCTCGAAGGGTTGGGCTGACGAGCGGATCGTGAAGGACCGCGGCGAGTACTCCGTCGGCCGGTGGCAGATCGACGCCGCGGCAGACTGGCGCGAGTCAGGCGACCGGCTCCTCACCGTCGACGAGCTCGCGCAGCTCGACCCTGAGTCCCGCTCGCGGCTGTTCACGAAGCAGTCCCTCGCGCACGTCTACGACTACGAGGAGCACGTGCGCCTCGCCGAGCAGCTCGCGGAGCGGCACGCGCTCCCTGGCACGTTCGCGTCGCTTGTGCCCGGGTCGTGGCGGCCCGACGTGTGGCACGACATCCTCCGCATCGACACGCTCAACTCCGAGCAGAAGCGCCGCAACGTCGAGAACCACATCTGCCCGTTCCCCCTCGGCATCCCGCGCCGGCTCATCGCGGAGTACTCCATGCCAGGCGAGCTCGTCTATGACCCCTTCGGCGGCATCGGCTCGACCGCGCTCTGCGCCGTCGAGGCCGGCCGCCGCGCGTACTCGTCGGAGCTGAACCCGGCATCCGTCGCCGACAGCCTCGTCTACCTCCGGCGGCACGACGCACGCGCGTCGGTGCCGACCCTGTTCGAACTCCTCGACATCGAAGGAAGTGCCGCATGACCGCGACGCTCGAGCGCGTCGGCTACCGCCAGCCCGACGTCACATGGAACGGCCTCACCGTCACCGACCTCTTCTGCGGCGCCGGCGGCTCGTCCTCGGGTCTCGTCGCCGCGGGCTACAAGGTGGTCATCGCCGCGAACCACTGGGCTAAGGCGATCGAATCGCACCAGCTCAATCACCCGGAGACCGATCACTCGAGCGCGGATATCTCGCAGGTGACGCCGAGCTACTTCCCCCGCACGGACATCCTGTGGGCGTCGCCGGAGTGCACGAACCACTCGGTCGCGAAGGGCGTCAAGCGCCAACGGGCCGAGGACGCCGCGCTGTTCGACTTCGACGGTACGCGGCCGCTGCCCGATGACGCCGCGAACCGCTCGCGCGCCACCATGTGGGACGTGCCCCGGTTTGCCGAGTATCACCGGTACAAGGCGATCATCATCGAGAACGTCGTCGACGCGTTCCGGTGGGTGCCGTTCCAGCAGTGGCTGTCCGTGATGGAGGCCTACGGGTACGAGCACCAGATCGTGTGGCTCAACTCGATGCACGCGCAGGTCGGCGGGCTCCCGGCGCCGCAGTCGCGCGACCGCATGTACGTGGTGTTCTGGCGCAAGGATCTCGTGTCGAAGCGGATGCCGCGCCCGAACACCGGCAAGTGGACCCGCCCGACAGCGTTCTGCGCCGAGCACGGGCAGGTTCAGGCCGTGCAGGCGTTTAAGAAGGCCGAGGAGTGGGGCCGCTACCGCGCGCAGTACCTCTACCGCTGCCCGAAGTGCGCGGCCATCATCGAGCCCGCGTGGCTCCCCGCGGCATCCGCGATCGACTGGACCATCCCGGGCGAACGCATCGGCGACAAGAAGAAGCCGCTCGCGGAGAAGACCCGCGCTCGCATCGCGAAGGGCATCGACCGCTACTGGCGACCGCTGCTCGTGACCGCGGCGGGGAACACGTACGACGGCATCACGACGGGCTCGAAGTACCTGCGGGCGCGTCCGGTCGACGACGTCATGCCGACGCAGCACACGACGGCGAGTGAAGGTCTCGCGGTGCTGCCGCCGTTCCTCACGCAGTTCCGCGAGCGCGAGCGCACTCTCGATCCGTCCATCGACCCGCTGACGACGCTCGTCGCCGACGGCGCGGGCCACGCCCTCATCACCGACGGCATCCACGGCGACGGGACGGTGCAATCAGCCGGCGACCCGATGCTGACGCAGACCACGGCGCAGACGAAGGGCCTGGCATACTCGCCGCTCATGGTGCCCGTCGAGGGTCGCGACGGGAAGGTCGCAGCGCCCGTCGACGGCCCGATGCGGACGCAGTCGACGCGGAACGAGACGGCGCTCGTCATCCCGCTCCGCAACCACGGTGTCGCGAAGCCTGCCGAGCACCCGATCGACACAGTGTCGGCGAACGGCAACCACCACGCGCTCGTCATGCGGAACAACGAGGGCGGCGCGGAGATGTCGACGCCGGTAACCGAGACGCTGCGGACGCTCACGACGGGCGGTCACCAGTCGCTCCTCACGCCCTACTACGGCGCGAGCGAGTCAGCGAAGCCCACGTCCGACCCGCACGGGACGCTCACCACGAACGACCGGTACGGGCTCGTCGAGTCCGAACTCTCGCTCGACGTCGACGACGTCCTGTTCCGGATGCTCACCCCCGACGAGATCAAACGGGGCATGGCCTTCGAGACGGACTACGTCCTACTCGGCACGAAGCGCGAGCAGGTCAAGCAGGCGGGCAACGCAGTCACGCCGCCCGCCGCGCGGGACCTCGGCTACGCCGTGGCTGAGTTCCTCAACGGGCAGGCGGTGGCGGCATGAGCGCTCTAGAGAACGAACGGTCGAGACGGACCGGGGATGATGTCGAAGAAGTCCGAGTCATCGTGCTCACGGATCTCGGCGGCGAGCCGACGGAGGGTCGCCGCGGTCGCGGTGGTCGGGGTGACGGCGAGGTTCTCGAGCGCTTCCGCGATCTCGTTCAGGGGGCGTGTCATGGGGTGACCTTCCTCTTGCTGGGCTGGGTTTCTATCTTCCCATGGATTCACAGGAAACTCTCAGTTTCTGCGGGCGCAGCATGATCGGCCCGAAGCTGACCCCGCCGACGAAGGCGGAGGAGCGGGACGCCTACGACCTCGCCACGGTCCGCGACCTCGATAGCTGCCAGCGATGCCGGCGTGACTGCGGGCCCACGGCGCGGGACCACCGTCGCAACCGCTCACAGGGCGGCTGGACCGTCCCCTCGAACCTGCAGGTGCTCGGCCTCGGCTGCCACGCGTGGAAGTCCGAGCATCCGCTCTCAGCTGTAGAGGACGGCTGGGGTGTGCCCGGTTGGGGCGACTGGCGCGAGTGGCCCGCACGGCGTTGGGTGCTCTCCCGGCTCAGCTACCTCGAGCTCGTGTGGGTCATCTACGACGACGCCGGCAAGTGGGCCGGGATCAGTGAGAACGACGCGCGCGAGCGCATGACCTCGATGGGGTGGACCGAGTGAGCTTCGAGGCGAGGTACCACGGCCGCTGCGGTTCCTGTGGCGAGCACATCTCGCCGGGCGATCGCGTGCGGTACGAGGGCGAGTCGGTCGTGCACGACGACTGCGATGGGGTCACGGCCGCGGCGACCGAGCTCGACCGTGACGCGAAGCGCGAGGTCTGCACCGAGTGCTGGCTACTCAAGCCGTGCGACTGCGAGGGGACCTGATGCCGTACTTCCCTGTGGACGACGACATGCCCTTCCACCCGAAGGTGCTCGCCGCCGGCAACGAGGCGATGGGCCTCTGGGCTCGCGCCGGCGCCCTCTGCAAGAAGTACGCCACCGGCGGCGAAGTGTCGACCGAGATGGTGCTGAGCCTGGGGACGAAGAGACTCGCAGATCGACTCGTGAAGGCGGGCCTATGGGTCGTCATCGACGGAGGCTATCGGTTCCACGACTGGAAGCAGCAGGCGGGCAACGACGAAGCGTCGGTGGAGAAGGAACGGATCGACCGGGCGCGGGCGAAGAACGCGGCACGGCAGAAGGCGTGGCGGGAGCGTCACGCCTCGGATAACGGCGTTACTAACGCACCTGTCACGGAGTCCCCCAGTCCCAGTCCCAGTCCCAGTGACTTGACTCTGACTAACGAGTCACGTCCAGAAGTAGACGCGAGCGTCTCGACTGACTCGGGTGATCTGTCACCGGCAATGCAGGCCCTCGCTTCGCAGGCGGGCATCACGAGCGTCCCCGCGGTCGTCGAGCAGATCCGGAAGTGGACGCAGCGCGACGTCACCCCCGACGTCGCAGTCGGCATCGCCCGTCATCTGCTGGCGAAGTCGAAGGGCGACCTGAAGTGGCCGCAACGGTACGTGGCGCGTGCGATCTCGCAGTCGCCGCTCGAGGTCCAGCAGCACATCGACGAGGGAGGACTCGCAGCATGAATGTCACCGTGACGCTGCCAGACCGAGTGTGGGCACGTCTCGCGAGCATCGCCGACGAGAAGGGCGTCAAGGTCGCTGACCTCATCGCAGACGGCGTGCACCGCATCGTCGAGCCGCCGAAGACACCCAGGCGGTTCGTCAGCCCGATCCCGGACCCGAAACTGCGGACCATGATCCGCGACCTCCGAGTTCTCCACCGGTCCGTGGCTGACATCAGCAACACCCTCCAGCTCGACGCCCACCGGGTCGCCGCAACCGTGCGCGATCTCGGGTTCGAAACGAAGCGGGGACGGCCCCGCACCAACGGAAGGAAAGCATCATGAGCGAATGGCCCGATGGCCTCACGCTGGGACCGATCCGAGAGTGGCCCGGCGAGCTGACGCCCGCCGGCCGGCGCGAGCGGTCGAAGTTCAAGACGGCCGGATACGACGGCTACAGCCGCCGCTCGACGCCCCTCTCGAACACGCTCGAGATCCTCGACCGTGAACTGCGGATGATCGGCGCGAAGAACGCCGAGATGCTGGTCGCGATCGCGCCTCAGGATTTCCGTCAGGACGGCAAGCCGCGCGCTCAGGCGAAGGCGGAGCATCCCGGAGTGATCCTGTCGTTCGACTCCCGGCACGGGGCGCTCTCGTACCCGTGTGACACGTTCACCACCTGGCAGGACAACCTCCGTGCGATCGCGCTCTCCCTCGAGAAGCTGCGCGCAGTCGACCGGTACGGGGTGACAACGCGCGGCGAGCAGTACCGCGGGTTCCTCGCCCTCGAGGCGCCGACGCCGACATTCGCCGGCTTCGCGACTGTGTCCGCCGCCGAGCTGTTCATCATGGACTTGCTTGGAGATGCGGACCTCGACGGCATGGGCCCGCGCGCCGTCATGCGCGCGGCAAAGCGCACGGCACACCCGGACACGGGCGGCTCGGCCGAGCTGTTCCAGAAGGTGCTGGCAGCTGAGGAGCTTCTCTCGTGACCGCCCCTGAGTTGTCCGCTGATGAGAAGGCTGAGGTCGCCCGATTCGGCATCCACGACGAGGGCGATGGCCTTCCCGAGGTTCGTGTGGAGCGCGAGCCGTGACCCGCCCCTCGTACGCCCCGCCGCCGACCCGCGACCGCACGCCTGCCCAGCCGTGCTGCGCGTGCTGCAAGACACCCGGCTTCGGGTGCGCCAACCCCGCCTGCCACTGCCACCCGAAGGAGACCCGATGAACACCACCACCGACCGCGACGAGCTCCTCGACGTCATCGACCGCCTCACCATCGAGCACCCGTACCGTGCGATCATCGACGGCCGCTCCCGGTGGGTGCGCCGCGACCCGCTCATCGGTCAGCTCCGCGAAGCGATCGCCTCCAACCGAACCGGCGGGAACGGTCTCGCCGCATCGACCTCGAGCGTCCCATTCGACTCGGACGCCCTCGAGCAGTACGACCGCCTCGACGGGATCATTCTGCACCAGCTCCGCACCGACACCGACCTCATGCCGCACCTCACCCCCGAGGCTAACCTGCGCGCCTGGTACAGGGTCGTCAACCCAACGCTCACCGCCGATGAGGCTGAGTTCTGGCGGAAGGTGTGGAGCCCGTGGGAGCACACCATCAACGCGAAACTGCACCCGCCGATCGTGCTCGAACTCATCGACACGCACACCCGCAAGCCGTACGACTGCCCCGAGTGCGGCATGGACTGGTTCGAGCAGATCCTCAACTCCGGACCGATCCCCGGCAGCCGGCCCCCGAAGCGCTGGTACGACCGGGAGAAGCGCATCGCCCTCACCGCGACGTACCGGCCCGACGGCCGCGGCGGCCTCGAGCGCTCCGCGGTGGAGTGCGGCTGCTGCGGGTACCGCGTCGTCGGCTCCTCCGGGGTGCGCGGGTTCGCGTGGGACCTCGAAGAGCACCCCGACGAGGCGGAGACCGACCGTGCCTGAGCCCGATGATGTACGTCACCTACCCGCGGAGGCGAGGTAGAACGCCGGCTGCATTCGGGTCATCTCGAGCTCCGCCTCGACGCGCCCAGCTGCCTCGAACGGGTCAAGCGCCCAGTCGTGGATGCGCCCCAGAGTTCGCTCGTCTCGAGTTTGCGTGATGGCTTCAGCTTCCGGCGAAGCATGTTCCGTGCCGAATTCGTCTACTTCATCGGCAGGAAGATCTGCGTGGCGGTTCCTGATGTCGAACTCTGTGATCTCGAACATCGCCCGAGCGCCTGGCACAAAGCTATGTGCAAGCGCAGCCTGAGCAGCGCGTTTGGCGATCGCAGGATCGCGCTCGGGCTCAGGAGTCGGGCGCTGGAACCGCCAGAATGAGCTGAGCTCGAGGTCGAACCATGTCCAGAGGAGACGCGCCTCCGTCTGCGCCATGTCGAGGACACGCTGCCGACGATTCTCATCGACCCTGCGGGACTCCTCCTCAATCCGCACCATCTCGACCTTCTCGGCGAGTTGACCGGCGCGGCTGCTAGCGCGCACAGCTGCCACGGCAACGACCACCGTCGCGATACCAAGTGCGAGCGGTATCCATAACTCGACCACCCAGTCAAACGTGGTGGCATCGGACCAGTCGATGTCGCGCATGGCCGAACGCTAGCGGTATGGAACGAATCGCCGCGGAATCACACGCCAAGGGTCAGAATGAGTTCGTGAACGCGGACCGGCAGCCGTCCTTCGAGGAGTACTGCGCCGAGCACGACATCCAGCCCGGCGAGGAGCCGGCGGCGTTCGCCGCCTACCTGCACATGCTCAGCGACGGCAAGTGGGACGGCGATGCGCGCGAGGTCAGCGACGATTTCGGAGACGGGCGTGCAGGCGGGGACGATCGGTACCCCCGCCCGTCACCCTAGCCGCGCAGTAGCACCACCACCATCGGGACCCACAGCGGTGCGGCCCGCAGGCTGATCTGCACGAGCTCGTCGAGCGTCGTGAGGATCGATCGGAGGCATCCGCCCCAGTCCACCCGCACGGTCCAATGACCGGAGAGGTGGACACCTAGCGAATATGTAATACGATGGTTCGAGTACATCGGGATTGCGGCTGTCATTTCTGGCAGTCTCCTACTCCCCGCGAGCGCCAACTCGCGGCATGGTGTTCATCAGATCGAAGACAAGAGCTCCGCCCGAAAGGGTCGGGGCTCTCGTCGTCTGGGCGATTGCCGTACTGGCAACGCTAACCGCGGCATCCCCCACATGGGCCGCTGTTCGCCGTGAGCGCAGCGCCGAAATGCCGACGCCCTCTCCGACAGCGACTAGAATTTGCGGCAACGACACGCCAGAGAATTACACCGCTGTAGTTCGAATGCTGTAACGTAGTCATCGCACAGCATCAGTGCGTCAACTTCCGGAAGGCCCTCGCTCACGCGGGGGCCTTTTCGTGTACCCCGGGAGGCAGCGATGCTCGCCCGACAGGTCGTCATCTGCCTTGCAGCTCTCGGCACAGCAGCGGTGATCCTCTGGAGCATCCTCACCTGAGAGGGCAAGGTCATGCGCTCAGGTCTCTGGTACTCGTTCGGCCTCGTCATCGGCGCCACGGTCGTTGTCCTCTGGGGGAAGCTCGGCTGGCCGTGGCTCGTCTGGCTCTTCGCACGCGGTGACTGACCATGCCTGTCCCTGCGCACCTCGTCTGCATCTGCGGCACAGCGAAGACCGCCCGCCGAGGCGGCGTGACTTCCTGCAAGCACTGCGACACCCGCTGCACTCGCTCGAACTGCCCGAACTGTCGCAAGGGCAACGTCAAGGTGTAACGGCGCCATCCGCGCTGCGACGCTTGCGGTCAATCGAATCGCGGACGCCTTCGGGGAGTCTCTTCCAAGCTCCATCGATCGCAGCGGGACGAGCGATCAACTCATCGACGAGATCGTTCACCGCATCGAAGAGCATCTCGCCAACACCGCTCGTGTCGTCGTGAAGGTACAGATAGACGAGTTCGTCCTCACCGACTCCGTGGAGTGACTCATTTCCGAGATACCTCACAACGTCGAGCAGCTGCCCGAGGGGCGCGCTCACGCGTCCCTTCAACCGAGCGATACGGTCGTGCAGTCGGTCCTTCTCAGTGCCTCCGTCGTCGAGCTGCCGGATCAGCTTCTCAAGGGCAGCACGGATCAAGGCCGCCCCGGCCTTACGTGAGAGGCCGAACACCTCGCTGGCCTCGTCATACAATTCGCGAACGTCCGCAGGCATCATCCTGTGAGGGGCGGGGCCACCCGAAGTGATTGGGTATGCGATCGAATCCCCGCGCCAAATCGACCGACGGTCACACGCTTGACAGTGGGCGGATTGCCAGACCACGCCGCCTATCAGGAGACCGTTCCAGCTTCGCTCTGATTCGGGCTCGTCATGAAGCTGCACCCAACCTACGTTGTCGGCTCGGTTCTGCCACAGCGTCGCCCAAACCTGTTGCGCGGGCACGCCGCATCGGGGGCAGGTGAGTATCGACCTTCCAGCCCGCGGGATCTCGATACTCTCGGCATCCTCGCTCGTCTCTTCCACGTCGCTCATCCCCACACACTCCCACTCCAAGCCGACGACGGCTAGACACCCATACAGGGCAAGAGGCCCGAAGAGGTGAACGACCATGGCGCGCAACGGGACGTTCGACAGCAAACGCGCAGAGGCGCAGCGGCTCTTCGATGAGGGCCTCTCGTGTCGTGCGATCGCGAAGAAGCTGAAGTGCTCGCCGTCGACGGTGTCGCGGTGGGCTGAGCGTGAAGGTCTGAAATTCGACCGGGCGCAGACTGCTGCGGCGGTCGAGGCGCACAAGGTCGACCTGGCCGCTGAGCGCCTGCTTCTCGCTGAGGAGATGATGGCAGCCGGCCGCGAGGCTCTGCGAGAGATCCGCGGCAAGGTGACGGTGTACAACATCGGCGGCAAGGACAACACGTTCACCGAGCACGAGCTCGAGCGGGCGCCGATGTCGATGCGTCGTGAAGCTCTCACCGCTGCGGGCATCGCGTTCGACAAGGCGACCCGCATCGTCGAGAAGGACAACGGCGGCCTCGACCAGGCGGTCGGTGTGCTCGACGCTCTCGCTGACGGGTTCAAGGCCGCGGCCGTCCACTACCGTGCGGAGACGCCGCCTGAGGGCACCGATGAACCTGAGTGACATCGAGCGGCTCGTCTCGAAGGCGCAGATCCTCTCGATCGTCGATGCGATGAACCGGAAGCTCGCGCTCTGGTACGGGTCGGTGTCGGCAGGGAAGACGGTTGCGTCGCTGTTCGCGTTCCTTCTCGCGGTCATGGTGGCTCCGAAGACGGGCATGATCGTCATCGCGGGCGCCTCGCTGCAGACGATCTACCAGAACGTGTTCGTGCTGTTCCAGAACACCAGCATCTTCGGCTCGGTGATCTCGTCGCAGATCCACTACACGCCCGGCGCGACCTCAGCGGTCATCCTCGGCCGTGAAGTACTCCTCGTCGGTGCGAAGGACGCGAAGGCTGTCGGCCGCATCCAAGGCGCCACGATCGCGTTGGCGTACGCCGACGAGGCGGCGCTGATGCCTGAAGAGTTCTGGAACATGCTCGTGTCCCGTCTCCGCGTCGACGGCGCCCGACTCCTTGCGACGATGAACCCCGCGTCACGGAATCACTGGATCAGGAAGAAGTGGATTCTCCCCGCCGGCGAGAAGAACCTCGTCTCGTTCCACTTCACGATGAAGGACAACCCGAACCTCTCGGCCGAGTACATCGCCGACATGGAGGCTTCGTTCTCGGGCGTGTTCTACGACCGGATGATCCGAGGCGAGTGGACGAACGCCGCGGGCGCGGTCTACCCGATGTGGGACCCGACCCGCCACGTCATCCCCTTCGACCAGATGCCGCGCCTGCAGGACATCCTCGGCATCGGCATGGACTACGGCACCACGAACCCCACCACGGCGATGATGCTCGGCCTCACGGACGAGCAGAAGCCGCGGCTCGTGTTCATGGACGAGTGGGGCTACGACCCCTCCGACGACGCGAACCACGGTGTTCGCCTCACCGACGCCGAGCTCTCCAAGCGGTTCCGGGCGTGGCTGCCGAAGCCACACTCGCCCGAGCCGAACGGGCTGCAGCCGCGGTTCATCATGCTCGACCCGGCCGCCGCCTCGTTCCGCACACAGCTGCACCAGGACCTCCGTGGCACCGGCCTCTCCCCGTGGGCAGCCGATCACGACGTGCTCAAGGGCATCGCCACGATGGGCAACCTGCTCGACAACGACCAGCTGCTCGTCACCGACCGGTGCGAACGGTTCCAAGGCGAAGTGTCCGAGTACCAGTGGTCCGACAAGGCCACCGAAAAGGGCGACGACGAGGTCGTGAAAGAGCACGACCACTGGCTCGACGCCGGCCGGTACATCACCCATTCGACGAAGACGTACTGGCAGGGCGAGCTCGCTCCAGCCGCGTGAGAGGAGCTACCGTGCCGCTGCCCCTCCCGAACACAGCGTGGCCGCCCGCCCCGTGGGACTACGCGTACCGCGTGTACGCAGAGAACGAGGCGTGGTACCTCGGCGACACAGATGCGCTCGAGCGCATCTACCGACGCGAGGAGCAGCGCACCCGCCCCGACTACGTCCGCAACGGGCAGCCGATGCGGGGCGGCATCGTCGGCGCAGCGACCCGCATGTTCTGGGGCCGGCCGGTCCCTGCCGGCCAGTCGCGCACGCGCATCCACATTCCTGCGCCGGCGGACCTCGCGACCTTGTCCAGCGATCTGCTGTTCTCCGAGCCGCCCGAGGTGAAGCTCACCGAGGAGAACGTGGCGGAGAAGACGAAGTCTCGTCTCGACCTGATCGCGAACTCCGACGACGTGCACGCGATGTTCAACCAGATGGGTGAACTGAAGGCCGCGCTCGGCGCGGCGGTGCTCACGACCGTCTGGGACACCGACGTCGCCGACCACGTCTGGCTCGAAGCGTCCGCCGCTGACGTGATCATCCCCGAGTTCCGCAAGGGCAAGCTCATCGCCTGCACCATGTGGACCGAGTACCGGCAGGACAACGTGTTCTGGCGGCACCTCGAGCGCCACGAGATCGGTTCGATCGAGCACGCGCTATACGAGGGCACCGAGACGAACATCGGCCGCCGTGTGCCCCTGACGGAGCGCACCGAGACGGAGTATCTCGCGAAGGTGATCAACGCCGACTCGGTGATCGAGACCGGGATCGACCGGCTCACGGTGTCGTACAACCCGAACATGCCGACGCGGGCGTGGCGGAAGAAGGGCGAGCTCGCGTACACGGGCCGTTCCGACTTCGCCGAGCTGCACCCGCTGTTCGATGCGCTCGACGAGACGTGGTCATCGTGGATGCGAGACCTGAAGCTCGGCGCGGGAAAGATCCTCGTCCCAGAGTCGGTGCTGCAGTCGCTCGGGCCCGGCGCAGGTTCGTACTTCGACGCTGGGCAGGAGGCGTTCGTCGGACTGAACGCCCCAGGCGACCCGGACAAGATGAAGCTCGACCAGGTGCAGTTCGCGATCCGTGTCGACGATCACGAGAAGACCGCGCACGCAATCTACCGTGAGATCCTCCGCGCCGCCGGCTACTCGCAGTCGGCGTGGGGCGACTACGGCTCGGAGAAGCAGCAGACCGCCACCGAGGTCGAGGACCGCGACAAGGCGTCCGAGCGCACCCGCGACAAGAAGGCCCTCTACGACAAGCAGGCCATCTCCCGGCAGGTGTCCGTGGCGCTCGAGCTCGACGGGAAGCTGTTCCCCGGAAAGGGCGGCGGCCGGTTCGAGCTGCCGATCGTCGAGTTCCCCGACGTGTCGCAGGAGGACCCGGAGAAGCTGGCACGTACGCTGTCGCTCCTCGACGCCGCGGGGGCGATCTCCACCGAGCAGAAGGTGCGCCGCGCGAATCCCGACTGGGACGACGAGCAGGTCGACGTGGAGGTCGCGAAGATCCGCTCAGAGGAGCAGGACGACAGCCTGGCCGACCCGCGCATGCCGCCGTTCGACGAGAACCCCGGAGACGACGAGGATGGCGACAACCCCGAAGCCTGAGCCCACCGCGGCGCAGCACGAGACCGCGCTCATCGCGATGTACCTCCTCGCCGAGCGTGAACTCCTGCAGGGATTCACCAGCATCGTCCGCCAAATGGCCGGCACCGGGCTGACCTCGTACGCGGTGCTCGGGCCGCTGCGCCGGCTCGTTCGTCGCTGGCTCGACTACCTCGCCGGCGGCGACGACCTCGCTGCGGCCATGGTGTCGACGTCGGTAGCGGAGGGAGCACGCGAGGCACGCCGACAGACGCGCGACCTCCGCGCGGTCCTCGCTGCGGCACCCGGCACCGACTCCCGTGGCGGCTCGCGCGGTCCCGGCGACGGCCGCCCGCCCGGTCGTGACCTCGAGCTCCCCGACGACGGATTCTTCGACCTGTCCATGCCCCACGGCGACCGGGCAGCGCAGGCCATCCGCGACGACATCACGTCCGAGCTCAAGGACGTGCGCCGCCGCATCACCCGTCTCCCCGACGACATCTACAAGATGATCGCCCCGCACGGCGCCACCTATCAGGTGCTCGCGAACGACGTCACGCCCGCGCAGGCGCAGGCTATGGCGTGGCAGGTGTTCGTCTCTCAGGGCGTCACCGGATTCACCGATAGGAGCGGCCGAGACTGGGCTCTGTCCTCCTACGTCGAGATGGCGGTGCGCACGGCGTCGCAGAGGGCGTACAACGCCTCGCACCTCGCTCGGATGCGCGCGGTCGGGATCGAGTACTTCACCGTCCCAGCATCGGGCCACCCCTGCCCGCTCTGCTTCCCATGGCAGGGGCGCGTCATCACCGCCGAGCCGATCGAGAACCCGGTCATCCCCGTCGCGGGCACGATCGAGCAGGCCACGGCCACGGGGCTGTTCCACCCGAACTGTCGGCACACGCTCATCCCCGTCTACCCGGGCATCACGAAGCTCGAACCGGGCGTGTGGACCGACCAGATGCAGCGCGAGTACACGCTCACGCAACGGCAGCGAGCCATCGAGCGCGACATCCGGAAGGCGAAGCAACAGTTCAACTTCGCACTCACCCCCGAGGCACGCACCGACGCCACCCAGAAGGTCCGACGGCAGCAGGCCCGCATGCGGGTGTTCGTCCGCGACACCGGGTTCACCCGCCAATCGCGACGCGAGCAGGTGCACCTCACCGACGACCGCGGCCCGAACTGGAACCCACCTCACGCCCAGGAGCCGCCACCCACGCCGCCGCGACCGTTCGGTCCCCCGTCAGACCGCGTGCCCGGCCCTGCGTTCGAAGTAAGCGTGTCGGAGCGCAGCATGGTCGGCGCGCAGGTTCGCCAGGCGCGCCGTGCGATCGAGAAGGTGCACACGGTACCCGACACCGTCCGCCCGGTGAAGATCACCGACGATGCGAACATGGCGGAGCTCGGGAAGTACTCGCCGATGCGATCCCTGATCGAGATCCGCTCGCAGGGTCCCGCGGTGCAGCTCACCGTCGCACACGAGATCGGGCACTACATCGATCACCGAGTACTCGGCCAGTCGACGACGTTCCTCGAGACGAAGCTGCCCACGTCCCGTTCGACGCTCAGGTGGCTGCGTGTCGTGCAGGACTCCCCCGAGGTGCGACGGCTGCAGGAGATTCTCGCCGGCGCGGACGACGACCCGGACCTCGAAACTCACATCCGCTACCTGCTGACGCCATCCGAGATGTTCGCCCGCGCGTACTCGCAATGGATCGCGGTCCGGTCTGGCGACGAAGCGCTGAGCCTCGGCGTCGAGTGGTGGCGGGAACGCAAGGATGAGTGGACGCGCGCCCGGCAATGGGGTAGTACGGAGTTTGAGCCGATCGCCGACGCGATCGACGCCATGTTCCGCGAGAAGGGGCTGCTGCTGTGATCGTGCCCGTCGAGAACGTCGCGACCGCGACCGACGCGGAGATCATCGCTGCCTACCTCGAGCTCGGCTACGACGAGGCCGAGGCGCAGGCGAACCTCATCGTGTTGCGCAACCCGAGCGACCGCTTCCTCGTCGACTGAGCGCACCGCCACTCGAGCCCCGTAGCTGATAGCACGGGGCTCTTCCCATTCCCGGCGGCGGTCAACGAGCCTGACTTCCCTCGAAGGCTGCTCATGACGCCCCGCCTTTCGGGCAGCAAGTAGACCTGCCGCCGCCGGGAACACTCACTACTGGTGCCAGTCGGTCTTTCCGGCGTCCGGCTCGAAGTGTCGGGCGAGGTCGACGACGGCCTCAGCGAAGGTCGATTCGCCCTCATTGATGCGGCTCAGGTGCTGCCCGACAGCCAGGATCGCGAGAACGTTGGCGGCGGCGATCCTCTGGTCGACCGTCGTGATCTCGTGCTTCGCCGGCAACGCGTCATAGGCCATGTTCCACAAGTCCATTCGGGACTCCTTTCAGTAGTGCGACGAGCCTACTGAGGCCCACAGACTCCTGCGTCGTCGCTGCCCCCTGCATCGGCGGCGGCGCAGGACCACACGTCCCAGCGCAGGGCTGGACGCCGGCAGAGGCCGGACCTACTGAGCTGGAGGCTCATCGTGCACAAGCACAGCATCACCGCATTCCCCACCCTCCGCGACCGCGACGGCATGGCCGTCATCGGCCGCACCGCCAACGATCTGCGCGGCATCCGGTACAACACCGACCCGGGCGGCAACACGCCCCCGCCTGCCGATCCGCCGGCGCCGCCCGCCCCGCCTGCACCGGCTCCTCCGGCACCCGCACCCGCACCCGCCCCGCCCGCTCCCCCGGCACCAGCCCCGCCCGTGCATCACCGCGGCGACCCCGACGAGCACGTGCGCGAGCTCCGAGAGGAAGCCAAGGAGCGCCGCCTCAAGCTCGAGCAGGAGCAGGCCGCGCACACCACCACCCAGCAGGAGCGCGACGCCGCTGCTGCCGAGCGAGACCAGTACAAGCGCGAGAACGCGCTGCTGCTCGCCGCCCCCAAGTTCGGCGCACGCGCCGACCTGCTGCTCGACTCGAGCAACTTCATGAAGAGCTTCGCCGACGTCGACCTCTCGAAAGAGGACGACGTCAAGAAGGCGATCGAAGACGCGATCGAGAGGAACGCGGCCTTCAAGTCCGGCCCCGGACTGCCCCCGACGAGCGGCGGCGGCCACCAGGGCGGAGGAACCCCCGCAACACCCATGACCCTCGACGGCGCTGTGAAGAAGGCGCTCGGGGGCTAACCCACCTCCCAAGGAGATGAAATGACCACCTCACTCGCAGAGGGCAAGCTCAACGCCCAGACCGACCTGAACGTGGCGGTGATCGACGAGTTCCGCAAGGAATCCGTCATCCTCGACACGCTCGTCTTCGACGACGCCGTCAACCCCGCCGGCGGCGGCGCGACTCTCACGTACGGCTACCGTCGCCAGATCACCCAGTCCGGCGCCGACTTCCGTGCGATCAACGCCGAGTACACGCCCGGCGAGATCACGACCCAGCACTACACGACCGAGCTCAAGCCGCTCGGTGGCGCGTTCCAGGTCGACCGTGTCGTCGCGAAGATCGGCCCCGCCGCCTCGAGCGCCGTGTCGATCAACCTTGCCGAGAAGATCAAGTCCACCCGGACTCGCTTCCAGGACGAGGTCATCAACGGCGACACCGCCGTGAACGCGAACGGCTTCGACGGTCTCGACAAGGCCCTCACCGGCTCGGCGACGGAGTTCAACGCCACCGTCGTGTCGAACTGGACCGACTTCGACACCGACCAGTCGGTGAAGTTCAAGGCGCTCGACGCACTCGACGAGTTCCTCTCGCTGCTCGACGGCACCCCCACGGTGATCGTCGGCAACAAGAAGGCCCTCGCTCGGGTTCGCGCGATCGTCCGCCGCACGGGCATGTACGTCCGCAACCCGATCGACGGTCTCGTCGGTCAGGACGGACGCCCCATCACCCGCGAGGAGTACGGCGGCATCCTGTTCGCCGACGCCGGCGACCAGGCAGGGGCCAGCACGCCGATCATCCCGATCGAGACCCGCACCGTCGGCGTCTCGACCACGGGCTTGACGGACCTGTACGCCTACCGGGTGGGCCTCGACGGCTTCCACGGCGTCTCCACCGTCGGCGGCCAGCTCGTCGACACGTGGCTCCCCGACTTCACGACCTCCGGCGCCGTGAAGAAAGGCGAGGTCGAGATGGGCCCCGTGTCCATCGCGCTCAAGGCGACGAAGGCGGCCGCCGTGTTCCGCAACATCAAGGTCCAGTAGGAGGCCCGCACCATGGCACCGAAGATCAACACGCCCGTCAAGGGCTTCACCGGCATCGTCGCGGGCGTCTCGTTCGCGAACGGCACCGGTGAGACCGACGACCCCATCGCGCTCGCGTACTTCGAACGCCGCGGGTACGACATCGAAGTGACCGAAGCCGAGCTCGCCGCGGCTGAGGAAGCGGAAGCCGAGCGCATCGCAGCCGAGCAGGCAGCAGCCGAAGAGGCAGCTCTCGCAGCCGCCGAGGCGGAGAAGGCAGCGGAAGCCGCCAAGGCTACGCCGAAGCCCTCGAGGTAGGGCAACACCCCGGTTCCCGGAGCGTTCACATGGGGGGCGCTCCGGGAACCACCCCAGACTCACCCGCTCGAGGAGGCGACGCATGTTCGTTGTACCGACGACTCTCGCCTCCGCGGCGGACTACAAGGCGTGGACCGGAGAGACGACCGACCCGCCGAAGATCACCCAGACGCTCCGCTCGTGCACGACTCTCGTGCTCGACGCGACGAAGACCGCGATCTACGACACCGACCCTGCGACGGGCCTCGCGACCGATGAGGACGTGAATAATGCCCTCCGCGACGCGACCTGCATCCAGGCAGCGGCGTGGGTGGCGCTGAAGATCGACCCGGCAACGGGCGGCGCGATCGTCCAGGCGACGAAAAAGCGTAAGGAGCTCGGTACGGCTGTCATAGAGTACGGCGATACCGCGGCAGCCGCGGCCGCGCGCTCCGCGGCCTACTCCGACCTCGTGCCCGAGGCAGCCAAGTACCTCTGGCAGCGCGGTCTGCTTAGCGCCGAGGTGGCGCACTCGTGAGCGCTTCCGAGCTCGACGAGTTCTACGTCCACGCCCTCACTGTCGAGACGTTCCAAGGCACGAACGGCTACGGCGAGGACATCTTCGCCGCACCCGTCGTTCTGACGCCGCCGACTGGGTGCTTCATCGAACCGAAGCGGCGCCTCGTGCGGTCCTCCACGGGCGAGCAGGTCGTCTCCGAGACCACGGTGTACACGTACCCGGCCAACGCGGCACTCTTCGCCCCGAGCTCGCGCGTCACGATCAACGGCACCGTCTCCCGCGTCATCGTCACCGCCCCGTTCGAGTCGGGCGACCTCGACCTCCCCGACCACGTCGTCATCAACCTCACCTGAGGAGCATCATGAGCGCGTTCTCGCCCCGCCAGATGTTCCTCCTCGACCTCGCATGCCAGCCCCTCGCCGAGGCATTCCGCCATCTCGGCTATGGAGTGTTCCTCGTTGGCACCGCCGCCGAGCGCGGCGAGTACCGCGACGTCGACGTGCGCATGATCCTCGACGACAAGAGCTACGACAAGCTCGCCAAGACCTCGAGCGTCGAAGGCATGGCGTTCCTCGGCCTCGCGATCGGCCAGTACCTCGCGTCGATGACCGACCTGCCGATCGACTTCCAGATCCAGCGCATGACCGAAGCGAACGCGAAGCACGGCGGGAAGACGCGGAACCCGCTCGGCGTCCGTGGTCTCACCAACTTCCGCGGCGACGCCGTACCGGAGCCCAACGATGGCTGACGACGAAGACCTCCGCGTCGTGCTCGAGCGAGTCGACGAGGGCATTGACGAGCTCATGCCCATCGCGCTCGCCCGCGGCATGGAGCACATCCGCGGCGTCGCAGTCACACTCACCCCCGAGCGGGACGGCAACCTTCGCGCCGGCGCCGGCGTCACCGTCGAAGGCGACGAGGCACAGCTGACCTATCCCGGTCCGTACGCGCGGCGGCAACACTACGAGCTGACGTGGAAACACACCGTCGGCCAGGCGCTGTACCTCGAGCAGCCCATGCGCACCGAAGCGGATACCGCGCTCGGCATCGTCGCCGACACCCTCGGAGGGGCGTTCCAGTGAGCAACACGACCACGCTCCTCACCGGCCTCGCCGCGATGATCGCAGGCGCCGGCCTCGGCATCGCATGGAACCCCGCAGGCACGTACCCGGTCGGGCAGACGGGCATCTTCATGAAGATCATGCCGCAGTCGCCCGACCGGGTCGTCACCCTCAACTGCGTATGGGCGGGCGACGACATCACCATGCCGAGCTCACAGCCCATGGTGCAGATCCGCGGCCGCGGCATCCCGAATCGACCACTCGACGTCGACGACCTCCTCGACCCCATCAGCGACCTGCTCCACGGGGCGACGAGCCTCGTGTTCGGCGGCGTCACCGTCGTGCAGATGAACCGCCGTGTTGTCGCCCCGATGGGCATGGACGACGCCTCGAAGCGGTGGGAACGCGCCGATCAGTACTACCTCGACGTGGACGTGCCCCCAACGATCAACCGCCCGCAAGGCGGTAGCTGGTAACCGCCAGCGCTTCGCCCCCTCGGCCTGTGCCGCGGGGCTCACCCCCCGATCAGCCTGAGGAGGCTCATCATGACCACCGCTCTCGCACGCCGCTTCAAGGTCGACCTGTCGACCATCGCGGCACCCACCTCGTGGGTCAACCTCAAGGGGATCAACGACCTCGCGACTCCCGTCTCCCCGACCCTGCAGGCTGCCGACGACTACGACTCGAACGGGTTCAACTCGTTCGAGAAGACCATGCAGGGCTGGGTCGTGACGGCGAAGGCCCGGCGAGCCACCAACGCAGGCGTGTTCGACCCGGGTCAGGAGCTCGTGCGACTCGCGAACCTCCAGTTCGGCGACCTCGCCCGGCTCAACATCCGCTGGTACGACCGCTTCGGCGCCCCCGAGGCGTACCAGGGCATCGCGATCTGCGGGTTCGTGCCGTCGAAGACCGGCGTCGCGGACCTCGACGAGGCCACGATGACGTTCACGGGTGACGGCATTCTCACCGCCATCACGAACCCGTATGCCGCGGCCGCCGTGCCCGTCGTGCTCGCCGCCACCCCCTCGGGCGCTTCCGTCGGCCAGCTCGTCACCATCACGGGCACCGGCTTCATCGGCACCGTCCCCACCACGGGCGTGAAGTTCAACTCCGTCAACGCGACGTCGTGGTCGGTCGTCTCCGACAACACCATCGTCGCGGTCATGCCCGCCGGTTCGGCAGGTGTCGGCAACATCGTCGTCACCAACGCCGCCGGCGCGTCGACGCCCGCGTTCCCCTACACCCGGGGCGCGTAGCAAGCCCCCTGACCGCCCGTGGGGATGCGGGCGGTCAGGGTCCATCCCCAACGAAAGGACATCCTCATGACGCAGCTTCGCGAGTACAACGAGTTCGCCGACGGCCCGCTCGAGTTCCCGATCGGCGGGAAGGTCTACACGGCCCCCGAGGTCAGCATCCCGCTCGGGCTGCGCCTCAACAACATCGCCACAGGCGAGGCCGAGCAGGACCTGCCCGCCGTTGAGCTGTACAAGCTGCTCCTCGGCCCCGTCTGGGACGAGATGATCGCCGACGGTGTGCCCCTGAACGCTGCGATGCGCGCCGGCATGGTGGCCATGAACGACTTCCAGTACGGCCGCGAGTACGCGGTCGCGACGTGGGAGGCAGGTCTCAACCCAAAAGCGGCGGCGGAGCTGATGGCCAGCCAGCACGGCAACAGGGCCTCGCGGCGATCGAAGAGTACGGCCGCGGCGAGAAAGACCCCCTGACTGGCCTGTACGAGTGGTACGACCTCCCGAAGAGCGTTGCCACGACCGGTGAACCGGTCACATGGCCTGCGCTGATCGGGCAGTGGTCGCTCCTCGAATACTGCTTCCATGCAGTGCTCGGCATAGACCTCGAAGACGTGTGGCGGGCGAAGTCCTGGCGCTGGTTCGCCACCCGGGTGCGCGGTCTTCTCTCGGACCCTGACTCGCTGCTCGCGCGATTCTTCGCACCCGACCCCGACCACCCGGTCGGGCCTGAAAAGCCGGAGGCCGACGATGGCAGGTGACGGCCCCACGACCGCAGGTTCGATCGTCGGCAAGATGAAGATGGACCGCTCCGACTGGGAGCGGGGCATGGCCGCGACCTTCGCCGACATGCGGGCGCTCGAAGCTGGCGACACCCGCATCGACCTGAACTCGAACGCGAAGGATGTCATCGCCGACCTCGACGACGTCGCCGCTGCGACGGAGACAGTGACGCAGAAGTCGCAGGAGCACGAGCAGCAGACCCGTCGCACGACGTCGGAGACGATCAAGGCGAACGAGGCGAACCGCACGCACGTCACCCGTCTCGGGATGATCACCACGGCCGTCGCGGTGCTTCTGCCTCTCCTCGCCCCCGTCGCGGCTGGTGCGATCGGCATCGGCGCCGCGTTCCTCGGCATGGGCGCTGCAGGTGTGTTCGCGCTCGTCGGCATCAACCGGGAGATGGACCAGGGCACCGAGCTCGGCAAGCAGTACGCCGAAGGTGTCACGTCGATGAAGGGCGCTTTGTCGCAGCTCTCGTCGACGGCGGCCCTGAACATGCTGTCCTCGTTCCGCCGTGTCGTCGCGGAGACGAACGACGACCTGCCGTTCCTGAACCAGCAGGTGGGCACGTTCTCGCAGCTCCTCGGCCGGTCGGGTGCGAACTTCTTCACGGGCATCCTCACGTCGCTGCGGGTGCTGAACCCGCTGATGATGACCGCGGCTGTGTGGGTGGAGCATCTGTCCGTCGGGTTCGAGCGGTGGACGTCGAACGGTGGCCTCGAGCGGTTCGCGTCGTACGCGCTCGGTGCGCTTCCGCAGGTCGTGGATCTGCTCGGGGCGCTCGGGACGATGGTCATGCACGTGCTCCAGGCGCTCGCCCCTCTCGGTGCTATCGGCATGGCCGTGCTCACCGGTGTCGCGAACGCGATCTCCTCCATCCCTGTGGAGCTCCTCGGCACCCTCATCGGCATGATCACGTGGGGTGCGATCGCGTTCAAGGCATGGGGTTTCATCGCCCCGATGCTCTCGGGAGTGGCGGCCGCGATGGGTGCCGTGGGGGTCGCGACGACAATCGCCACGGGCCCGATCGGCTGGATCATCGCTGGTGTGGCGGCGCTCGCGTCCATCTTCGTGCTCGCAACGGCCAGCCAGCAGGGCGCCACGGCCGCGATGCGCGACTACACCACCGCGGTGCAGGCCGACAACGGTGCTGTGGGCGAGAACGTGCGACTGAAGGCCGCCCAGAAGCTGCAAGAGTCCGGTGTGCTCGCGACCGCGAAGCTCCTGAAGGTCTCGGTCGAGGACGTCACGAACGCGACCCTCGGCAACTCTGAGGCCCTCGCCCGGGTGAACGAACGCCTCGACGAGTACTACGGGAAGCAAGACGCCGCGGGCACCATCTCGAAGGTCTCCGCCCAAGAGGTGGACCTGCTCCGTGACGCGATCGCCGGCAATGCGCTCGGCATCAAGGGCGCGGTCGACGCGCAGGCGGAGCTGGATGCAGCGACCGGCAAGGCAACCGTGCAGACGGAGTACCAGCGCAACGCCCTCGAGACTGCTGCCGCGGCCGCCGGCGTCTCCGTGGAAGCGTACTCAGCGGTCGATCAGTCACAGGGGGACATGGCGTCTCAGACGGAGAAGGCCACCGCGCAGATGTACCTGCAGAACGACGCGGCCGGGCTCTTGAAGCAGGCCCTCGACCTCCTCAACGGGAAGCAGATCGACGCGGCTCAGGCGCAGAACCAGTTCGAGCAGCAGCTCGTGAACCTGCCCGACTACCTCGACGAAGCCACCGGTGCGCTCGACACGGCTGGCGCATCGCTCTCGGGCATGTCCGACACCGCGGTGACGAACCGTGGCAGCCTTCTCGGCCTCATCGAGTCGTCGCAGGTGTCGGCGCAGGCGTTCCGCGATCAGGGGCTCTCCGCTGAGGAGACCAGGGCGAAGATGCTCGAGCAGCGGCAGGCGATCATCGACAACGCGGTCGCGAACGGCATGAATCGTGACGAGGTCACGAGGTACGTCGAGGAGCTGTACAAGGTCCCCGCGTCACTCCCCCCGACACAGCTCGAAGTCAACACCGAGCACGCGAAGGCTCAGGTAGCGGCCTTCATCGCGAACGTGAACTCCCGCATCGCCACCATCCAAGTACGGGCGACGATGCCCGACCTCAACGGCGCCGTGTCCGGTTCCGGCCGGCCCGGTGTCGCGATGGGCGGGACCATCCCGGGTCTCGCCGGCGGCGGCTCGGGCGGCACGGTGTTCGGGCCCGGCACGGCCGGGAGCGACACGGCGGGCCTGTTCCGCCTCGCCAACCGTGAAGAGATCACCTCGAACGTGTTCGGGCAGGCGGACCGTCATCGAGGCCTCTTGAAGCAGATCAACGCCGGGGTGGTCGCCCCGACGCTGCCCGCCGGCGTAGCCCGCGGCATGGACGCCGGCACAGTGCAAGCGCCCGGGCAGCAGGGTGTCACCCACATCCACCACTGGCACGTGACGTCCCACGACGGCATGCAGCTCTCCCAGCAGTTCGCGAACCGGCAGAACCAACTGGGGGGCTGATGGCTACCACGATCGACTATGACGGCGCCATCGTCTTTGGCGCGACCGACGCTGACGGTGTTCGGTGGCGCATCGAGAAGGGCGGTTTCGAGGGGTGGGACGGTTCATCCGCACCCACCCTCGACGTCGTGCAGAACCCTCGAGACAACTGGGGTTGGGCCGGCGAGAGTTTCCTCACGCCCCGCTACATGGCCGTCCGTGGCCTGATTATCGCGCCATCACCGATCCTGCTCGACGGCGCGATCGACCGGCTGAACGATACCGTCGCGCTCGACGACCGGCCGTTCACGGTCACGTCTGCGCGCGGCACGCGGTGGTTGAACGTGCGACGTGCCGACGAGGTTCGCTCGCCGAAGGAGAATGACTGGATCGCGCGGTACGCGCTCCAGGTCGTCGCCCTCGACGGCCGCAAGCGTGGCACTGAGCTCAGCGCTTCGACCGCCCTCCCGTCGAGCTCTGGCGGGCTCACGCTCCCGTTCACGGTGCCGTTCGCGATCGAGGCGACTCAGGTCGCCGGTCAAGTGTCCCTGACGAACACCGGCAATGAGGTTGGTCCGGTGCGGTTGCGCATCGACGGCCCTTGCACGGGTCCTGTGGTCACCCACGTCAGCTCGGGGCGCTCGCTCGTGTTCGCCTCGTCGCTGGTGCTCACCGCGGGCGAGTGGCTCGACATCGACATGGACGCGAGGACCGTCCTCGCGAACGGGCAGGCGAACCGTCGCATGTACGTCACGTCGGCTGGCTGGTCTGGTTTCGAGCGTGGCGGCAACACGTGGGCGTTCACCGCGGCGGTCTACAACGCCGCATCCCTGCTCACCGTCTACGCGACTCCCGCCGACAAGTAAGGACTCTCATGGTCGACAACATTTGGCCGGTCAACGCTGTCACGGGCGCGCCGTCGTACACCGGGCGGAAGCTGCGGCAGACGGGTGCTCCAGCGTTCGCCGGCGCCACATCCGCGCGACCTCTCGGCGCGCGCACCGGTGTGCGACCTGGCACCTCCCCGACGACGGTCACTGCGACATCCTCGCTGTGGACGGTGCAGCCGTTCGCGGGGGCCGCGGATCTTCACACCGCCGTCGAGGCCGGACCGTATCAGTTCGCGTTCGACGCCGTCGCGACAGGTGCTGTCACCGCAGCGCACGCGTCACTCACCCGCATCGACATCATCTACGTGCAGATCGACGACCCCGCGGAGGCTGACGGTTCAAGCGTGCCCGCCGCGACCCGGAAGTACCTCGCCGGCACGGCAGGGTCAGGCATCCCGCCGACCACACCGGCCCGGTCGTTCGTGATCGCACACCTGAACGTGCCCATATCCGGCGGCGGCGCCCCCGCTGTCACGTGGGTGGCACCGTACATGGCCGCCGCCGGCGCGACCGTGCGTGTGAAGGATGCGGCGCAACGCGACCTCACGAGCACGTGGTCGCAGGGTGACGAAGTGCAACGTCTCGACACCGATGCGACGGAACTTCGGGACGCCGTTGGTTGGCGGTCTCGGTCGAACGGGTGGGTGTCGTTCACGCCGACGCTGCAGGGCATCACGATCGGCAACGGCACCATCGATGCGAGGTACCGCCGCGACGGCGACTGCGTCGACGTGGAGTTCTCGATCGGTTGGGGCACCACAACGTCGGCCGCCGGCGCGTTCGGCATCAGTTTCCCGTTCGCGGGGATTGCGAAGTACGCGGGCGTCGCGAAGTACTTCGCGCTGGGTGTCGTGATTGCGGCCGATTCGTCGGCCGGCGCACCTGGCACCGTGCCAGGCGTCATCGTCGCCGAGTCGTCGTCCACAGTGGCGAAGTTCTACGCCACGTCGGGCTCGGGAGTAACCACGCTCGTGCCGATGGCGAACACCCTCATCCCGTTCACCACTGGCGACACGGTGTCGGGGTCGTTCCGATATCAAGCCGCGTCCACGAGCTAATCCGAAAGGCGGGACCACGCATGTACAGCAACGTGAACGGGTTCAGGGTCATCGCCGCGGACAACCGCGACCCGGCCGCCTCATGGGCGAGCCATCGCTCCAGACGACCTGCGAGCCTCGGCGGTGTCGACTGTGTCGCCCCGATCGGGACGCCGATCTACGCCCCGGACGACTGCTTCGTCACCCGCATCCCCAACAACGGGTCGGGCGGCAACACGCTGCGGATGGCCTTCGGTGACGGCTGGGTCGACGAGTTCATGCACTTCTCGCGGTTCGGCGACGGCAGCGTCGGCGACACCAAGAAGGGCGAGCTCGTCGGCTTCTCGGGCGACTCAGGCGCGCCGGGCCAGCCGCACGTGCACTGGCACCGCATCGGCGCTTGGTACCGCGACGAATGGGGCTCAACCAACCGGTACAACCCGTGGAACTTCTTCGGCTCAACGCCGGCGGGCGCGGGCGGGTCGACGCCAGCCGGCGCCGACGGAACACCCAACATCGATCGTCTGGAGGACGACATGCCTTTCATTCTCAGCAGTGCCGGCGGGCAGGATCTCGTCGTCGACGGCCACGTGATCCCGTTCGCAACCCCGGAAGAGGTCGGGCAGACCACTGGCGCCCCGGTCGTGGGCGTCCCAAAGGTGATGCATCACCGCATCCGGGCCGCTCTCGCCAAGTCGCAGGCGCTTCCGCTGATCGTGTACGTGCCCGAGGGCAACGGCACTATCTACACGCTCAGCGGCGGCCGTCTGACGGCCCTCACCGACGTGCGAACGGTGGCCGAACTGGCCGACCGGGGTGCGGCGTCCATCAGCATCAGCGTCCGTGAGCGCGACAACCTTCTGTCGCAGGCCTGACCACTGCATCGTCCACTCCCAGCCCACGCCTGCGGCATCACAGCCCTTCGAAGGAGAAGCAGATGACTCGTGCGCCTGCCTTCTCTTGGGTCGCGACGGAGGCCAAGACGGGCCGCATCCTGGCGGACCTCCCGAGGTTCGACGTGCCGAGCACGAAGAAGTCCCTCGGCAGGTACGAGCCAGCCTCGGGGACTCTTCCGCTCATCGGCGCGCCAGAGGACTGGGACCGGATTATGACGCCCGGTGCGACCGTCTTCTGGCTCCTCCGCGATAACCCCGACGACCCCGCACATGGCATCCCCGCGTGGGGCGGCATGCTGATCGACGACCCCCGCACGCACGCCGACTCGCTGAAGTTCGCGATGCAGAGCATCGAGTGGTACTTCGACCAGCGCTTTGTCGGCGACGACGAGTACGTGAACGTGGGCCAGAACCTCATCGTGAAGGATCTGGTCGAGAACCACATCGCCGTCGGGCCCAACGGTGGCCTGCCTATCCGGGTACAGATCGTCAACGGCGGTGATGGGAAGCTCCGCACACGCACCGACTGGAAGAACAAGGACGACAAGACGATCTACTCAGTGCTGCGAGACCTCATGGGCGTCATCGATGGCCCGGAATGGACCGTCGGAGGTGAGTGGCAGGCGAACCCGGAGCGCATCACACCTGTGCTCTACGTCGGCGACCGCATCGGCACGGCCGTGACCACCGGCCTGTCCGCAGCAGCAGTGTTCGAGATGCCCGGCCCGGTCCGTGAGTTCCAGCGGTACCGGTCGTACGCGAACGGTAAGGGAGCCAACGCTGTGATGGCAACATCGTCGGGCCAAGGTGACGAACGCCCCGAATCGGGACTCGTCGTCACACCGGACCTGCTGCGCCCCACATTCGAGCACAGGTTCACACCCTCAACTTCGATCAAGGAGATCGACACCCTCAACGCCCACGCCGAGGGAAAGGCAGCGACGTTGAAGGACGGCACGGTCACGCTCGAGCTCTCAGCCATCGCCGACAAGGCGCCGCAGCTCGACGTCGACTGGTTCATCGGCGACGACATCGGCTACCAGATCACAGCCCCCGCATTCCCAAACGGCATCTCCGGCACCGCTCGTGCCGTCGGCTGGGAACTAAAGCCACAGGGCACAGCGATCATCACACCGATCCTCGCCGGCGGCGACCTCACCTAGGAGCGAAGCGAACATGGCACTGCCAGCTCTCCCCCCTGCTGAAGACGATCAAGTCCGCCGCGCCCGCGACCTCGAGCGCGCCGGCCAGGAGCAGGCCGCCGCGCGCTCCGCCGAGAAGACGACCATCGGTGCCGGCGGTCTCGTCGTGAAAGACGGCGGGTCCATCAGGGTCGAAGCACCCGGCACCATCGATCTCCCCGGCGGCGCATTCTCCGCGAATTCGCTTACTGCGGCGACGACGATCGCTGCAGGCGACACGATCAGCACCCCCGCGAACGTCCAGGGCGGCGGTCTCGTGTCCACTGGTGCGGCGAGCATCGCGGGCAGCATGACTGTCGGCGGTACCGTCGTCGCGGGCGCAGTGTCCGCAACTGGCGAAGTCAGCGGCAACCACGCCACCTTCCCCGGCGGGATCAACTCCGTCGACGTCTACAACCGCCTCCTGACCTACGGCGGCGGCTACAAGAACCAGTACATCCACATCGATGGCAACCAGGGCTACGTCCCCTCGTCGCGGCAGTTCAAGCAAGACATCGAGGAGTGGAAGTTCGACCCGTCGATCGTCTCCTACCTCCGCGTCGTCACGTTCCGCTACATCGCCGCCGTCGAGAACCTCGGCGACGAGGCTGAGCAGGAGTTGGGCCTGATCGCGGAGGAGTTGTTCGAGCTCGGCTACCACTGGCTCGTCGACTACGAGGTCCGCTACACCGAGAAGGGCGCGCGGGTGCCCGTCCCATTCCAGGGAGAGGTGGAGTCGATCCCGTTCGGAGTGAAGTACGAGCGGATCTGCCTCATACTGCTCAGCTGGGCGCAGAGCATCGAACTACGACTCGAAGCCGCCGGGATCTAGGCGCAGACCGACTGGGTGCCATCCCACGTGAGGGTGCTCGAAGCACACGCGGTCGAGTCGGGCTGGTCGGTACCTGCCACGTTCGGTGGCACGGCGCCTGAAGGCAGGCCGCTCGGGCCCGGGTCGGGTGTGCCGGGGTCTTCAGGGTCAGCCTCGTCCGCCACCTGTGCGGCGGCCTGCTCGTCGGCGACACGCTGGGCTTCGGCGGCTGCAGCCTGTTCGGCCGCGATGCGGGCAGCCTCAGCGGCGGCGGCTTCCGCGATGCGTGCCTGCTCGGCCGCAACTGCCGCAGCGGCATCCGCTTCCTGCTCGGCGGCGACCCCGTACGAAGCAGGGAGCGTCGTGTAGTCGATCGGCTCGGCGGTCTCGACAACGACCACGGCAGCCGGTGAGGCGTTCGCGCTTGTGAGGGCGACAGCGCCCAAGCCGCCGCCGGTGACGACGATCGCGCCGATGACGGTCCAGCCGACGATCTTGCCGTTCTGTAGTGCGTCCCCCAGCTTGCTCATGTCCGCAGTTAACCGCCGCCCGCCGACAAAGGCAATAGGTGCTACCCCTGAGAGGACCCTCACCATGGCCCCCTACCCGACCATTTCAGAGAGTGCCCGCGGATGAGTCCGGAGTGGGTGGGCCCGCTTCTTGGGCTCGCCGGGACGGCGCTCGTCGTCCTCGGCGGAGTCGTGGGCTACCTCATCGTGGCGAAGACCACGAAGGCCGCCGCCGCCACCCAGGCCGCCGCCACAGCGGCAGCCGCAACGACCCAGGCAGCAGCGGTCGCCGCGGTATCCGACAAGACCGACGCACAAGCCCTGATCGATCAGCTCCAAGAGGAGCTCAAGATCCACCGTGACGCGCAGACTGCACGGTCGACCGCGCAGGACGAGCGGATGACCGCTCAGGACGTCCGCATGGAACGCCTCGGGATGCTCGTCGACGGCTACCGCGACTACGCGCACACGTTGCGCGCGCACATCTACGACGAACTCCCGCCGCCGCCGCCCGAATGGCCCGACGGTCTACCCAGATAAGGAGCATCACCATGACCCGCCTCATCAACCGCGTTCGCGTGTGGTTCACGCTCGCTCGGCGCCGCGCCATCCAAGGATTCGTCGTCGCGGCCGCCCCCGTCCTCGTGACCCTCGGCATCATCACCGGCGACCAGGTGCAGCACGTCCTCGTGATCACCGCGGCGGCCCTGCAGGGCTTCGCTGGGCTCCTGTCGCTGCTGAACCTGTCGCCCGCGGCCGCCGGAACATGGTTCACGACCGTCGGCCGCGGCGTGATCTACAGCCTCGCTGCAGCTGTGGCACCCGCGGCCGCCGCGCTCGGGTTCTTCGACGAGAGGGTATCCACGAACCTCCTCACCGGACTGTCGCTCGGACTCACTGCGTTGGCCGCGCTCGTCTCGGTGTTGAACCCGCCACCCGACGACGGCGGCGCATCCCTCGAGATCCCGCTCAGCGACCTCGAACCGAAGCACCGCGCCTGACCGTTCCGCGCCCGCGCCCGCGCCCGCTCATCATCCTCGGATGGTGGGCGGGCTCTTTCTCGTGCTCCGGGGGTATATCGGTTTGGTGCCAGCCCCGCCAGGCGGCATGTGGCTCTTGGAGGGAATTGTCCACAGGCGAACCTGACGCGGCCGATCAGTTGCCGCACACGACTCTAGGATTGGTCTCCTTGTCAAAGACGATTGGATAGTGGTGAATCAATTACCAGACCCACCCCCAGACCCCTCAGGCGCACTGAGGGGTCTGGTTCTGAACAGGCGCACAGCGCTCGCACTTGCCGGCTTCGGAGCGATAGCGCTTTCGTCGCCGCTCCAAGCAACGCCCGCTCACGCGGCGACTATGCGGACCGTGTCACAGGTAGTGGCCGAGGCACGCGCGCATCTCGGTGAGCGATTGGCCGGTAGCCCATGGCAGGACTACTTTGCCGGGCTTTCTACGAACTGGTGCGCGATGTTCGCAAGCTGGCTGATTCGGGACCAGAATGGCGCCAAGTCGGCATCATCGACCGCTGTCTACGACTACTACGCTGCTCGAGGTCGAGTCGGAACAACCCCTCGCGCGGGGGCGTTGATCTTCTACTCGTATGACGGAACGCGGTACGACATCTACCACATCGGCATTGTGGAGTCCGTCAATGGCGGCGTCGCGCAAACCATCGAGGGCAACACCCCCGGCACATTGCCGTATACACAGACAACAGTGACCAGCTATTCACGCCCTTGGTCGAGCCTGGTGCTGTACGCGTACCCGGAATATTCAGATGTTGTGATCACGGAACCCCCGCTGATTGAAGGAGAGTCGGACAAAATGCAGGTAATCAAGCTTCAGGATGGTGGCGGGTTCCGTTATGGCCTCGTCGGTCGCACGTTCTTCCAGTCAGGTCAGCTGAACGACGGCGGCCAGGGAGCCCTGTGGGAGCAGGCGTACGGCCCGGCCCGGGTTGTCTCGGGTGCCGCTTGGACGGAGGTGCAGAACATGGTTGCTCTCGCAATTCAGGTCGAGAACGCGCGGTTCGCACAGATCGTGGCCGCCGCGCTGGCGTAAGCACGCACATCGGGCGCCCCGCGCATCATCCTCGGATGGTGGGCGGGGCGCTCTTCTGCGTGCTCGGCCACGGGCTTGGCGCGAACCCTCCCGGTGCGTGCGCGCGGATGAACACAGCGTGCACCGCCTCGAGCGCGGCACGGAAGGTCAAGTACCGACCGACGGGTTCGCCGCGCAACTCGCCGACGTAGCCGACCTGATCACCGATGCGGACGATGCGAACCATGCCGTAGTCGCGGCCGGTCGAGTCAACGAGCGTCCATGTCCCCGGTGTGCGCTCCTCAGCGGCGAAGAACGGATGCCACCGCGGGCGGTCATCACGGGCCATGCTGCTCCTCTCGGGGAGCGCGCCGGCCCGCGCACGACGATTCTACGAGCCCGCCGCTGACACTTCCAGAACGGCGACCTTGCATGTCCGGCAGGCGTAGTGCCCACGAATCACGACGCAACGGGTGCCACAGTTCGGGCAGTCCGGCTCGGTGGCGATCAGGTCGTCGTCCAAGATCAGAGCAGCCCGAGGATCTCGGCTCGCTTCTCGGCGTACTCGGCCGCAGTGACCTTCCCAGCGGCGACGAGGCGCTCGAGTTCGTCAAGCCGTCGATCCGGGCTGGCCGGCGCGGCCGAAGGCTCAATGGCAGCCGCGCCCGACTTTGCCGCGCCGCGCACGATGATGATGACGACCGCCACCAACCCTGCGAGCACGAGAACCATGAACAGGATGATCAGCACATGCCATCCGGTGAATCCAGCCAGCATCCACGGTCCTCTCTCGGAAGCTCGCCGCCTGGCGCGGCTGGCACCAGAGCCTAGCCGCTCGCCGCCGACACCCGTCAGCCCTCAGGGAACCGCTCGAGCATCTCAGGGCACGAGTACGACGCCGCATAGACGAGGTACTTCCCCGCTTCCCCGGCATCCATGCCCGCGTCAGTGAGGTACTTCACGCCGTACAGCCATGACGTCTCCATATCGCCGCCCTCCATGACAGTGCAGATCTCCTCCGCGTACCTGTCAAGGTTTTCAGTCGACGACTCGGTGAAGTACTCGCCCGCGAGCTCGTGGTACACCTCGGCCGGAATCGCCTCAGGCGCCGCCGCGCAGCCACTCGACGCGAGGACCAACAGCACAACGGGGAGGAGCCTCTTCATGTTCGCGACCATAGCGCTGCCAACAGAGGCGCAGACACCCCCGGTTCAGGGGTGGATCTAGGCGGCGGCTTCCCCGAGCGCCCGCTCCATTGCGGCAGCTGCATCGCGGTGCGCTTCGGGCATGATGTGCCCGTAGAGCTTCGTCGTCGTCGCGATCGAGCGGTGCCCGAGACGACGGGACACCACGAAGAGGGGTAGGCCCTCCTGCAGTAGCCATGAGGCGTGCGAGTGCCGCAGGTCGTGCGGGCGGGGCGTCTTCCTCAGCCCGCTCGCCTTCGCCTCGGTGACGGCCGCCTGCCACCCGTGCTGGTGGAACGTCGTGTTCGTCAACTGCCCGCCGTGCGTGTTCGGGAACACGAGGTCATGCGGGCGCTCCGCAGCGGCGAGGTCGTCGGCGAGAGCGCGGGTGATGGACACGTCCCGGTCGCTCTCCTCGGTCTTCAGCGACCCGAGATAGAAGTGCCGGCGCTCGTCGCTCTTCCACGCCTTGTCGACCTGGATGATCGGCACCTTCGCGTTCAGGTGCAGGTCCGACCATGTGAGCGCGGTCGCCTCGGAGAACCGCATCCCGGTGCCGACGAGCACCTTCACGAGCAGCTGGTGCCGCTCGGGCATCGCGGCGAGGAGCAGCTCGTATTCGTCTCGCGTGAGGAAGGTCGCCCGGCGGCCGGCCCGCTTCTCGTTCGGCAGCGGCACGAGCTCGCACGGGTTCTCCGTGCACCAGCCCTTCCGTACCGCCCGCTTGAACGCCGACGACAGCAGCCCCATGGCGTTCGCGATCGACTTGCGCGCCGCACCGGCCTTCACCTCGCGCTTCACCCAGCCCGCGATGTGCTCCTCGCCGACGACGTCGAGAGGGAGCGCACCGAGAGGCTCGAGCAGGTGGTTCTCGATGATGGAGCGGTACCCGGCGATGGTCCCCTCGCTGGCCTTGGTCAGCATCGACAGGTGATGGTCGAGCATGTCGGCGACGGTCGGCGCTTTCGAGGCGGCCTGTGCGAGCACCTTCTCAGCGAGGGAGAACGACTGTCCGTTCGCGTCGAGGAGCCGCTTCAGCGTGGCGGCCTCGGCGTCCGTGGGGAACGTCATGCTCGTCTGTTTGCCGGTGTCCTGGTCGCGCCAGAGGACCGCGAACGAGACCGCGCCCGTCTTCTGGGTGCGCTTTCGAATGCTCGCCATGCCGCTCAGCGTAGCCCCTGTGTCAACGGTTCTGTATTCCGTGTCAACCTGTGGGGCTACATGCCTTGCAAACACTGGCGGAGACGGCGGGATTTGAACCCGCGGTCCCCTTACGGGGACTCCACCTTAGCAGGGTGGTGCACTCGGCCGGACTATGCGACGTCTCCTCGTGAACGCTGGCGCGCACACGCGAAAGCCATCATAACCCGCGTATGCCGCGGATGACGATTCGGCCCGGCGCTGCTACTGGTCGTCGAGCGTGCGGCCGGATGAGCACCGCGTCTCGGCCGCGGTCTGACCGGTGACGTCGCTCGGCAGCACCTCGGTGGTGGGAGCCGGCGGGGCGGGTTCCGCAGGATCGACAGGCGCTTCTTCAGCCGGCACTTCTTCGGCCGGCGCCTCGGCCGGTGCCTCGGCCGGAGGTGCTGCGACCGCGGCGGGATCGCCCGCGGACGCGAAGTCGGACTCGAGCGCCGCCGGGTCGAAGCCGACCGGGAGGTCGCTCTGCAGGGCGACGTTCACGAGCTCGGCCGAGTCGGTCGGCGCGACGGCACCACCGCCCTCGACGTAGGCGGTCGGATACTGCACGAAGGCGATCTTGTTGAGGTCGGTGTCTTTGAGGGCCTTGGCGATCGAGATCATGCGCGTCGGGTCCATGAGGCTGTCGGACAGCTGCATGTTCGCGAGCGCCGCCTTGGCGATCGAGTAGAGCTTCACCGGGTCGCCGAGCGTGCCGCTCGACTGCAGCGTGCGAGCGAGCGAGGAGAGGAAGACCTGCTGGTTCGAGATGCGTGCAAGGTCGCTGCCGTCGCCGACGCCGTGGCGCGTGCGAAGGAACTGCAGGGCCGCGACGCCCGACAACGTATGCGTGCCGGGCTCGAGGAAGGTGCCCGTGTACTCGTCTTCGATCGGTTCGGCGACGCAGACGTCGACGCCGCCGACGGCCTCGGACAGCCCCGCGACGCCCATGAACTGCACGATGCCCGCGAACGGAATCGTGACCCCGGTGAGCTGCTCGACCGTCTTCACGACGCACGGCATGCCGCCGTAGGAGAGCACCGAATTGATCTTCACATCGTCTTGCTCGTAGAGCGGGTCACCGGCCGGGTCTTCGGGATCGGTGCACTCGGGCACGTCGACGAGCATGTCGCGGGGAAAGCTCACGACCGAGGCGTTCGTGTGGTCTTCGGAGATGTGCATGAGCATCGTCACATCGTTGAGCACGGCCGTCTCTTCGTCGGGGTCGCCGAAGGCCTCACCCTGGCCTTCACGGCTGTCGCTGCCGATGATGAGCAGGTTGACGCCGCCCTCCATCGCGCCGACGTCGGGCACGCCCTCGAGCACGTCTTCGTTTCCCAGCGTGATGGTCGGCTGCGCCGTCTTTGCGAGATCCCACGCTGCGTAGGCGGCGACCGCCGAGCCGGAGACCAGGGTCACGGCTGCCACGGATGCCGTGATCTTCGCCGCGGTCTTCCAGCCGCTGTGACGCTTCAGTCGACCGTGGCGGGCCACGGAGGGGCTCTTCGCTGCGCGACGCGAGCTGTGACGCAACTCTTCGTTCACCGGGGTCCTCTCGTGTCGTCGGTTCGTGCGGAGGGCGTGGGATTCGAACCCACGAGGCATTGCTGCCCACTGGTTTTCAAGACCAGCTCCATCGGCCGCTCGGACAGCCCTCCTCGCCCGTGCGATGCCGCGGAGAACCGCGGATCGTGCAGGCAGGCCCGATTCTAGCCGAAACGCATTCGAACGAGCCTCGCAGGCCACCCTGAGAGGGTCCTGAAGCGGATGCTCCGTGCCGAGCCGCGGATCAGCCGTCGTTCGCCGTCGAACACCTGACCTCGTCACCCCGCTGCCCCGGGACATCCGGGGGAAGCGACTCGACAGGGGTCGTGGGCGCGGCCGTCTCGGTCGACTCCGACGGCGCCCCATCGGCGGGGGGCGGCGCGGCGGGATCGGCGACGGTGCCGAGCTCGGCGTTGTCGCTCGCGGCGGGATCGAGCTGGACGGGCAGGTCGGCCTGGAGCGCCGCATTGACGAGCTCAGCCGATTCCACGGGCACCACTGCCGAGAAGTCCTCGGTGTATGCCGTCGGGTACTGGATGAACGCGACCTTCGACAGGTCCACGTCCTGCAATGCCTTCGCGATCGAGATGAGCCTCGCCGGATCCTGCAGCGCCGACGTCAGCTGCATGTTGGAGGTGACGGCCTTCGCGATCGAGTACAGCTTCACCGGGTCCTCGAGCGTGCCGTCGGCCTGCACCGTCCGCATGAGCGAGGCGAGGAAGATCTGCTGGTTCGAGATGCGCCCGAGGTCGCTGCCGTTTCCCACACCATGCCGAGACCGGAGGAAGGCGAGGGCGTCGTAGCCCGAGATGCTGTGGGTGCCCGCGTCGAGATGCAGGCCGGCGTAGTCGTCGACGATGGGCTCGGCGAGGCAGACCTCGACGCCCCCGACCGCGGTCGCGAGCGCCGCGACGCCATCGAACTGCACGATGCCGCCCGTGGGGATCATGACGCCCGTCAGTTGCTTGATCGTGGAGGCCACGCAGCCGAACCCGCCGTGGGAGAGCACCGAGTTGAGCTTCACCTCCGACATGGCCGAGAGGGGCTCGCCCTCGGGGTCTTCGGGGTCGGGGCATTCGGGGACCGGCACGAGCATGTCTCGCGGGAAGCTCACGACCTCGACGTGCGAGTGGTCCTGCGAGATGTGCAGCAGCATCGTGACGTCGTTGAGCTCGCCCGACTCCTCTTCCGGATCGCCGAACGCGCCGCTCTCGGGCCGCTTGTCGCTGCCGACCAGCAGGAACGTCAGGCCGCCCTCCATCGCCCCGATGTCGGGCACGGCGTCGAGCATCTCCTCGTTCTCGAGCTCGAGCGAGGAGTCCAGCGAGCCGACGAGGTCGAATGCAGCGTAGGCGGCCACGCCGGCGGCGCTCACGGCGAGCACCGCGATGACGGATGCCGCGAGCTTCAGGTACGAGCGCAGGGCGCCGTGCCGCGGCATCCGCCCGTGCCGCGGAGCAGAGGTCGTGTCGACCGTCATGTCGTTGCCCATGTGCCCCGTCACCGCATCCCCTCGCTGCGCCGATCCTACCGACGGTCTCCGCGAATTCGCCGAGATGTCAGGGCAGCGAGTCGAGCACGCCGGCGAGCCCGGCCTCGTCGATCGACGCGCCGACCTCGAGCGCTGCAGCGCGCACCTCGTCGGGCGCCTGCCCCATGGCGATGGAGCGGCCGGCCGCACCAGCCCAGGCGAACATCTCGAGGTCGTTGCGGCCGTCGCCGACGGCGAGCACCCGGTCGCTCGGCAGGTCGAGCCAGCCGCGAACGCGTTCGAGTGCGGTGGCCTTGTTGACTCCGTCGGGCGCGATGTCGAGCCACGCGGTCCAGCCGATGGCGTAGCTCACGTGGTGCAGGCCCATGCGCTCGACGATCTCGAAGAACTCGTCGAGGCCGTGCTCGAGCGAGGTGACCACGACGCGGGTCGCGCGATGGTCGAGCAGCTCCTCGAAGACGACCTCTCGCGCGTTGTCGAGGTTCCACTCAGTCATGCCGGTCGTGTAGAGGCGGAAGCCGTCGGGCAGCTCGACCATGAACTTGCCGGCCGGCAGGAACGAGCGGATGCGTTCGAGCACCGGGGTCGGGTCGAACGTCTCGACGTGCTCGCGCACGTAGCCGCCCTCGGAGCTGTCGTCGCGGCGCATCGTGATGGCGCCGTTCGCGCAGACGACGTACTCGGGCTCGAGGCCGAGCCGTTCGAGCACGGGCGCGGTCGTCGCCCACGAGCGGCCGGTCGCGAGGGTCACGACGTGACCCCGGTCGCGAGCCGATGCCACGGCGTCGGCCACGACCGGGTCGATCGACTCGTCTTCGTGCATGATCGTGCCGTCGATGTCGAGGGCCACGAACCACGGTTCGAACGCACCGGATGCCCCGGACGGCGCGCTGCGCTCATCGAACACGGGCTGCGACATCCGCCGGCCTATCGCATCACGGGCTCGAGCACCTCGAGGCCGCCGAGGTACCCGCGAAGCGCCTGGGGCACGACGACCGAGCCGTCGGCCTGCTGGTGGGTCTCGAGGATGGCGACGATCCAGCGGGTGGTGGCGAGGGTGCCGTTCAGCGTCGCGACGGGCGTCGTCTTGCCGCTCTCGGTGCGGTGGCGGATGTCGAGGCGGCGCGCCTGGAACGTCGTGCAGTTCGAGGTGGAGGTGAGCTCGCGATAGGCCTCTTGCGTGGGCACCCAGGCCTCGACGTCGTACTTGCGCGCGGCACTCGACCCGAGGTCGCCCGCTGCGGTGTCGATGACACGGTAGGAGAGGCCCAGGTCTTGGAGCATGCCCTCCTGCCACCCGAGGAGCCGCTCGTGCTCGGCCGCGGCATCGGCCGGGTCGACGTAGCTGAACATCTCGAGCTTGTTGAACTGGTGCACGCGGATGATTCCCCGGGTGTCCTTTCCGTGGCTCCCGGCCTCGCGGCGGTAGCACGTCGACCAGCCGGCATAGCGGATCGGGCCGTTCGAGAGGTCGAGGATCTCGTCGGCGTGGTAGCCGGCGAGGGCGACCTCGCTCGTGCCGGTGAGGTAGAGCTCGTCGTCGGGCAGGTAGTAGATGTCTTCGGCGTGAGCGCCGAGGAAGCCGGTGCCCTGCATGATCTCGGGGCGCACGAGCGTGGGCGTGATCAGCGGCGTGAACCCGGCGGCGAGCGCCCGGTCGAGGCCCATGTTCATGATGGCGAGCTCGAGCCGCGCGCCGACGCCCTTGAGGTACGAGAAGCGGGCGCCCGACACCTTCGCCCCGCGCTGCATGTCGATGGCGTCGAGGAGCTCGCCGATCTCGAGATGGTCGCGCGGCTCGAACCCGAACGCGGGGATCTCGCCGACCTCGCGAATCACCACGTAGTCGTCTTCGCCACCGGCAGGCACGCCGTCGAGCACGATGTTGCCGAGCCGCTGCACGGCGCGCGTGAACTCGGACTCGGCATCGCCGACGGCCTGGCTCGCCGCCTTCACCCGGCCGGCGAGCTGCTGCGCCTCGGCGACGAGGGCCGCCTTCGCCTCCTTCGGCGCCTGGGCGACCTGCTTGCCGAAGACGTTCTGCTCGGCGCGCAACGCCTCGAACACCGTGATCGCGTTGCGGCGGGCGGCATCGGCCTCGACGGCCTCATCGACGAACGCCACGGACTCGCCTCGAAGCTCTTGTGAACGCTTGATCAGGTCTGGGTTCTCGCGGAGCAGCACGGGGTCGATCACGCGAGCAAGTCTAGCCGGGGCATCCGTCGCCCTCGGGCGGTGAGTGTCCCGCTCCCGGGCCGATCGCAGGGTGCATGCAATACCGTGGGCTGCGTGGCGGAGGTTCAGGGGCTGGGAGCGACGGATGCCGCGAGCCGGCGTCCGCGCGCAGCCGTGATCTTCAACCCCACCAAGCAGGGCTACGCCGAGTTGCGCACGGTCGTGGCGCAGGCCGAGGCCCGCCAGCAGTTCGCCCCCTCGCTCTGGATCGAGACCGCCGCCGACGACCCGGGCAAGGGCATGGCGCGCGACGCGGTCGAGGCCGGCGTCGACCTCGTCATCGCGGCCGGCGGCGATGGCACCGTGCGCTCGGTCGCTGCGGCACTTCGGGGCACCGGGGTGCCGCTCGGACTCGTGCCGCTCGGCACCGGCAACCTCTTCGCACGCAATCTCGGCATTCCCGTGAACGACCAGCGCGATGCGATCGTGCTCGCCTTCTCCGGCTACGACCGGGCGGTCGACGTCATCGTCGCCGACGTCACGAGGCCCGGCGGGCGCACCGAGTCGCACGTCTCGCTCGTGATGGCCGGCATCGGCATCGACGCGGCGATGATCTCGAACACGAACCCAGAGCTGAAGAAGCGGCTCGGCTGGCTCGCCTACGTCGACGCCGGGCTCCGGGCGATACCGGTGTCGAAGCCGTTCCGCGTCGACCACCGGCTCGACGCGGGGCGTCACCATCGCTCGCGGGTCTCGAGCATCCTCGTGGCGAACCTCGGCTACCTGCCCGGCAACCTCGAGCTGATCCCCGATGCCGAGATCGACGACGGAAAGCTCGACGTCGTCGTGCTGCAACCCAGCAACGCGCTCGGATGGCTGTTCATCTGGCGCCGGGTGGCGTGGGAGAACCGCGTGCTCCGCAAGACCGCGCTCGGCCGGCAGTTCGTCGACCTGACGGGTGGCAACCGGCGCCGCGAGATCGTCTACTCCCGCGGCCGCGTCGTGCAGCTCGACATCGAGGGCGACCCCGAGGAGTTCGAGATCGACGGAGACGGGTTCGGATCCGTGACCTCGGCGCGCTTCAGCGTCGACCCCGCGGCGCTCATCGTGCGCGTGGCTCGCTGACGTCGCCGGCGTCGCCGGCGTTTGCGAGGTGTCGCGCGTGACGCGCACCGAGCAGGATGATGCCGAACACGGCGCCGAAGGCGGCGAACGCGAGCGGGCCGATGGCCGTCGACGCGAACTGCGAGAGCGCCATTCGCGTGATCTCCTCGTCGCTCGGTTCGGGGCCGAACCCGAAGACGGAGCCTTCGGTGACCTGCCGGACGAGCCAGATCACGACGACGGCCAAGACCGCGACGATGGCGACGAGAGCGACGACGCCGGGCGTTCGCCAGAACTCCGGGCCCCGGGCGATCGGGTTGTCGCCGGCCGTTCGCCGCAGCGCACCGGACTGGTCGAGCTGGCGCGCGGCAGCGAAGGACGTGACGAGCACGACGCCGAGGGCGCCGGCCTGCAATAGTGGTGCGCCGAGGCTCCAGCCCAACTGCCGGAACGCCATGTCGATGCCGCCAACGCCCATGTAGTAGGTGGGGTCGGAGTTTGCCGCCCATGCCCACCACGTGCCGATCGCGAGGAGGGCGGCCGAGAGCACCCATCCGGCGATGAACCAAGGGCGTGCGTGCTGATCGCCGGACCCGGATGCGGGTTCCGGTTGCGGTTGCGGTTCCGGCGCGAGCCTTCGGAGGTCGGCCAGGGCGGTCGCACTCGTGTCGTCGTCTGCGCCCGGCGGCGCTGCGCTTGCGGGCGGGACGATGGGCCTCGGTGGCGCCGTGCGCTGCATCGCCTCGAGCAGCCGAGCGGTGGCATCTCCGGCCGCGGGCCTCGTCTGCTCCGCGCCCGGCACCCGTGGCGGGTACGGGCTCGGAGGCCCCACCGGGGTGTTCGCCTCGTCGGCACCCGTGTATCCCCGCTGGAATCGCGGATCGAATCTGGGATCGACGCCCTTGGTGCTCGAATCGCTCACGCCTGCTCCTCGGCTCGGGCGCGCCGGGTCAGTCGGGCTCGCCGCTCAAGAGGCCGCGCAGCCAATCACGGGCCTCGATGAAGATGCCGTCATCGTACTTGGAGTGGTACTCGATCTCACGCTTGTCGGCCCGCGGGTACGAGCCGAGGAAGATCACGTTCGGGCTCGTGCGCCGCAGGCCGAGGAGGGCGTCGGCGACGCGTTCGTCGCCGATGTGCCCGTCGAGGTCGACGACGAAGCGGTAGCGGCCGAGGGAGTCGCCGATCGGCCGTGACTCGAGGAGCGAGAGGTTCACGCCCCGCGTCGAGAACTGCTCGAGCATCGCGAGGAGCGAGCCGGGCTCGTCGTCGGGCAGCTCGACGATGAGGCTCGTCTTGTCGGCGCCGGTCGGCGGCGGCAGCACGCGCGAGCGGCTCACGAGCACGAAGCGGGTGACGGCGTTGGGGTTGTCGCCGATGTCGCGGGCGAGCACCTCCACGTCGAGGTGGTCGGTGATGCCGGGCGGCGCGACGGCGGCATCCGCGTTGCTGTCGGCGTCGAAGAGGGAGGACGCGGCCTGCACGTTGCTCGTGGCCGGGAGGTGGCCGTGGTCGGGGAGCTCGCGCTCGAGCCAGCCGCGCGACTGCGCATAGGCGACCGGATGCGCGTTCACGACCTGCACGTCGGCGAGCGCCGTGCCGCGCCGGGCGACGAGCACGAAGTTCACCGGAACGAGGTACTCGCCGATGATGCGCAGGCCCGGCACCGTGGCGAGCGCGTCTTGAGTGGCACTCACCCCGCCCTCGATGGAGTTCTCGATCGCGATCATCGCGGCGATCGAACGCCCGGTCGTGACATCCGCCAGCGCCTCGCCGACGTTGTTCACCGAGCGCCAGTGCTTGCCGGATGCCTCGGGCACCTGCTTCAGCGCGGCCTCGGTGAAGGTGCCGGCCGGACCCAGGTAGGAGTAGGTCTCCTCGGGGGGTGTGGGCGCGGCATCCGTCATGCAGGCCAGCCTAGCCACCGCACTCAGGGCGAGCGGCTAGCGTCGACACCGGGCGCAACGGGCGGAGCGTGAGGAGCGACTCATGACCACGATCGACGAGCAGCGCGGGACATCGACGACCGGGTGGGGCGCCGTGCCGACCGATGCCGAGCGGCTCGTCGCGCTCCGCAGGATGAAGCGCGTCGCGGCCGGGCTGCTCGTCGTCGCCGCGGTCGTGTTCGCGGTGTCGTTCGCCCTGCAGGAGCAGGTGCCGTGGCTCGCGTACGTGCGCGCCGCCGCCGAGGGCGCGATGGTCGGAGCGATCGCCGACTGGTTCGCGGTGACCGCGCTGTTCCGGCATCCGCTCGGGATCCCGATCCCGCACACGGCGATCATCCCGACGCGCAAGAACGAGATCGGGGCGACGCTCGGGGCATTCGTCGAGCACGAGTTCCTCTCCGACGACGTCGTGCTCGGCAAGCTCCGGTCGATCGGCATCGCACGCCGGCTCGGCGGCTGGCTCGCGACGCCCGGGCACGCCGACCGCCTCACGGCCGAGGCATCCGTCGCGGCCCGCGGCATCCTCACCCTGCTCGGCGACGACGACGTGGAGGACGTCATCGAGCGGCTCGCGCGTCGCCACCTCTTCGAGCCCGAGTGGGGCCCGGCCATCGGACGGCTCGGAGCGCGCCTCGTCGCCGCCGACCAGCAGCGCGCCGCCGTCGACGTCGTGCTCGAGAAGGCCGAGGAGTGGCTCGCGGCGCACCCCGAGGCGTTCGGCAACATGGTCTCCGAGCGGCTGCCGCGGTGGGTGCCCGGCTTCGTCGACCGGTTCGTCGACGACCGCGCCGCTCGCGAGGTGCTCGCGTTCGCGCAAGCGGTGCGCCTCGACCCCGAGCATCCGCTGCGCCTCGCGATCGACCAGTACCTCGCCGAGCTCGCCGAGGCGCTGCAGCACGACCCGGCGATGATCGAGCGCGTCGAGACGCTCAAGGCCGAGCTGCTCGCGAGCCCTCGCGTGCGGGAGTTCGCCGGCGAGGCCTGGGCCAGCATCAAGGAGACGCTCGAGATCGCGCTCGCCGATCCGTCGAGCGAGCTGCGCGCGGGTCTCCGGGCGGCCGTGGTCGAGGTGGGCGCGCGACTGGTCGCCGACGAGGACCTCGCCGCGAAGGTCGACGAGTGGGTGACGGATGCCGCGGCCTACGTCGTGCGCAACTACCGCCACGAGATCGCCGGGGTCATCACCGAGACCGTCGAGCGCTGGGACCCCCGCGAGACCACCGAGAAGCTCGAGCTGCAGGTCGGGCGCGACCTGCAGTTCATCCGCATCAACGGCACCGTCGTGGGCGCGCTCGCCGGGCTCGCGATCTTCACGATCGCGACCGCCATGCAGACCCTCCTCTAGACCCGGTGACCCTCAGGCCGCGCGCCCTCCGACCGCCGTGGGGGTGTCGCACGAAGCGAGGGCGCGGCAGACTGGTGGGATGCATGAGCGAGCGGGAACCCCGGCGACCGAATCCGACCTCATCGACGTGGAGGCCCTCGTCCGGGCCTACTACGAGCGCAGACCCGACGCCTCCGTGCCCGAGCAGCGCGTCGCGTTCGGCACCTCGGGCCATCGCGGCTCCTCGCTCACGACGAGCTTCAACGAGCACCACATCCTCGCGACGACCCAGGCGATCGTCGACTACCGCACCGCGCAGGGCATCACCGGCCCCCTGTTCATCGGCGCCGACACGCACGCGCTGAGCGCCCCGGCACAGACGACCGCCCTCGACGTGCTCGTCGCCAACCGGGTGCGCGTGCTCACCGACGAGTTCGACGACTACGTGCCGACGCCCGCGCTCTCGCACGCGATCCTGAAGTGGAACAACGACCCGGCCAGGCGCGCCGAGGGCGAGGCCGACGGCATCGTGATCACCCCGTCGCACAACCCGCCGCAAGACGGCGGCTTCAAGTACAACCCGCCGCACGGCGGACCCGCCGACTCGGATGCCACGAAGTGGATCGCCGACCGCGCCAACGAGCTCATCGCGGGCGGCCTCGCCGAGGTGCGGCAGGCGGAGCCGAGCGGCGTCGAGACGTACGACTTCCGCGGCAACTACGTCGACGACCTCCACCACATCATCGACTTCGACGCGATCCGCCAGTCGGGCATCCGCATCGGCGCCGACCCGCTCGGCGGGGCATCCGCGCACTACTGGGCCGCGATCGCCGAACGCTACGACCTCGACCTGACGGTGGTCAACGGGCGGGTCGACCCGACCTGGTCGTTCATGACGCTCGACTGGGACGGCAAGATCCGCATGGATCCCTCTTCGCCGAGCGCCATGGCCTCGGTGCTCGAGCACGCCGGCGACTACGACATCGTCACCGGCAACGACGCCGACGCCGACCGGCACGGCATCGTCACGCCCGACGGCGGCCTCATGAACCCCAACCACTACCTGGCGGTGGCGATCGAGTACCTCTTCGCCCACCGGCCGAAGTGGGGGGCCGATGCCGCGGTCGGCAAGACCCTCGTCTCGAGCTCGATGATCGACCGCGTTGCAGCCTCGCTCGGGAGGCGCCTCTGGGAGGTGCCGGTCGGCTTCAAGTGGTTCGTGCCCGGGCTGCTCGACGGCTCGGTCGGCTTCGGCGGTGAAGAGAGCGCGGGCGCGTCGTTCCTGCGTTTCGACGGCACCGTGTGGACCACCGACAAAGACGGGATCCTGCTGTGCCTGCTCGCCTCCGAGATCCGCGCGGTCACTGGCGAGTCACCGTCGGAGCTCTATCGCAAGCTCGTCGAGCGCTTCGGCGACCCGGCGTACGAGCGCACGGATGCCGCGGCATCCCCCGCGCAGAAGGCCGCGCTCGGCAGGCTCGACGGCGACGCCATCACGGCGTCCGAGCTCGCGGGCGAGCCGATCACCGCGAAGCTCTCGCACGCCCCCGGCAACGACGCGGCCGTCGGCGGCGTGAAGGTGCAGACGGCCGATGCCTGGTTCGCGGCGCGGCCGAGCGGCACCGAAGACGTCTACAAGATCTACGCCGAGTCGTTCAAGGGACCAGAGCACCTCCGGGCGGTGCAGGCCGAGGCGCAACGCATCGTCGGCGACGCCCTCGGTGCCGCAGCCGGCTGAGCTGGTTACCGCAGCGAGAAGTAGCTGACGGTGCCGCCGCCGGTCGCGAGCGCCGTGTCGACATCCCAGAAGTCGGCGTCCTTCGTGTGCCCGCCGACCCAGACCTTCGTGCCGGCGGCCGTGCGCTCGACCCGGGTGACGACGGCCGTGTGGTCGCGGTCGCCTGAGCCGTCCCAGTCGAACTGCGCGATGTCGCCGACCTTCACGAGCGCGCGCTGCGAGTCGTCGAGGGGCGTCGCACCGTCGGTGCGCGTGTTGAGGTAGTCGCGCAGTGCGGTCGAGCTGGCCCAGCTCGGCGACATCCCCCCGCCCGCGCCACCGACGTACCAACCGGCGTCCATCGCCCAGCCGCGGGCGATGAGGGACTGGCTCGCGAAGTTCGCGCAGTCGACGCCATGCAGCACGGGGTACTGGCCGGAGTTGTAGCTGCTCCAGTAGGTGAGCACGTAGTCGAGCTGCGCGTCGATCGCGGGGTCGCTCGTGTACGTCATCGTGAGGGTGCGAGGCGTCGCCGGCACCGGCGGCTCCGCCGCGACGGTGAGCTCCTGCTCGAGCGGATGCAGCAACAGCGTGCCCGCGGCGGCCGGCGACGCCGGCTGCTCGACGTCGACGGCTTGGCCGGCGGCATCCGCGAATCGCACCTCGGCGGACGTGCCGAGCGCGGTGTCGGCGACGGCGGGCACCGCGAAGGTGACCTGCTGCTCGTCGACCGCGACGATGGCGGCGGGTGTACCGCCGACGGTGACGCCGGCCACTTCGTCGAGGTCCTTGCCGGTGACCGTGACCTGCGTGCCACCCGTGAATGGTGCCGACGCGACCGAGAGCTCACCCGTGACGGCGGGCTCCACGTCGTGCGCGACCGGGGCCTCGATGCTCGGGGTGATGGTGTCGGCCGTCACGGTGGTGCTCTCGGCGGGTGCGGCCGGCGATGCGACCGACGAGCCGGCCGTCGCGGATGCCGCGACCGCACCGAACGCGCTCACGCCCATGATCGCCGTGGCGCAGCCGAGCGCGACCGAACGGCGGAACATGCCGGCCGTGGCGCGGCGATTGCGCGCGTGGTCGGCGCGGTGCCGGGGCTGCCGCTCGTCGGATGCCGGAGGGATCGGCGCGACGGCGGTCTCGGGCGGCGCCGGTGTCTCGTGCTGCGTCGATGCACTCGTGGGGGCGCGGAACGTCGAGCGGCGGAGGGCAGGGAGTTCTGGCAATTCAGGGGGTGTGGGCACAGCGAAGGATTCCGTGTCGGCAGAAGGGGGGACACGACAGCCCATCATGCGATTTTGTGAGGATCCTTCCCAAAGACTGGGAAGTCCGTGAGAGCGCGCTCACCGCGCGGCCGCGCGGGATGGGCACTCAGGGGGCGTCAGGCGGTGGCGCGCCGGCGCACGACGGACGAGGCGGAGCACCGCCACCGCGAGGGGCGAGAGCACGAGGATCGCGACCAGGTTGACGCCCGGGAACCCACCGGTGCCGAGCACGAGACCCGAGAATGCAGCGGATGCCGCCGCCGCGACGTTCATCGCGGCATCCGTCGCTCCCTGCAACGGCACGCGGAGCCGCTCGTCGACCGAGGTCGTGAGCAGCGTCGACCCGCCGATCATCCCGGCCGACCAGCCGAGTCCGAGCAGCCCGAGCGCGAGCGTGACCAGCAGCATGTCGTCGCCCGGGGCCAGGATGCCGATCAGGGTGGCGGTGATGAGGATGCTCGCGCCCATGAGGATGACGCGGAACGAGCCGATGCGGTCGGCGAGCCAGCCCATGAGCGGGCTCGCGCCGAACATGCCGAGGATGTGGATGCTGATCACGATGCCCACGAGCGAGATCGAGAGTCCGTGCTGGACCATGTGCACGGGCGTCATGACCATGACGCCGACCATCACGGTGTGCGAGCAGACGATCGCGAGGATCGCGACGAGCGCCGCCGGTTTGCGAGCGGCGGTTCGCAGCGCGGTCCAGGCGCCGACGCGAGGCGGTGCGGCGGCCGATCCAGACGGGTCGGCGACGTGGTCGGGCGCGAACTCGTCTTCGGCGCCGGCGGGCTGCTCCGAGGTCGCCGACGCGAGGTAGCCCGCGCCCGGGGTGCGGAGCAGTGTCGCGACGAGGACCGACGAGACCGCGAACGCCGTCGCCGAGAACAGGAACGGGCCGACGAGCGGCGGCATGCCGAGCGAGCGGCCGAGCTCATCGCCGACCTCGGAGAGGAGCGGGCCTGCCACCGAGCCGATCGTCGTCGCCCACAGCACGAGCGACATCGAGCGCGCCGCGAATCCGGGTGCGGCGATCTCGGTCGCGGCGAACCGCGACTGGAGGCCCGCCGCGTTGCCCGCTCCGAACGCCGCCAGCCCGAGGAAGACGAGCACCGGCCATCCGCTCGTGGCCGCGACGATCACGAGCACTGCGCCGAGGAACGCGAACCCATAGCCCACCGCGAGTGCCACGTGGCGGCCGGAACGCACCGCGAGCCGCGCCAGCGGAATCGCGACGAGCGCCGCCCCGAGCACGCTCGACGACTGCGCGAGCCCGCCCATCGCGACGACGCCGGTCAGGTCGGCGACGAGGATCGCGGCCAGCGCCATGCCCGAGGCCACGCCCACGCCCGCGAGCAGCTGGTTGACGATGAGCACGCCGAGCGAGAGGCCGCGACGCGACGGGGAGACGACTCGGCGCGGCATCCGCTCAGCCGTATTCGGGTGCTGCAGGGAGGCCGAAGAACTCCTCGAGCGTGGTGATGCCGGTCTCCCGCATCTCGGTCGCGAGCTCGACGCCGACGTAGCGGTAGTGCCACGGCTCGAACTCGTAGCCGGTGACGGGCGTCTTGTCGGCCGGGTAGCGGAGGATGAAGCCGAATCGCCAGGCGTTGTCGCGCAGCCAGACGCCCTCGGCGATGTCGCCGAAGCACGCGGCGAGCGAGCACTCGCCCGAGGCTGCCCCGATGTCGATCGCGAGGCCCGTCTGGTGCTCGCTGAAACCCGGTCGCGCCGTCAACAGGTCGTCGCCGTCGTAGATCGACTCCTGCGCGGAGTAGGAGCGGAAGGCGCTGTTCGACGCGAGTTCGAGCCCGGCCTCGTCGAGCGCGGCCTGAAACATCGCGACGACGGCGTCGGATGCCTCCTGCCGAAGCAGCGGCTCCCAGGTGTGCTCGACGGGCACGTCGACGAGGTCGACCGGCTCATAGTCCTGCGGGTTCAGGGGACGCAGCTTGTCGACCACGACCCAGATGCTCGCCGGGTCGTCGATCGAGTGCGCCGCGCGGTCGAAGGTCTCGACCGTCGCGGGCGGCGGTGCGGTGTCAGGGGCCGGGCGCGCGGACTCGGGGCCGGCTGCACCCTCGGCGCCCTCGCCCCCGGCCGGCGAGGATGCCGCCCCGCCGCTCGCCTCGGCGCCCACGACCGCGCCGACCACCGCGACGCTGCCGGCGATGAGCGCGACGCTGAGCGAGGCGGCGATGACGAGACGACGGCGCTGGACCTGGTCGGACAGCTCTCGGCGCTCGCTTGCAGACACCGTTCGAGTGTACGCCCGGCGCCGTCGGCGCCGGGGGGCGCGGCGGCTGCGGCGTGCGCCGAAGCTCGTGGCTCGATCACGGCTCGGTAACGAAACGCCGCTGTGAGAGCGCTCTCTTGACACGGTCATCGGCGGCTCACTAGCATCGGGTCTGCATCGTGAGAGCGCTCTCACCAGTGGGTCGGCGCGTCCTCACGTGACCATTCCGACACCACGCACACAAGGGAGTGACCGTGAAGATTTCACGACGCACCAAGGCGATCGCCGCCATCGCAGGCGCCGCATCCATCGCCATCATCGCCACCGGTTGTTCGCCGAGTTCCGACTCCGGTGAAGAAGGGGGCAAGGTCGAACTCAGCCTCGCCACCTTCAACGACTTCGGCTACACCGACGAGCTCCTCCAGGAGTACATGGACGAGAACCCGAACGTCACGATCGTCCACAACCGGGCCGCCACGTCGAACGACGCACGCGCCAACTACTTCCAGAAGCTCGGCAAGGAGGGGCTCGCCGACATCGAGGCCGTCGAGGTCGACTGGTTCACCGAGGCGATGCAGTACTCCGACCTGCTCGCCGAGGTGCCCGCCGACGCGAAGGGCCGCTGGCTCGACTGGAAGGAAGCCGCGGCGACCGACGGCGACGGGCGCCTCGTCGGCTTCGGGACCGACATCGGCCCGCAGGGCGTGTGCTACCGCTCCGACCTGTTCGCAGCCGCCGGCCTGCCCACCGACCGTGCAGAGGTCGCAGCACTCCTCGAGGGCGACTGGGACAACTTCTTCAACGTGGCCGACCAGTACAAGGCCGCGACGGGCAAGCCGTTCATCGACTCGGCCAACTCGGTGCTCCAGGGCCTCGTGAACCAGCTCGAGACCGCCTACGAGGAGCCCGACGGCACCATTGTCGCGACCGAGAACCCCGACATCGAAGACGCCTACAACACGGTCGTCGAGCGCGCCGTGCCGATCTCTGCCTACGCGGGCCAGTGGAGCGACGACTGGTTCGCCTCGATGGCGAACGGCGAGTTCGCCGCGATGCTCTGCCCGGGCTGGATGCACGGTGTCATCTCCGGCAACGCTCCCGAGGTCACCGGCTGGGACGTCGCCGACGTCTTCCCCGGCGGCGGCGGCAACTGGGGCGGCTCGTACCTCACGGTGCCGGCCAACGGCAAGAACGTCGACGAGGCGCTCAAGCTCGCCGACTGGCTGACCGCTCCCGAGCAGCAGGTCAAGGCGTTCGTCAACGCGGGCACCTTCCCGAGCCAGTCCGACGCCTACGAGGATGAGGGCCTCACCGCCTTCACCAACGAGTACTTCAACAACGCACCGACCGGCGAGATCGGCGTCAAGCGCGCCGAGGCCGTGACGGTCGCGACGTACAAGGGTGCGCAGTTCTTCCAGTTCCACGACGCGCTCCAGAACGCGGTCACCCGAGTCTTCGACGGCGTCGAAGACCAGACGACCTCGTGGAACACGTGGGTCACCGAGGTCAGCGCCTTCTGACCGAACGGCACGGGTCGCGCCTCCGGGCGCGGCCCGTGCCTCCACCCGACCCGCCGTCCACCCCCAAGGGAGCACCACCGTGACCGCCACCGCGACACGCGTCGACGAGTCCGCGCCGCCGAAACCGAACCCCGGACGGGCGCCGCGCGTCATCTCGTTCAGCCAGCGCCTCAGCCGATGGGACCTCAAGGTCTCGCCGTACCTCTACATCTCGCCGTTCTTCATCATGTTCCTGGTGGTCGGCATCTTCCCCATCGCGTTCACCGCGGTGATCTCCTTCATGGACTGGGACCTCGTCCGCAACTCGGGCGAGTTCGTCGGGTTCGACCAGTACGTCTGGATCCTCGGCCAGCCCCAGTTCTGGACCGCCCTCCGCAACACCTTCAGCATCTTCCTGCTCTCGAGCGTGCCGCAGCTCATCGCCGCGGTCTTCATCGCCGCGATGCTCGACCGGAACATCCGATCGAAGACCTTCTGGCGCATGGGCGTGCTCGTGCCGTTCGTGATGGCGCCCGTCGCCGTCGCCCTCATCTTCAGCAACATGTTCGGCGACAACCACGGCCTCGTGAACAGCGTCCTGACCGACCTCGGGCTGCCGGCGATCCAGTGGCACAAGGACGCGTTCTGGAGCCACGTGGCGATCTCCACGATGGTGAACTTCCGCTGGACCGGCTACAACACGCTCATCCTCCTCGCGGCGATGCAGGCGGTGCCGCGCGACTACTACGAGGCCGCGACGGTCGACGGCGCCGGCGCCTTCCGCCAGTTCCGCAGCATCACGCTGCCGTCACTGAAGCCGACGCTCATCTTCGTGATCATCACCTCCACCATCGGCGGCCTGCAGATCTTCGACGAGCCCCGCATGTTCGACCAGTTCGGGCGCGGGGGCGCCGCACAGCAGTGGCTCACGATCACGCTCTACCTCTACGACATCGGCTGGGGTCAGTGGAACTTCGGACGAGCGGCGGCCCTCGCCTGGATCCTGTTCCTGATCATCCTGATCATCGGCCTCATCAATCTGCTCGTGACGAGACGACTCGTCCGCGACGAAGGGCGGCGGTAGCCATGACCGCACTCGGCACTCCCCCGGCGAACTACGCCGAGGAACTCGCACTGGGGCGGATGCCCCGACAACGCGACGACCGTCGGCGCCAGCGCACGACCCGCATCCGCGGCGTGCGCGCCGGCTTCTGGGTCTACGTCGGCCTCGGGGTCGTCCTGATCGGGTCGCTCTTCCCCTTCTACTGGTCGTTCCTCATCGGGTCGGGCGACGCCTCGACGATCAACGACCCGAACATGTCGTGGATCCCCGGCGGCAACTTCCTCGAGAACGCGGCCACGGTCGTGAACGACCCGGCGGTGAACTTCTGGCGGGCGCTGTGGAACTCGATCCTGAGCTCGGCGCTGATCGCGGCATCCGTCGTCGCGACCTCCACGCTCGCCGGCTGGGCGTTCGCCAAGCTCCGCTTCCCCGGGAGCAAGCCGCTCCTCGTCTTCGTCGTGGCGACGATGGCCGTGCCCCTGCAGCTCGGCGTCGTCCCGCTCTACATCCTGTTCGCCGACCTCGGCTGGACCGGCAACATCGGGGCGATCATCATCCCGGCGCTGACGAGCGCGTTCGGCGTGTTCTGGATGACCCAGTACCTGCAGCAGTCGGTGCCCGACGAGCTCATCGAGGCGGCACGCGTCGACGGCGCGTCGATGATCCGCACCTTCTGGACCATCGGCGTGGTCGCCGCACGCCCCGCTGCCGCGATGCTCGGCCTGTTCACGTTCGTCACGGCCTGGAACAACTTCTTCTGGCCCTTCATCGTGCTCGACCGCAGCGACCCGACCCTTCCGGTCGCGCTCTCGCTCCTGCAGTCCAACCACTTCGTGGACTACTCGATCGTGCTCGCCGGTGTGCTGCTGTCGACGCTGCCGCTGCTCCTGCTCTTCGTCTTCGCCGGCAAGCAGCTCGTGAGCGGCATCATGGCGGGAGCTGTGAAGGGATGACCATCGACCTCGGAGACCACCGCAAGATCATGACCGACACCATCGCCACCACCGCTTCCTCCGTCGCGACCCGCCGGTTCCCGGCCGACTTCCTCTTCGGGGCTGCGACCGCCGCGTACCAGATCGAGGGGGCGAGCCACGAGGACGGCCGCACCGACTCGATCTGGGACGCGTTCAGCAGGGTGCCGGGCGCCGTCATCAACGCCGACAACGGCGACGTCGCGTGCGACCACTACCACCGCTACCGCGACGATGTCGCGCTCATGAAGCAGCTCGGACTGCAGACCTATCGGTTCTCCACCTCGTGGGCGCGCGTTCGCCCCGACGGCGGACCGGTGAACCCGCACGGCATCGACTTCTACTCGCGCCTCGTCGACGAACTGCTGGGGGCCGGAATCAAGCCCTGGCTGACCCTCTACCATTGGGACCTGCCGCAGGCGCTCGAGGAGCAGGGCGGGTGGACGAACCGCGACACCGCGTTCCGGTTCCGCGACTACGCACTCGACATGCACGAGGCGCTCGGCGACCGGGTCGATGTGTGGACGACGCTCAACGAGCCGTGGTGCTCGTCGTTCCTCAGCTACACGGCCGGCGCGCACGCACCAGGCCGGCAGGATGTCGCGGCCGGCCTCGCGGCGGGCCACCACCTGCTGCTCGCCCACGGGCTCGCGGTGCAGGCGCTGCGCGAACGCGATCCCGGGCTCGAGCTCGGCATCACCCTGAACCTCACGGTGGCCAAGCCGGTCGACCCGGCGAGCCCCGGCGACGTCGACGCCGCCCGCCGCATCGACGGGCAGTTCAACCGGTTCTTCCTCGACCCGATCTTCCGGGGCGAGTACGCCGACGACCTGCGCGCCGACGTGGGCCACCTCGGGCTCGACGACGTCGTGCTCGACGGCGACCTCGCGGTGATCTCGACCCCCATCGACGCACTCGGCGTGAACTACTACCACGGCGAGTCGGTGAGCGACCGGCCGGCCGAGCACCCGCTCCTCGGGAGCGCGCCGACGGATCGTCCCACGAGGTCGCCGTACCCGGCGGCCGACGGCGTCTTCAACCACCCGCAGAACCTGCCGCTCACGGCGATGGATTGGGAGGTGCAGCCCGACGGCCTGCGCGAACTGCTCGTTCGCGTGCACGAGGAGTACGCGGCATCCGCCGGCGTTCGTCTCTACGTCACCGAGAACGGTGCCGCCTACGACGACCGCGTGGCGGCCGACGGCGGCGTCCACGACGGCGAGCGCACGGAGTTCCTCGAGTCGCACCTCGGCGCGATCCTCGACGCCGTCGGCGAGGGCGTGCCCGTGCACGGCTACTTCTACTGGTCGGTCATGGACAACTTCGAGTGGGCGTGGGGCTACGACAAGCGGTTCGGCCTCGTGCGTGTCGACTACGAGACGCAGGAGCGGACCGTGAAGGACAGCGGACTCGCCTACGCCGCCATCATCCGGGAACGCGCACTTCCGGCCCACTGAGCGGCGTCCACCGATCACGACGACACGGAAATAGACTGGCCGTTATGCATGCGGGTGGGGTTCGCGCACGACCCTCGGCGCCGACGCTCGAGGCGGTCGCGCGAGAGGCGAACGTCTCCCGCGCGACCGTCAGTCGCGTGGTGAACGGCTCGCCGAAGGTGAGCCCAGAGGTCGTCACCGCCGTGAACGCCGCCATCGCGAAGCTGAACTACGTGCCGAATCGTGCCGCGCGTTCACTCGCCAGCCGCACGTCGGGCGCCGTCGCACTCGTGGTTCCCGAAGACATCACGCGCTTCTTCGGCGATCCGTACTTCGCGGCGATCGTGCAGGGCATCACCAGGCGGCTCGACGAGAGCGAGTACCTGCTCAACCTGCTCGTCGCCTCGAGCGATCCGACCCACAAGACGATGCGCTACCTGCGTTCCGGCGTCATCGACGGCGCCCTCGTGGTCTCCCACCACGAGGGCGACGACCTGCAGCGCGTCGCCGACGAGGCCCTCCCCATCGTGTTCGGCGGCCGGCCGTCGCGGCCCGGCGACCATATCTTCGTCGACGTCGACAACGTCGAGGGCGGCTTCATCGGCACCCAGCACCTCACGAGCATCGGCCGGCGGCGCATCGGCACCATCGCCGGGCCGCTCGACATGCCCGCCGGCGTCGACCGCCTCGAGGGCTTCCGCCGGGCGATGGAGACCGCGGGCATGCCGGCCGACGCCGTCGAGAACGCCGACTTCACCGTGGCCGGAGCCGTGAGCGCGACCCGGCGGCTGCTCGACCGGGTGCCCGACCTCGACGCCATCTTCGTGGCGAGCGACCTCATGGCCACGGGGACGCTCGCCGTGCTCCGCGAGCGCGGACGGAGCGTGCCCGGCCACGTCGCCGTCGTCGGCTTCGACGACAGCCCCGCCGCCACCGCCTCGGCGATCCCGCTCACGACGGTGCACCAGCCGTCCGAGCAGATGGGGTTCGAGATGGCCGACCTGCTGCTGCGGCGCCTCTCCGGCGACGCCGACGTGCCGCGGCGCAACATCATGTCCACGCACCTCGTGCGTCGCGCCTCGGCTTAGGCGTCAGCCGGCGCGATGCCCTGCTCGAACACGACGCCCGAGACATCCGTGAACCGGCCCCTCATCACGGCGATCGCCTCGGCGTTCTCGTCGATGAGCACGAAGCGCCGGCCGAGGGTCGCCGCGACCGCGCCCGTCGTGCCCGAGCCCGCGAAGAAGTCGAGCACCCAGTCGCCCTCGCGCGTCGACGCCTGCACGATGCGGCGCAGGATCCCCTCGGGCTTCTGCGTGGGATAGCCGGTCTTCTCGCGGCCCGTGGGCGAGACGATCGTGTGCCACCACACGTCGGTGGGCAGCTTGCCGAGCTCGGCCTTCTCGGGCGTCACGAGGCCGGGTGCCATGTAGGGCTCGCGGTCGACGGCGGTCGAGTCGAACCAGTACCTCGCCGGGTTCTTGACGTACACGAGGATCGTGTCGTGCTTCGTCGGCCACTTGCGCTTGGCCTTGGCGCCGTAGTCGTAGGCCCAGATGAGCTCGTTGAGGAAGCACTCGCGCCCGAAGAGCGCGTCGAGCAGCACCTTCGCGTAGTGCGCCTCGCGGTAGTCGAGGTGCAGGTACAGGGTGCCGTCGTCGGCGAGCAGCCGCCATGCCTCGACGAGCCTCGGCTCGAGGAATCCCCAGTAGTCGTCGAAGCGATCGTCGTAGCGCAGCAGGTCGCCGCGGATGCGCTCGTAGCGCTTGCCCGCGAACCCCGTGATGGTTCCGGATGCCGCGGGCTCGGGGTCATCCGTCGCCGCAAGCCGCACGTGGCGCGTCGGCCGCCGGGACTGCATGCGGCCGGTGTTGAACGGCGGATCGAGGTACACGAGCGTGAAGCCCCCGTCTGGCAGGGTCGGCAGCACCGCGAGGTTGTCCGCATGGATGATGCGGTTCAGTTCGTCGGATGCCACGGGCACCAGTCTGCCAGTGCACTCCCCCGTTGCCGGATACCGGCCGTAGGCTGAACATCCGACCGGGACGTGCGAGGGAGCAGCGATGTCGACGGAGACCATGCCGACCACGGTGATCTGGTGGGGCGCCGGCACGGCCGTCGGCGGCGCGCTGGTCATCGTGCTGACTCCCATGGCGATGTACGTCATGGTGCCCCCCAACACGGAGCAGTGGCAGTCGGCCATCATGACGATGGACGTCCTCGTGCAGGTCGCGCGGGCGGTGCTCCCGCCGCTCGGTGCGGCGCTCATCGCGGCCGGACTCGTGATGCGCTACATCGACCGGCGCCTGCAGGGTGAACGCATCGCGGATCGTCCGCGGCGCTGGCGCTGGCCCGACGACGCGCGCGAGCAGGCCTGAGCCCAGGTCAGCGGCGGTCGATGTCGAGACGGATGCGGCCGCGGAAGCGGTCGGGGTCGTCGTCGTCGGCGTCGGCGGACGCGAAGGAGATGCCCTGGTCGCCGTCACCCGGCACGGGTGCGGGGGCGGGGAGCCGGCTCTGCCGGTCGAGCTCGACCTGCGCCTCGTGCTTGCGGGGAGCGAAGACCTCGTCGCCGATCATCATGACGCCGCCACCGCCGCCACCGCGCTTGGTCTTGTCGGAGAGGTCGATCCAGTTCCGCCGCACGGCGAACACCACGAAGGCGACGACGAGCAGGGCGATGCCGAGCCAGATCCACCAGTCCATCCGGCGATTCTAACGGGGATCGCTGGGCGTTCCTCGTCGGCGGCTCAGGGCACCCGGTACAGCCAGTCACGGGTGGCGAACTTCGACTCCACGAGCGACTCGGCCTCGGCGAGCTCGTCTGCCGTCACGCTGCCGGGCGTCGCGCCGTAGAGCGACACGAAGGTCTGCTTGAGGCTCTCGATGATCGCTGCGCGGCTCAGGCCCGTCTGCGAGCGCAGCGGGTCGACGCGCTTGGCGGCCGATGCGATGCCCTTGTCGCTGATCTTCTCGCGGCCGATGCGCAGCACCTCGAGCATCTTCTCGTTGTCGAGATCGTAGGCCATCGTGACGTGGTGGAGCACGCCGCCCGAGCCGAGGCGCTTCTGCGCGGCGCCGCCGATCTTGCCGAGTGGGCTCGCGATGTCGTTGAGCGGCTGGTGGGTCGCCTCGATGCCGATGCCGCGCAGGCCCTGCAGCACCCAGTCGTCGAGGTACGCGTAGGAGTCGGCGAAGCTCATGCCCTGCACGAGCTCGCCCGGCACGTAGAGCGAGTACGTCACGACGTTGCCGCGCTCCATCATCATCGCGCCGCCGCCCGAGATGCGGCGCACGACCTCGAAGCCGTACTTCGCGGCGCCCTCTGGGTCGACCTCGTTCTTCACCGACTGGAAGCTGCCGATGACGACCGCCGACTCGTTCCACTCCCAGAAGCGCAGGGTCGGCTTGCGGCGACCCTCGCCGACCCGGGTGGCGAGCACCTCGTCGAGGGCGAGGTGCGTGCGCGGGGGTACGGCGGGGTCGTGCACGATCTCCCACTCGTAGTTCGACCAGCTCGTGGCATCCGTCATCGCCCGCCGCACCGCCACCGCGACGGCATCGGCCGAGAAGCCGAGCATCACCGCCCCCGGGCGCAGCGCCGCCGTGATCGCGGCCGAGATCTGCTTGGCATCGGATGCCGCCGGCAGCCCGTCGAGCGCACGGTCGATGTCTTCGAGCGCCTCGTCGGGCTCGAGGAAGAAGTCGCCGGCGACACGTGGGTGGCGGATGACCCCGTCGTCGACATCGAAGTCGACCACGACGAGCTTGCCACCGGGGACCTTGTATTCACCGTGCATGCGGTACAGCCTACGGACCCCGACGCGGATGCGGCGGGGTGCGCCTACGATCGCAGGAGGACGAGAGGGGATCGCCCATGACGACGTTGTACCTTGCCCGCCACGGCGAGACGGAATGGCACGCGGAGCATCGCTACGCCGGTTCGTCCGATGTGCCGCTCACCGCGCACGGGCTCGACCAGGCCGCCGTGCTCGCCGAGTGGGCGCCGACGGCCGGGCTGTCGGCGATCGTCGCGTCGCCGCTCAGCCGGGCGCGCCGGAGCGCCGAACCCGCCGCTGCGGCGGCCGGACTCCCGCTGCGCATCGACGCACGTCTCGTCGAGATCGACTTCGGGGCCGGCGAGGGGATGTCGCCCGGCGAGCTCGCGAGCACCTACCCCGATGACTGGGCGGGGTTCGAGCGGCGGCCGGCGCGGCATCCGCTGCCCGGAGGCGAACCCGGCGTCGACGGCATCGCCCGGGCGATGCCCGCGCTCGTCGAGCTCGCGACCGAGTTCGCCGACGCCCGCGTGCTCGTGGTCATGCACGCCACGCTCATGCGACTGCTCGTCTGCGAGCTCGTCGGCATCGACCCCGACCAGTACCGCGACGTGTTCCCCGTGGTCGAGAACTGCGCGCTGCTGCAGCTCGAGTTCCCATGGCAGGGCGATTCGGCGGGGCCGGCGCGCGCGCGGCTGCTCGGCCTCAACGTTCCGCCGGTGGCGGTTCGCTGAGGCCGAGCGGATGCCGCGTGGCTTCGCGTCAGCCGAACGACGGGACCGCGAACTCCACGAGCTCTCGCGCCTGCTCGGGGAACCACTGGCCCGCGGCCGGGTCCTCGATGCCGCGGATCGGGTCGAGCGGGCCGGCGGTGCCACGGAAGCACTTGCCGTCGGACTCGCCGGGCACCTTGATCCAGAGGAACGCGTCGATGAGCGCGTCGCCGGTGTCGGTCGTCGGGCGAACCCCGGCGCCGCGGTCGGGCGGGTTGCACCACACCTCGGCGTCGCCCGGCCAGTCGGCGGGCGCAGACCACGGGCCCTGGCCGTTGCGGCTCGTGTCGATCACGAAGTGCGTCTGCGCGGCGGGGTCGCGGGTGAGGCCGGCGCCGGCGAGGTCGGCGTCGTACTTCTCGTCGGTGAGGTGCCACGTCGAGAAGTCGGCCGGGTTCGCCGGGTAGTACTGGCTGGCGCACCAGCCGGCGTCCCACCACGGCACCTCCGTCTCGAGAAGGATGCAGTCGGAGATCCAGTTGCCGTACGATGCCAGCCGTTCGGTCTCGACGTAGTTCGAGGCGTTCAGGAAGAATCCGTCGGCCCGCTCGACGCCGGCGCTCAGCAGCCGGTCGGTGATGTCGCCGACACTGAGCCACCCGCTGTGCGTGCCGTCGAGGTAGACGGCGGTGTTCGGCAGGGCGGCGAACGCGTCGACGGCGTGATTCAGCATCGCGAACCGTTCGGATGCCGCGGTGGCGGCGTCTGCCTCGGCAGGCTGGCACCACTCCGCCACGCCCTGGTTCGAGGTGTACCACGGGATGATGCCGAGCCCATCGGGCTCGAGGATCACGACGGCGCGCTTGTTGCCGATGCCCTTGGCGAAGCCGTCGACCCAGGCCTCGTACTCGGTGAGGCTCGTGGCACCGCCGGCGGAGTACTGGGCGCAATCGCGGAACGGCACGTTGTAGGCGACGAGCACGGGCACCTCGCCGGCGGCGTGCGCCGCGGTGACGATGCGTGAGACGTCCCGCTTCGCCTCGTTCGGCGTGCCGCCGTTGATCCAGCTGGCACTCGGGAAGGAGCCGAGCAGGAGCGCATCGGCGCGGGATTGCCCGTCGAGGCCGGCGGCGGCCTCGATGGTCGTGCTGTCGGGGTTGGTCCAGAGCGGCACCCCGGGCGCGAGCACGTCGTCGATCGCGTGGCCGGGCGGTGGCGCCGGCACGTGGCCGGCATCGGCGACCGCGGCGGTGGCGGCGCCGGCTCCGGTGAATGCGGCGATGAGGAGCGCTGTGACGGCGACCGTACGGCTGCGGGTGGAAGAGGGAAGCGACATCGGTTCCTCCGGATCTGCGTCGACCGTGGTCGACGGCGGTGGCGATTGGGCGAGAGCGCCGTTCGACCGGTGCTGACCCGTGGCGGTGAGAGCGCTCTCATGGTCACATTGCTCTGCCCGCGCGTGCGTGTCAAGTGTTCGCGGACGACCGACTCAGTCGACGGCGAACCGCTCGTCGAGCCACCGCACGAGGTCGGCTCGCACCTCGTCGCGATTCGTCTCGTTGAAGATCTCGTGACGCGCGCCCTCGTAGACGATGAGCTCCACGTCGACGAGCCCGGAGCGGCGAGCATAGGCATTCGCGAGCTTCACCGCGCTCTGCTCACCGCCCACGGTGTCATCGGAGCCGACCATGATGAGCAGCGGCAGCTCGGGTGGAAGCCCGCGCACCGGGCGGCCCAGGAGCCGCAGCGCGTCGATCGTGCCGAAGAGCTTCCGGAGCGGCGTCTCGGTCGTGTACGGATCGGCCATGAACGCCGCCGCCACGTCGGGGTCGCGGCTCAGCCACTCGACCGGCGTCGATCCGAGGTGACGGTGGCGGCGGTTCAGGTCGCCCGCGTCCATGTCGAGGAGCGTGCGGTACGCCGTACCGCTGAGCACCACGCCGTCGTAGTCGCCGGCGTGCTGGTTCACGATGATCTGCGCCATGAAGGAACCCCACGAATGACCGAGCAGCACGAGCGGCAGCTCACCCTCGGTCGCGCGGATGACCCCCGTGAACTGGTGCACCGACTCGATCGTGGCGCGCAGCCCGCCCGGACCCAGCCGACCGATGCGCGTGAGGTCGCCGCCGTGCTGCTCGAACCCCGTCTGACCGTGGCCCCGATGGTCATCGGCCCACACCGAGTAACCGGCGCTGTTGAGCGCCTCGATGAGCTCGCGGTAACGCCCGATGTGCTCGCCGACCCCGTGCACGAGCTGCACGACCGCGGTCGCGTCGGCGACGCGCCAGGACTCGTAGTGGATGCGGACGCCGTGCGCGTCGGTGTAGGTCGGCATGCGGCCATTGTGGCAGCCGGCCCGGCCGGGAGGTCGGGTGATCTCGCACGGTGGCCATCCGCGCGCCGCCGATCGCGCCGGGGCGTTCGGCGGGCGATTCGCCGATCCGGGCTCGATTCGTCACTGAAATCCGCGAAAACACTTGACCGCGGTGAAACCAGACTGATTCTATGTGAACGTTTCTACCTACTTCAAATCAGATTCGATCAGTCAGCGAAAGCGAGCAACCGATGAATCATCACCGAACACCCCCAGCGCCGCGCCTCGTGCGCACGTGCGCCATCGGGGTCGCGGCCGTCCTCTCGATGGTGGGCGTGGGCGTCACGCCGGCCTTCGCGTCGACGCATGCCGCGCCGGCGACCCCGGCGACCGCGAGCGCCGCCGGCTCCACGGCGACGACCACGCCCATCCCCGTCAAGCAGGTCAACCCCGAGGTACCCGTCGATGGCGCCGGGGTCACCCTGGGCGCGATCACCGACGTGGCCGTCGACGGCGACCAGGTCACCCTCACGGCCGAGCACGGCGCGATGCGAGCCACATTCCTCGACGCGAGCACCTTCCGGCTCGAAGCCGACCCGAGCGGCGAGTTCACCGACCCCGCGAACACCCCGGAGGGCGACCCCGCCCGCACCGCCGACATCGTCGTCGGCACCGAGACGTTCGACGGCGCGTCCGTCAGCCTCACCGAGGGCGACGTCATCACGATCGCGACCGGCGACATCATCCTCGCCGTCGAGCGTGCGACGGGCCGTGTCAGCGCCGCCCGCGCCGACGGCACGCCCATCTGGTCGGAGACCGCTCCCGTGACGTTCGGCTCGAGCTCGACCACGCAGCACCTCGCCGCGGTGGACGGCGAGCAGTTCATCGGCGGCGGCATGCAGAACGGCCGGTCGGTGCACACCGGAGCGACGGTGAACATCGCGAGGAACTTCGACTGGGACGACGACGGCTACCCGAACGCGGTGCCGTATTACATGTCGTCGAGCGGGTACGGCGTGCTCCGCAACACCTTCGCCCGAGGCAGTTACGACTTCGCCGCCCATACGACGACCCACGAGGAACGGCGCTTCGACGCGTACTACTTCGTCGGCGACTACAAGCAGTCGCTCGAGTCGTACACCCAGCTCACGGGCCGGCCGATGATGCCGCCGGTGTACGCGCTCGAGTACGGCGACGCCGACTGCTACAACCGGTCGAACCCGGGCTACAGCTCGTCGGGCTTCGGCGATCCCGAGAACACGAAGCAGCGCACGCCGCAGGCCCTGAACGTCGCGAAGCAGTTCGTCCAGCACGACATGCCCGCGGGCTGGATGCTCGTGAACGACGGGTACGGATGCGAGTACCAGGAGCTTCCCGCGACGGTCGAGGCGATCGCCGAGCAGACCGGCCTGCAGACGGGGCTCTGGACGCAGCGCTCGCTCACGAACCAGGAGTACGAGGTCGGCGAGGCCGGCATCCGGCTCCGCAAGCTCGACGTGGCGTGGGTCGGCTCGGGATACCGGCAGGCGCTCACCGGCTGCGAGGCCGCCCACGGTGGCATCGAGCAGTACTCCGACGCCCGTGGCACCTCCCTCATGGTCGAGGGCTGGGCGGGATCGCAGCGCTGCGGCATGCAGTGGACGGGCGATCACTCCGGCAACCTCGATGCCGTGCGCTGGCAGGTCTCGGCGCTGACCGGCGCCGGCAACTCGGGGCTCGCCTTCACGACCGGCGACGTCGACGGCATCTTCGGCGGCTCGACCGAGAGCTACGTGCGCGACCTGCAGTGGAAGGCGTTCGCACCAGCGCTGTACTCGATGAGCGGCTGGGCGAGAACCGACAAGCGCCCGTGGCTCTACGGCGCGGAGGCGACCGAGATCAACCGTGCCTACCTCCAGCTGCGCCAGCGACTGATGCCCTACATCTACACGCTCGCAGCGGAATCGCACCGCACGGGCGTCCCGATGATGCGCTCGATCGCGCTCGAGTACCCGGATGACCCCGGCGCGTACAGCGCCGAGGCGAACACCGAGTTCCTGCTCGGCAGCGACTACCTCGTCGCCCCGGTGTTCACCGATTCCGACGTGCGCAACGGCATCTACCTGCCCGCCGGCACGCAATGGGTCGACTACTGGACGGGGGCACTGCACGAAGGCGGACAGGTGCTGAACGGACATCCGGCACCCCTCGACAAGCTGCCGATCTTCGTGCGGGCCGGAGCACTGGTGCCGCAGGGCATCACGGCGCGCAACGCCTCGCTCGTTCCCGAGGACGCCCCGATCACCCTCTCGGTCTACCCCCAGGGCGAGTCGGAGTTCACGCTGTACGAGGACGACGAGGTCACCCGCGCCTACGCCGAGGGCGAGCACAGTGCCCAGGTCCTCGCGGTCGACGCACCGAAGGCCGGCAAGCAGGGCACGGTGAAGATCGAGCTCGGCGAGCGGGAGGGCGACTACGACGGCAAGGCCGAGGCTCGGCCATACCTGGTGGAGGCGCACACCGGCTCGGAGCCCAAGCTCGTGAAGCTCGGCAATCGCACGCTCCCCCGCGTCGATGAGGTGACCGAGCTCGAAGCCTCCGGCGGTTGGACCTACCTGCCCGAGCAGGCTGGCGGCGTGGTCGTCATCGCGACCGGCGCGATCGCGTCCGACACGTCGGCACGCCTCACCCTCACCGACACGAGCGGCGTCGGCGGACAGGAAGCGGATGCCGCCGCGGCATCCGTCACCGTCGAACTCCCCGACCGCGTCTTCCAGGGCGAGCAGGCGACGGTCACCGCGACGTTCACGAACACCGGTACGAAGGCCAAGGACGACGTCGTGCTCACGCCGACCGCACCCGAGGGCTGGGCGCTCGTGTCGGCGTCGGGCGACCAGGTGGGCACGGTGAAGAAGGGCGATTCGGCGACCGCCGAGTTCGTCTTCGAGGTCACGGATGCCGCCGCCGCCGACCTGCAGACCGTAACCGTCACCGCGGCCTACGAGTCCGGCTCGCAGCCGCGATCGGTCTCGGGCGCGAACCAGTTGTACGTCGCCTACGGCTCGCTCGCGGGAGCGTACAACGCCGTGTCGATCACCGATCGAGCGACGGCGGCGGCCGGCAACTTCGACGGCGGCGGCGCCTCGTTCGCGGCCGAGGCGCTCGCCACGGCGGGAGCGACCCCGGGCGGGACCGTGACGGTGGGCACCGGTGACGCGGCGATCGCCTACCGCTGGCCCGAGCCCGTCGGTGCGCCGAACTCGGTCGCGCCGGCCGGCCAGACGATCGCGCTCGGCGGGCAGGGCACGCACCTCGCGATCCTCGCATCGGCGGCGTCGGGCTCGGGGGTGAACCCGGAGCTGACGCTCACCTACACCGATGGGACCGTCAGCAAGCAGTCGGTGTTCTTCCCGAACTGGCTGCCGCAGGCATCCGGGCTCGGGGGCGCGACCGTGGCGATCAAGTCATTGGGGCGCAACAGCGCGACGAACCCGAACGTCTACGAGTACCCGACCTACACCTACCAGGTGTACTCGAACCTCGTCCGGCTGAACCCGGCGAAGGAACTCGCCTCGGTGCTGCTGCCGACCGAGAGCCGCCTGAAGATCTTCGACTGGAAGGTCGTCTCGCAGCCGCTGCCGCCGGCACCGACGGCGTCGGCGTGGGCGTCGGACCTGCCGTGGCTGAGCGCCACGAACGGCTGGGGTGTCATCGGCAAGGACGTGGCGAACAAGGACGCCGCGAACTCGCCCGACCTGCCGCTGAAGGTCAATTACGTCGACCCCGCGACGGGCCAGTCGCCGGTGTACGCGAAGGGGCTCGGCGTGCACGCCCAGTCGAAGATCACCTATTTCGTCGGCGGCGCCTGCTCGGCGTTCACCGCGCAGGTCGGACTCGAGTACGGGTTCGGCGGCAACGTGATCTTCAAGGTCGACGCCGACGGGGCCAACCGCTACCAGTCGCGCACGTTCACTCCGGGCTTCGCGCCCGAGTCGGTGAGCGTCGACCTGACGGGCGTGCAGTACGTCGACCTGATCGTCGAGGCACCGGGCAGCATCAACGGCGCGCACGGCGTGTGGGGTGACGCGCGGTTCACCTGCGAGTGAGCGCCCGCTGAAGCAACAGGGGCCCGGCCGCCGATCGGCGGCCGGGCCCCTTCTCGCACGAGACATCCGCACCCTCAGGACTTTACTTAGCAAGGCTAATGAGCTAAGCTAACAACCCTATGGCCACGATCGCAGAGCAGAGCACCGAGCTCCGTCTCGCGACCTTCCGGCTGGCCCGCCGCATCCGCGCGCAGAAGGCCGATCAGGGCCTCTCCGACGGGCAGTTCGCCGTGCTCGGCGTGCTCTATCGCGAGGGCGCCCGCACGCTCACCCAGCTCGCCGAGGCCGAGCGGGTCTCCGCGCCGTCGATGAACCGCACCGTCGACTGCCTCGAAGAGAGCGGCTACCTCGTGCGCACGGCCGACGAGGTCGATCGCCGCAAGAGCAACATCACCCTCACCGACGACGGGCGCGACGTCGTGAAGGCGACCATCTCCAAGCGCGACGCGTGGCTCACCACGCGCCTCCGCGAGCTGTCGAAGGAGGACCGCGCCACCCTCGCCCGAGCCGCAGAACTGATGGGAGGTTTCGCAACCCAGTGAGCGCCATGTTCCGATCCCTCGCCCACCGCAACTACCGCATCTGGTTCATCGGGGCCCTCGTCTCCAACGTGGGCGCCTGGATGCAGGCCACCGCCCAGAACTGGGTCGTGCTCACCGAGCTGACCGACAACGACGCCTTCGCCGTCGGCATCACCATGGCCCTGCAGTTCGCGCCGCAGCTGCTGCTCGTGCCCATCACCGGCCTGATCGCCGATCGCTTCGATCGCCGCAAGATCCTCATGGTCACGCAGAGCGCCCTCATGCTGCTCGGCCTTGCGCTCGGCCTCCTGCTCATCCTCGGCCACGCCGAGCTGTGGCACCTCTACGGCTTCGCCCTCGCGCTCGGCCTCGTGAACGCCGTCGACAACCCGGCCCGGCAGACGTTCGTCTCCGACCTCGTGTCGAGCTCCGACATGTCGAACGCCGTCGCCCTGAACTCGGCCTCGTTCAACACCGCCCGCATGATCGGCCCCGCCGTCGCCGGCTTCCTCATCGTGCTCGTCGGCTCGGGCTGGGTGTTCGTCATCAACGCGGTGACCTTCCTCGGCGTGCTCATCGCGCTCGCCATGCTGCGAGGCAGGCAATTGCAGCGGATGCCCCGAGCCCCACGTGCCCGCGGCCAGTTCGTCGCCGGCTTCCGCTACGTCAGCCGCCGCCCCGACCTCATGATCGTGTTCGTCATCGTGTTCCTCATCGGTGCGTTCGGCATGAACTTCCCGATCTTCTCCTCGACGATGGCGGTCGAGTTCGGCCGCGGCGCCGGCGAGTACGGCCTGCTCTCGTCGATCCTCGCGATCGGCTCGCTCACCGGTGCGCTGCTCGCCGCCCGCCGCGAGCGGGCGCGCATGCGCATCATCATCCTCGCCTCGGGGTTCTTCGGCGTCGCCGCGCTCACCGCCGCGTTCATGCCGACGTACTGGACCTTCGCCGCCTCGACGATGCTCATCGGGTTCGCTGCGGTGACCCTGCTCACCACCGCGAACGGCTACGTGCAGACCACGACCGAGCCTGAGCTGCGCGGCCGCGTGATGGCGCTGTACATGGCGATCCTGGTCGGCGGCACGCCGATCGGCGCGCCCGTCGTGGGCGCCGTCGCCGACGGCATGGGCCCGCGCTGGGCGCTCGGGCTCGCGGCCGTCGTCGCAGCGGTCGCCGCGCTCATCGGCCTCGGCTGGCTCGTGTTCGCCCGGGGAATGCACCTCGCGCGGCATCCGCGATTCACGTGGCGGCCGGTCGTGCGATTCGCGGATGCCCCGACCGCGGCCATCGCCGTCGTCGCCACGCGGCCCGTGCACGTCGTGCGGGACCGTCGCAGCGACGGCGAGCTGGTGCCGGCCGTGCCGAACGATCGCCTCGTGCCCGCCGACTTCTCGGAGCAGGTCGCGCTCACCTCGCCGATCGCGCTGCCGAAGCCCGAGCACCGTGAGGGCGCGGCGTCCGCGACCCGCCGCCCGGGCAGCACGCCGATGACCGGGCCGCTCCCGCGTCAGGTCGCCTCGAGCTGACGCGCGGCGCGCTCCCGAACGCCGAAGGGCCCGGCCGGAGCATCCGCTCCGGGCCAGGCCCCTCGGTGCAGGGTGACTCCTAGAAGTCGAAGTCCCCGATGTTCTCCGCGTCGAAGACGAACGGGTCGCCGAGGAGCACGACGCCGTCGGCGCCGACCTCGTACTCGCCGAGCTTTCCGGCGTCGAACGAGTCGCCTTCCTCGCCGGTGATCTCACCCTCGATGAGCGCCTTCGTCGCGAACGCGGCGAGGTAGCCCAGGTCGGCCGGGTTCCACAGGGCGAACGCCGTGACGGTGCCGTCCTCGACGTACTCGCGCATCTGGTTCGGGGTCCCGAGTCCGGTCAGTGCGACCTGTCCCTTGTACTCCGACGTCGAGAGGTAGCGCGCAGCGGCCGCGATGCCGACCGTCGTCGGCGAGATGATGCCCTTCAGCTCCGGGTAGGTCTGCAGGAGGGCAGCGGTCTTGTCGAACGAGGTCTGGTCGTCATCGTCGCCGTAGACGGTCTCGACGAGCTCGATGTTCGGGTGGTTCGCTGCGAGGTCCTCCTCCATGAGCTCGATCCAGGCGTTCTGGTTCGTCGCGTTGGCGGATGCCGAGAGGATCGCGATCTGGCCCTCGTCGCCGATCTGCTCGGCGATCAGGTCGACCTGCGACTTGGCGATGCCCTCCGCCGTCGCCTGGTTGATGAACAGGTCGCGGCACTCGGGGTTGGTGTCGGAGTCGAAGGTGACGACCTTCACGCCCGCATCGCGTGCCTCGTTGAGCGCGTCGCAGATCGCCTCGGGGTCGTTCGCCGAGACGACGAGCCCTCCGACCCCCTGCTGGGCGGCGGTCTGGATGAAGCTCACCTGCGACGTCGGGCTGGCCTCAGAGGGGCCGACCTCGGCGTACGTGCCGCCGAACTCCTCGATGGCCTCCTCGCCGCCGGCGTTGGAAGTGTCGAAGTACGGATTGCCGAGGTTCTTCGGCAGGAAGGTGATGGCGAGGTTGCCGCCGTCGCCGTCGCCCTCTCCGTCGCCGCCGTCACCCCCGCCGTTGGCCGCGCAGCCCGTGAGGGCGAGTGCGGCGCTGATGGCGAGTGCCGTGAGGCCGACACCCAGGGGGCGGCGCTTTCGATCATGGCTGAACATCATTGTTTCCTTTCATGGTGCCGGTGACCGGACTGTGATGACAGGCGGTGCGATCAGGGCGATTCGACTGGCGTCGCACTGCGCCCCTTCTTCTTCCCGATGGCCGAGATCCGCCTCCGGCGGAGCCAGGCCAGCAAGCTTGCCGACACCACCGAGAGCACGAGCAGCACTCCGGTGATGACGTTGATGATGTCCGACGTGATGCCGGCCAGACGCAGCGCGCTGCCCAGGATCCCGATGAGCAGCACACCGGCGATGACGCCATGCAGCGCCCCTCGTCCGCCGAAGATCGAGACGCCGCCGAGGAGCACCGCCGCGATCACCGACAGCTCCATGCCGGTGGCGTTGTCACCACGGGCGTTGCTGTACAGGAGGGTGAAGTAGACCCCCGCGAAGCCGGAGACCGTGCCGCTCATCAAGAACAGCAGGAACTTGGTGCGCCCCACGTCGATGCCCGAGAACGCGGCCGCCTCCTTGTTGAGGCCGATGGCGTAGAGCGAGCGCCCGAACGGGGTGAAGTGCAGCAGCACCCCGAACGCGACCGCGAGCACCATGAACGGGATCATGATCCCCGGGATCGGGGTGCCCGGGATGTTGTCCTTCGCGAGGTCGGTCCAGAACTCGGGGAACTCGGTGATCGCCGTGGTGCCGAGCAGGCCCACCGCGATGCCGCGGAAGAGCGCGAGCGTGCCGATCGTCACGGCGAGCGACGGGAGCCCGACGACCGTGATGAGGAACCCGTTGATGGCGCCGGCGACGGCGCCGACGAGCACCGCCGTGATCGCGGCGACGGCGAAGGGCCATCCGGCCTCCGTCAGGATGCCGGTCATCACGCTGCTGAGTCCGACGATGCTCGCTACCGAGAGATCGATCTCCTCGGTGATGATGATGAGCGTCATCGGCAGCGCGATCAGCAGGATGGGTGCGATGTCACGGAGCAGGTACGTGACCGTGAGGGGGCTGTCGAAGTTCGGCACGACTGCGAGGGCGACCGCGATCACGATCATGAGCAGGACGATCACGGCGGTCTCGCGAGTGAGGAGCGCGCGCCGCCACGCCGGCTGGGCGTGTGCGGTGTAGGTGCGCGTGGCGCGGGTCTCGGATGCCGTGGCGGTCATCGTGATACCTCCCTGGCTTCGAGGAGCTTGCGAGATTGTCGGAGGGCGAGCAACCGGTCGAGCACGATGGCGCCGATGATGAGGGCACCGACGACCGCACGCTGCCAGAAGTCCTCGATGCCGAGGATCGGCAGGGCGCGGTTGATGGTGAGCAGCAGGTACGCGCCGATCGCGGCGCCCCACACGGTGCCGACGCCACCCGAGATGGCGACGCCGCCGATGACGGCGGCGCCGATCGCCTGGAGTTCCCATCCGGTGCCCGCGCCGGAGCTGACGGTGCCGTAGCGCGCGGCGTACAGCACACCGGCGAGTCCGGCGAGGGCGCCGCTCACGAGGAAGGCCGCGAGGATGCGCCGGGTCACGCGAAGTCCGTAGAGATGCGCCGCGGCGGGGTCGGACCCGATCGCGTACAGCTCACGTCCGCTCCGGAGGTTGCGGAGGTACCAGGCGGCGACGACGAGCACGATCGCGGCGATGATCGCGAGGATCGGGATGCCGAGCAACTGGCCGGTGCCGAGTCCGCGGAAGTCGGCCGGCAGGTCGGAGGCGTTGATGCGGTCGCTGCCGGTCCACGCGACGTTGATGCCGCGATAGATGTACAGGGTGCCCAGCGTGATGACGAGCGCGGGGACCTTGGCGAAGGCGACGAGTGCGCCGTTGATGAGGCCGAGGAACGCGCCGAGGCCGACGCCCGCGAGGAAGACCACGATGAGCGGGATGCCGGGCACGTCGATGAAGAGGCGGCCGGTCAGGTAGGCCGTGAGGCCGAGGATCGAACCGACCGAGAGGTCGACGTTGCGAGTGATGATGACGATCGCCTGCCCGACGGCCACGAGCATCAGCAGCGACGGCGTGAGGAGGAGATCGCGGAAGCCGTCGCTCGAGAAGAGGAAGCTCGGGTTGCGCGCCGTCGCCACGACGATGACGAGGAGCAGGGCGAGGAGGATGCCCGTCTCGCGGGCCTTGAAGACGCGTCCGGCTGCCCGCGTGACGGGGTGCGCGGTGGTCGGTGCCGTCGACGTCGCGGTCACAGTGCGCCCTCCTTCTCGGCGGTCGCGGCGAACATGACGGCCTCGGGCGTGGCATCCGCTCGGTCGAACTCCCCGGTCAGGTGGCCCTCGCGCATGACGAGCACGCGATCGGCCATGCCGAGCACCTCGGGCAGTTCGGACGAGATCATGAGGATGGCGATTCCCTGCTGTGCGAGTTCGGAGAGGAGGCGGTGCACCTCGGCCTTCGTGCCGACGTCGATGCCGCGCGTGGGCTCGTCGACGATCAGCACCTTGGGCTCGGTCGCGAGCCACTTGCCGAGCACGACCTTCTGCTGGTTGCCGCCGCTCAGGGTGCCGGTCTCGGCGTCGAGCGCCGCGGTCTTGACCTCGAGTCGGCTCGCCCACAGGGCGGCGGCCTCGTTCTCGGGCCGGCTCCAGAGCAGGCCGCCCTTCGCGAGCGACGAGCGGATGGCGAGGGTGATGTTGCGGGTCACGCTCTCGTCGAGCACGAGGCCCTGCTTTCGGCGGTCTTCGGGGACGAGCGCAAGGCCGCGGGCCATCGCGACTCGCGGATTCCCCTTGGGGAGCTGCCGTCCGCCGAGGTGCACGGATCCCGACTCGTACGGGTCGACGCCGAAGATCGCCCGTGCGACCTCACTGCGACCCGCGCCCACGAGGCCCGCGAGCCCGACGATCTCGCCCGCGCGCACCGTGAAGCTGATGTCGTGGAAGACGCCGGCGCGCGTGAGGCCGTCGACGACGAGGAGGTCATCGCCGATCTCGGCCGGCAGCTTCGGGAAGAGCTCCGCGACGTCGCGGCCGACCATCTGGCGCACGAGCTCGTCGACGCTCGACTCGCTGATCGGCGTGGTGGCGATGTAACTGCCGTCACGCATCACGGTGACGGTGTCGCAGAGGGCGAACACCTCGTCGAAGCGGTGCGAGATGAACATCAGCGCGCGGCCCTCGTCGCGAAGGCTGCGAGCCACCGCGAAGAGCCGCTCGACCTCGACGCCGCTGAGGGCGGCCGTCGGCTCGTCCATGATGAGCACGCGAGCGTCGAGGGAGATCGCCTTGGCGATCTCGATGATCTGCTGGTCGGCGATCGAGAGCCCCTCGGTGACGCGGTCGGGGTCGATCGCGACCCCCAGCCGAGCGAAGATCGCCTGGGCCTCGGCGCGCATCGCCTTGCGGTCGATGCGCCCGAAGCGGTTCGTGGGCTGGCGCCCCATGAAGATGTTCTCGGTGACCGAGAGGTCGGGGAAGAGCGTCGGCTCCTGGTAGATCACCGCGATGCCCGCGGCCTTCGACTGCGCCGTGCTGTGGAAGTCGACGTCTTCGCCGGCGAGGCGGAAGGTGCCGGCATCCCGACGGTAGAGGCCGGCGATGATCTTGACGAGCGTCGACTTGCCGGCGCCGTTCTCACCGATGAGCGCGTGGATGGACCCGTGGTGGAGGGTGATGGTGCCCGAGCGCAGGGCGACGACCGCGCCGAAGGACTTGACCACCTTCGACAGTTCGAGCGCTGGCTGCGCGGGGGATTCGTCCTGAGGCACCGGCGGGTCCTCCTCCTTGAGGTGAAAACTGAATGAATCGATTCAGAAGTGATTCAGGGTTACTCTATGGAGCACGTGACCGCGGGTCAAGCCGGAGTCTGGGCCCAGCCCTCGAAGTCTCGCCTCAGCACTGTCGACGAAGAAGGAGCCCGATGGCAACCACGAGCATCCGCGACGTCGCGCAGCGCGCCGGGCTCTCGGTCGGAACGGTCTCTAACGTGCTCAATCGGCCCGACGAGGTGTCGCCCGAATCGGTGCGGCGCGTGCAGGAGGCGATCGAGGAGCTCGGCTACGTGCGCAACGACGCGGCACGCAAGCTGCGCGCGGGCACCAGCACCACGGTCGGCTTCGTCGTGCTCGACGGCCAGAATCCCTTCTTCGGCGACGTGGTGCGCGGCGCCGAAGACGAGGCCACCCGGCACGGCATCGCGATCCTCTCCGGCAACACCGACGAGGACGTCGCCCGCGAGCGCCTGTACCTCGACCTGTTCGAGGAGCAGCAGGTGCGCGGGGTCCTGATCTCCCCCTACAGCGACATCAACCCGAGGCTCGAGCGGCTTCGTGCTCGCGGCATCCCCGCCGTGCTCGTCGACCGGCTGAGCGCCGACGGGCGGTTCAGCTCGGTCTCGGTCGACAGCGTCGTCGGCGGGAGGATGGCGGCCGAGCACCTCATCGAGACCGGTCGGCGCCGCATCGCCTTCGTCGGTGGGCCGTTCGAGATCCGCCAGGTCACTGATCGCCTGGCCGGCGCCCGCGTCGCGGCCGAGAACAGCGCCGAACCGGTCGGCATCGAGGTGGTGGCGACGACCGCGCTCACCGTCGCAGAAGGGGCCGCCGCCGGCGCTCGCATCCTCGCTCGTCCGCGACGCGAGTGGCCCGACGCGATCTTCGCCGCGAACGACCTCCTGGCGCTCGGGCTGCTGCAGGCGCTCATCGTCGACGGCCGGATGCTCGTGCCCGACGAGATCGCGCTCATCGGATTCGACGACATCTCGTTCGCGTCGGCGGCGGCCGTGCCGCTGTCGTCGATGCGGCAGCCGAGCGGGGTCATCGGCCGCACGGCGCTGCGGATCCTGCTCGAAGAGACCTCCGACCCCGAACTCATTCCGCGCCAGACCGTCTTCCTGCCGGAACTCGTGGTCCGTCGCTCAACCGATCCGCCGCGGGCCTCGCAGGCGGGTCGACTCGCGTCAGGCTTCTGAGACGCGGGTCGACTCGCGCACGACGAGCTCGGGCTGGAACACGACCTGCTCGGGGCTGGACCCGTCGCGCGACGCCGCCTCCTTGAGGAGGAGGTCGACGGCGGTGTAGCCGATCAGCGACGCGGGCTGGCGGATCGACGACAGCGGCACGACGGCTGCGGCGGCGAAGTCGATGTCGTCGTACCCGATGAGCGCGATGTCGTCGGGCACGCGCACGGCCGCACCCTGCATGACGAGCGCCTGGAGCACGCCCATCGCGAGCAGGTCGTTGGCCGCGAACACGGCATCGGGCCGAGCGGATGCCTCGCGCTCTCGAATCGCCTCGCCCGCCGCCCGGCCCTGCAGCACGGTGAGCGACTCGGTGTCGATGACCTCGAGGGTCGCGCCGGGAGTCTCGGCCACGGCCCGGCGCGCCCCCTCGAGCCGATCGGCGACCTGGCGGATGCTCGCCGGCCCGCCGATGAAGGCGATGCGGCGCCGACCGGTGGCGAGGAGATGACTCACGGCGAGCTCGCCGCCCACGACATCGTCGACCGCGACCGACGAGAGGGTGCCGTTCTCGGAGGTGCGGTCGACGAGCACGATGGGCGTGCCACGTTCGCGGAGCCGCTGCAGGCGCGTCTGGTCGTCGGCGAGCGGAGAGATCAGCACGCCGTGCACCCGTTGCTCCTCGAAGAGGTCGAGATAGGCGCGCTCGCGTTCGCCGTTCTCGTCGCTGTTGCCGAGCAGGATCGTCATGCCCTCTTCGGCTGCGCGGTCTTCGGCGCCTCGGGCGACCTCGGTGAAGAAGGGGTTGCGCACGTCGAGCACGACGAGTCCGATGCTCCGGCTGCGACCAGCGCGCAACTGCCGTGCCGCGTCGTTGCGCACGAAGCCGAGCTGCTCGATGGCGGCGAGCACTCGCTCGACCGTCGCCGGGGCGACCTTGTCGGGCCGGTTGAGCACGTTGGAGACCGTGCCGACCGAAACGGATGCGGCGGCCGCGACTTCGCGGACACTTACTGCCATCTGCTGCCCTCCCCGTGGGAGTCTACGGAATTGAGAGTATCGGACAGCGGGAAAGCGTCTTCCAGTTGCGAAGTCACGCATCGTGTCGTATCTTTGAAACGATTCATGACGGAATGGAGAGCTCGAAGATGAGCACAGGCACGACCGAACGGGTGTGCTTCCAACTGCAGGTGCACCCCGCTCGGCTCGACGAGTACCGCGAGCGCCACGCCGCGGTGTGGCCCGACATGCTGCGGGCCATCGAGGCATCCGGCCGCCGCAACTACTCGCTGTTCCTCCGCGACGACGGGCTCCTCATCGGCTACTACGAGACCGACGACGACGCGGCATCCCAGGTCGCGCTCGAGGACGACCCGCGCACCGCCGCATGGGAGGCCGAGATGGCCGAGTTCTTCGTCTCCCTCGATGGGACACGCCCCGACCAGGGGGCCCCGCGCCTCGCCGAGGTGTTCCACCTCGAAGACCAGCTCGCCGCGCTCGAGGCCGACGCGGCATCCGTCACCAACACAGAAAGCAGAGACTCGTGAGCACCATTCCCACCGACATCCTGTCCGAGCTGGAGCTGCAGTCGATCGAGCTGCCCTCCTGGGCGTTCGGCAACTCGGGCACCCGCTTCAAGGTGTTCACGACGCCGGGCACCCCGCGCGACCCGTTCGAGAAGATCGCGGATGCCGCGCAGGTGCACCGGTACACGGCGCTCGCGCCGACGGTGGCGCTGCACATCCCGTGGGACAAGGTCGACGACTACGACGTGCTGCGCACGCACGCCGAAGACCACGGAGTGGCGCTCGGCACCATCAACTCCAACACCTTCCAGGATGACGACTACAAGTTCGGCGCCCTCACCCACGAAGACCCTGCGGTGCGCCGCAAGGCGATCGACCACCACTTCGAGTGCATCGACATCATGCACAAGACGGGCAGCCGCGACCTGAAGATCTGGCTCGCCGAAGGATCGAACTACCCCGGCCAGGCCGACCTGCGCGGTCGTCAAGACCGCCTGCACGAGTCGCTCGCCACCATCTACGAGCGCCTCGGCGACGACCAGCGCCTCGTGCTCGAGTACAAGTTCTTCGAGCCGGCGTTCTATCACACGGATGTGCCCGACTGGGGCACGTCGTACGCACAGGTCGCGGCCCTCGGCGACAAGGCGATGGTCTGCCTCGACACCGGCCACCACGCGCCCGGCACGAACATCGAGTTCATCGTCATGCAGCTGCTGCGCCTCGGCAAGCTCGGCTCGTTCGACTTCAATTCGCGCTTCTACGCCGACGACGACCTCATCGTCGGCGCCGCCGACCCGTTCCAGCTGTTCCGCATCATCTTCGAGGTGATCCGTGGCGGCGGCTTCAACCACCCCGACGTCGCGTTCATGCTCGACCAGTGCCACAACGTCGAGGACAAGATCCCGGGCCAGATCCGCTCGGTGCTGAACGTGCAGGAGATGACGGCGCGTGCGCTCCTCGTCGACACCGAGGCGCTGCGCGCGGCGCAGGTGTCGGGCGACGTGCTCGAGGCCAACCGCATCTTCATGGACGCGTTCTACACCGACGTGCGCCCCGCCCTCGCGGAGTGGCGCGAGTCGCGCGGCCTGCCCGCCGACCCGATGGCGGCGTTCGCGGCATCCGGCTACCTTGCGAAGATCGCCGCCGACCGTGTCGGTGGCGTGCAGGCGGGCTGGGGCGCCTGAGCGGATGTCTCGGTTGAGCGAGCCGTACGCGGCAGCAGACGGGCTCGTGCGGGTGTACACGGCGAGCGCGGGCGATGCGGCGACGGATGCCCCGACGACGGGCCCGACCCCTGGGCTCGTGTGGGCGCACGGCGGCGGTTTCGTCGCGGGCGACCTCGACATGCCCGAGGCCGATTGGGTTGCGCGCACCCTCGCCGCCCGCGGCATCACGGTCGTTTCGATCGACTACCGCCTCGTCGGCGACGGATGCCGCTACCCGGCGCCGTCCGACGACGTGCTCGCCGCCTGGCGCTGGACCCTCGACAACGCCGGCGAGCTCGGCATCGACCCGGCTCGCACCGCGATCGGCGGGGCGAGCGCCGGCGCCAACCTCGTCACGGGCGCCGTGCTGCGCCTGCTGGCCGAGGCCGTCTCGACGCCACTGCCGGCAGGCGTCTTCCTCGCCTACCCGACGCTCCTCGCCGTGCAGCCGGCACCGGATGCCGCGCTCCGCGCGCTGCTCGACGCGGACCCCGCCGCCGACCGCTTCGGCCCGGCGAACGTGCGTGCGATGTACGAGGGGTACCTCGGCGGCCCCGTCGACGACGCGCCCCTTGCGGCGGTGCCCGGCCGCGCCGCGGCATCCGAGCTCGCGGGCTTCCCCCCGGTGCTCATGATCAACGACGAGGCCGACGAGCTGCGCGTCTCGGGCGAGGCGTTCGCCGCGACCCTCGTCGAGGCCGGCGTGCCGCTCGAGCTCGTCGTCGAGCCCGGCACCGAGCACGGCCACCTCAACCGGCCCGGCGAGCCGGCGGCATCCGACTCGATCGAGCGCGTCGTGCGCTGGATCGGCACCCTGACCACCCTCCGCACCACCGAAGGAAGCTCCTCATGACGAACCAGGCAGCAGCCGACCTCATCGCGCGGTCGAACCGCCTCGGCGCCGACCCGAAGAACACGAACTACGCGGGCGGCAACACGTCGGCGAAGGGCACCGAGACCGACCCGGTCACGGGCGAGCCCGTCGAGCTCATGTGGGTGAAGGGCTCGGGCGGCGACCTCGGCACCCTCACCGAGCAGGGCCTCGCGGTGCTGCGGCTCGACCGGCTGCGCGCGCTCGTCGACGTCTACCCGGGCGTCGAGCGGGAAGACGAGATGGTCGCCGCGTTCGACTACACGCTGCACGGCAAGGGCGGCGCGGCGCCGTCGATCGACACGGCGATGCACGGCCTCGTCGACGCGGCGCACGTCGACCACCTGCACCCCGACTCCGGCATCGCGATCGCGACCGCGGCCGACGGCGAAGAGCTCACCGCGAAGATCTTCGGCGACAGGGTGGTGTGGGTGCCGTGGCGTCGCCCTGGCTTCCAGCTCGGACTCGACATCGCCGAGATCAAGGCGAAGAACCCGCAGGCCGTCGGCTGCATCCTCGGCGGTCACGGCATCACGGCCTGGGGCGACACCTCGGAGGAATCCGAGCGCAACTCGCTGTGGATCATCGACACGGCCGCCGCGTACATCGCCGAGCACGGCACGGCCGACCCGTTCGGCGCCGAGCTCGAGGGCTACGCGCCGCTCGAGGCATCCGAGCGCCGGGCCAAGGCGGCAGCGCTCGCCGCGACCATTCGCGGCATCGCGAGCCATGACCGCCCGATGGTCGGCCACTTCACGGATGCCCCCGAAGTGCTCGACTTCCTCGCCCGGGCCGAGCACCCCCGGCTCGCCGCGCTCGGCACGAGCTGCCCCGACCACTTCCTGCGCACCAAAGTGAAGCCGCTGGTGCTCGACCTGCCGGCCGACGCCGACGTCGAGGCATCCGTGGCCCGCCTGAAGGAGCTGCACGAGGCCTACCGCGCCGACTACCAGGCGTACTACGACGCCCACGCGACGCCCGACAGCCCGGCGATCCGCGGCGCCGACCCGCTCATCGTGCTCATCCCGGGCGTCGGCATGTTCAGTTACGGCGCGAACAAGCAGACCGCGCGTGTGGCCGGCGAGTTCTACGTCAACGCCATCAACGTGATGCGGGGCGCCGAGGCGCTCTCGACCTACTCCCCCATCAGCGATGCCGAGAAGTTCCGCATCGAGTACTGGGCGCTCGAGGAGGCGAAGCTCCAGCGCATGCCGAAGCCGAAGCAGCACGCCACGCGCGTCGCACTCGTCACCGGCGCGGCATCCGGCATCGGCAAGGCGATCGCCACGCGGCTCGCGGCCGAGGGCGCCTGCGTCGTCATCGCCGACCTCGACCTCGAGAAGGCGCAGGCGGCGGCATCCGAGATCGGCAACAGCGATGTCGCGATCGGCGTGCAGGCGAACGTGACGGATGCCTCGGCGGTGCAGCGCGCGATCGACGACGCGGTGCTCGCCTTCGGCGGCCTCGACCTCGTCGTCAACAACGCGGGCCTCTCGCTCTCGAAGCCGCTGCTCGACACCACCGAGGCCGACTGGGACCTGCAGCACGACGTCATGGCGAAGGGCTCGTTCCTCGTCTCCAAGGCCGCGGCACGCGTGCTCATCGACCAGGGGCTCGGCGGCGACATCATCTACATCTCCTCGAAGAACTCCGTCTTCGCCGGCCCGAACAACATCGCGTACTCGGCGACGAAGGCGGACCAGGCGCACCAGGTGCGACTCCTCGCCGTCGAGCTCGGCGAGTACGGCATCAAGGTCAACGGCATCAACCCCGACGGCGTCGTGCGCGGCTCGGGCATCTTCGCCTCGGGCTGGGGCGCGAACCGCGCCAAGACCTACGGCATCGAGGAGGAGGACCTCGGCAAGTTCTACGCGCAGCGCACGATCCTGAAGCGCGAGGTGCTCCCCGAGAACGTCGCGAACGCGGTGATCGTGCTCACCGGGCCCGAGCTCTCGCACACGACGGGCCTGCACATCCCGGTCGACGCGGGCGTCGCGGCGGCCTTCCTGCGATGAGCGCGCACCCCGCCTCCCCGCGCCGAGCGGCGTCGCGCCCCGCGGCGCCACGCCCCGCCGCGCACCGAGAGGGCGCAACGTGTCGGAATTCCGGCGCGGAAGCGACCGTTTGCGCCCTCTCGACGCGGGCGAGCGGGGTGGCGACGTGAGCGGGGCGGGCACCGCCGCCGCGGGAACCGTCGCGGCGGTCGACCTCGGCGCGACGAGCGGACGTGTCATCCTCGGCCGCGTCGACCAGCGCGCCGGCACGCTCGAGCTCGATCACGTCGCCCGGTTCCCGAACGGGCCGGTGCGGCTCGCGTCGGGCCTGCACTGGGACCTCACGGGCCTCTACCGCGACCTCACCGGCGGACTCGCCGAGGCATTCCGGCGCGACCCTGCGGTCTCGTCGATCGGCGTCGACTCGTGGGCCGTCGACTACGCACTGCTGCGCGGCGGCCGCGTTCTGGGTGAGCCGTTCCACTACCGCGACGAGCGCACCGCGGCCGGTGTCGACGCCGTGCACGCGACCGTTCCCTTCGACGAGCTCTACCGCCGCAGCGGGCTGCAGTTCCTCCCGTTCAACACGGTGTACCAGCTCGCGGCCGAGCGCGACGGGGCGAGCGGATGGCTCGACCTCGCCGACTCGCTCCTGCTCGTGCCCGACCTCATCGGGTTCCAGCTCACGGGCTCGAAGGTGGCCGAGCGTACGAACGCGTCGACGACCGGACTCGTCGGCGTGGAGTCGGGCGAGTGGGACGACGAGCTCATCGAGCAGCTCGGGTTCCCGGCATCCGTCTTCGCACCGCTGGTCTCACCGGGCGACTCGCTCGGTCGCCTCCGCGCCGCCGTGGCCGCCGAGCTCGGCGCACCTGCGGGCATCGAGGTCGTCGCCGTCGGATCGCACGACACCGCCTCGGCGGTCGTCGCCGTGCCGATGCGCGCCGAGGCGGCCGCATACATCTCGTGCGGCACGTGGGGCCTCGTGGGTGTCGAGCTCGAGCGTCCGGTGCTGAAGGATGCCGCGCGCGAGGCGAACTTCACGAACGAGGGCGGCGTCGACGGGCGCGTGCGCTTCCTGCACAACGTCATGGGGCTGTGGCTGCTCTCCGAGTCGGTGCGCTGGTGGGAGCGTGACGGCGAGACGATCGACCTGCCCGGGCTCCTCGCGGCGGCGGCATCCGTCACCTCGCCGGTTGCGGTCTTCGACGCGAACGACCCGCGGTTCCTGACTCCCGGCGACATGCCCGCTCGCATCGCCGAGTGGTGCGTCGAGCAGGGCCTCGCCGCACCGGCCAGCCGCGCCGAGTTCGCCCGGTCGATCATCGAGAGCCTCGCAGAGGCGTTCGCCGGTGCCGTGCGCACCGCGTCGATCCTCTCGGGCGTCGACGTCGAGACGATCCACGTGGTTGGCGGTGGCGCCTTGAACGAACTGCTCTGCCAGCGCACCGCCGACCGTTCGGGCATTCCGGTGCTCGCCGGGCCGGTCGAGGCGACCGCGATCGGCAACGTGCTCGTGCAGGCGCGCGCGCAGGGCTTCGCGAGCGGCGACCTCGAGTCACTGCGGGCGCTCGTGTCGGCGGCCTTCACCCCGCGGCGCTTCCAGCCCGGCGAGCGCTGAACCGGGGCGGGCGCCAACGACCCCGGGATGACCGCTCAGGCCGACGGGCGCCGGCTCTTCCGGTGCTTCACGAGCAGCTGGATGGCGACGCCCGTGATGAGCACCGAGAACGCGACGTTCGACCAGAACGGCGTGATTGCCGTCGCGGTCAGCAATCCGAGCGGGGACGCCACGCACGCGGTGATGCCGACGAACGCTGCGGCTCGCACGTCGATGTTCCGACGTCGGGCGTTTCCCACGGTCGCGGAGACCGAGCCCGGCACCATCATGAGCAGGGACGTGCCCTTCGCGACGAGGTCGCTCGCACCGAAGAAGAACATCAGCACCGGCACGACGACGATGCCGCCGCCGACGCCGAGGAGACCCGACAGCACGCCCGTGATCACGCCGACGATGCAGAGGGCCACCGCCGTCAGCGGGTTGAGCGCGATGACGTCGTCGCGCTGCGGCACCACGATCCAGAGGCTCACGACCGTGATGACGAGGAACGCGATGAACGACCAGAAGAGCGGCGTCTTGGGGATCCTGGCGAGCAGGTAGGTTCCGATCTGCGCACCGCCCACGACCCCGACGGCGAGCAGCGCACCGGCGATCCAGTCGACGTTGCCCGACAGGGCGTAGCTGACCGCTCCGACCACCGCCGTCGGCAGGATGGCCGCGACCGAGGTGCCGGCGGCGAGGCGTTGGGAGAAGCCGAGCAGCATGAGCGCCGGGACGACGACGATGCCGCCGCCGACGCCGAACAGCCCGGAGAGATAGCCCGCCGCAAGGCCGAGCGCGATCAGCGCGACGGCGGAGTGCCGTGCGGCATCGGCCGGGGTGGTGTTGGATTCGAGGTCACGCGTCATCTTCAGATCTCGGTTCGTCGGTTCGTCGGCTCGTCGGTTCAAGTGTCTTCGGCACGGTGCCGTCAGCCGCCGACGATCGCCGCGGATCCGTCGGAGCGCGGATCGCTGGCGGCGTCGTAGCCCGACGGCAGAACGCGGATCAGGTTGGAATGGCCGAGCCCCTCGTCGCGAGGCTGCACGGTCTTCACGTGGAGCCCGCTCGCCCGAAGGGCCTCCTGCGCCTGCCTCGGCACGTCCGCCTCGACCGTGACCGTGCGTACGGTGTCGCCGTCGTCCTGCACGCCGACGACCCAGCGCGGTGCGCTCGTCGCCTCGATCGCGGATGCCCCGGCGAGCGAGTTGAGCAGGAGATGGGCGTGGATCTGCGGCTGCGCCTGCCCGCCCATCGTCGCCGCCGCGAGGACGAGCTCGCCGTCGCGTTGGACCAGGACGGGCATGAGCGTGTGCGGCGGCCGGCGGCCGGGCGCATAGACCGCGGGATGCGCGGCATCGAGTGAGAACGACGTTCCACGGTTCTGGAAGAGGATGCCGGTCTGGGGCTCGAGCACACAGGCCCCGAAGGCCCAGTACACCGACTGCACGAGCGAGACCGCCCAGCCGTCGGCGCTCACGGCGGTCAGGCCGACCGTGTCGCCGGACGCCGGTCGCACGTCGGCACCGCTGAGCTCTGGGGCATCCATGCTGACGAGCGCTTCGGCGCCGACCGCCGAGGCATCGGGGTCGGTGAGCCAGCGTGCGCGGACTCGGTTGTTCTCGGCGAAGACGGCCGCGAGTCGGCCGGCGTCGGCGCCGAGCGGTTCGGAGATGCCGTCCTGTGCGAGGAAGCGCAGGGTACGGAGCAGCGAGAAGCCCTGCGTGTTCGGCGGGCTCGTGAGCACTTCGACGCCGAGGGCCTCGATCGAGATGGGCTGTTCGATGGCGGCGCGGTAGCCGGCGGCATCCGCCTCGCTGATACGGCTGCCGAGGGCGCGGAGACCGGCGACCCACTTCGACGCGATACGTCCGGTGTAGAACTCGTCGGGACCGTGCTCGGCAAGCCGTTCGATCGTGCGGGCGAGCGCGGGCTGGCGGAGGGTGTCACCCTCGTCGAGCGGCGAGCCGTCGGGGAGGAAGAGGGCTCGGCAGCCCGCATCGGCCGCCAGGTCTCGGCGGTCGATGCGTGCGGCGCGTGCCACCGACCGCGCGACCGGAACACCATCGCGAGCGGCCGCTTCGGCGCGGCCGAGCCGCTGCGCCCAGCTCAGCCGGCCGCCCGACTCGGCGAGCGCCTGCCAGCCACGCACGCCCCCCGGCACGGTGACGGTGTCGATCCCACGTGCGGGCAGCGCGGTTCCGTGACGTTCGCGAAGCTCGGCGAGGCTCGTTCCCGAGGGCGCACGGCCCGTCGCGTTCACGAAGCGCACGACTCCGTCGGGGCTGCGGACGAGCGCGACGAGGTCTCCGCCGAGGGCGACGTTGTTCGGGTACACGACGCAGAGCATCGCCGCCGCCGCGATCGCCGCATCGATCGCGTTGCCACCGCTGCGCATCGCCTCGGCGCCGGCCTCGGTGGCGAGGTAGTGGGACGTCGCCACTGCGCCGCGCACGGCGTTCATCGTCGTCATGCGGGCGTCGACTCGGTCGCCGCGGAGGATGCGGCGATCTCGGGGTCCGCAGATGACGCGCGCAATGCCGACAAGAGGACGGACTCGACGTGTGCTCGCGCCTCCAGTTCCGCCTTCGGCCCGTCGTGTGCTGCGATCGCCTCGAAGATGCGGCGGTGCGCGGCACTCGATGCGATGCGTCGCTCGGGGGTCTGCAGGGCCCGTCGCCGGCTCGGCGCGATCTCGGATGCGATGAGTTCGGTGAGTTGGGCGAGCAAGGGGTTGTGCGTGTACTGGGAGATCGTCTGGTGGAAGGCGCGATCGAGCACGGCGTACCGCTCGAGATCGGTCTCGACCTCCATCTCCTCGACGAGCGCACGGAGCTGTGCGATGTCGCGGGAGGTGACCCGGGTCGCGGCGAGCGCCGCGATGGGCGGCTCGATCACCGCGCGTAACTCCATGATGCGTGAGAGCTCGGTGTTGCCGGCAGCCGTCGCGTCGAGGAGCGCGGAGAGTGCGTCACCGGCGTGACCCCCGCGGGATGCGGCGGAGACGACGATCGTGCCCCGTCCGGGACGGCGGTCGATGAGGCCTCTGCTCTCGAGTTCGTGGAGCGCCTGGCGAATCGACACCCGAGAGACCCCGAGGAGCTCACCGAGCTCCCGCTCGGGCGGCAGCCGGTCACCGGGCTTGAGCTGGCCGTCGATGATCAGTCGTTCGAGGTCGACGGAGAGTCGATCGGGCACGGAGAGCGATTCCGATCTCCGCAGCGATGCCCATTCCATGTCGCGCTCCTTCGTTGGATGCCTGAGCGGGAGTGCCTGTCACGTGACGGCGACGGAACCCCAATGAACAGATTGACAGTTGGTCCTACCAGCTGTCAAACTCTCCGAGCACAGCGTAGTGACCCCCACAACTTCAGGAGTGATCGTGGCCGATTCGTTCTTTCTCCGCCGTTCCGCCGGCATCACCGCGACCCTTGCCGTCGCCCTCTCCCTCGCCGCATGCGCAGGGTCCGGTGCGTCCGGAACGGGATCGACCGATTCGTCGGCGGACTCGATCGAGCTCGTCTCCCCCGGCGCCCTGACGATCTGCACCGGTGATTCACCGCCGAACATCTTCTACGACGAGAACAACGAGCTGACGGGCGTCGAGATCGACATCGCGGATGCGCTGGCCAGCGAGCTAGACCTGGAGCTCAAGCTCTCCGAGTACGCGTTCGCCGGCCTCATCCCGGCACTGCAGGCACAACAGTGCGATGTGATCATGGGCTCGCTCTACATCAAGCCGGAGCGCGAGGAGATCGCGAACTTCGTCCCGTACCTGTACTCCGGAACAGCGGTCGGCGTGGCCAAGGCGAACCCGAAGGACGTCAGTGGGTTCGACGAGTCGCTCTGCGGCACCAAGGTCGTCGCCATCACCGGTGCAACCGGTGCCGTCGAGGCCGAGAACCGATCGAAGGAGTGCGCCGATTCCGGCGAGGCGCCGATCGAGATCACGCTCGTGGACGAAGGCACGCACGCGATCCAGCAGGTGCTCGCCGGCCAGGCCGACGCCTTCATCGACACCTCGGAGATCGTCGACTTCTACCACCGCGAGTCCGACGGAGACTTCGAGATGACCGGAGAGCCGTTCGGCAAGATCGAGATCGGCGCGGCGACGCTGAAGAACAACGCCGCCCTCAATGAGGCGCTCGACGAGGCGTTCCAGGTGCTGCTCGACGACGGCCGTTACCACGAGATCCTCGAGCAGTGGGGCGTGCAGAGCGCCGACATCACCGCGGGCGCATAGCCGTTCCGGAATCCGCACGCTGACCTCCGAAGGAGCCCCCATGGCGTTCGACTGGACGTACTTCTGGCAGAGCCTGCTCACGCCGAGTCCGCAGTTCCTCAACGGACTCGCGCTGACCGTCATCGTCTCGGTGGTGGCGATGGCGCTCGCTCTCGTGCTCGGCCTGCTCATCGCCCTCATGGGCCGCAGTCGGTTCCTGCCGTTGCGCATCTTCGCGAGCCTGTACATCTGGGTGATCCGCGGCACGCCGCTCCTCGTGCAGCTCGTGATCATCTACACCGGATTCGCCGCCGCCGGGCTGTTCCGCTTCGAGGACGTCGACCTCTTCGGCGCGCTCATCAAGGGTGCCGTGCAGGCGGCGATCGTCGGGCTGATGCTGAACGAGAGCGCGTACATCTCCGAGATCGTCCGCTCGGGTCTCGAATCGGTCGACCGTGGGCAGAACGAGGCCGCGCTCTCACTCGGGATGACCCCGCTCGGCGCGATGCGCCGCATCATCGTGCCGCAGGCGATCCGCGTGATGGTGCCGCCGCTCGGCAACTCCTTCAACGGCCTCATGAAGAGCACCTCGATCCTGTCGATCATCGGCGTGGCAGAGATGTTCCAGATCGGCAGCACCATGAGCGCTTCGACGTTCAAGGTGTTCGAGATCTACATCGTCGTCGCGCTCTACTACCTGCTCCTCACGACCGTGTGGACATTGGCGCAGACCGGAATCGAGAACATGCTCAACGCCCAAGCCGGCCTCCCCCGAGCGGAACCCGTGCTGAAGCGGCTCTTCGGACTCCGCAGCCGGAGAGCCGCTGTCGTGGCCGCCCCGGTCCTCCAGCCCGTCGACGCCGCGTGAGGAGCGAGCAATGACCCTGTACACCGCACCCAACGCGATCGACGTCGAGCCCATCGTGCGTGCCGTCGGCGTGCACAAGTCCTTCGGCGACAAGCACATCCTGACCGGCGTCGACCTCGAGGTCGCACGCGGGGAGGTCGTCGTGCTCGTCGGACCATCCGGTGCCGGCAAGACGACGTTCCTGCGAACCCTGAACCGACTCGAGGCGATCGACGCGGGCGAGATCGCGGTGCGCGGCGAACGCATCGGCCAGCGCACGAACCAGCGCGGCCGACTTGTCGAGCGATCCGTGCGCGAGCTCGCGCAGCAGCGCGCCGAGATCGGATTCGTCTTCCAGCACTTCAACCTGTTCCCGAACATGACCGTGCTCGAGAACATCTGGCACGCGCCCGTGCACGTCAAGCACGAGCCGAAGGCGGCCGCCGTCGCCTACGCGAACGAGCTGCTCGCTCGCGTCGGCCTCGCCGAGAAGGCGCACGTACGCCCTCGCTCACTGTCGGGTGGCCAGCAGCAGCGCGTGGCGATCGCCCGCGCACTCGCGATGCGCCCCGCGTTGATGCTCTTCGACGAGCCGACGAGCGCGCTCGACCCCGAGATGGTCGGTGAGGTCCTCGCGGTGATGCGCGACCTGGCGGCTGCCGGCATGACGATGATCGTCGTGAGCCACGAGATGGGGTTCACGCGGGAAGTCGCCGACCGGGTGATCGTGATGGACGGCGGCCGGATCATCGAGTCGGGCGATCCCGAGCAGGTCTTCACGGCACCGCGGCAGGAGCGAACCCGTCAGTTCCTGTCGAAGGTGCTGTGACGAGACGGCCGTGGGCTGCGAACCGGTGGGGCGACGTCGGGGCACCGTGACTCGAGGCTCAGGCGGGCACCGGCAGCGGCACGGATGCCGCGGGCAGGTGGAGCAGCTGCTGTGACGCGCAGCGTCGCGCGCCGACCCGACGGCCGGCCGTGCGGCATCCGCTCTGGAAGGATTGACCCATGACGGATGCCCCATTGCTCGTCTCCGTGCCCGGCGCCACGCTGCGCGACGCACTCGATGCGCTCGGCCCTGTTCCCGCGGGTGCCGAGGTCGTCGTGTGGGACTTCGAGTCGCCGCCGCCCGCAGCGCACCTCGACCTCGTCGTGCCGCCGTACATGGGCGCCTCGGCCCGACTCGGAGCGCTCGCGGCCGTCACGACCCGGCTCGTGCAGTCGCAGTCGATCGGCTACGACGACGTCCCCGCGGCCCTCCCGCCCGGGCATGTCTTCGCGAACGCCGCGAGCGTGCACGAGACCTCCACCGCCGAGCTCACCCTCGCGCTCGTGCTCGCCGCGCAGCGCGGCATCCCCGACTTCGTGCGCGCCGCCGCCGAGGGCCGATGGGCGCCCGCGCGACACGAGAGCCTCGCCGACCGGCGGGTGCTGCTGCTCGGCTACGGCGGGGTCGGCCGTGCGATCGAGGCGCGGCTCGCGCCGTTCGAGGTCCAGCTCGTGCGCGTCGCTTCGCGGGCGCGCGACGACGAGACCGGCCACGTCCACGGCATCGACGAGCTGCCCGAGCTGCTGCCGACCGCCGACATCGTGATCGTCGGCGTGCCGCTCAGCGACGCGACGACGGGCCTCGTCGACGATGCGTTCCTCAGCGCGATGCCCGACGGCGCCCTCCTCGTGAACATCGCGAGGGGCCGCGTCGCCGACACCGACGCGATCCTCGACCACGCCACCCGCGGACGTCTGCGCTTCGCCCTCGACGTCACCGACCCCGAGCCGCTCCCCAGCGGGCATCCGCTGTTCGCCCTGCCGCACGTGCTCATCTCGCCGCACGTCGGCGGCGCGTCGACCGCGATGATGCCCCGCATGGCGCGGCTGCTGCGAACGCAGATCGAGCGGATGCTCCGCGGCGAGGAACCGCTCAACGTCGTGCTCCGCAGCTGAGCGGTTCCGACGCGCCCCACCCCGCACACCATCGAGAGGACAGCATGCCCGCCTACGACCACGCCTTCGACTGGGTCCGCCGCCACGTCGACGCGGGCGTCCTGCCGACCGCCGTGCTCGGCATCGCGACGGCCGAGGGCGTCGTGGCCCTCGACGCGTTCGGCGGGGCATCCGTCGACGATCACTACCCGCTGTTCTCGGTGACGAAGCCCATGGTGGGCCTCTCCGCGCTGCAGCTCATCGAGCAGGGTCGGCTCACCGCCGAGACGCCGCTCGCCCGGGCGGTACCCGAGTTCGGCGCCGACCGCGACGACGTCGTGCGGCTCAGGCACCTCGTGAGCCACACCTCGGGCATCATCGAGCCGCCCATGGACACTCCAGGACTGCGGTCGTTGCTCGTCGCACCCGGCCGCGACTTCGCCGCGGGCACCGTGTCACGGTACTCGACGATCGCGTTCGAGGGCGTCGCCGCGCTCATCGAGCATGCGGGCGGTACACCGTGGGGGCAGGCGGTCGCGGCGGTGGGCGAGCGGGTCGGCGCGACCGGCTTCACCCTCGACGCCGAGGCGAGCCACCACGAGGTCGTCGATGCGGCCGGGCAGGGGCTCGACTACGAGAAGTTCGCGTCGTTGCGGCATCCGGGCGCCGGGCTCCTCGGACGCGCCGAGGACCTGCTCGCCGTCGGCAGCGCCCTGCTGCGCAACGACGGCTCGATCGTCTCGCCGGTGACGGTCGAGGCGATGCTGCGGCCGCTCACCGCGGGGCTCCCGAAGCTCGAGCCCTACCGCGAGAGCCGCGGTCAGGACTGGGGCTTCACGTGGAACCTGCGGCACTCGGCGCAGGGCCTCCTCGCCCGCGACACGTACGGCCACGGCGGCTGGGCCGGAGCCGAGTTCTGGATCACGCCCTCGCGCGACGTCTGCTTCGTGCTGCTCACCAACATCGGCGGCGGCTTCACCCGCCTCGGGGCCGACGCCGACGAGCTGCACAACGCGGTCGCCGCCGCCTGAACGACCGGCGGATGCCCCGCCTCCCATGCGTTGCGCATCCTGACGTCCTACGATCGGAGGTGACGCCAACCGACGGAAGGTCGACATGCCCGCCTCGGCAGAACCCCGCGTAGCCCTCTACTTCGACTTCGACAACATCGTCATCTCGCGCTACGACCAGTTGCACGGCGACTTCGCCTACCGCAAGGACACCGCGCGCGGCAAGGCGCCCGCGCCTCAGACGGTGCAGAAGCTCGCCCAGGCCACGGTCGACATCGACGCCGTGCTCGACTTCGCCGCGACGTTCGGCACGATCGCCATCGCGCGCGCGTATGCCGACTGGTCGACGCCCATCAACGCGAGCTATCGCGGCCAGCTCATCGACCGGGCGGTCGACCTCGTGCAGCTGTTCCCCCTTTCGGCGACGAAGAACGGCGCCGACATCCGCCTCGCCGTCGATGCGGTCGAAGACATGTTCCGCATCGAAGACCTCACGCACATCGTGATCGTCGCGGGCGACTCCGACTACGTCGCGCTCGCCCAGAAGTGCAAGCGACTCGGCCGCTACGTCGTCGGCATCGGCGTGGCCGGCGGCACGAGCCGCGCGCTCACGGCGTCGTGCGACGAGTTCGCCGACTACGACGCGTTGCTGTCGACGGACGCCGCGGTCGCCGACGACGAGGCCGGCACGAGCGATGCCACGGCGTCCGCTGAACCCGCCGCCGCACCGCCGACGCGCGCTCGCCGCGCATCTAGGGGGCGCAAGCCCGCGGATGCCGCAGCCGAGGCGAGCCCAGCCGAAGCTGCCGCGGCCGAGCCGCCGGCCGAGCCGACGCCGGCGGAACGCGCGCCTGCGATGGCCGTGTTCATGCCACCGGGGGCGTCACGCGACGACACCGATGACGCCCCGGCGACGGGTACGCGCAACCCGGGCCGCCTGCTGCTGAAGGCCATGGAACTGCTGCGCGTCAAGAACGACCAGGAGTGGCAGGCGAGCGGCGCGGTGAAGAACCAGATGCTCCGCATGGACCCGAGCTTCCAGGAACGCCGACTCGGCTTCGGCTCGTTCTCCGACTTCATCAAGTCGCGAGCCGGCGTCGTCGAGCTCGACGAGGCCGGCAACCGCATCCGCATCCGCCCGAAGAAGGACTGAGGCGGCTCGGCTCAGATACCCACCCCGGTCGCGTTGGCGCCCGGTTCGTCGGACTCCTGCCCTTGGAGCGCATCGCTCGCATCGGGAACGCCCGGCACCGCGGAGTCCTCCGTGGGCGGCGGCTGGATGTTGTACGACGACATGTCCTCGTCCGGCGCGAAGTCGTCGGTGTCGGCGTCGGAGTCGGCGTCGGCGGTTCGATTGGGCTCGGCGCTCTCGTCGTCGGGTCCCTCCGCCGGCTCCTCGGGGTGCTGACGGGACGAGGGGGTGTTGATGTCGGACATCCGGGTGCTCCACTCTCGACGCCGGCGGCGTCGTCTCCCCAAGTCTTCGTCGCGCCACTCGATCTCGGCAGGGGGTTGCAGCAACCGATCGGTGCGGTTATCGCGGCAAGGCGACTCCGAGCACGGTGTGGTCTGACCACACATGATACTGTGGTCTGACCACATCGGCGCGAGCGAAAGGGCGAGCACATGGCGGCAAGCAGCGCCGCGGCATCCGAAGCTCCCCGTGCCTGGCAGAGCGTGCTCGAGCACGTCGAAGCGCACCTGCTCGACGGCACCCTCGCTCCCGGCGACCGCCTCCCCGGCGAGCGCGCGCTCTCGGCCGAGCTCGGCGTCGGCCGCTCCAGCGTGCGCGAGGCATTGCGCGTGCTCGAGGTGCTCGGGCTCATCCGCACGCAATCGGGCTCGGGTCCGAGCGCGGGCGCCATCATCATCGCCACGCCGGGCGGCGGCATGAGCGCCCTGATGCGGCTGCAGGTGGCGGCTCGCGGATTCCCCGTCGCCGACATCGTGCGCACGCGGCTGATCCTCGAGTCATCCGTCGCGGGCGACCTGGCCGAGGCCGACCCGCACGCCGACCTGTCGGCGGCCGAGCGCCTGCTCGACGCCATGGACTCCCCCGAGCTCACGCCGTCGGAGTTCCTCGCGCTCGACGCGGCCTTCCACCTGGCGCTCGCCGAGGCATCCGGCAACCAGGTCATCACCGCGACCATGGCGGGGCTCCGCAGCGGCATCGAGGGCTACGCACTCGCGGGGCTGTCCACGATCACCGACTGGCCCGCGACCTCCGCCCGCCTCCGGCGCGAGCACCGCGGCATCGTCGAGGCCATCAGGGCAGCGGATGCCCCGACCGCCCGCACCCGCATCCACGACCACATCTCGGGGTACTACGCCGAGACCTTCATCGAACCCGCCAGCATCCCCACCAACTGAAAGCAGAGCAGCAGCCCCATGGTCAAGCGCCAGTTCCCGAACCCCCGCGAGCTCACCGAACTCATGCAGTTCAAGAAGGCGACGCTCAACCCCACCGACCGCCGGCTCGAGAAGGCGCTCACGATCGCCGACCTCCGCGCGATCGCGAAGCGCCGCACCCCGAAGGCGCCCTTCGACTACACCGAGGGCGCCGCCGAGGGCGAGCTGTCGCTCGCGCGCGCGCGGCAGGCGTTCCAGGACATCGAGTTCCACCCGTCGATCCTGCGCAACGTGCCGGTCGTCGACACGAGCGTCGAGGTGCTCGGCGGGCCGAGCGCCCTGCCGTTCGGCATCGCGCCCACGGGCTTCACCCGCATGATGCAGACCGAGGGCGAGGTCGCCGGCGCGGGTGCCGCCGCCGCGGCCGGCATCCCGTTCACCCTCTCGACGCTCGGCACGACGTCGATCGAAGAGGTGAAGGCGGCGAACCCGAACGGTCGCAACTGGTTCCAGCTCTACGTCATGCGCGAGCGTGAGATCTCGTACGAGCTCGCCCGCCGTGCCGCGGCGGCCGGCTTCGACACGCTCTTCTTCACGGTCGACACCCCGGTCGCCGGCGCCCGCCTGCGCGACAAGCGCAACGGCTTCTCGATCCCTCCGCAGCTCACCGTCGGCACCGTGCTCGACACGCTTCCGCGCCCCGCGTGGTGGATCAACTTCCTCACCACCCCGAAGCTCGAGTTCGCCTCGCTCTCCTCGACCGGTGGAACCGTCGCCGACCTGCTCAACTCGGCGATGGACCCGACCATCTCGTTCGACGACCTCGACGTCATCCGTGGCATCTGGCCCGGCAAGATCGTGGTCAAGGGCGTGCAGACCGTCGAAGACGCGAAGCTCCTCGCCGACCGCGGCGTCGACGGCATCGTGCTCTCGAACCATGGCGGCCGTCAGCTCGACCGTGCACCGATCCCGTTCCACCTGCTCCCGCACGTCGCGCGCGAGGTCGGCACCGACCTCGAGGTGCACCTCGACACCGGCATCATGTCGGGCGCCGACATCGTGGCATCCATCGCCCTCGGCGCACGGTTCACGCTCGTGGGCCGCGCCTACCTGTACGGTCTGATGGCCGGCGGGCGCCGCGGCGTCGACAAGACCATCGAGATTCTCAGCAATGAGATCGTGCGCACGATGACGCTCCTCGAGGTCGCCACGATCGACGAGCTCGGCCCGCAGCACGTCACCCAGCTGGCCCGGCTCATCCCGATCGCGAAGCCGGTGGCGGATGCCGCAGAGGCCGCCGTGTCGTCGAAGCCGAAGACCGTGCGCTCGCCGCGGTCGGCCGCAGCAGCGAAGGCGGCCACGACGAAGACGGCTTCCGCCAAGGCTGCGTCGAAGCCCACGTCGCGGAGCTCGCTCGCGAAGTAGGCGGCGCCGCTGCGGCTGAGCCGGCCCACCTGACAAGGGCCTACGACGTGGGGGCGATCCAGCCCGCGAATGTCGCGGCGCTGACGAACGTCAAGGTGTCGCCGGCGACGATGACGACGGGGCTCCTGCCGGAGCCCGCGTCGACCGGCCCGGTGTACGCACCCGGAACGGGATCGTTCGACTCGACGAAACCGGCGTCTGCGAGCGCTGGCTCCCATACGGCCGGATCGGCTGCGGAGAGCTGAGTGACGCTGAGGCCGAAGTCGGTCTGCGGCTTGCCCCAGCCGCAAGCGAGACCGCCCGCTTCGACCATCTGCGCGGCGATTGGGAAGTAGGTGGCCAGGTGGTCGACGGCGACGGGCTCCAGCGGCTCGAGCCCGTCGGCAGTGAGCTTCGCGTAGCCGTCGGGCGTGAGCACGGTGTCGCAGGTTGCGGCCGGCGCCTCGCTCGGCTCGGTTGTGGGCTCTGCAGAGGGGGATTCCGTCGGCGTGGCGGGCGGAGAGGCTGTCGGTGTCGGTGTCGGGGTCGGTGCGGGGGCGGACGCAGCCGGCGAGGGCGAGGGCGGCAACCAACATGACCGGAAGGGCGCTCAATCGAAGAGGCGTCATCGTCGCAGCATATTGGGTCGCAGCACCGAGCGGATCAGTGCGGGCCCTGAGTCCCGCACGACGACAGCGGGTGACCCATTCGCGACCGGCGGTGACGGCGACCATCGGAGCAGGATCGGAGAAGCGCGCGACGAGCGCACCCGCATAGCCTGACATCGACGCCTCGACGGGTGCGGCGTCCAAGATGGGGAACCCCGGAAGGAGACACCACGATGGCCAAGACCGACACGACCGGAGGGCTGAGCGCGGAGGAACGCGACGCGGTCAAGCAACGCGCCAAGGAACTCCGCGAGCAGGAGAAGGCGGGCAAGAACCGCGCGGCGGGTGAGAAGGCGCTCCAAGACGTCATCGATGGGCTGGAGCCCGAAGACAAGGTGCTCGCCGAGGGACTCCGCAAGGTCGTCACCGAGGTCGCGCCCGACCTCGTTCCCAAGACGTACTACGGCATGCCCGGCTACGCGAACGGCGACGGCAAGATGGTCGTCTTCATCCAGCCGGCCAAGAAGTTCAACACGCGCTACGCGACCCTCGGCTTCGAGGACAAGGCGAACCTCGACGACGGGGACATGTGGTCGGTCGGCTTCGCGCTTCGCACCTGGTCGCCCGAAGTCGAGCAGACCGTCACCGAGCTCGTCCGCAAGGCGATCAGCTGACCGCGCTCATCGGGTACGAGCCGGGTTCCGAAGCCGTCGGTGACGACGGGCTCGGTGCCCGATCGGCGCGCCGACCCGCTGTGCGGTACCGCAGGAACCAGGCCAGCATGAGCGCCGACGCCACGAGGTAGAAGGTGTGCAGGAACCAGATCGGCCCGAGCGGCAGGCTGAAGACGTAGACGGAGTGCACGGCGTTGCCGACGTTCGTGATCGCGAGGTTTCCGAAGCTGTACGACGACAGGTCCTTCGTGCGCGCGGCCTTCACCAGCATGGGCAGGTAGCTCATGGCGAAGAGGCCGGTCGAGAGGATGCCGGCGAGCACGGCGAGTTCCATGCACCCGACGGTACGAACCGGCGTTCGCCGCGGCATCCGGAGAATCACCCATTCGCGGATGCCGCATGGAGCCGTTCACCGCTCCATCCGGCGTCGGCTGCCCCTGCCTCAGATCAGGGCGTGCTCGTAGGCGTAGGCCGTCGCCGCCGCGCGCGATGAGACGCCGAGCTTCGCGAAGACGTTGCTGAGGTGCCGGTCGACCGTCTTCTCGCTGAGGTAGAGCTGGCCCGCGATGGCCCGGTTCGTCCTGCCCTCGGCCACGAGTCGCACGACCTCGACCTCACGAGGGGTGAGCGGGCCGAACCGGGCGGGCGATCCGGCGCGCGCGAGCGCGTCGACGCGCAGCACGTCGGGTGCGGCGCCGAGCTCGAGGAACGCCGCCCGCGCGGCATCCAGTTCCATCGACGCGGAGGCCTCGTCGCCGAGCGCACGCCACGCGCACGCCGTGAGCACGCGGCACCGTGCCGCCTCGTACGGCGCGTCGACCTCCTGCCAGCTCGTCCACGCGGTGCGCAGCGGGCCGAGCGCGCCTCGAGCGTCGCCCTCGGCGAGCCGCACCGCACCATCGCATCCTGCCGCGACCGCTCGCCGCACCGGCTTCGCATCGGGCGGGGTCGCCGCCGCGAGCTCGTCGGCGGCACGGCGCGCTGCCGCGACGTCGCCGGCGGCGAGCTCGATCTCGACGACGGCGGGCAGGAGCTGGTGGCGAGTCGCCAGGTCGGCCTGCTCAGCGGCCGGACCGATCAGCGATCGCGCGAGCCGAACGTTGCCCTGCGCGAGCCGGAGCAGTGCCAGCCCAGGCTGTGGCGGCCACCCGGTCTCGGCCGCACGCTGGTACGCCGCTTCGGCCTCGCCGACCTCGCCGCAAAGGCGGTGCACGTCGCCCTGCAGGTACCAGCCCGAGAACTCGGCGTTCCAGTCGCCGTGGCTCGCGAGGCCCACCGCCACCCGCGCCGCCTCGAGGGCGTCGGTCCACGCGCCGTGCAGGCGGTACAGCTCGGCGCGGTGCGCCTGGCACATGCCGCTGAACATGACCATGCCGGGTCGTGCGCCGCACCAGTGGTCGAGCGCGACCGTCCATTCCTGGGCTCGGCGCACGTCGAACGCGAGGTGGCAGCTGCCGATGACCTCGCAGTACACGATCCCGGATGCCACGGGCGAGATCTCCCCCGCGGTGACCGCGACCATCACCTCGTCGAGGAGCGCGAGGCCGTCGTCGGCCCGGCCGAGCATGATCTCGGCCTGCCCGAGTCCGAGGTGCGCCAAGGCCATGACATCGCGATCGCGGAACCGTTCGCCGATCGCGAACGCCTCGGCGAACGCACGTGCCGCGCCCGCCACGTCGCCGCCGTAGAGCGCCCCCAGGGCGGCGGGGATGCGCGCGAGGCCCTCCGCCGATTCAGCCCCGGCTCCGCCCTCCGCCACCCGCGTCGCGCGCGCGAGCCAGCCGCCGCCGCGCGCGAGGTCGCCCTTGCTCGTGAGGTAGATGCCGATCCAGGCGGCGGATCGGGCTGCGCCCGCTGCGTCGTCGACCTCGAGGAACGCCTCATGCGCTCGCGTCGCGAGGTCGATTCCTTCAGTGTCGCGGCCGAGCAGCAGCGCCGCGGTGGAGAGCTGCTCGAGATCCGCGGCCTCGAGCCGCCCGTCGAGGTCGGCCTCCGACAGCGCTGCGAACGCGTCGAGCCACTGGTGCGCGGCGAACGCCGCGCGACCGCGATCGAGGGCTTCGGAGCTCATGGGGCCTCCCGCCGGCCCGATGCACGTGGCATCCGCCGGCTACGGGTCACGGTACCCCTGCGCCCTGCAGCGGGCAAGAACCGCGAACTGGTGTCAGACGACCTTGCTGGCGCGCTGGCGCGCCTGCTTCACGCGATGCTCGACGTGCTCCTTGTCGGTCGGCGTGGTCACCGAGGTCACGACCGTGTGCAGCGCGATGTGCTTCACCATCTTGTTGGCCTGCTTCGCCTGGGCATTGCGCTGCTTGATCGTCTTGGCGCGCTTCTTCGCGTCGGTCTCGGCCAGCGCACGCCGGCGGGCATCGCCCGACGAGGTCGCCACGATCGAGGCGCGCTCGAGCTGGGCTGCGGCCTTGCGGGCCATCCGCTTCGCGCGTGCTGGACGGACGCGTACCTCGTCGCGCGCGGCACGAATCCCATCGTGGGCGCCCGCGGTCTTGGCCTGGAACTTCTCGCGGGCCTCGAGCGAGAGCGTCTTCGCCAGCTTCCGTGCCTGCTTGTCGGCGCGCTTCGCCTCCGCCACGGCCTTGCGGGCCTCACGTCGCTCGGCGCGAGGCGTACGGGTCTTCGTCTTCGCCATGACATCCTCCGATCCGGGTTCGCTCGCCAGTGTGCCACCGCCCGCGCTGCGAGCCCAGCGGTTGACCCCGGGCACCCGGTCGGCTAGCCCGCCTGCAGCCGGCCGACCGGGGGGCGAGGGTCAGCTCGCGCCGCGAGCGTACTCGGTGATGATGACCCCTGAGCCGTACGCGGTGCTGTCGACGAGGTCGAACGCGCGCGGCTCGTAGCCGTCGCCGGCGAAGAGCGGGATGCCGGCGCCGAAGACCACCGGGCTGACCTTGAGCACGAGCCGGTCGATCTCGCCCACGAGCGCGGCAGCGAGGCTGCCGCCGCCGCACAGCCAGATGTCGGCGCCGTCTTCGGTCTTCAGCTGCCGCACGACCTCGACCGGATCGGCGGCACTGACGGTCACGCCCTCGCCGACGCTGTCGGCGCCGCGTGCTCGGGAGAACACCAGCTGCCGCAGGTGCGAGTAGGGACTCGTCATGCCGAACGGCAGGCCGACCGCGTAGGTGTTCCAGCCCATCACGACCGTGTCGAACGTGGTCGCCCGTTGCTCGATGCCGAGGCCCGCCGCGGCCGCGGTGGGCAGGGCATCGGGATACCGGGCGAAGACGGCGTCCATGTGGTCGCCCTCGGCGAGAAGGGCGTCGTACTCCCCTGCGGGGCCGGCGATGTAGCCGTCGAGGCTGACGGCAACGTAGTACACGAGGTTTCGCATTGAATCCAATCCACGACTGATGTAGTGGTCAAGAAGGTACCACAGGTGTAGTGGTTCGCGCTACACTCGCCGCATGGCCCGAAACGACGAACGCCGGAGGCTGCTCGCCGACGCCGCGATCGAAGTGCTCGCTCGCGAAGGCGCGCGCGGCCTGACGCACCGCGCCGTCGATCGGGCGGCCGACGTTCCGCAGGGCACGAGCTCGAACTACTTCGCGAGCCGCGCCGACCTCATCGCCGGACTCGTCGACCGCATCGGCGAGCGGCTGGGCCCCACCCCCGACGACCTCGCCGAGCGCGCCGGCGAGCCACCGAGTCGCGCGCTGTTCGCCGACTACCTGCGCGACATCGTCCGGCGACTCACGGGCGAGCGCGACGTCACGCTCGCGCTCTTCGAGCTCCGGCTCGAGAGCACGCGGCGCCCAGAGGTCGCCGCCGTGCTCCGCGAGTGGCAGCGAACGGCGTTCGCAGCGGATGTCGGGTTCAACACGGCCGCCGGCCTCCCCGGCGGCGCCCGCGAGATCGCCGCGTTCCACTACGCGATCGACGGACTCGTGCTCGACCGGCTCACCACCCCGATCGATCCCGACACGTCGACCGACGAGGTCATCGACGCACTCGTGGCCGGCCTGCTGCCGGCGCCCGCCGCAAGCGGCTGACGTTCGCGGGGTTGCCGAGCGCGTCAGACCTCGATGGCGCCGCCCCGTTCCTGCAGGTGGCGACGCAGGGTGAGGTCGGGGTCGGATGTCTGGCGCTCGCGATACCCCGAGAAGTCGAGCTGTGCTCGCAGGCTCTCGCCACCGCGCATCCGCTCGGCCTGCGCCGTCTCGGTGTGCTGGATCGTCAGTGCGAGCTCGATGACCTCCTCGATCCGATCGGATGCCACGACGAGCACGCCGTCGTCGTCGGCGAAGACGTGGTCGCCCTCGCTCACGGCGATGCCGTCGAGGAACGCGCTGCGCATTCGCCGGCCGGCCGGCGGGACCCGGCGCGGCCCGTATGGGCACGCTCCGAGGCTGAAGACGGGGAGCCCGATCTCACGCAGCTGCGCCGTGTCACGGTGGAGTCCCCAGACGACCATGCCGGCGAGGCCGGCCCGCTCTGCCTCGAGCACCATGAGATCGCCGATGCAGGCCTCGTCGAGTCGGCCGCCGTTGTCGATCACGATGACGTCGCCGGGCGACGCGTCGTCGATCGTCTCGAGCAGCACGTCGACGCTGCCGAGGTGCGTCACCGGGCGTGCGCGCCCGGCGATCGGCGCCGTCGGCAGCAGCGGTCGCAGCTGCACGGGTGCGAGGCGCGCCTCGACTCCGAGCCGCAGGGCGGCGTCGGCGACCGCCGCGGTGGGCGGAGGGGGCGGGGTGGATCCTGACGGCGTGGCAACGGACATCTCGACCTCCGGGGTGCTGGGCTTCGAGTGTGCCACGCCGATGGCTGCTCAGTCCTTGTCGATGAGCTCCAGCAGCTTCTTGGACTCGTCGCGGATCTCGTCGTGGTCGAACTGGCCGGCGCGGCTCTCGAGCGAGATCACCCCGCAACGGTGCACCTTGGTGAAGTCGCCGTACGGGAACTTGTAGTGCGCCTTCGTCTCGCGGTCCTCGTCGTCGTCGACGCCGAGGTGCCACTTGCCGTACTCCGCCCAGCTGTGCTCGGCGATGAACTCGTTCTCATCGTCGGTGCTGGGGGCGTGCTCGCTCCAGTCGTCGCGTTCGTCGCGCACGACCTTGCCGTCGCGCACGAGCGAACGAGCGTGCCGAAGGCCGGTCTGGTTGAGCTTCACCGTCATGTCGGTCTCCTCCCGGTCGGTGCGCGGCGTGGATGGCGGCCGCGCACTCCTCGGTCTACGTGCGCCGCCGCCGCGCGTCAACGGGGTTGCCGGGAGCCCGGCGTCAGGGGCAGGCGCACGATGATCTCGCCGTCGCCGTCGACCTCACCCGTCGGCTCGAAGCCGAGTCGGGCGTAGAACCCGGCCGGACCGTCGTCGGCGTCGACGTAGCTCGTGAGGAGCTCGGCGGCGCCCTCACGTTGCACGAGTTCGGCGACGAGGCGCACCGCTTGCGCGCCGTACCCGAGCCGCTGGCGGGACTCGTCGATGATGAGCTTCCACAGGAACCACGGGCCGATGAGGTCGGGCGGCTGGGGCTCGACGTCCCAGCTGAGCATCACGAAGCCGACGGGCTCGCCACCCGCGTACACCGCCCGATACCAGGGGTTGGCGTGCGGGTAGGCGGCCGCATCGTCGAGCGCGCCCTGCACGGTGCCGACGAACCGGCGCTGGCCGGGCGCCACGCTGAGGGCCAGCACGGCGTCGCGGTTCTCGTCGTCGATCTCGCGGAGCATCACGTCCATGGGAAGTTCCTCTCGCCTGCCGCGCTCGTCACGGCTGCCGTAGATTGCACGCATGTCATCCAACACCACCGACGCCCGCGTCGAGGTCGAGACGAGCGCCGGTCGTGTGCGCGGAGCATGGCGCGGCGAGCCGGGCGAGCCCGGGGCATCCGCTGCATTCCTCGGCATCCCGTTCGCCGAGCCGCCGGTCGGCGACCTGCGCTTCGCGGCGCCCGTGCGGCATCGGCCATGGGCGGGCGTACGCGACGCGCTCGAGTACGGTGCGACGGCACACCGCGGCGAAGCGGGCGTGACCCTGATCCCCGAGCCGTCGGTGCCGGGTGCGTCGACGCTCAACGTGAACGTGTTCACGCCTTCGCCGGCGACGGATGCCGCGCTGCCGGTGCTCGTCTACATCCACGGTGGCGGCTACCTCGCCGGCTCGCCCGCGAGCCCGTGGTACGACGGCCGCGCATTCAATCGCGACGGCATCGTCACCGTGACGATCTCCTACCGGCTCGGCTTCGACGGCTTCGGCTGGATCGCGGATGCCCCGCCGAACCGCGGCGTGCTCGACTGGCTCCTCGCCCTCGAGTGGGTGCGCGACAACGTCGCGGCGTTCGGCGGCGACCCGTCGCGGGTCACGATCACCGGTCAGTCGGCGGGCGGCGGGGCGGTGCTGGCGCTCCTCGGCATGCCACGCGCGCAGCCGCTCTTCGCGGCGGCATACAGCATGTCGGGGGCGGCGGCGGATGTCTCTCGCGAACGGGCCGAGGCGTTCGGGCGGCGGCTCGCCGCGGCGGCGGGGGTGGAGCCGACCCGCGCCGGGTTCTCGAGCCTGAGCGAACAGCGGGTGCTCGAACTGCAGAAGCAGCTGCTCGAGCCGGCGGCCGGCGGCAGTCCGATCGTCGAGCTGCGCGGCGTCATCGGCGATGGCCTCGCACTCGGTCCGGTGGTCGACGGCGAGCTGGTGACGATGGCGACGGTCGACGCCATCGCCGCGGGCATCGGTGCTGACAAGCCGCTCGTGCTCGGCACCGCCGACGACGAGTTCTCGATGGTCTTCGACCGCGCCAGGGGCAAGCTCCGCTTCGTGCCGGCCTCGTTCCTCCTCGGAAAGGCTGGGCTCCGTGCCACGGAGCGATCAGCGTACCTTGCCGCCAATCGCGACGTCGCGAAGCGCGGCACCGCAGCCGTCATGGGGCGCTACCTCACCGACCGGCTGTTCCGCACCCTCGCCCTGCGCGTCGCACTCGCCCGCCGCGACGCGCCCACGTGGCTCTACCGCTTCTCGTGGCGTTCATCGAAGTACGGCCGGTCGGTGCATTGCCTCGACGTGCCGTTCTTCTTCGACTGCCTCGACTCCGAGCGCGTCGACGCGCTCGCGGGCGACGACCCGCCGCAGCAGCTCGCCGACGAGGTGCACCGCGCCGCCGTCGCGTTCCTGCGCGAGGGCGACCCGCGCTGGCCGCGATTCACGGATGCCTCGAGCGACATCCGCGTCTACGACGTGCCACCGACCGTGGCCGGCGGCGGCTACGCGAGCGTTCGCCCGCTGCTCGCCGGCTGACCGGGAAGGCGCCGCCCGACCGGTCGACGCGGGGCAACCCGTGAAAATACCCCCCGAACGGGGGACTGACCGAACGACCCGCGGGCACCATGCTTCAGACATGACCGAGGTCGGCGAGACATCCGTTCCCACCACGACCGGCCCACTTGGCGAGGTGCATCGCGAGCAGTCCGCACGCGTGCTCGAGCACCTCGTGACGCACGGCCCCGCCACCCGAAGTGAACTCGCGACGGCCACAGGCCTCGGCCGCGGCGCCATCGCGGGCCTCACCGCACGACTGCTCGATGCGGGGGTGCTGCGAGCCACGACGGCGGATGCCTCGGGCGACGGCCGAACCGCACCGCTCACGCTCGCGGCGGCCGACCACGTGCTCGTCACCGCGCTGCTCGGCGCCGACGACGCGATCGCGACGATCTCGACCCTCGGCGGCGAGGAGTTCGCGCGGTTCACGGCACCGCTCTCGGCCGTCGCCGAGCTGCACGAGGGCGGCGAGTCGCACCTGCCCACGCCGATCGAGCTGCTCGCGGTCGTGCTCGGGCGTGCGCTCGCACGCGCCGACCGATCGGGTCATCCGATCGCCGATGTCAGCGTGCTCGTCGAAGGTTCGGTCGCCGGTCGTCCGCCGGTCGCCGTCGCCGACGGTCGACTCGGGGTCGAACCCATCGATGTCATCGGCGAGCTCCGGGCGCGCACCCCCGCCCTCGACGAGGTCGAGGCCGCCCTGCCGCTCCCGATCTCGCTCACGCCGCTCGCCGTCGCGGCAGCGATGGCCGAGCACGCAGCACTCTCGGGCGTCGGCGACCTGCTCTACCTTTCGGGCGACACGAGCGTCATGGGCGCCGTCATCTCGAGCGGGCGTCCGATGCTCGGGGCGCACGGCCTCGCCGCGATGTTCGCGCACCTGCCCGTCGTGCCCGACGGGGTGCGGTGCGAGTGCGGCCAGCGCGGATGCCTCGCCACGGTCGCTGCCCCGGCGCTCGTGCTCGAACGGGCGGGCCTCGGCGACTTCGCCGCCGCACACGGGCAGCAGACGGCGCTCGCGGAGCTCGTCGCCCGCATCGAAGCCGCCGACGACCGGGCGCGCTGGTCGTGGCTCGACGCGGCCCTCTGGATCGGCCGGACCCTCCAGATCGTGGTGCCCGCGCTCGACCCCGCCGTCATCGTCGTCGGCGGCTACTGGGCTTCGCTCATCGGCGACATCGAGAGCGCGTTCCGGTCGAACCGCCCGACGCTCGGCAGTGGCGCGCTCGCGACGATCCCGGCGGTCGCGGCGGCGCGGGCCGGCACCGACTCGGCGCTCGCCGGCGCCCGCCGGCAGGCGCGCGAACGCCTGGTGTCGGAGCCGTTCCTGCTCGCCGGCTGAGCCACGTCCCCATCGCGCATGCGCCGGTCCGAGGAATGATCCGCCGCCCCACACGCTTGCACCTGACATGAGCGCGATCGACGCACGCCCACGCCCCGCGGCGGTCGACGACGCCGAGCGAAGCATCGACGCCGTGCTCGAACGCCTGCACTGGAGCGTGCTCGAGTTCGGCCACCGCGAGCTGCCGGCCGGTTCGACACGGCTCGACGACGGTGGCGGCATCCGGTTCGACTATGTCGCGACGGGCGCCGTCGAGCTCCGTCGCAGCGGCGATGACCCGCTCGTCATGCAGGCGGGCGACTTCGTCATGATGCCGCATCCCGGCAGGGTCGAGCTGCACGCGTCACGCGATTCGGTGCTCCTCAGCGGCTCGCTCGCCCTCAACGGCGCCGACGCGATCTCACCCCGCTCGATGCCGGCGGTGCTCTTCACGTGCGGCTTCCGCGTGCACGAGCCGATCTTCGCCTCCCTGCTCGACACGATGCACCGCGAAGCCTCCGGCGGTCGCGCCGGAAGCGGATCGGTGATCGAGCGACTGGCCGACGTCGTGGCATCCGCCGCCGTTCGCATCTGGCTCGAGCAGGGCTGCGGCGACGCGCGCGAGTGGCTCGCCGCCGCTCGCGACCCGCACCTCGGCCGCGCACTCGACGCGATCCACGAGGATCCGGGGTCGCCGTGGACCGTCGAGTCGCTCGCCCGCCTGGCGCGCGCGTCGCGCTCGCAGTTCGCGGAGCAGTTCCGCGACGCCGTCGGCGACACGCCCGCCCGGTACCTCACGAGGGTGCGCATGGAGCGAGCCGAGCGGATGCTTCGCGCCGGGGCATCCGTCACCGACATCGCCTTCCAGCTCGGCTACGAGAGCGACGCCGGCTTCAGCCGGGCGTTCCGACGCCACACCGGTGTCTCGCCGAGCCTGTGGCGCCGGACCTCCGTCACGAGCGTGGCGTAGCCGCGCCCGGCGCGCTCGGGAGCGCTCAGCGCGGCGACCGCACGCGGGCGGAGCTCAGTACGCCCGCGCCGAGCACCACCGCGATCCCGCCGCCGATGAGCGCGGTCTGCACGCCGACCGAGTCGACGAGGAGCCCGCCGACCGCGGCCCCGATCGTGATGGCGATCTGGAAGGCGGCGACGACGAGTCCACCCGCGCTCTCGAGCCGCTCGGGGGCGACCCGGGCGATCCACGTCTGCACCATCGTCGGCACGGCGCCGAACCCGACACCCCAGACGAACACCGTCACGAACGCGAGGGTCAGGTTCGTGCCGACGAGCGCGAAGAGCACCGTGGACACCCCGATGGCGACGGGCGCCCCGATCACGAGCACCTGCAGTCGCCGGTCCGCGAGCGGTCCGGCCACGAGGTTGCCGACGAAGCTCGCGACGCCGTAGACGACGAGCAGGATCGCGAGGAGTGCCGGGGTGAGCCCCTCGATCGTCTCGAAGGCCGGTCGCAGGTAGGTGAAGCCCATGAAGTGACCTCCGGCGATCAGCACGATCGCGAGGATGCCGAGGGCCACGACCGGCGTGCGCGCGGTCTGCACGAGCGTGCGGAAGCCCGGGGCACCCGTCGGCGGGATCGACGGCAGCGTCGCCAGTTGCGCGGCGAGGGTCACCACGCCGGCTCCCGCGGCGAGGAGGAACACGGCGCGCCAGCCGAGCAGCTCGCCGAAGTAGGCCCCCGCAGGCACGGCCGCGATCGTCGCGAGCGAGACGCCGGCGTTCACGATCGTCATCGCGCGCCCGAGGTGGTCGGCGGGCACGATCTGCGCCGTGACGGCCAATGACATCGCCCAGAATCCCGAGATCGCGATGCCGAGCAGCAGGCGCGAGGCGAGCATGAGCCCGAAGACCGGCGCGAGCGCGACGAGCACGTTCGACGCGATCGCGAGCGTCGTGAGGCCCGCCATCACCCAGCGGCGGTTCACGCGCGGCAGCGCCGAGACGACGAGCGGGCCGCCGATGATGCCGATGAGACTCGTCGCCGTGACGAGCTGCCCGGCGGTGCCCTCGGTGATGCCGACATCGGCGGCGATCGGCGAGAGGAGGCTCGCCGGCAGGAACTCGCTCGCCACGAGCGTGAAGATGCCGAGGCCGAGCGAGACGACCGCGAGCCACGCGGTCGGTCGAATGGGTGCGGGTGTCTCTGGGGCGGTCACTGCCGCGGTCGAGAGCGTGTTCGTTGACATGGTGCTCCTTGGGGTCTGCCCCAAGCCTCTCGTCAGCGCCCGCTGGGCACCCGACCGATCGTCGCCACGACCCGACCGTTCCTCCGGAACCGGCATCGGCCGCGATCAGGCGTGCGAGCGCTTCGACGCCGAGCCGTGATCATCGGCCGGCCTGGGCACGCCATGGCCGAACCAGCTGCGGATGCCCCACCCGGTCACGCGCAGCATCGCCTCGATCACGATGCCGGCGCTCATCTTCGATCGTCCGCGCACGCGTTCGACGAACGTGACCGGCACCTCGACGATCGTGAGCCCGGCTTCGCGGGCATGCCAGAGCATGTCGACCTGGAATCCGTAGCCGCGGGTGTGCACGTCTTCGAGGCGGATGCGGCGCAGCGCCTCGGCGCGGAACGCCCGGTAGCCCGCGGTCGCGTCGCGGGTGGGCAGCCGCAGCAGCCACCGCGCGTAGGCGCTGCCGGCCCGGGAGAGCCATTCACGATGCCTCGGCCAGTTCTCGATGGCGCCGCCGGCGACCCAGCGCGACCCGATCACGAGGTCGACGGGCTCGCCTGCGGCATCCGTGCCCTCGAGCGCCTCGAGCAGCGACGGGAGCTGCTCGGGCAGATGCGAACCGTCGGCGTCGAGCTGCACGATCGGGTCGAACCCCCGCTCGAGCGCCCACTCGAACGCCGCGAGGTAGGCGGCGCCGAGCCCCTCCTTGGCGGCGCGGTGCAGGGTGAGCACCGCCGCGTCGGCGGCCGCGAGCTCGTCGGCGAGCGCCCCCGTGCCGTCGGGCGAGCCGTCGTCGACCACGAGCACGCGCGCGACCGGCACCACCGCACGAACGCGCGCCACGATGGCGGCGAGATTCTCACGCTCGTTGTACGTGGGAATCACCACGAGGGGTCGCGACATCCGACTCCTCCCTCGCGAGTGCGCTCGGGTAATCGTATCCGTCCGCGCGACGCCGCGATTCAGGGGCGGGCGGATGCCCCGCTCAGCGCACCCCCGCCATGAGCCGCAGCACGGGGCGGGTGGCGAGCGCGAGCGCGCCGCCGAGCACGATCGCGATCACGCCGAGCACCCCGAAGTACGCCACCTCGTTGTCGGACGAGTAGAACTCCGCGAGCTGGCCGGAGATCGCCGTGCCGAGCGCGACCGAGAGGAAGAACAGCGCCACCATCTGCGTGTGGAAGACCTTCGGCGCGAGCTTCGTCGTGACCGACAGGCCGACCGGGGAGAGCAGCAGCTCGGCGACCGTGAAGACGAACAGGATGCCGACGATCGCGAGCAGCGGCGTCGAGTTCGCACCGCCGCCGGCGAACGGGATGAACAGCAGGAACGCGACGCCCATGATGGCGGTGCCGAGTGCGAACTTGATCGGCGTCGACGGCTGCCGCTCGCCGAGCTTCGTCCAGATGGCCGCGAAGACCCCCGACAGCACGATGATGAAGACCGGGTTGATCGACTGCACCCACGAGACCGGCATCTCCCAGCCGAACAGGTCGCGGTTCAGTTGCTCGTCGGAATAGATCGTCAGCACGGTGAACTGCTGCTGGTAGAGCGACCAGAAGGCGACGCTCGCGATGAACAGCGGGATGAATCCGTAGACGCGGCTGCGCTCGACCGCCGTGATGCGGTGGCTCGAGAGGATCACCACGAAGTAGGCGACCGCCGCCACGACGGTGCCGCCGATGACCCAGGTTACGAGGTTCGTCGAGGTGATCGCGCCGAAGACCACGAGGGCCGCGATGAGGATCACCGCGGCCACGGCGATGCCGATCACGAGGCCGATGCGCTCACGCGGCAACGGATTCGGGACGACGGATGCCTCGCGCGGCAGGTTCTTGCGGCCGAACGAGTACTGGATCAGCCCGAACGCCATGCCGACCGCGGCGAGCCCGAAGCCCCAGTGGAAGCCGAGGGTCGACGCGAGGAGGCCCGTGAGCAGCGGACCGAGGAATGCGCCGAGGTTGATGCCGAGGTAGAAGATCGAGAACCCGGCATCCCGTCTCGGATCGCGCTCGGAGTAGAGCGTGCCGACGACGCTCGTGGCGTTCGCCTTCAGCCCGCCCGAGCCGAACGCGACGAGCACGAGGCCGACGCCGACACCGATGAATCCGGGGAGCAGCGCGAGCGCGATGTGCCCGGCCATGATGATGCTCGCGCTGATGAACAGCACCCGTTCGGAGCCGAGCAGCCGGTCGGCGATCCACGCGCCGAGGATCGTCGAGAGGTACACCCCGCCGCCGTACGCGCCCACGATGCCGGCCGCGGCGGTCTGGTCCATGTCGAGGCCGCCCTCGGCCACGGAGTAGTAGAGGTAGATGAGCAGGATGCCCTGCATGCCGTAGAAGCTGAAGCGCTCCCACATCTCGACGCCGAAGATGTGGACGAGTGCTCGCGGCTGCCCGAAGAAGCCGTGGTCGCCCCGGGTGTCGCGCTCGACCGGCTCGACGCCGATCGCGGGCTCAGGCGGCCCGTACTCCCCCGGGGCAGGATCGGTGACCTTGCCCATGGGGCACACCCTACTCCCGCCCCGCGAGGGCGACCATGGCGGCGAGTGGCATCACCGCCGCGGTGTGCCGGCAGGTCGGGTCAGGGCGCCGAGACGGCCCCCGTGCGCGCGACCTCGCCGAGCCAGCCCAGGCTCGGCTTCGGCAGCCGCTCGAACGTCTGCGGATCCCACCCGATGAGGCCGAACGTCGGCCTGAAGCTGCCCCACTCGTAGTTGTCGAGCGCGCTCCAGTGCAGGTAGCCGCGCACGTCGATGCCGTCGGCCATCGCCGACGCGACCGCAGCGAGCGCGCCGCGCGTGTAGTCGATGCGACGCGAGTCGTCGGCCGTCGCGATGCCGTTCTCGGTGACGTAGACCGGCACGCCGTTGCGCGCCCATGAGTTGCGGATGCCGTCGCCGATGGCCGGCGGGTAGTACTCCCAGCCGGTGAGCGTGCGCTCCGCGGCATACGGGATCGGCAACGGCCCCTCGGGCCCGATCTTCGTGCGCGTGTACGCCTGCACGCCCACCCAGTCGTCGCCGGATGCCGCGTCGAGGAACACGTCTTCGCGCGAGCGCCCGTACTCGGCCGCGACCTGCTCGGCGCCGGGCTCGGGCTGGTACGCCTGCGTTGCGATCGACCACCCCGCGCGGCTGCCCACGCCGCGCACGAGTTCGACGGCCCGCTTGTGCGCGTCGATGAGCCGCTCGGTCACGTGCGGCACCCCCGGCGGCAGCCCGATCGACGGGAAACCCACCTCGGGATCGGCGAGCACCGACACCATGTTCGGCTCGTTGATCGTGCACACGAGGTCGACCCCGTCGAGGATCGGGAGTGCGGCCTCGACGTAGCGGGCGAACGCGTCGACCGAGGCATCCGTCTGCCAGCCGCCGTCGCGCGCGAACCACGCCGGGTTCGTGAAGTGGTGCAGCGTGATCATCGGCTCGAGTCCGAGCTCACGAGCGGTGTCGACCATGCGCCGGTAGTGGTCGATCATCGCCCGTGAGACGAAGCCCTGCTCGGGCTCGATGCGCGCCCACTCGACGCTGAACCGGTAGGCGTTCAGGCCTGCCCCGGCGAGGAGCGCCATGTCGTCGGGATACCGGTGGAAGCTGTCGGCGGCGTCGCCCGACGGCGTCTCGACGGGAGCGCCGGGCAGGTGCCCGTGCTCCCGCTGCCACCAGTCGGAGTTCACGTTGTTGCCCTCCACCTGGTGGGCGGCGGTCGACGCGCCCCAGAGGAAATCGTCGGGGAAGCGGATGTCGGTCATCCAGCCCTCTTTCATGATCGGTTCGGCCTTACTTGATTCCGGTGAGGGCGATGCCCTGCACGAAGTACCGCTGCAGCACCACGAACAGCAGCAGCACCGGCACGACCACGACGACGGCGCCCGCCATCATGAGGCCGTACTGGGCGGCGTTCTGGCCGACCGAGTAGAGCGCGAGCGCCACCGGCAGCGTGTACTTGTCTTCCGTCGTGGCCACGACGAGCGGCCAGAGGAAGTTGTTCCAGCTCGCGAGGAACGTGAGGATCGTGAGCGTCGCGACCGCCGGCCCGCAGAGCGGCATGATCACCTGGAGGAAGATGCGCCACTCACCCGCACCGTCGATGCGCGCCGCCTCGATGATGTCGTCGGGCAGGCTCAGCATGAACTGCCGCATCAGGAACACGCCGAGCGGAGTGATCAGGAACGGCAGGATGAGTCCCGGGTACGAGTTCACGAGCCCGAGGTTCGCGGTGAGCACGAAGAGCGGCACGAACGTGACGACGCCCGGCACCATGAGCGTTCCGAGCACGAGCAGGAAGAGCACGCGCTTGCCCCGGAACTCGAGCTTCGCGAGGGCGTAGCCCACCATCGACGAGAACACGATGTTGCCCAGGGTGACGAAGAACGCCACGACGACGCTGTTCGTGAAGAACGTCGCGAAGTCGAGCCGCCCGAACAGCTGCGTGTAGTTGTCGACCGTCGGCTCGATGGGCCAGAAGTTGGTCGGGTACTGGCGGATCTCGGCGTTCGTCTTGAACGAGCTGAGGATCATCCAGACGAACGGCATCACCATCGCGATGAGCCCGAGCGTGAGCACGACGTAGAGCCACCAGCGCGGCCGGGGGCGACGACGCCGACGCGACGTGCCGGTCACCGTCGAGGCAGCGGATGCCCCTCCGCCCGCGGCATCCGTCATCTGGGTGCCATCCGTGATCGTCGACATCGGTCAGTCCTTCTTTCCGAGCACGCGGAACTGGATCAGCGACAGCGCGACGATCGCGAGGAACAGCACGTAGCTCGCCGCCGACGCGAACGAGTAGTTGCCGAACCCGAACTGGTTGTACGTGTACATCGCGGTCGACAGCGTGGCGTCGAGCGGCCCACCGCGGGTCATCACGAACGGCTCCTCGAAGAACTGCAGGAAGCCGATGCCGGTGATCACCGCGGCGAAGAGCAGCGTCGGACGCATGGCCGGGATCGTGATGTTGCCGAAGCGCTGGAAGGCGTTGGCTCCGTCGACCATGGCCGCCTCGTGATGCTCCTTCGGCACGCCCTGGAGGCCCGCGAGGAAGATCACCATGAGGGTGCCGATGTTGCGCCACACCGCCATCAGGATCAGCGACGGCAGTGCCCACGTCGTGGACTGCAGCCAGTCGGGCCCCTGGATGCCGAACCAGGCGAGGAAGGCGTTCAGCAGGCCGTCGGGCTGCAGGATGAACCGCCACACGATCGCGATCGCCACGATGCTCGTCACGACGGGTGCGTAGTAGCCGACGCGGAACACCGTGCGGAACTTCTCGATGCCGGTGTTCAGCGCGAGCGCCACGGCGAGCGCGAGCGCCATCGTGAGCGGCACGCCGACGATCACGAAGATCGACGTGTTCACGAGCGAGCGCAGGAACCGCGGGTCGTCGAAGAGCCTCGCGTAGTTCTCGAACGCGACGAAGTTCACGTTGAACGGGGTCTGCAGGTCGCGCGTGGTCAGGTCGGTGAAGCTCATGACGAGCGATGCGACGATCGGGCCCGCCATGAAGACGAGGAACAGGATCACGAAGGGCGCGGCGAAGCCCCACGCGACCAGAGTGGCGCGCCGGCTCCGACGCGACGCACGGGCGGATGCCCGGGCGGGCGTCGGAGCCGACGGAGTGAGGGCGACCATCGCGCTACTGGCCGGTGCCGATCGACTCGGCCTGCTGCTGCACGGCGGCGAGCGCATCTTCGACGCTCGTCTCGCCCCGCGTGACCTTCTCGAGCTCCTGGTCGATCACGGCCGAGACCTGCGCCCACGTCGGAATCGCCGGCGGCGCCTTGGAGTCGGTCAGCTGCTCGCCGAAGACGCTGAGGTACGGGTCATCCGAGAAGACCTGGTCGTCCCAGGCGGCCTCGACGCTCGGCAGATCGGTCGAGATGTCGTACCACTGCACCTGGGTCTCGGGCTGGGCGAGCCAGCGCACGAACTTCCACGACGCGTCGCGGTTGTCGCTGTCGTTGAAGACGGCGAGGTTGCCGCCGCCGGTGAAGCTCGTGCGGCTGTCGGCGCCGGGCACCATGGCGACCGCGAACTTGTCGGCGAACTCCTCGCCACCCTGCTCGAGCAGGAGGCTCACGTGATACGGACCGCTGTAGAACGAGCCGACCTCACCGGAGATGAACTTCTGCTCGATCTCGCCGCCCTCGAGTCGCACGGGCTCGGAGATGCCCTCCTCGAAGAAGCTCGCGTAGAACTCGAACGCCTCCTGCCACTCGGGACTGTCGAGCGTGAACGTCTCGCCGTCGGCGTCGAGGATGTCGCCGCCCTGCTGCCAGGCGAGCGGCGCGACGTACTGCCAGGAGTCGAAGCCGCCAGGCGGGAGCGAGACGCCGGAGACCGCGCCTTGCGACTGCAGCGCCTTGGCGAACTCCTTGTACTCGTCCCACGTCTCGGGCGCCTCGACGCCGGCCGCCTCGGCGAGGTCGGTGCGGTAGTAGAGCACGCGCGTGTCGACGTACCACGGGATGCCGTAGGCCACATCGTCGACGACCGTGGTGTTCCACGAGCCCTCGAAGAAGCTGCCCTCGTCGACGAGGCCGTCGGGGGTGGGCTCGAACGCGCCGGTCGCGGCGAACTCGCCGACCCAGGTCGTGCCGAGCATCGAGATGTCGGGCGTCTCCCCTCCCGCGATCGCCGTGGCGATGCGGTCGTGCGCGCTCTCCCACGGCACGGCGGTGACGTCGATCGTGACGTCGGGATTCTCCTCTTCGAACTGCGCGGCAAGCTCGCCGAGCACTTCGCCCTCGTTGCCCATGGCCCAGATCTCGACGGTGCCGCTCGCGGGCTCATCGTTGATCGAGCCCATGCTGTCGGGGCCTTCGCCGCCTCCGCCTCCGTCGCCACGTCCGCATGCGGTCAGCATGAGTGCGCCGACCGTCAGGACGGCGCCGGCCGTCGCCACTCGTCGCAGCCCTCGGTGTGATCTCCATCGATTCATCGGTCGGCCTCCATTGGTCGCTGTCCGCTCGAGCCGAGCGGTCTTGCCTCTCGGGTGCGCGCGGCGGTTTGCTCCGCGCTCGTCCACCCTAACCCAAAAACCTTACATCCGGTAGGTTTTGGGTGGATCAGCGATCGGCGAGCCAGCCCTGGTCGTGGGCGTGCCAGCCGAGCTGGAGCCGTGTCGTCACGCCCGCGAGCTGCATGAGTCCCTGCACGCGCCGCTGGACGGTGCGCAGGCCGATGTCGAGCTGCTCGGCGATGCTCGCGTCCGTGAATCCGCCGAGGAGCAACGAGAGCACCTGGAGGTCGTGCGCGTCGGGGCCTGCGCCCACCTCGACCACGGTGTCGGAGCCCGGGGTGAGCAGGATCAGCGGCGTGGCCTCGCGCCACACCGACTCGAAGAGGCCGGAGAGCGAGTCGAGTAACCCGCTCGCATGGATCACGAGCGCCGCCGGCTCGGAACCCTTCCCGTTGAGCGGCACCATCGCGAGCGATCGGTCGGAGATGATCAGCTTCGTCGGTACCCGGTCGACCACTCGGACATTGACGTCCTGACCGAGCGAGGCCGAGACCTCTGCGAAGTCCTCGGGAGAGGCGAGCACCGAGCGCTCGATGACGATCCGGTAGCTGACGCCCCGTGCGATCGCGACCCCCTCCGCCTCGTTCTCCCGTCCCGAGACGGCGACCGGGTTATCGGTGACGAATGCCATGATCTCCTGCTCGGCACCGAGCTGCAGTTGCAGGAACCGGTGCGTGACCGCGGCCGCGCCGACGACCACCTCCACGAGATCGCGGGCGTCGGATTCGACAGCCTCGGCCCGGTAGTCCTCGGCGAGTGCTGCGGCCGCCAGCTCGGCTTGCTCGAGCTCGTGCCGCTGCTGGATCAGGAGCGGGCGCAAGGCCACCCCCGGCGGCGCGGCGACCCAGCGCTCTCCGGACTGCGCCGAGGACTGCGTCGCGAGCCCGCGCTGTTCGAGCGCGCGGAGCCAGCGCCCGATCTCACGCTCGTCCATCTCGAGTCGCCGGGTGAGGTCACTGAGATCGGCGGCGCCGAGCGTGACGAGCAACCGGTAGACCGTCTCCTCGGCTTCATCCAGCCCGATGGCTGACAGCATGTCGAACTCCCTCGGTCGAGGGAGTTCGACCCGTGCCGTGGCGGGTAACGGCCACGGCGGACTCCCGCCTTCGACATTCTCCCGTTCCGGCCGCCCGTCTGCGAGCCTGACAACCTACCCCTTCGACGGACGCCTTCCGGCTGTCGTCTCTTCATTCATCAGCGGGAAGGAACCCCGATGCGCCCCATCTGGCGTAGCACCATCACGGCGGCCACCGTCGCCGTCCTGGCGGCAACAGCAAGCCCATCCGTCGCCGTCGAGCAGGGCGACGCCGGAGACACTCCACCGATCGTCGGCAGTGCCGCGTGGCTCGGCAAGCCTGCCGATCGCCCCGTCACGGTGACCCTGGTCAATGGCGACCGGGTGCTCGTCACGAACGGCACCACCGTCACGATGCTCCCCCGCCACGACGGGTCCCAGCCGCTCGTGGAGACGCGCCGGGTCGGCGACGACGTGTACGTCTACCCGGCCGATGCCGCCGCCGCACTGTCAGCCGGCAAGGTCGACGAGGAGCTCTTCAACGTCACCGGCCTCGTGCGTCAGGGATACGACGACGCCAACAGCTCCACGATTCCCCTCATCGCGCAGTACGCCGACCCCGCCACACCCACCGTGGCGCCTCGCGGTGCCGAGACCGGGGTCGTGCTCGAGTCGATCGGCAGCGTCGCGCTCAACGAGGACAAGGCGAACGCCTCGGCCTTCTGGGCAGACCTCACCGATCCGCGCAGCCGGGCTGCGGGCTCGATCGAGAAGATCTGGCTCGACCGCAAGGTCGAGGCGACCCTCGACCAGTCGACCGCACAGGTGAATGCGCCCGACGCCTGGTCGGCCGGCTTCGACGGCGCGGGTGCCACCGTCGCGATCCTCGACACCGGCGCCGACGCCGAGCACCCCGACCTTCAGGGCCGCATCATCGCGGGCGAGGACTTCACCGGGTTCGGGTCGTGGAACGACGGCAACGGCCACGGAACGCACGTCGCGTCCACCGTGGGCGGATCAGGTCGGGCCAGCGACGGGGCGAACCAGGGCGTCGCTCCGCGCGCCGACCTGCTCGTCGGCAAGGTGCTCACCGACGGTGGCTCCGGATCCACCTCCGGGATCATCGCGGGCATGGAGTGGGCGGTCGCGCAGGGCGCCGACGTCGTGTCCATGAGCCTCGGAAGCACCGGGCCGGTCGACGGATGCGTCGACCCGATGGCCATGGCCACCCAGTCGCTCTCCGAGACCAGCGACAGCCTCTTCGTGATCGCCGCAGGCAACGACGGCCCGGCCGACAACACGGTGTCGACCCCGGGATGCGCTCCGGCGGCGCTCACGGTCGGCGCGGTCGATCGCGACGACACCACCGCGCTCTTCTCCAGCCGCGGCCCCGTCGCCGGCACCCACGTGCTGAAGCCCGAGATCACCGCGCCCGGCGTGGGCATCTCCGCTGCCGCGACCGGCGGACGCGGCGTCTACGCCTACCGGTCCATGTCCGGCACGTCGATGGCGACCCCGCACGTCGCAGGAGCGGCCGCGATCGTCAAGCAGCGTCACCCCGAGTGGACCGGTGAGCAGATCAAGGCCGCGCTCGTCTCGTCGGCGGAGACCGACATCCCGGGCGATGTCCGCGAGACGGGTGGTGGTCTGCTCGACGTGAGCACGGCCATCAACCAGACGGTGACGGGTTCGCCGGCCCTGCAGGCCGGCACGTTCGACTGGCCGCACGCCGGCGACGAGGCCGTCACGATCGAGGTCCCCTACACGAACGCCTCCGATCAGCCGGTCACCCTGCAGCTCGAGGTCGCAGGGGTCACCGGCAACGACGGTTCGCGGGTGAAGTCGAAGATCGCGACGCTCGGCCGGAAGGCGATCACGATCGCACCGGGTGCCACCGCGACCGTCCCGCTGCGGATCAATCCGGCAGCGACCCTCGCGGCAGCGCAGTACGGCGACGTCTCCGGCCGCATCCTGGCCACCGGCGGCGCCACCGTCTCGACGCCGTTCTCGCTGTACGTGCAGCCCGAGACGGTGCGCGTGACCATCAAGATGATCGACCGCAACGGCCAGCCCGCTGCGGGGGCGTCCTCCGTCGACATCGTCAACACCGACACGAGCACCGGCAACCGCTGGTACAACGACGGCTCCGCCGAACAGGTCGCCGACGTGCGGCCCGGTCGCTACTTCGTGTCGAGCTTCGTGGCCACGCCCGACCGTGCGGGCAACGCTCCGCTGGTGGAATCGGTCAGCTACGTCGCGCGACCCGAGCTGTCGGTCTCGAAGGACGTGACCCTCGTGCTCGATGCCCGCGACGCCGACCCGATCACCGTCAAGACCGATCGTCGCAGCGAGACCCGGAGCACCACCCTCTCGTTCGTCCGCAGCTGGGACGACGTCTGGGGACACTCCGGCACCGTCACGATGGGCCCCACCGTCAGGTCGATCTACGCGGACGCTACAGGGCAAGGCCCGCGACGGCGAGTTCGAGTTCGGGCACTACTGGCGCAAGTACGCGCCGCTCATCGAGGACCTGTCAGTGGTCGGCGGCGGCACCCTGCACCCCACCCCCGTGAGCTACTCCTTCCCCAACCTCGACGGAACCGGCCAGCTGCCCGTCGTCGATGCGGGCACGGGCACGAGCGCCGAGCTCGTCGCCGCCGGCGTTGCCGGCAAGATCGCGATCATCCGCATCGCCGACGACACCAGCTGGGTGGCCGGCCAGCTCTTCGACGCCCGGCAGGCCGGCGCCACGGCGGTCCTGCTGTATCACGAGGCGAGCGGGCGCTGGCAGCCCCGCGCGGGCACGCTGGGCGGCGGGCTGCCGGCGTACGCGATCCCGTCCGACGAAGCGGCCGGGCTCACCGAGCGGCTCGTCGCCGGCCCGGTCGAGCTGCGCTGGACCGCGACCGCATCGAGTCCGTTCGTCTACAACCTCGGATTCACGCAGCACACGCCCTTCACCGATCCCCGCGAATTCGTCGTTCACGACCACAAGCTCGGGCGCACCGAGGCGACGTACCGGGCGATGGGAGTGGCGACCGACTACATCGACCTGCTCGCGGCACTGGACTCGTCGGGCAACGGCATCGCCATCGGCCAGTTCGAGCCGGTGCACGCACCCTCGCAGCGCACCGAGCTCTACTCGGCCGGCGATATCCACTGGCAGGCCGCCGTCCTCGGCTCCTTCCCCTGGGGCGAAGTGATGGTCGACCAGGCGCGAAGCTACGAGCCCGGCAGCGAGCGCACCGACACGTGGTACGACGGTGTCATCTCACCCGCAGCGGCGGAGTCCTTCACCGGCGAGGTGCAGCTGGCCGCTGAGCGGCAGGGCGACCTGATCGGGTTCGCCAGCGGCATCTGGGGCGACAGCTCGGGCCACTGGTCGGGCGGCGGTTCGTTCGGCGACATCGGCAACCTGATGCTGCGTCGTAACGGCGAGCTGATCGGCGAGAGCCCGTACACCTTCGGAGTCTTCGAGGTGCCGGCCGAGGACTCGGAGTACGAGTTGCAGCTGTACACCGCGAAGATCGGCGGGCAGCTCAAGACCTGGAAGCGCTCCTCAGAGGTGATCACGGTCTGGAAGTTCCGCTCGCATCTCGAGGAGAACGTCTACTCGCGCGGCCTGCCGATCATGTTCCCGCGCATCGACCTTCCGGAAGACGGCGTGAAGACCCTCGCGGCCGAGGCCGGCCAGCAACTCGTGCTCGACGTCACGGGCCACGCCGGCTACACGCCCGGGGCGATCACCACCGCCGAGGTGGCCTACTCCTACGACGGCGTCACCTGGGTCGACGCCGAGACGCGCGACGACGACGGCAGGTGGATCGCGGTCGTCGACCACGATGGCGCGTCGGGTCAGCAGGTGAGTCTCCGGGTCGAGCTCACCGACAGCAACGGCAACACCGTGACGCAGACCGTCTCGCGGGCGTACGACGTGCGCTGACGCGTCGACACGTCCCTGGAACGCCATCTCGCGGCCACTCGAACTCGCAGGAGTTCGGGTGGCCGCGGGTCCTTCCAAAACCATACGACCGCTAGGTTTTGTAACTGGGTGCGATAGATTCACACCATGGAACAGCACGAGACGGATGCCGCGAGCGTCGCGCCCGATGGCGAGGCCACCGGCACCCGACCCCCGCGCGGCGCCCGTGGCAGCTACGCGAAAGGCCAGGCCAAGCGCCAGGAGATCGTCGACGCGGCCCTCGTCGTCTTCGGCCGGAGCGGGTTCCACAGCGGATCCCTGCGGGAGATCGCCAAGCGCGTGAATCTCACGCCTGCGGGCCTCATGCATCACTTCTCGGGCAAGGAGGAGCTCTTCACCGAGGTGCTCCGCCAGCGAGACGCCCGCGTGCAGGGCGCCGCCGGCGACGTCTCGGAGTTCACCCTCCTCGAGCAGGTGCGAAAGGTCGTCGCCTACAACCAGACCACCCGCGGCCTCACCTCGCTCTACACCGTCATCTCGGCCGAGGCGACCGACAGCGAGCATCCAGCCCATGACGAGTTCGCGCGGCGCTACGCCGAGAACGCCACGTCGACCCGCGACGTGCTCGCCGACGCGCAGCGCGACGGCCTGATCCGCGCCGACATCGACACCGCTCATGCGGCACGCCTCATCGCAGCAGTGATGGACGGCCTGCAGCAGCAGTGGCTGCTCGACGAGTCCGTCGACATGACGGCCGCGTTCGACGAGTTCGTGCGCGGATACCTGCTCGAGCCGCGCGGCTGAGGCTCAGCCGGCCGCAGAGCCGAGCTTCGCCTTGGCGTAGTGCCGGCGCGCCTTGGCGCGATTGCCGCAGGTCTCCATCGAGTGCCACTTGCGGGCGTTCGCCCGGCTCTCGTCGATGAGGAAGTGCTGGCAGTCGTCGGCCGCGCAGGGGCGGATGCGGGAGCCCTGCTCGCCCTGCAGCCCGCTCCACTCGTCGATCGCCCTCGCACCGATGACGTGTGCGGGGTCGACGTCGTCGACCCACTCGAGGCCGGTCGCGTGGAGCCGGGCACGCTTGCGCATCGCGCCGGCCCACGGCTCGAGCACGGCGGCATCCGTCTCGCCTCGCAGGAAGGGGACGAGCGCCTCGCGCACCGCCCGCGCATCGGCGACCTCGGCGGGCGTGCCGGCCGCACCATGAGCTCGCAGCCATGCGGAGGCAGCCGCGTCGTCGCCCAGCTCGTCGCTGACCCCGGAGGCCAGCACGAGCCGTGAGTTCACGAGATCGAGCAGCAGCGAGGCGGACATGGGCACTCATTTCTGAACGGTTGGTTTTCTGAACGGTTGGTTATAACCAGTATAACGCACTAGACAGGTTGGAATGATCTCGCTATGGTGACGTTGTAACCAATACGCCGAACCAGTCCGGTTAGGTACTTCGAACCACGAGGAGCAGGAACATGTCGACCATCACCGTCGGAACCGAGAACAGCACCCCCATCGAGCTGCACTACGAAGATCACGGAACCGGCCAGCCGGTCGTGCTCATCCACGGCTACCCGCTCGATGGCCGCTCGTGGGAGAAGCAGTCGGCGGCCCTCCTCGAAGCCGGTTACCGGGTCATCACCTATGACCGCCGAGGGTTCGGCAACTCCAGCCAGCCGACCACCGGCTACGACTACGACACGTTCGCCGCCGACCTGAACACGGTGCTCGAGACCCTCGACGTGCGGGATGCCTTGCTCGTCGGCTTCTCGATGGGCACCGGTGAGGTCGGTCGCTACCTGAGCACCTACGGCAGCGAGCGGGTGGCGAAGGCCGCGTTCCTCGCGTCGCTCGAGCCGTTCCTGCTGCAGACCGACGACAACGCGACCGGCGTTCCCGCCTCCGTCTTCGAGGGCATCGAGCAGGCCGCCAAGGCGGACCGCTACGCGTGGTTCGACGACTTCTACCAGAACTTCTACAACCTCGACGAGAACCTGGGCTCGCGCATCAGCGAGGCCGCCGTGCGTGGCAGCTGGAACGTCGCAGCCGGCGCGTCCTGGTTCGCCTCCTCGGCGGTCGTGCAGTCGTGGCTCACCGACTTCCGCGCCGATATCGAGAAGATCGACGTGCCGGCCCTCATCCTGCACGGCACCGCCGACCGCATCCTGCCGATCGACGCCACTGCGCGCGAGTTCACGAAGCGACTCCCCAACGCCGACTACGTCGAGATCGAGGGCGCACCGCACGGGATGCTCTGGACCCACGCCGACGAGGTCAACGAGGCACTGCTCGCCTTCCTCGCGAAGTAGCGCGTCGGTGGGCGGATGCCGCGGCGGCGGCATCCGCCCACCGTGACGGCTCCGTCATCCGGGGGTTTCCCCACGGCGGCGTGCTCGGCGTCGTGGCTATGGTCGAAGCACCCACGACGTAAGCGACGGAATGCTCACCCTCGGCAGCTGCGGCGCAACTGCACCGTCGACTACACGTTCGTGCTGGAGAGCTCATCGACGTCGTGTCGGCGTGACGCGCTCGGCTCGAGCGCGTCGTCTACGCGGCGAGCTCGAGCAGCACCGCCTCGAGCTGCTCGACCGCCCAGTCGAGGTCCTCCTGCTCGACCACGATGGGTGGGGCGAGCCGGATGGTCGATCCGTGCGTGTCCTTCGCGAGCACGCCGCGCCGCATGAGCGCCTCGCACACCGCGCGCCCGGTGGCGAGCTCGGGATCGATGTCGATGCCCGCCCACAGACCGGCGCCGCGCAGCGCGACGACCCCATGTCCGACGAGGGGTTGCAACCGCTGGTGCAGGTGCGCGCCGAGCAGCTGGGCGCGCTGCTGCGGCTCACCGCTCGCGAGCATGCGCACGACCTCGAGCCCGACGGCCGCGGCGAGCGGATTGCCGCCGAACGTCGAGCCGTGCTGGCCGGGCTGGAGCACGCCGAGCACATCGCGATCGCCGACGACGGCCGACACGGGCACGATGCCACCGCCGAGCGCCTTGCCCAGCAGGTAGAGATCGGGCACGACCCCCACGAGGTCGCACGCGAAGGTCGCACCCACCCGACCGAGGCCCGACTGGATCTCGTCGGCGATCATGAGCACGTTGCGCTCACGGGTGATGCGGCGCACCTCGGGCAGGAACGAGGCCGGAGGCACCACGATGCCCGACTCGCCCTGGATGGGCTCGACCAGCACTGCGACCGTGTTCTCGTCGATGGCCGCCTCGACCGCTGCCGCGTCGCCGTAGGGCACGGTGCGGAATCCGGGCGTGTACGGCCCGAAGTCGTCGCGCGCGTCGGCGTCGTCGCTGAACGAGATGATCGTCGTCGTGCGGCCGTGGAAGTTGCCCGCCATGACGACGATGTTCGCGGCATCCGCCGGCACCCCCTTGACGCGGTAGCCCCACGCGCGGGCGAGCTTGATGCCCGACTCGACCGCCTCGGCGCCGGTGTTCATGGGCAGCACGAGCTCTTTGCGGCAGAGCGCGGCGAGCTCGGTGACGAACGGGCCGAGCTGGTCGTTGTGGAACGCACGACTCGTCAGCGTGATGCGGCCGAGCTGATCGCGCGCCGCCTCGACGAGGCGCTCGTTGCCGTGCCCGAAGTTCACGGCCGAATAGGCGGCGAGGCAGTCGAGATACCGGCGACCGTCGACATCCGTCACCCAGGCACCCTCGCCCGACGCGACGACGACGGGCAGCGGGTGGTAGTTGTGGGCGGCGTGCTCCTCCTCAGCATGGATGAATGCCGCCGTGCGCTCGCCGACGGCGGCGGGGGCGCTCGCGGTCGTCTCGGCGGTCATCGGCGCAGCTCGAGAGTGCAGCACTTCACGCCGCCGCCGCCGAGCAGCAGCTCGGACAGGTCGACGCCGATCGGGTGGTAGCCGTGCTCGCGCAGCTGCCGTTCGAAGTCGGCGGCCCGCGAGGCGATGACCACGTTGTAGCCGTCGCTGAACGAGTTGAGGCCGAGCACCGCGGCATCCGCCTCGCTCACGATGATCGCATCGGGGTAGCGCTGTTGCAGGAGGGCGACGGATGCCTCGTCGAACGCGCTCGGAAGGTAGGCGATGTGCTCCTGGCCGGGCGTCGGGTCGAGCACCGCGATCGCCGTGTCGAGGTGGTAGAAGCTCGGGTTCACGAGCCGGAGCGTGACGACCTCGCGGCCGTAGATGCGCACGAGCTCTTCGTGGCTCGTCGAGTCGGAACGGAACCCGGTGCCGGCGAGGATCGTGTCGCCGACGAGCAGGAAGTCGCCTTCGCCTTCGTTGACCTCCTCGGGTTCCCGCACGTCGAGGCCGGCCTTGCGGAACCACTCCATGTAGGCCGGGCCCTCGGGCTGCCGTTCGGGGTGGGTGAACTTCGCGCCGTAGGCGATGCCGTCGACGACGAAGCCGCCGTTCGCGGCGTACACCATGTCGGGCAGGCCCGCGATCGGGTCGATGAGGTGGATGTCGTAGCCGAGGCCCACATAGGTGTCATGCAGCGCCTGCCACTGCCGCAGCGCGAGGGCCGTGTCGGTGGGCTCCGCGGGATTCATCCACGGGTTGATGCGGTAGACGACGGTGAAGTGCTCGGGGCGGCACATGAGCACGCTCCGCCCGGACGGGCGGCGCTCGGGCCGGGTTCCGGGCTGGCCTTCGGTTTCGATGAGGGTCATCTGGCTCCTTGAGGGGTGCTCGGATGCCGCCGCCCGGTGGGGTCGTCGACTCGTCGCTCTGTGGTGTCGGCGCGGCGCGTGCTCTGCGGTGCGCTTGCGGGCCTCGACGACGACGTTCGGATTGCGCCGCCGTCGAGGCGACTCCCTCAAGTGTGAACGCAAATGCGGTGCGGTTGGCTGCCTCTCGCGCAACTATCGTGCTCCTTCGCCATCGATTCGCGGCATCCGTGCGCCGTTGTGCGACCGGATGCCACATCGCACGCGTCCCGCAAGGGGCTTGGCGCGCGGGCCGGCGTGATGCATGCTGAGGCGACTGAGGCAGAACCGAGGACGCCATGAACCACCGCGACGATGAGGTCGCCCGCCTGCAACGTCTCGTCTACGGAGCCGACTCGACGGCTGACGAGCGCCGCCGAGCGGCAGAGGAACTGCACGAACTGGCACAGGCGACGGATGCCGCGGCGCGCCCGTCCCCGGGCTCGGCCGACATTGCCGATTCCGCCGGGGGCACCGGGAGCACCGACGGCGGGGCGACGCCCGCGCACGCCGCTGCGTCGTCGCCGACGGCAGACGTCGACGATCCGCCGGCGCCGGGCGCCGAGGCGGGCTTCGGCCGACGGCTCGCCATCCGCGTCGGGGTGGCCGGGGGCGCGGCGGCCCTCGTCCTCGGCATCGTGGCAGGATGGCAGCTCTCACAACTGGACGGTGGCGACGTGGCGGATGCCGACGCACTCACCGCGCCGACCGAGAGCGCCGGCCCCCGCCTGCAGGCCGACGCGCTCGCGGCCATGCCCGTGGCCGCGGAGACCCTGGCGGCGCGCGTGTTCCTCCGGGCGGCCGTGCCAGAGGACCGGCCCGACCTCCCCGGCCTGCGCGAAGGCGCGGGGATGGTTCCCGGCAACGGCCCGCGTGAGTTCCGCCTGCTCGCCACCCGTGCCGACGGCATCCGGTTCTTCGCCGCGCGCGACGTCGACGAGCTGTGCCTCTTCTACGTCACCCCGGTCTCCGGCCCCGAGGGCGTCACCGCCAGTGGCACGTGCACGCGGGGCGGACGTTTCCCGAACGAGGGCCTGCGACTCAGCGGCTCTGGCAGTAGCGGCACCGAATCGGTCGACGCCACCTGGCGCCCGGACGGCTCGCTCCAGATCGGCGTCATCACCGGAGCCCCACCCGGCGAGTAGTCAGCCGTTCTTCGCGTCGCGCCAGGCCAGCCAGCGCTGCACGGCACCGAGGTCGTACTCCGGGCCGTCGACGCTGACCGTGAAGAGCCGAACGCCCGCCGCGTGGAGCGCGTCGGCGTGCTCCACATCGAGGCCGCGACGGTCGAGTTCGTTCGAGACCGTGATCTCCGAGGCATCCCGCCCGACCTCGTCACCCCACCTCGCGAGCACGTCGAGCTTGTGCGCGAGCTCTGCCGGCGCGACGAACGAGTGCCAGATGTCGGCGTGCTCGGCAACGATGCGCAGCGTCTTCTGCTCGCCCTTGCCTCCGATCATCACGGGGATCTCGCGCGTGGGCGCCGGGTTCAGCTTCGACCAGCGGGCGCGGATGCGGGGCATGGCATCGGCGAGGTCTCGCAGGCGGGATCCCGGAGTGCCGAACTCGTAGCCGTACTCGTCGTAGTCGCGCTCGAACCAACCGGCGCCCGTGCCGAAGATGAATCGGCCGGGCCCGTCGCCCTTCGCGCTGATGTGGTCGAGCGTGCGGGCCATGTCGGCCTGCAGGTCGGCGTTGCGGTACGAGTTGCAGCTCACGAGCGTGCCGAACTCGATGCGCTCGGTCTGCTCGGCCCACGCACCGAGCATGGTCCAGGCCTCGAAGTGCAGGCCGTCGCGGTCGCCGTGCAGGGGGAAGAAGTGATCCCAGTTGAAGACGATGTCAGCCCCGAGCTCTTCGAGGCGCAGCACCGCGTCGCGGATCGCCGGGTAGTGGGCGTGCTCGGGCTGTACCTGCACGCCCAGACGCACGGGGGAATCGAGGGGCATGCGCCAAGCCTACGGGCGGGATGTCACGGGCGTGTTTCGAGGCGGAGCCGCACCGAGGTCGGCTAGCCGCGCAGGAAACCTGCGTCAAGCCCTGTCCGCACGCAACGGATCAACCTAGACTGGCCGAATGGATAACCTCGACCGAGCCATCCTCGATCTCCTCCGGCAGAACTCGCGTGCCGGTTACGGCGACATCGGATCGTCGGTCGGCCTCTCCGCCTCCGCAGTCAAGCGGCGCGTCGACCGGCTCGTCGCCGACGGTGTCATCCGTTCGTTCACCATCCAGGTCGACCCGACGGTCGACGGCATGAGCACCGAGGCGTACGTCGAGCTCTTCTGTCGCGGCACCGTCGCCCCCGACGAGCTCCAGCGCATCCTCCAGGGCGTGCCAGAGGTCGTCTACGCCGGCACGGTCACGGGCAGCGCCGACGCCATCGTGCACATGCGGGCCCGCGACATCACGAGCCTCGAAGAGGCGCTCGAGCGCGTGCGCGTCGCCCCGAACGTCGACCACACGCGCAGTGCCATCGTGCTCTCACGCCTCGTGAACCGCAACCGGGACTGACGATGACGGATGCCGCGAGCTCCGCTCCGAGCGAAACGCCCGCCCCGAACGCCCTCGACGACGCAGGCCGCAAGCACGGCCCCTGGCAGGAGCACTTCGCCAGCGGAACGGTCTCTGCCGAGGGCACGTACGAACACGGGGTGCAGCAGGGGCTCTGGCGCTACTGGTATCGCAACGGCCGGCTGAAGGCGATCGGCGTGCGGCTCGACGACACGCTCGACGGGTTCTGGCAGTGGTGGCGCGAGAACGGCGCCCCCATGCAGGAGGGCGCGTTCGTCCGCAACGAGCAGCACGGGCGATGGAAGCGCTGGCACGCCACCGGGCAGCCCATGGACGACGGCGAGTACGACCATGGCGCGAAGGTCGGCCTGTGGCGGCGATACCACCCCGACGGCTCCGTCCGCGACGAGAAGACGCATGGGCCGCGTGCCCAGCAGGACTGATCAGCGGTGGAACCTCAGGTCCCGGTGAGCGCCCTCATCCGCGTCGACGCACACGGCGGCACGACGCCTGCGCCGTACGAGCAGATCCGCGTACAGGTGATCGATGCCGTGCGAGCCGGAGCACTCGTGGCCGGTGTGCGGCTCCCGCCCGTGCGCACCCTCGCGACCGAGCTCGGGCTCGCCGCGAACACGGTGGCCCGCGCCTACCGCGAGCTCGAGCGCGACGGGGTCATCGAGACGCGCGGCCGCAACGGCTCGTTCGTCTCGGCGACGGGCGACCCCACCGAGCAGCAGGCGCAGCTCGCGGCATCCGCCTACGCCGACCGCATCGCCCAGCTCGGGCTCGACGCCGCGCGAGCGCTCGAGATCGTGCAGGCCGCCCTCCGGCCACGGGGCTGATCGACCGGGCGCTCGGTCGCCTCAGGCCTCGGGGATGGGCTGCTTCGGGAGCTTGCGCACCTTCGCGCGCCGACGGCGCCGTTCGGGGATCATCGAGCGCATCTCCTCGAGCCTGCCGAAGCAGAGGAGCCGGTCTTCGGCCTCGAGCTCCACGCCCTTGCGCGGATTCGGGATGACGCTCGTGCCGCGGTGCAGCGTGAGCACCGTGATATCCCGCTCCCAGAGCCCGGAATCGCCGAGCGTCTTGCCGACGAGGTCGGCGCTGCCGTGCACGAGGAGCTCGGCGACGCCGTACCCGGTCGACACCGTGAGGCGCTGCCGCACGTCGATCTCGGGAAAGGCGACCTGGTTGGCGATGTGGTCGATGATCGCGCCCGCGACGTCGAGTTTCGTCGCGGACTCGATGCCTTCGAGCCCCGGCGAGGAGTTGACCTCCATGACGAGGGGACCCTCGTCGCCCTCGAGCATGTCGACGCCCGCCACGCGCAGGCCCATGATCTGTGCCGATCGCACGGCCGCCTGCTCGTACTCCGGCGAGAGCTCGACCGCCTCGACGGTGCCGCCGCGGTGCACGTTCGAGCGGAACTCGTCGCCGCTCGCGCTGCGCCGCATGGCCGCCACCACGCGGTCGCCGACCACGAGAGCCCGGATGTCGCGGCCGCGGCTCTCCTTGATGAAGCGCTGGATCAGCACGTTCTGCTTCGTGGAGTGGAGGGTCTCGATGATCGCCTCGGCGACCTTCACCTCTGGCGCGAGGATGACGCCGATGCCCTGGGTGCCCTCGAGCAGCTTGATCACGACGGGGGCGCCGCCGACGCGCTCGATCGCGGGTCGCACGTCGGCGCGATTTCGCACGAACGCGGTGGCGGGCATGCCGATGTTGTGCCGCGAGAGGATCTGGTTCGCGCGCAGCTTGTCGCGAGAGTTCGTGATGCCGTTCGCGGTGTTCGGCGTGTAGACGTCCATCTGCTCGAACTGGCGCACCACGGCGGTGCCGAAGTACGTGACCGAGTTGCCGATGCGGGGCAGGATCGCGTCGTAGTCGGAGAGCCGCCGCCCGCGGTACTGCAGGTCGGGTTCGGTGCCCGACAGGTCGATCGCGAACCGCAGGGTGTCGAGCACCTTCACCTCGTGGCCGCGCTGCTCGGCGGCCGTGCGCAGTCGCTGCGTGGAGTACGCCTGAGGCGCGCGCGAGAGAATCGCCAGTTTCATCGTGGTACCCCTGCGAAGATGGTCGGGTGAAAGAGCCCCCTCATTCAAACACCATCGCCGGGTGGCGCGAGTGGGTCAGCCTGCCGGGGGCCGGCGTTCCGTGGATCAAGGCGAAGCTCGACACGGGTGCGCGCACGTCTTCGCTGCACGCTTTCGACCTCGAGGAGCACCGCCGCGGCGACGTGCCGACCGTGCGGTTCACCGTGCATCCGTGGCAGGGCTCGGATCACGACGCGGTCGTCGTCGAATGCCCCGTGCACGATCGCCGCTCCGTGCGGAGCTCCTCGGGGCATACCGAGGAACGCATCGTCGTGCTCATGGATGTCGTGCTGCTCGGGCACGCCGTCACCGCCGAGGTGACGCTCACGAACCGCGACGAGATGGGCTTCCGCATGCTCATCGGCCGCGAGGCCCTGCGCCAGGGCTTTCTCGTCGACTCGGCGCGCTCCTTCGCGGGAGGACGCGCGCCGCGCGACATCCGTCGCCGCAACCGCGGCCGCGACGGAGTCGAGGCCTCGCGCGGCTGATCCGCACCGCGCCGGACCAGGTTCAGATGACGCCGTCGGAGATCGTCGTCGGGTTGCCGAAGCGGTGGTTCGTGATCGAGATCGCCTGCTCGTGCAGGAACGGCAGCAGCTCGACGCGGCCAGAGGGCGTCACGGGGTGCGACCACACCGCGACATCGGGCGTTCCGTCGAGGGCTTCGGCGAGCGCGGATGCCCCGCCGCCGACGAGTCGCACACGCGGCGTCGTGATGCCGCCCTTCGCGGCCCGGCCGATCCATGCGGCGTCGCCCTCATGCACCACGCGCACGTCGCGTGCGGCGAGCACGCTGCGCACGCCCTTCGGCAGCTCGATGGCGGTGGACACGGCGAACCGCGACTTGGCGAGGACGCCCGCGGCGATGACGCGGAGGCCCTCGGCGAGGGTCGCCTGCTCGCCGATGCGGATGGTCACGGGCAGCGGGCGGTAGCGGAAGAGGTTGCGCTCGACGCCGACGCCGGAGACGTCCTTCACGACGCCGTACTCCTCGGCCCAGACGAGCTCGTCGGAGAGCGCCGAACGGCGCAGCAGGTCGAACGACTCGTAGTCGAGTGCCGACTGCGACGCCTCGATGAGCTCGGTCACGCGCTTCTCGAGTCCGCGCAGGTGCAGCGTGCTCGACGAGGCGCCGTGCTGCGGCATCCATTCGCCGAGGCCGAAGAGGTAGTTCGGCCCGCCCGCCTTCGCGCCCGCGCCGACCGCCGACCGCTTCCAGCCGCCGAACGGCTGGCGCTGCACGATCGCTCCGGTGATGCCGCGGTTCACGTAGAGGTTGCCGGCCTCGACGTGGTCGAGCCAGGTCGCGACCTCGTCGGGATCGAGCGAGTGGAGCCCTGCGGTGAGCCCGTAGTCGACGGCGTTCTGCATGCGGATCGCCTCGTCGAGGTCTTTCGCGTGCATGACGCCGAGCACGGGTCCGAAGAACTCGGTGAGGTGGAAGTACGACCCGGCGGCGACGCCGTCGCGGATGCCGGGTGACCAGAGTCGCCCGGTGGCGTCGAGCTGCTTCGGCTCGACGAGCCACTCCTCGCCGATGCCGAGCTGCGTGAGGGCGTGCAGCAGCTTGCCGTTCGCGGGCTCGATGATCGGGCCCATCTGGCTCGTCGCCTGCTCGGGCCACCCGACGTGGAGGGAGGTCGCGGCGTCGACGAGCTGGCGACGGAACCGCTCGGACTTCGCGACCGAGCCGACGAGGATCACGAGCGACGCAGCCGAGCACTTCTGGCCGGCGTGGCCGAAGGCGCTCTTCACGACATCGGATGCCGCGAGGTCGAGGTCGGCCGACGGCGTCACGATGATCGCGTTCTTGCCGCTCGTCTCGGCGAGCAGCGGCAGGTCCTTCCGGAACGAGCGGAACAGCTGCGCCGTCTCGTAGGCGCCGGTGAGGATCACGCGGTCGACCGCCGGGTGCGAGATGAGCTCCTTGCCGAGCTCACGCTCGCCGATGTCGACGAGGGCGAGCAGTTCGCGCGGGATGCCCGCCTCCCAGAGCGCCTCGACCATGACCGCGCCCGAGCGCTGGGCGAGCTTCGCGGGCTTGATGATGACGCCCGAGCCCGCGGCGAGCGCGGCGAGCACTCCGCCGGCGGGAATGGCGACGGGGAAGTTCCACGGCGGCGTGACCACGGTGAGCTTGGGCGGCACGAAGACGGCACCCTGCACGTGATCGAGCTCGCGCGCCCGCTCGGCGTAGTAGTGCGCGAAGTCGATCGCCTCGCTGATCTCGGGGTCGGCCTCGGCGATGGTCTTGCCGGTCTCGGCGGCCATGACCTCGATGAGGCGGTCACGGTTCGCGGCGAGGGCGATGCCCGCGCGGTGCAGCACCGCGGCGCGCTCGGCGCCCGGCAGTTCGCCCCAGGCGCGGCCGCGCGCGGCGACGGTCTGCACGATGGTCTCGAGGGTCGCCGCGTCGTCGACGCGGGCGGCGGCGATGGTGTCGGCGCCGAGGCGCGAGCCGGGCACGCGGGCGAGGACGCGTCGTCCCCACTCGCGGTTCGCGGCGAGCGCGGGGTCGGTGTCGGGTTCGTTGCTGAAGCCAGGGGTCGCGCCGGGGCCGGCGGGCGCCACGGCGGTACGGGCAGCGGATGCCGCGGCATCCGTCGCATCGAAGACGCCGATGGCCTCGCCGTCGGCTCCGCGCGTGATGCCGAGCACCACGCTCGTGAGCGACTCGTCTTCGTGCTCGGTGCCGGGGGCCGGAGCGTCGGGGACGGCCATCGCCGCGGCGAGCGACTCGTCGTCCCACTCGGTGCGACGGTTCTGCGTGCGGTTCGGGGTGGGCACGGCGCCGGAACCAGCCTCGAGGGCGGCGATCGAGCGAAGGTAGCGTGTCTGCTCGCGTTCGAAGAGCCGCTCGTTGCCGGCGAGCTCGAAGACGGCCGACATGAAGTTGTCGTCGCTGGCGTTCTCTTCGAGCCGCCGGATCAGGTAGGCGATCGCGACGTCGAACTCGCTCGGGTTCACGACGGGCGTGTAGAGCAGGAGGTTGCCGACGTCGCCGCGCACGGCCTCGGCCTGGCCGGTCGCCATGCCGAGCAGCATCTCGAAGTCGACACGGTCGTCGACACCGCGCTGCTTCGCGGTGAGCCAGGCGTCGGCGACGTCGAAGAGGTTGTGGCCGGCGACGCCGAGCTTCACGGCGTGGGTGTGCTCGGGCGTCATCGACCAGCGCAGCACGCGCTTGTAGTTCGTGTCCGAGTCCTGCTTCGTGGAGTAGGTCGCGACCGGCCAGCCGTGGATCGCCGCGTCGACGTGCTCCATGGCGAGGTTCGCGCCCTTCACGACGCGCACCTTGATGGGCGCGCCACCCGCGGCGCGGCGGGCGGTGGCCCACGCGGTGAGCTCCTGCATCGCGCCGAGCGCGTCGGGCAGGTAGGTCTGCAGCACGATGCCGGCCTCGAGGCCGCGCAACTGCGGCTGGTCGAGGAGCGTCGTGAACACCGCGATCGTCAGGTCGAGGTCACGGTATTCCTCCATGTCGAGGTTGATGAACTTCGGCGTGGGGCTCTTCGCGGCGAGCTCGTAGAGCGGGGTGAGCTTTGCGACGACCTTGGCGACGGCCTCGTCGAACGACCACATCGAGAGCTGGCTGACGACGCTCGAGACCTTGATGGACACGTAGTCGACGTCGTCGCGGGCGAGGAACTCGTACGTGCCGCGCAGGCGCCGGTGCGCCTCGTCTTCACCGAGCACGGCCTCGCCGAGCAGGTTCAGGTTCAGGCGGTTGCCCGACTCGCGGAGCGTGGCGATGGCGGGGCCGAGCTTCGCGGGCGTGGCGTCGAGCACGAGGTGGCCGACCATGCTGCGGAGGACGCGACGAGCGATGGGGATGACGACCCACGGGAGGACTGGCGCGACGACGCCGCCGACGCGGATCGCGGCACGAAGGTACCAGGGCAGGAACTTCGGCGTGAGCTTCGCGACCTGCTCGAGGTTGCGCCCGGCGACGCCGAGGTCTTCGGGTCGCATGACCCCGTCGACGAAGCCGACGGTGAACGCGAGGCCGTTGGGGTCCTTCAGCACGCCGGCGAGGCGCTCGGCGGCGGGATCGACGGGGTGATCGGCGCTCTCGGCGAGCCACCGCCGCACGAGGGCGATCACGTGGTCGGTGTTCGGCCGTGCGTCGGTGGCGGCGTTCGACATGGTCACGAGGGTAGTGTCCTTTGCTTCGGGCGCACCGGGTACCGCGCGCCTGTCGAGTTAAGTGTGCGCTGCGGGCATCCATTCGGTACAGCGAATGAATCTGAACGATACTGTTCAGTAGAACCGAATGATCGGCGGATGACCCCGGAGGAACCGATGCTCGACGTGCGACGACTGCGACTGCTCGTGGAACTCCGCGACCGCGGCACCCTCGCTGCGGTCGCCGACGCGCTCTCGTACAGCCCTTCGTCGGTCTCGCAGCAGCTCAGCCTGCTCGAGCGCGAGGCGGGCGTGCCGCTGCTCGTGCAGGTCGGGCGGCGCGTGCAGCTGACGCCGCAAGCCGAGCTGCTGGTCGGTCACGCGCGGGCGGTGCTCGACCGGCTCGAGGAGGCCGAGTCGGATGTCGCGCGCTCGCTCACCGCCGTCGGTGGCACGGTGCGCATCGCGGTGTTCCAGTCGGCGGCGCACGCCGTGGTGCCGCAGGCGCTGACGCTGCTCCGCACCGAGCACCCCGACCTGCGAGTCGAGGTCACCGAGCGCGAGCCCGACGTCGGGCTCTTCGAAGTCTCGGCGCGTGACTTCGACCTCGTGATCGCCGAGCAGTATCCCGGCCACACCCGCGCGCACCGCGAGGAGCTCGACCGGGTGCACCTCGCCGCCGACGCCATCCGGCTCGCGCTGCCGCCGCATCCGGCGTCACGTCGCGGCAGCGCCCGCGGCAGCGGAGCGGGCGCCGAGAGTGCGCGAACGGTGGGAATCGATGCCACGAAGCGACCGGATGAGCACTCTCGGAGCGGTGGCGAGCGCGGTGGCGAGCGCGGTGGAGCGGGGTCGGGCCCGCTCCGGGCCGCATCCGACCTGCCGTGGGTGCTCGAGCCGGCGGGCACCGCCTCACGCGACTGGGCCGAGCAGCTCTGCCGCGACGCGGGCTTCGAACCCGATGTGCGCTTCGAGACCGCCGACCTGATGGCGCACATCCGGCTCATCCGCTCGGGCAACGCGGTCGGCCTGTTGCCCGATCTCGTGTGGGCGGGCGAGGCGCCGAGCGTGACGCTCGTCGACCTGCCGGGGCATCCGGAGCGCGAGGTCTTCACGTCGACCCGGCACGCCGCTGCCGCACGGCCCGCCGTCGTCGCCTGCCGAGACGCCCTGAGGCGTGCCGCCGAGGCGACCGCCACGCCTGCCGACCGCTGATCGGGTTCGGGCTCGGGCTCGGGCCCGGGCCCGGGCCACGCTGTGCGCATGTCACGCCGATCCAACGCAGGGTTGGCGCCGCAATCGCCCTGCTCGCTGCCAGTACGCGCCTCAGTCGCGAACGGATGCCACCGCGAACCGCTCAGCCTGCGCCGAGAGGAACTCGAGCACCTCGGGCGGACCATCGACGCGGTAGCGCACGCCGCGCGGCATCCACATGAGCGCCATCACGATACCCTCGACCGTCTCTGCCTCGAGCGGCCAGACGCTCTGGCTCGCACCGAGGGCGACCACCTCGCGGCCATACCAGCCGAGATACTCGGCGAGCTCGGGATGCGGCAGGTCGGCGATCACGCGCGCCGTCACGTTGCGGCTCCGCCACCGGAGCGCCGTCTCGACGCGCGTCCGGGCATCGTCGTCGGTCATCGGCTGCGGCTCGAAGTGCACGCGGGTCTGGAAGACGTCGCTCATGCGATCGAGGCGGAAGGTGCGCCAGTCGTCGCGTTCCCGATCCCAGGCGAGGAGGTACCAGCGCCGAGCGACGGGCACGAGCCGGTAGGGCTCGACCACGCGAGATGACGCCTCGCCCGCCGCATCCGTGTACTTGAATCGCAGCCGCTCGCTGTCGCGGCAGCCGAGTGCGAGCAGGCCGAGCAGCTCGGCGTCGACCTCGGGCGCCGGCCGCCCCGAGGCCTCGCGCCCACCGGCGCCGACGGCCGCATGCGACTGCAACGCGTCGATGCGGCGGCGCAGCGCCGGCGGCAGCACCTGCTCGATCTTCGCGAGCGCGCTCAGCGTGGTGTGCTCGGCCCCGCGCAGCCCGGCCGTCGCCTGCGAGCGCAGCCCGACGGCGATCGCGACGCCCTCGTCGTCGGTGAGCAGCAGCGGCGGCAGCCCGGTGCCGGCCTCGAGGCGATAGCCGCCGGCGCTCCCCCGCGCCGACTCGATGCCGTAGCCGAGCTCGCGCAGCCGCTCGACGTCGCGGCGCAGCGTGCGATCCGAGACGCCGAGCCGGTCGACGAGCTCGCGCGCCGACCAGTGCCGGTGGCTCTGCAGCAGGGAGAGGAGTTCGAGGGTTCTCGAGGTCGTGGCCGCCATGTCTTCATTCTCTTCCTCATCAGGACAGAAAGTGACCGGATGCCTCGGAAGACTGTCGATATGACGAACCACATGATCACCGCTCGAGGCCTCACGAAGACGTTCCGCTCCAAGGGGCAGACCGTCGAGGCCGTCCGCTCAGTCGACCTCTCCGTTGGAGAAGGAGAGCTCGTCGCCTTCCTCGGCCCGAACGGCGCCGGCAAGTCGACGACGCTCCGCATGCTCACGACCCTGCTGCCGCCGACGTCGGGTGAGGCCACGGTGGCCGGCTGCGACATCCGGCGCGATCCCGCCGGCGTGCGCCGTCGCATCGGCTACGTCGGCCAGGGCAATTCAGGAGGGCACACCCAGCGCGTGCGCGACGAGCTGCACGCGCAGGGCGCGTTCTACGGCATCGGCCGCCGCGAGACCCGGGCGCGGGCCGCGGAGCTCATCGAGTCGCTCGAGCTCGGCCAGGTCGCGAACCGACCGGTGCAGCAGCTCTCCGGCGGCCAGAAGCGCCGGCTCGACATCGCGCTCGGACTCATCCACCGGCCCGAGCTGCTCTTCCTCGACGAGCCCTCGACGGGCCTCGACCCGCACAGCCGCGCGAACCTGTGGGAGCACATCGTCGACCTCCGCCGGGCGACCGGAACGACGATCTTCCTGACGACCCACTACCTCGACGAGGCCGACCAGCTCGCCGAGCGCGTCATGGTCATGGACCACGGCGCCGTCATCGCCGATGACACCGCGTGGGCGCTCAAGGAGTCGCTCGCGGGCGACCTCGTGACCCTCTCCTTCGACTCGGCGACGGATGCCGCAGCAGCAGCCGCCCGCATCGGCGGCGAGGTCCACGGGGCCGATGCACGCGTCGTCACCGTCACGGCGCCCGGCGGAGACCGCGCGCTCCCCCGCTACATCCGCTCGCTGTCGGACGCAGGGCTCGACGTCGTGGCGGCCACCCACCGGCAGCCCACGCTCGACGACGTGTTCCTCGCCCTCACCGGCCGGAGCCTCCGCGAAGAGGCCGCCCACGCCGGACCGCCCGAGGCCGAGCCGGCCGATGCGACCAACGCAACCGACTCCGCCCAGCCCGTCGCCGTCTGACCGGCAAAACCAGAAAGGCATCCCCATGAACACGATCTCCCCGACCGCCGAGCGCGCCGCCATCCGCGACCGCCACGCGGCATCCGCTCGTCCCACCGGCTTCGTGCACGACACCGCCGCGGTCTTCGTTCGCGAATCCCGCCCGCTCGTGCGCGACCCGTTCAGCGTCATCTTCTCGCTCGTGCAGCCGCTCGTCTTCCTCGGGCTGTTCGGCCCACTGCTCGTCGGTGCGGCCGGCGGCGACGTCGCGGGCACCCTGCAGTGGTTCGTGCCGGGCATTCTCGTGATGGTCGCTCTCTTCGGCACCGCTTCGACGGGCGCGAACCTGCTCTTCGAGATGCAGACGGGTTCGCATGAGCGCACGCTCGTCGCACCGCTCTCGCGCAGCGCCCTCCTCGTCGGACGAGCCCTCAAGGAGGTCGTGCCGCTCGTCATCCAGGGCACCATCGTGGTGCTCGTCGCCGTGCCGTTCGGGTTCTCGCTCGACGTGGGCGGCCTCGTCGCCGGCCTCGCGGTGCTCGCGGTCTTCGGCATCGGCTTCGGCGCGCTGAGCTATACGCTCGCGCTCGCCTGCCGCAACCGGGACTGGATGTTCTGGATGGTGCACCAGACGCTGCTGTTCCCGCTGATGATCCTCTCGGGCATGCTGCTGCCCCTCGAGGACGGACCCGACTGGATGCAGGTCGCCGCCGCCGTGAACCCGCTGAGCTACCTCGTCGGTGCCGAGCGGGCACTCCTCGCGGGTGACTTCGGCGCCCCGGCCGTGGTCGGCGGCATCATCGCCGCGGTCGCGACGTGCGCCGTCGGCATCGTGGTGGGCGTGCGGGCGATGAAGCGGGCGCGCTGACCACGACCACGAGCAGCGGATGCCTCGGCCCGGCGCCTCGCGCGTGGGTCGAGGCATCCGCTCTCCTCCGCGCGATCCGCGGCACCGCATCGTTTACGCTCGATGGATGCCCCACGACGTCGTGATCATCGGCGGCGGACACAACGGCCTCACTGCCGCCGCCTACCTCGCCCGTGCCGGACTCGGCGTACTCCTGCTCGAGCGCGACGACCACCTCGGCGGCGCCGCGGTCTCGGCCGAGGCATTCGAGGGGGTCGACGCTCGCCTCTCGCGCTACTCGTACCTCGTGAGCCTGCTGCCGCAGCGCATCATCGACGACCTCGGCCTCGACGTGCGGCTCGTGCGCCGCCGCTACTCGTCGTACACGCCCGACCCCGCGAACCCCGAACGGGGACTCCTGATCGATCGGGAGGCGGGCGCCGGTGCATCCGACGCCTTCGCCCGAGTCGGCGCCGTGGACGACGCCGACGCCTGGAACGACTTCTACTCCGAGACCGTGCGCCTCGCCGAGCGGCTCTTCCCCACGCTGACCGAACCGCTGCCCACGCGCGATGAGGCCCGCGCGCTCGTCGGCGACGACCGCGTCTGGCACGAGTTCATCGAGCAGCCGTTGGGCGCGACCATCGACGCGCGCTTCGAGCACGACCTCGTCCGGGGCGTCGTCGCGACCGACGGACTCATCGGCACCTTCACCGACCTCGACGATCCGGCGCTCGATGCGAACCGCTGTTTCCTCTACCACGTGATCGGCGGGGGAACCGGCGACTGGGACGTGCCGGTCGGCGGCATGGGCGCCGTGAGCGGCGAGCTCGCCCGCGCCGCACGTGCGGCGGGCGCCGAGCTCGTCACGGGTGCCGAGGTGCTCGCCGTCGACCCCGACGGCCGAGTTCGCTACCGCCACGACGACGCCGAGCACACGGTCACCGCCGGCACGCTGCTCGCGAACGTCGCGCCCGCGGTGCTCGAGCGACTGCTCGAGGCAGGGGCGACGGATGCCTCGGCGCGCGTTGCGGCGCTCTCCGCGTCGCACGCCGACGCCGACGGCGCGCCGATCGCTCCCCGCTCCGAGCACCCGTTCTCGCCCGACGGCCCGATCGACGTGCCGCCCGTCGTTCGCGAGCGGCTCCGCCAGCTGGCGGCGCCCGAGGGTGCCCAGGTGAAGGTCAACCTCCTCCTCACCCGGCTCCCGAGACTGCGCGACGCCGACGTGGCACCCGAGGCGGCGTTCGCCGGCACGTTCCACATCAACGAGCTCGAGACGCAACTCGCTGCCGCGTACAGCGCGGCCGCGCGCGGACGCATCCCGTCGCCGCTGCCCTGCGAGATCTACTGCCACACCCTGAGCGACCCGTCGATCCTCTCGCCCGAGCTCGCCGCATCCGGGGCGCACACGCTCACGGTCTTCGGCCTGCACGTGCCGCACCGGCTGCTCGAGCGCTTCACCAACGACGAGTTGCGCGAGCAGCTGCAGGCCGCCGTGCTCGAGTCGCTGAACTCGGTGCTCGCCGAGCCGATCGAGCAGCTGATCGCAACCGATGCCGCGGGGCGGCCGTGCATCGAGACGAAGACGACGCTCGACCTCGAGGAAGCGCTCCGCATGCCGGGCGGCAACATCTTCCACGGGCCGCTGTCGTGGCCGTGGGCCGAGCCCGGTGCGTCGCTCGCGACCCCCGCCGAGCGATGGGGCGTGGCGACGCGGCATCCGCGGATCCTCGTCTGCGGCGCGGGCGCCGTCCGCGGCGGGGCCGTGAGCGGCATCGGCGGGCACAATGCGGCGATGGCGGTGCTCGAGGCATCCGACGCCTGAGCGGTTCGCGCTCGGACCATACCTGCGGGTACGGTTGCGGTATGTCCGCAACCCGGCAGCGATGGCTCGATGAGGGTCTCGCCGTGCTCGCCGACGAAGGCGCCACGGGGCTGCGCATCGACCGGCTGGCCGTCCGACTCGGACTCACCAAGGGCTCGTTCTTCCACCACTTCGGCGGTGCAGCGGGCTACCGCGCGGCGCTGCTCGAGCACTATGAGCAGCTCACGCTCGGGGCGCTCACCGACGCGATCGGGGCGCGTCAGGGCACCGGCACCCGCGCGACGCTCGCCTGGCTGACCGACCTCGCCACGAGCGAGTCCGGTGGCATCCGCCGTGCCGAGCTCGATCTCGCGGTGCGGGCGTGGGCGTCATCCGATGCTGCCGCGCGGGCCGTGCAAGCCCGCATCGACGCCGCGGTGATCGACGCGCTCCAGGCGACGTGGCGGCCGGTCGTCGCGACGGATGCCGCGGCGCGAACGGCCGCGCTCGTGCCGTACCTCGTCGCACTCGGCGCGGCGGTGACGGTGCCCCCGATCGCAGCCGACGAGCTGCGGCGGGTCTACGAGCTCCTGCTCGAGGCGGTGCCCGGGTCGCCCGACGCGTAGGCCCGTGCCGCGTTTCAGAGCACGAAAGTCCAGAGCCCGGTCGCCACGCAGACGACCAGCATCCCCGTTGCATTCACGAACAGGTTGCGCCCGAAGTCGCGTGCCGCGATGTGCATGCCGATCGCCACGAGAAAGTAGGCGACGAGCGCCCCGCACGTGATGGCGCCCAGGTACGGCACCCGGATGCCGGCGATGAGGCCGGCCGCCGCGGCGAACTTGATGGGCGTGAAGATCCACCACCACCGGCGCGGGAAGCCGACATTGTCGAAGCACCGCGCGACGAACGGCACGGGCTTCCAGCTCAGGAGCCCGTCGACGAACTGGATCGCCGCGAGCACGATGACCGGCCAGATCGGGTCAGGAAGCGCCGTCATCTCGCACCTCGCTCGGGTCGCTCGTCGTGCATCTCCATACCATACCGCATGGTATGGCTACGCGTGCCCATGCTGGCGGCCCGAGGGCACGCCTCACCAACCAGCACGTCTCACGCGGCCGTCACATCGTCGAGCTGCCCTCGATGTGATGCCCACTTGTCGCGCCCGTAGGAGAGGTGGGCGCCGGTCTCGGGGTGCGTCAGGATGCGCCGGAACGAGGGGGCATGTGCAGCGAGTCGGCGTGCCGTCTCGGCGTCGATGGGACCGTATCCGTCGAGCTCGGCGGGTTCGTCGGAGTGACCGAGGAGGGAGAGCACCGGCACGGTCACGTAGGTCTTCGGAGTGACGATGCCCGTGGGCGAGGCATCGGCAGCGTCGAGGCCACCGAGGAGGAGGCCCGCCGCGACATCGAGCCGAAGCTGCTCGCGGGTGCGGGCATCGGCTGCAGCCGCGCCTGGGCCGGCGGCCACCGCCCGTCGCTCGGACTCGACGAGACCGTCGAGAGAGGCCATGATTGCGACACCGCGTTCGGCCTCGAGGTACAGGCTCAACCACGCCATGCCGTCTTCAGCCGGGTCGAGGCACACGCGCCGAGCGGCGCGGCCACGCTCCCCGCGCTCGGCGAGGGACTCGGGATGCATCCGCTCGCGCAACCCTCGCAGTCGACGCCGGAAGGCCGACGGCGTCTCGACCCGGCGATGCCCGAGCGCGGCCCGCTCGAACTCGGGCGCCACGTCGACGGGCAGGGTGCTCGCAAGTTCGAGCACGGTACGCGCCTTGCCGAGACAGATCGCTCCCTCGGCGAGGGCATCGAGCGTCGATGGGAACAGATCGACCAGCCGGCCGGCGTCACCGACCAGCCGCCCCGCCGTCACTTCATGCATCGTGAGCGTCGTCGCGAGCTCGGCGACGAACGAGCGGGTCGCGAACTCACGCTCGCTCGACCCGCTCAGCTCGGTCAGCCCGTCGAGCGAAGCGGCCAGGGCCCGAGCCGCCTCGATGCGCCGGAGCTGCTCGGCCTGCGCGGCCCTGATCGCCTGATCGAGCTCGACGATTCGCGCCAGCTCGGCGTGCAGCGCCAACCGGGAGGTCGGCTCTGGCGGGCTGGTCATGCGATCAGTCAACCACCACCCGCGACATTCGCGGGGCACAAAACCGCAGGCCAGAGGCGGTATTCACTGTGGAGAACGACCGCATCACCCGCCTGTGGAGGACAAGTCAAGCGCGACGGCCGGCGCCGCATCAGAAGATGAAGAGCTGCCCCATCACCATGATCGCGATGATGAACAACGCCACGATCGCGCCGACGATCGTGAGCGATTTCACCGAGAGCTTGGCCACGCCGAAACCCACGAGGAACGGAAGCGAGAGCAGGAGCAGCGTGACGATCCACCAGAAGGCCTGGTAGCCGCCCCGGGTCGCCTCTTCGAGCCGCCCGGCGAAGAGCTGCTGCGTGCCTGGATTCGTCGCGAACGCGAACGCCGCCGAGAGCGGCACTGCGATGATCGCGGCGACGATCAGGCCGGCGAGCCCGCCCCAGAGCCCCGACTTGTTGTGCTCTGGATCGATGTCCAACGTCTGCTCACGGCTGGCCGATGCGTTGCCGCCCGACGATGCCTTGCCACTCGATGATGTGTGCCCCCGTGACGCGCGCTTGCGTCCACCACTGGATCCCATGCGCACACTCTAGTGGGCGGCGGGCCGCTCTGGCGCTTGGGAGACGGCGGGATTAGCCTGAAGCCACGAGCGATTGGCGGGGGGCGATGATGACCGCGAGACCGACGGGGCACTACGCGTTGAAGCCCGATGGGCTGTATCTCCAATTCGATCGATTGTTCTACGCGCCCATAGAAGACGTCTGGTATCACCTCACGAATCCCACTGCCATGCAGGCGTGGGTCGGCACCTACACCGGCAGCCCGGCCACCGGCGGCGTGCGGTTCAAGATGACCTTCGAAGAGGGCGATGAGTGGCAGAACGTGAGCATCCTCGAGTGCGCCCCGCCACACCGGTTCCTCGCCGATTCGGGTCCCGGCCCGAACGGACTCCGCGTGTTCTGCCACCTCGTCGAGGGCGGCGGCATGACGACGCTCACCTTCGGCCAACGACTGCAGAACCCGGCGGATGCCGCGACCATGGGCCCCGGCTGGGACTTCTACCTCGATCGGCTCGCGGCAGCGCGCGCCGGCCACGAACTGCCCGTGTGGGAGCAGTACTACCCGGCGTTCGCACCGCACTACCGCGAACTCTCGGTCCCCGACGCCGCTCGGCACTGAGCATCGGGCGCGCCCACGGCGTGGCGTGGTGAGCCGCCCCGTGGCGGGGCATCCGCGACCCTAGACTTCACGCGTGAAGACCATCGAGCGGCGCGCCCGCGACGCGGACGCCACTCAGAGCCGCAGTTCCCGCTACGCCGGCATGATGGCGAACCAGCCGTTCGCGTGGGCGTTCATCGCAACGCTGGGGGTGCTCGTCGCCCTGGCCATCGCCGCTGCCGTCGCGAGCATCTCGGGCGTCGTGTTCTCGGTGTTCGCCGCGGCGTTCATCACGCTCGGCCTCGACCCGCTCGTGCGCTGGTTCGAGGGTCACGGCATGAAGCGCGGGCTCGCGATCCTGACGGTGATCGTCATGTTCGTGCTCGTGATCGCCGGCATGCTCTGGCTCGTGCTGCCGCTCGTCATCTCGCAGGCCACGATGTTCATCCGGTCGCTGCCGTCGATGCTCGCCGAGCTGCAGTCGCAGGAGTGGTTCCAGGAGGCCTCGTCGGGCTCGGGCGGCGTGCTCGGCACGATCTACACGTGGGTGACCGACGTGCTCAGCGACCCGAACTTCTGGGCGACGATCGGCGGTGGCGCACTGAACGTCGGCATCGCGATCGTCGCGGGCATCTCGAGCGGCTTCTTCATCTTCATCCTGACGATCTACTTCACGGCGACTCTCGAGCCGTCGAAGGCCGCCATCTACACGCTCATCTCCGCGTCGCACCGCGAGCGCGTCGTGGGCTACGCCGAGCGCATCATGCTGAACGTCGGCCGCTACCTCAGTGGCATGGTGGTGCTCGCGTTCTTCAACGCCCTGTACAGCCTGATCCTGCTCTCGATCGTCCGCGTTCCGTACGCGCTCGTGATCTCGGTGGCCGCGTTCTTCATCACGCTCATCCCGCTCGTCGGAACCGTGCTGACGACCGTCGTCATGACCGCGCTCGCCCTCTTCACGTCGCCCGTCGCGGCCCTCATCGTGCTCGTCGCGATGCTCGTCTACATGCAGGTCGAGGCGTACATCCTGACACCGAAGGTCATGAGCAAGGCGGTGCAGGTGCCGGGCTCCATCGTGCTCATCGCCGCGCTCGCGGGTGGCACGCTCGGGGGCCTGCCGGGTGCGCTCGTCGCCATCCCGGTGGCTGCCGGCATCCTGCTCATCATCAAGGAAGTGGTCGTGCCGAGGAAGGCGCGCTCCTAGCGAGCGCACGCCGCAGCAACCCCTCAGCCATCAGCGCCAGACCGACGGCGCCGCGGCGCGCGTGGGCGGCAGCGCGACATCCTCGCCCCATCGCTCGAGCCACTCGGGGATCCCGTGCGCCTCGGTCACGCCGAGCGCCTCGATGATCTCCGCCATGGGAACGGTTCCGCCCGACTTCTTGAGGAACCGGGCACGGATGAACCCCTGCGCATAGACCTCGGGTTCGCCGTCGGCGCCGGGCCGCACGAAGCGCTGCTCCATGTAGACGGCCTTCTCGTCGTGGCCGACGAGCCGCGACTCGATCGTGAAGCGCTGCCAGAGGCTCAACGACTTGCGGAACGTGATCGTCTCGCTCGCCACGACGGGGTACCAGCCCTTGTCGCGGAACGCCTTCCAGACGCCGTTGCGCACGAGCATGTCGAAACGAGCGACGTCCATGATCGAGAAGTACACGCCGTTGTTCATGTGGCGGTTGATGTCGAGGTCCGTCGGCAGCGTGATGAAGTCGGTGCGGGCGACGTCGTCGTGTCGCAGGTCGGGCTTGCGGCGCGCGAGGAACAGCACGTGGAGCAGGGTGCGGAAGAACATGTGCATAACTGCCGAGCGTAGGCCGGACGCCGCGAGACGGCGCATTCTTTGCGCGTCGGCACAGACGAATCGCGGATGCCCCGCCGCGTCGTTGTCGGCACCCGCTACCGTGGTGACGTGATCGCGATGACCGGGAGGCTCCTCCTCTCGCACTGGCCGGCGCTCATCGCGTGGTTCCTCGGCGGCGTCCTCGCCCGCTATCTCGTCATCGAGCTCGCGGGGTACGTCGGGGCGTCGTCGGCGCTTGGTGGGCTGCTGCTCATGCCGCTCGCGATCCTCGCCCGGCTCGTCGCCTTCGTCGCGATGTTCCTCGTGCTGCGCGACGGGATGTTCCGACTCGGGATGATCGCGCCGCTGCCGCACGGGGCCGCCGAGCGCCGGCGCGCGTTCATCGACGCCGTGCTCGGTGGCATCCTGCCGTTCTTCGCGTTCTACGCGGCGTGGGGGTACTTGCGCGACGACATGGCCGCGTACTCGGCGCGTGCGCTCGAGGTGCAGAGCGGGCTGGACCTGGCGGCGATCGCCGCCGGCGAGGAGGCGTTGAGCTTCGAGGGCACCATCGACCGGCTCGAGTTCGAACCCGTCACGATCGCGCTCATCGTCGTCGCCTTCGCCGGGCGCTGGGCCTGGAAGCGCTATCGGGAACGGCTGCCGAGAGCACTCTCGATCGGCGCCGTCTACCTCGAGGCCGTCTGGGTTTTCCTCACGGTGATGCTCATCTCGCAACTGTTCGGCTCCGTGAGCGCGTGGGTGCAGTCGCGGCAGGCCATGGTCTGGCTCGCCGATGCTCGCACCTGGATCGGTGCGCACCTCGAACCGATCGCGTGGACCTGGGAGGCCGTCGAGTGGTTCCTCGGCGAAGCGGGCGGCATCATGCTGCTGCCCATCGCCTGGCTCGCGATCGCGGGCGTGATCTACGGCCAGGCCGTCGCCCCCGAGGCGCCGCGGGTCCGCGGGCAACTCGTCGACCGCGTGCACATGCGGTACTCGAGCCTGCCGCAGGCCATGCGGCGCCGCCTCGGGGATTTCTGGGCCGAGCTCGTGTCGCGGTTCCGCCCCATCGGCGAGGCGATCGTGCTCATGTGGCGCGCGGGTCCCGTGCTGATCGGCGGGTACATCCTGCTCTACACGGTCGTGCTCGGTCTCGAGCAACTGCTGCGTCTCGCCCTCACCCGGATCATCGGGCCGCACGACCTGTATTCGTTCTGGCTGGTCGCCGACACGGTGGTCCTGCTCCTGGTTCCGCTCGTCATCGAGCCGCTTCGGGTGAGCCTCGTGGCGAGTGCCTACGACGCCACGCTCAGTCGGCTCGTCTCGACGGCGCTGCCTGCGGCTGACTCAGGGACCGACGGGCAGGCGAAGGAATTCGGGAAGCCGCCCGTCGACGACGACGTCGAGGGCGAACGGGCCGACGGCGTCGTCAGGGACGACGAAGGGCACCACGATCGCGAACGGCTCGGTCCCGCTGCCGGCGCATGAGTTCCAGGTGCCGCGGTCGTATGCCTCCCCGAGGTCGTAGGTGCGCTCGTCCCACTGGCGCTCGGCGCCGCCCACCTCGTGCAGCGTCGGTGCGAGGCACGTGACGGGCTCAGATCCCGGATCGACGGGCACGGTGACCTCGAGGGTACGGGAGCCCGCCGGTGCCTCGAATCCCTCGAGCGGAGCGAGCTCGACCACCTCGACCGGGCCCCAGGCGGCGCCGGCGTAGTCGATGCTCGTGCGTGGCTGGGCGACGATCGCCCGCGACGGATGCCCCGAGAAGTAGTCGTCCCACTCCTGCCAGCCGATGACGCCGAACGTGACCGGCACCAGCGCCGCGACCGCCGCGAGCGGCCAGGCGTTGCGACGCCACCACCCGCGCGCGACGCCCGTCATCGACCGACCCACACGACCGGGGCGAGCTCGGCCTCGTCGTCGACCTCGACCTCGGCGAGATCGAGGCGCAACTCGATGACCGAGTCGAGGCGGGGGTCCTCGTGGAGACCGAGGCGCAGCACGGCATCGTCGCCCTCGCTCGCGGTGAACGCACCCGCGGGCAGTTCGAAGGCGAGCGTGCCCGAATGCGGCAGCCCGATCGCGAGCGACGAACGGAAGAGACTCGCGGGCGGGCGCTCGCTCGCGCGGTAGCTGCGTCCGCCGACGTCGAGGGTCGCGAGCGAGAGCAGGGTCCCCCTCTCACTCAGCACGGCCTCCGCCTCGAGGTCGACGAGGAGCCACGACCCTTCGGCGCGCCATCCGTCGTTCGTGACGGCCTCGGCGCCGCGAAGGCCCGTGATGGTCGCGGCGAGGTTGCGGCCGGCCGCCCGCTCGCCCACCGTCGCCGCAACGGCGAACGGCTGTTCAGCGGCCTCGTCGCCGGGGGTGACGGCCGCCACCCCCCACGCCGCGACGACGAGCGCCGCACCCGCCAGTGCGGGTAGCCAGCGCGTCACCCGTCGGTCCCCTCGTCGTCGGCGTCGGTCTCGGTGTCGCGGCCTTCGCCGACATCCGTGATGCGCACCGTCACGATCGCTGCCGGCTCGGGATCCTCCCACGACTGGCCGCTCACGACGAAGCTGCCCGTGAACAGGGTCTCGTCGTTCAGCACCAGGTGCAGCTCTTCGCCGTCGGCGTAGTCGGATTGATCGACCGCCCACGCGAGCACGACCGTCGTCGGAACACCCGGCTGCAACCACGGCAGGGCGGTCGAGTCGTCGTAATGCGCGACACCGCCGGGTTCCCGCCCCAATCCCGGTCCCTCGGCGAGCACGACCGATGACGACACGCTGTTGCCCGGGGTCGTGGGCAGCGCCCGCGTCCATCGGTTCTCGACCTCGACGACGACCGCGAGCACCCGCTGTCCGGGCTCGATCGTCACTCCGGCCTCGGCGAGGTCGTCGATCAGCACCGCACGCTGCACCGTGATCGCGAGTTGGTCGTTGCGGTGCTCCTCGCCCGCGTCGAGTTCGACCGGACCCTCGGCCGCCGCCGTGGCCAGACCGCCGAACGCCGCCGTCGCCGCGAGGAACAGCGCCGTCGCGATGCTCGCGAACCACTTCGTCGGCACGCGGTCGCTCGCGGCGCGCAGCCAGCGGAAGCGGCGGGCGGACACGGGTTGCTTGTCGCCAGACCCCGTCGAGCCGGCCGTCGGAGCCGGCCCCGCGGAGGAAGCGGGGGACGCGGTCGGCGCATGCCGCTGAGAGGACGCCATGCTCAATCCTCCCGCAGCACCCGGTATCGCAAGTGGGTCGCCCGAGCGCCCTGCTCGACGCCGAGCGGCTCGAGCTCGACGCGTCGCGCCGCCGCGTCGGGGAACAGGCGCGACCCGCCCCCGAGCAGCACGGGCACGAGATGCAGGCGCGCCTCGTGCACGAGGCCGGCCGCGAGGGCCTGCCGCGCGACATCCGCCCCGCCCATGATGCAGACGGATGCCGCACGCGCCGCCTCGCTCGCACGCGCGACCGCCGCGGCGATGCCGCCGGTGACGAACTCGTACGTTGAGCCGCCGCGCTCGAACGGCTCGCGCTCGCGCGTCGTGACGACGAAGACGGGGCGCCGCTCGAACACGCGCTCGTCGTCCCATTGCGCCTCGCCGACGTCGAAGGTGCGGCGGCCGATGACGAATGCGCCCGTGGTCTCGAACATGCGCGCGGCGACGTTGCGATCGATCTCGTCAGGCGAGGCATCCGCTGCGCCCTCGGTACCGAGCCCATCGACGTCGGTCGGGCCCTGCACCCCGCGGTCCCAGTCGCGCACGCGCTCCCCGTCGATGCCGAGCGGATGCTCGAGGCTCACGCCCGGGGCGGCCGTGAAGCCGTCGAGCGTCATCGTCATCTCGAGGAAGACGTGCGACACCGGTCAGGCCTTCGCGGGGACGTGCCGCTCTTCGGGGCCGTTGTACACCGAGAGGGGGCGGATGAGCGCGTTCGCGGCCGACTGCTCCATGATGTGCGCCGTCCACCCGGTGACCCGGCTCGCCGCGAAGAGCGGGGTGAACGTGAGCGTGTCGAAGCCCATGAGGTGATAGGCCGGACCGGAGGGGTAGTCGAGGTTCGGCTTGATGCCCTTGCGCTCGGCCATCGCGGTCTCGAGGGCGACGTAGAGCTCGAGCAGGTCGGGCCGGTCGTAGTGCTCGACCATGCGCTCGAGCGAGTCGCGCATGGTGGGAACGCGCGAGTCGCCGTTCTTGTAGACGCGGTGACCGAAGCCCATGATCTTGCGCTTCTCGGCGAGCGCGGCATCGAGCCACGCCGCTGCGGCATCGGCCGTGCCGATCTCGTCGAAGGCGTGCATGACGGCCTCGTTCGCGCCGCCGTGGAGCGGGCCCTTCAGCGCGCCGATGGCGCCGACCACCGCCGAGTACAGGTCGGCCAGGGTCGACGTGATGACCCTCGCAGTGAAGGTCGAGGCATTGAAGGAGTGCTCGGCGTACAGGATCATCGACACGTCGAACGCGGTGACGACCTCGAGTTCGGGTGCCTCGCCGAACGCCTGCCAGAGGAAGTTCGCGGAGTAGCCGAGGTCGTCGCGCGGCTCGACGAACTCGAGCTCGTGGCGGCGGCGCTGGTCGTAGGTGACGATCGACGGCAGCTTCGCGAACAGCCGGATCGCCTTGTCGAGGTTCGCCTCGGGGCTGTCGTCGGGCGTGGCCGGGTCGCTCGCGCCGATGACGCTCACGGCGGTGCGCACGACATCCATGGGATGGGCGCTGAGCGGAAGCTCGTCGATGATGTGCTTCACCTCGTGGTCGAGGCCGCGCAGCGAGCGCTCGCGCTCTTCGAACGCGGCCAGCTGCGAGTCATCGGGCAGCTCGCCGTACCAGAGCAGGTGGGCGACCTCTTCGAAGGTGACGGATGCCGCAAGCTCCTGCACCGGGTAGCCGCGATAGAGCAGCGAATTGGTCTCGGGGTTGACCTTCGAGATGGCCGTGTAGTCGACCGGCACACCTGCCAGACCCTTGTAGATGACCGGGGCTGCCCCCTGCTGCTGATCGCTCATCGTGCTCCTCGCGGCTCGGTGCGGGCGCTGCGGCGCGACCGCTCCCCCAGCCTAGAGCCTGCGTGCGACGGCTTGTCGCCGACGGGGGCGGGCGCCGCCGCGTCAGCGGGCGACGCGGAAGTTGAAGATCGAGGTGTCGAAGTGGTTGTAGCCCTCGTAGTCGATGAGCTCGTAGAGGTCGGCACGGTGCTGCATCATGCCGAGCATGCCGTTGAGCGATCCGGATGCCTCGAGCTCGTCGAGTCCGCGCACGGCCGAGCCCATGGCGAGCCGCAGCAGCGACACGGGCCAGATCACGAGGTTCATGCCGACCTCCGCGAGCTGTTCGACCGTGAAGAGCTCGCTCTTGCCGAACTCGGTCATGTTGGCGAGCAACGGCACGTCGACGGCGGCACGGATCGCGGCGAACTCCTCGAGCGAGGCCATCGCCTCGGGGAAGATCGCGTCGGCGCCCGCGTCGACGAGCTTCTTCGCGCGGTCGACCGCGGCGGGCAGGCCGTCGACGGCACGGATGTCGGTGCGCGCCATGATCAGGAAGTTCGGGTCGCGGCGGGCATCGACGGCGGCGCGGATGCGCTGCAGCGCGGTGGATTCGTCGACGACCTGCTTGCCGTCGAGGTGGCCGCAGCGCTTCGGGTTCACCTGGTCTTCGATGTGGAGGCCGGCGAGGCCGGCATCCTCCATCTCCTGCACGGTGCGAGCGACGTTCATGGGCTCGCCGAACCCGGTGTCGGCGTCGATGATGGCGGGCAGCTCGGTCATCCGGGCGATCTGCTTGCCGCGACCGGCCACTTCGGTGAGGGTCGTGAGGCCGATGTCGGGCAGGCCCAGGTCGGCCGAGAGCACGGCGCCCGAGATGTAGACCCCGTCGAAGCCCTTCTGCTCGATGAGGCGTGCGCTCAGCGGGTTGAACGCGCCAGGGAAGCGCAGGATCTCGCCGCTCGCGAGCCGCTCGCGGAAGAGCCGGCGCTTCTCGGCAGGCGGGGTCTGGGCATAGAGCATGGTGCTGCCTTCTCTCAGAGGAGGCCGGTGTCTCAGAAGAGCCCGGTGGGGATGTCGACGCCGACGAGCGCCCCGGGCGCCGCGGTGAACGTGAGGCCGCCGAGCTCGTCGGGGCCGAGCTCGGGCAGGCGCTGCGCGAGGTCGAGGAAGCGCTCGATCTCGGCCTCCTCGAGCACCCACTCGGAGAGGGTGCGGAACTTCTGCACGTACTGCTCGCGCGCGAACGGCCGGGCACCGAGCGGGTGCGCGTCGGCCACCGCGATCTCGTCGACGATCTCGCCGCCGTCGCTGAGCTTGATGACCACGCGGCCGCCGAACGCCTTCTCGGCGATGTCGTTCGAGTGGTAGCGGCGGGTCCACTCGGGGTCTTCGACGGTGGACACCTTCTTCCAGAGCGCGACGGTGTCGTCGCGGTGCGCGCGCTCGGGCGAGTACGAGTCGGCGTGGTGCCACGACCCGTCTTGGAGTGCGACGGTGAAGATGTACGGGATCGAGTGGTCGAGCGTCTCGCGCGAGGCATCGGGATCGTACTTCTGCGGGTCGTTCGCGCCCGAGCCGATGACGTAGTGCGTGTGGTGCGAGGTGTGCAGCGTGATCGACTCGATGCGGTCGGGGTCGTCGAGGATCAGCGGGTACTCGTCGTGGAGCTTGCGGGCGAGGTCGATCCACGCCTGCGCCTGGTACTCGGCCGAGTGCTCCTTCGTGTACGAGTCGAGGATGGCGCGCTTCGACTCGCCCTCTTCGGGCATCGGCACCTCGTAGGAGGCCTCGGGTCCGCCGAGGAGCCAGGCGATCACGCCGTCTTCGCCCTCGTAGATGGGCACGGGGCTCGTCTCGCCGCGCATCGCACGGTCGACCGCCTCGACGGCCATCTTTCCGGCGAAGGCGGGGGCGTGCGCCTTCCACGATGAGATCTCGCCCTTGCGGGACTGCCGGGTCGCGGTGGTCGTGTGCAGCGCCTGCCCGATCGACTGGAAGATCGTCTCCTGGTCGAGGCCGAGCAGGGTGCCGATGCCCGCGGCGGCCGACGGCCCGAGGTGCGCCACGTGGTCGATCTTGTGCTCGTGCAGCGAGATGGCCTTCACGAGGTCGATCTGGATCTCGTAACCGGTCGCGATGCCCCGCACGACATCGCGGCCGCCGAGGCCACGGGTGGCGGCGAGGTGCTGGGCCACGGCGATGATCGGCGGGATGTTGTCGCCGGGATGCGAGTACTCCGCGGCGAGGAAGGTGTCGTGGAAGTCGAGCTCGCGCACGGCGACGCCGTTGGCCCAGGCGGCCCATTCGGGCGAGGTGTGGCGGGCGGCATCCGCCCCGAAGACGGTCGCGCCGTCGCCGCCGATCGACACGGGGTGCGACAGCGCCTGGCTGCGGGCCGAGACCACCGGCTTGCGTGCGATCGAGGCCGCCGCGACGGCGGCGTTGTCGATGACGCGGTTCACGACCATGTCGACGACGTCGTCGTCGAGCTCGACGGGGTCGGTCGCGACGGCCGCGAGCTGCCAGGCGAGTTGACCCTCTCGAGCCAGGTTCTCGTCACTCCGGTGGGTGCGCAGGTGGTGGGTCTTCACGCCTCAACGCTATCGAAGTCGGCTGATGGATGCGCCGGAGCGCCGGCCGCGGGCCAGACCGGGTCGTGCACCTGCGCGTCGATCACCCGCGCCGCGAGCTCGGGGTCGACGCCCGCGAGCGTCGACGGGTTCCACCTCGGTGAGCGGTCCTTGTCGATGACCTGGGCGCGAATGCCCTCGCGCAGGTCGTGCTGCTCGATGAACCACGACACGAGACGGAACTCCTGCTCGAGGGCGTCCTCGAGCCGGGGCAGCGTGCGAGCGCGGCGCACCGACTCGAGCGTCACGGTGAGCGCGGTGGGCGAGAGGGTCTCGAGCTCGTCGGCAGCGGCGGCGGCGTAGGCGGATGCCGCCGGGTCGAGTGGATGCTTCGGGAACGCGCTGGCCGAGGCATCGGCTCGGCCGTCGGCGAAGGCTCGCAGGCGCTCGATGATGCCGTGGACCGTCGGCGCGGAGTAGCACGCGTCGACCCAGTCGCGGGCGAGCGCGAGCGCCGACGGACCCGGGGTCTCGTCGAACAGCATGACGATCTCGGCGGGGCTGCCCGGGTCGGCGCGCTCGGCGAGGGCCTGCAGCAGGTGCGGGAGGTTCTCGGAGGGAACGAAGGCGTCGGCGAAGCCGGCGTGCAGGGCGTCGGCGGCGTCCATGGTGCGCGAGTTCAGGGCGAGGTGCACGCCGAGCTCGCCGGGCGCCTTCGCGAGCAGCCAGGAGCCGCCGACGTCGGGCGTGAACCCGATGCGCGTCTCGGGCATCGCGACGCGTGAGCGTTCGGTGACGATGCGGATCGACGCGTGCCCGGCGAGGCCGATGCCGCCGCCCATCGTGATGCCGTCCATGATCGCGACGACGGGCTTCGGGTAGCGCGCGATGGCGGCGTCGAGCCGGTACTCCGCCCGGAAGAACGCGCGCGCCTCGTGCGCGTTGCCGTTCGTCGCATACCCGTAGAGCTCACGGATGTCGCCGCCGGCGCAGAAGCCGCGCTCGCCCGCGCCGTCGATGACGACGAGCCCGACCTCGGAGTCGTCGCGCCACGCGTCGAACACGTCGGTGAGCTCGCGGATCATCTCGTAGCTCAGGGCGTTGAGCGCCTGGGGGCGGTCGAGCGTCACGTGGCCGACACCGTCGGCGACGCTCGCGGAGATGTGCTCGCTCACGACTGACACCGTAGCGGCATCGCGTCGGGCGGCGTAGCCTCCCCTTCGAGGAGGGGTCATGATCGAATCCACGTTCCCAATTCTCGAGGTCGCCGACATGCAGCGGGCCCTCGCGTTCTACCGTGACGCGCTCGGCGGGGTGGTCGTCTACTCGTACCCGCCCGACGGCGAGGGCGAACCGGTCTACGTTTCGCTCTCGACGGGCGCCACGTCGATGGGCATCGGCCTGACCGAATCGCCACTGCCGCCGGGCAACGTCATGCTCTGGTTCTACGTCGACGACGTCGATCGCGTGACGACGCACCTCACCGGGCACGGCGCGAACGTGATCGAGGGTCCGGTCGACCAGCCCTGGGGTGAGCGCACGGCACTCATCACCGACCCGTTCGGCACGCGCCTGCACCTCGCCGCGGCCATCTCGGCACCACCCGACGAGGAGTAGTCGCCCAGCACGGCCCGGGCTAGCATTCTCGGATGGTGCCTCTCGAGAACCTCGCCGCCTTCCTGGTGGCCTCGGTCGTGCTCATCCTCATGCCCGGCCCCAGCGTGCTCTTCGTGATCGGCCGCACGCTCGCGCTCGGCCGCCTCGGCGGCCTCCTCAGCGTGGTCGGCAATGCCATGGGCATGGTGCCGCTCGTCACGGCCGTCGCCCTCGGCGTGGGCGCGCTCGTCGCGCAGTCGGTGCTCCTCTTCACGATCATCAAGTTCGCGGGCGCGCTCTACCTCGTCTACCTCGGCATCCAGGCGATCAGGCACCGAGCGGATGCCGCAGCTGCAGCCAATGGCGAGGTGGCGCCGCGCTCGCACTGGCGGCAGCTGGGCGAGGGTTTCGTCGTCGGCGTGACGAACCCGAAGACGATCGCGTTCTTCGTCGCGGTGCTCCCCCAGTTCGTGGACTTCACCGCCGGATCCATCCCGCTGCAGCTGTTCGAGCTCGGGGTGCTGTTCATCCTGCTCGCGCTCGTCTGCGATTCGATCTGGGCGCTCGCCGCGGGCGCCGCGCGCAACTGGTTCGCGCGTTCGCCGAAGCGAGCGTCGGGTCTCGCCGCGACTGGCGGCGTCATGATGATCGGGCTCGGCGGCGTGCTCGCGCTGAGCGGTAACAAGCACTGAGCGGCGCGTACTCGGCTGTGGATGGGCGCGACGGCGTTCGCCGTGCGGCGTCTAGCCTGCCGGGATGATGCATCCGTTCGAGATCGCGGCCGAGCCCGTGCGGCGTCGCATCATCGAAGTGCTCGCGGTGGGCGATCACGCGGTCGGCACGCTGAACGAGGTGATCGCGGCGGAGTTCTCGATCTCCCGTTCGGCGGTGTCCCACCACCTGCGCATTCTCCGTGACCAGGGCGTGGTGGTCGTGCAGCCCGACGAGGCGCTCCCCCAGTCGCGGCTGTACCGTCTCGACGAGACCTTCCTCGAGCGCCTCGACGACGCGGTCGGCGAGCTCTACCGCCTCTGGGATCACCGTTACGGCACCGTGTTCCATCGCGCGCCGATCCATCCCGCCATCGCCTCTCGTGCGCCGCATCGCCATCGTGCCGGTCGTAAGGGCCAGCGTGGCCGCACCGCGTCCGACGCGGCAGACCTGACCGGATTCCCCGAACCCGAGTAGAACACGTACGCCGCGTTCGCCGCCCTCTCGCCATCGCCACCGCTGCCCTATCGTCACCGCCGCGCCACCGTCACTGCCCGCATCGCGCCGCCGCGATCTGTGTTCCCGAATCGCGTATGCCAGTTCCCCCTCATCGATGAGGGGGAACTGGCATGCCGAAAATCGGAAGCAAACGCCGGTGGCCCGACCGGCGTGCCAGGTGTGGTTTTCGACGCGCGAAGCGCCTCACGCAACCGGTGCAGCGGGTTCAGTCGGCGGTCGCCGTGCCGATGAGGATGCCGCGGCCGAGGCCGTGGAAGAAGCACTTCGTGCCGAGGGTCGCGGGCGTGGCATCCGCCGAGAGGTCGAGGCGCGGCACGTCGAGCGCGTGCACGACGAAGAAGTAGCGGTGCACACCGGTGCCCGGCGGCGGTGAAGAGCCCACGTACCGGCGCTCGCCGTCGTCGTTCGCGAGCACGAGCGCGCCGCTCGGCAGCTTCAGGCCGCCCGGCTCGCCGGCGTCGGCCTCGAGGCTCGTCACCGTGGCAGGCAGGTTCGCCACCGCCCAGTGCCACCAGCCCGAGGCGGTCGGGGCGTCGGGGTCGAAGCACGTCACCGCGAAGCCGCGGGTGTCGGCCGGGAATCCCGACCACGAGAGTTGCGGCGAGCGATCGCCCGCGCCTACCCCCGAGGCGCGGAGCGGCAACGGCAGCGGCTCACCGTCGCGGAAGTCCGAGCTCTCGAGCGTGAACGAGCCCATCGGCTTCAGCGCCTGCAGCGCCTCGTAGGGGTCGTAGTCGAGCATGAGGCCAGCCTATTCCGGGCGCGTGCAGGATGGGCCCCGTACAATCTCGGGGTGGCCGTCGCCAAGATCCTCCTCTACTACGTCTTCACCCCGCTCGCCGACCCTGATGCCGTGCGGCTGTGGCAGCGCGACCTCGCCGGGTCGCTGGGCCTTCGCGGCCGCATCCTCATCTCGAAGGACGGACTGAACGGCACGCTGGGCGGCGAGATGGGCGCGCTGAAGCGGTACGTCCGCAAGACCCGCGACTACCCGGCGTTCAAGCACATCGACTTCAAGTGGAGTACCGGCGGCGGGCTCGACGCGACCGGCGCGAGCCTCGACTTCCCGAAGCTCAGCGTGAAGGTGCGCGACGAGATCGTGAGCTTCGGCGCACCGGGCGAGCTCGCGGTCGACGTGGCCGGCGTCGTCGGCGGTGGCACGAAGCTCACGCCGGAGGCGCTGCACGAGCTCATCGCCGAGCGGGGCGACGATGTCGTGTTCTTCGACGGGCGCAACGCGCTCGAGGCGGCGATCGGCCGGTTCCGTGATGCGGTCGTGCCCGACGTCGAGACGACCCGCGACTTCGTGGCGGAGCTCGACTCGGGCCGGTACGACGAGCTCAAGGGCAAGCCGGTCGTGACCTACTGCACAGGCGGCATCCGCTGCGAAGTGCTCTCGAGCCTCATGACGAGCCGCGGGTTCCGCGAGGTCTACCAGCTCGAGGGCGGCATCGCCCGCTACGGCGAGCGCTTCGGCGACGACGGACTCTGGGAAGGCTCGCTCTACGTCTTCGACCGGCGCGGCTCGGTCGACTTCAGCGACCACGCGGCCGTCATCGGCGCGTGCGTCGCGTGCGGTACTGCGACGAACCGAACCGCCAATTGCGCGAATGCCTCGTGCGACGCCGAATTCGTCCGCTGCGATCGCTGCACCGACGCGACGTGTCCCGCGCACGCGCCATCGGCGGTCGAGTAGCGAGCGAAGCGAGCGTACCCGACCGAACCGGCGATGGAACGTGAAGTGACGCTCACGGAAGCGCCGCCACAGCTGGAGCGGCGCGCCGACGACGTAGAGCACGCCCGGCACGATGTGCAGGTAGGCGAGCCACGCATTCTCGACGTAGCGACGCTCGAAGGTGTCGCCCTCTGCTGGGATGCCGGTCACGATGAGCGGCCCATCGGTTCCCACCCGGATGCCCGCGAACACGAGGACGATCGTGATGAGCCAGAAGAGGAGCGTCCACATGACGATCGCGGTCGCACGAGTCACGCGCTCAGGGTGCTCCTCGCGGGCCGAGCGTGGCGCGAAACCCGAGGACGCCTCGCGTATGCCCGAGCGTTGCGGCTCGAGAGGGCGAGTAGCACGAGGATGTCGAGCGCGAGCGTGAAGAGGGTGGTGCGCAGGGAGATCTCGGTCTCGCCCGTGGAGTAGTCGATCGCGGCCAACGAGACGCTGAGTGTCGCGAACACCATTACCGTGATGCGCGCCCAGTTGCTGCCTCGGTAGACGAGCAGGGCCAGCACGAGCTCGACACCGAGAACGACCGCACCGCCGACGAGGATCACCGCGAGGACGATGTTCGACGCCTCTTCGGCCGGCACCGAGTCGATCGTGATCTCGAGTTCCTCGGCGACGAGCCGGGGCCATGACAGCCACAGCGAGACCAGCCAGGCCACGCCCGCGAGCACGCGCGCCACGACGAGGAGCGCACCGAAAGCGGTCGCAGCCGGTCGGTGCATCGTCGGCGGTGTCGGCTCTGGTCGGATGAGCGCGGCCGGCGGCTCGAACGCGGGACGCTTCTCGACCGTCACGATGTCACCTCGGCATCGGCGGGAAGCGGATGCGCCGGGGCATCCATCGCCGTGATCGTCCCGGCCGGCACGCGGCGCAGGTCGAGCACCGGCAGGTCACCGTCGGTGCGGATCGAATCACCGCCGCCGTTTCGGGAGTGATAGCCCGTGGAGAAGTCGGCGAGCACGTCGACGCGCGCGGTGGCATTCGCCGCGAGCACCGTCGTCACGATGTGGTCGCGCTCGACGTCGGTGTCGGCGTCGATCTTGTGGGTGATCTGCAGCGTGAAGAGCGAGAACCCCACGGCGCGATCGAACGTTCCCGCCGCGAGCCAGTCGACCCGACGGCCACCGGGCAGGAGCCAGCCTTCGGGCGTGCGCCAGAACCGCACGTGATGGCGGCGCGCGGGGTTGCCCTCGACCTCCTGCTGGTAGGCGAAGTCCTGCTGCCGCCCGAACAGGAACAGCGGACTCACCGGGGCCTCGTCGTAGCTGCGGCGCGTGACGGTGGAGGCGATGATGCGCCAGCTCGAGACCGCCCCGACGTCGTCGGCCCGCGTCCAGCCCGCCGTGCGGAGGGCGGCGTGCAGCGACGCCTCGTCGCCGTCGAGCGCGAGGTTCACGGGATCACCGAGCAGTCCGTCGCTCGTGCGGGCGCGGCCGATGAAGTAGTCGGGCACGTAGATCGCGGTGAGGATGCGGTGCAACCGCGGCAGCACGAGATAGGCGAGCACCACCCAGAACAGCACGAAGAACGCAATGCCCCACCAGCCGAACGAGAACGACTCTGTGAGCACGAGCCACGCGAGCCACACTGACGCCAGGCCGGCGAACACGAAGAAGAAGCCGTCGACGAGCGCGTTGACCGAGAACCGCCGCGCCTGCGGCGCCTCGGGTGCTTCACCTGCCTGGGATGCCTCGGCGCCCACCTCGCCCATGTCTGCATGCTAGCCCTGCCCGGCGCGGCGGGGATACGGCGTGCGGTGAGAGCGCGGATGGCCCGGATGCGACATCCGGACCATCCGTCATGGGGCGTGCTCAGCGCACGCGCACCTCGAGTTGCCTCGATTCGGTGACGCCGAGGGCGTTCTCGAGCTCGGCGCGGTAGACATGCACGCCGGGAGCGCGGCCCGTCAGGCTCGTCGTCGCCGACTGCGCACCCGGGGTCGCTTCGACGAGCCTCTGCGTGTCGATGAGCACGCCGTCCTCGTAGAGCCGGTACGTCGACCCGTTCGTGCCCCACCAGAGGTTCATCGTCACGGAGTAGGTGCCGTCGCCGTCGGGATTGTCGGACGACAGCGCGGGCCGGCCGGGTCCCGCATCCGTCACGCTGACCGTGTGCTCGCCGCACCTCGTGGTGCCGTGCTGATTGGTGAGCTCGCACGTGTAGACGTACTCGCCGTTGGCACGCCGGGTGACCGACACGTCGGCCCGCTGCGCGTTCGGCGTGCGGTCGGACAACAGCTGCTCGTGAATGAGCACGCCGTTCTCGAACAGGCGGTAGGCCGTCGCATTGTCGCCCCACCACAGGTTCATCGACACGGTATAGGCGCCGTCATCGAGCCCGGTGTCCCAGCCATTGTCGTCGGAGAGCTTCCCGCGAGCCGGCGCCGCTGCTGCATCGCCCGGCACGGGTTCGCCGAGCCCATCCGGCGCCCCGATGAAGGTCGCACGGGGATGCGGCGCCGGCGCCATGCCGTCACCGAGGAAGAAGCTCGTGTGCGGCGGCTGGTTGTAGCCGATGTTCTGCCAGGCGACGCCCAGTCGATACACGGGGTCGTGCATCAGCGTGGGGATCCGGTGCTCGGTCGGGTCGACCGTCGTGTACAGGCGCAGCTCGCTCGAGTCCTCGGTGCGGTAGACGAGCTCCTCACGCCAGTCGCCCAGCAGGTCGGCCTGCACCACGGCGTTGCCTTTCGTGGAGTTGTTCGTCAGCGTGCCCTCGGCGCGGAAGATCTCGACCTCGTCGTGAGCCTCCCAGTCCCACTTCGAGATCGTTCCGACACCGCGCTTCGTCGTCTCGTCGAAGTCGTGGTCGGTGATCTCCCGGAGCAGGTCGCCGTCCCACCAGGTGAGGAAGTTCGGTGCCGGGATGTCATTCGAGATGAGCTCGCCCGATGCCGAGCGAAGCTCGCCCTCACGGCTGTTCCACTCGCCGGTCTTGTTCACGGCCCAGCCTTCGGCTCCCGGATGCCGCGGGTCGATGTCGCCCGCGGCCCCCCGGCCCACGTCAACCTTCGCCTTCATGTTCCAGATGACCTCCCCGGTGCGGGCATCGCGGAAGGTCGCCCCGATGCCGCCGTTCTCGCCGATGTCCTCATGGGCGGCGAACACCTCGTATCCCGGCCTCGCCGGGTCGAAGTCGCTCACGTGCAGCGCGTCGCCGTGACGAAGACGAGTCGAATAGAGGCCCGTGCCGTCGTCGTCGATCGTCGCGGAGCCGTAGACGATCTCGTCCTTGCCGTCGGCGTCGACGTCGGCCACCGCGAGGTTGTGGTTGCCCTGGCCGCCGTACGCCGAGTTGCCGTCGTCGGCCGAAGAGAATTCCCACCGCCGCGTGAGGTCGGTGCCGTCGAAGTCGTAGGCGGTGAGCTCTGCCTTCGAGTAGTAGCCGCGGGCGAACACCGCGCTCGGCTTCTCGCCGTCGAGGTAGGCCACGGCGGCGAGGAACCGATCGACCCGGTTGCCGCGTGAGTCGCCCCAGCTCGCTGGGTCTCCGCGTTCGGGGCTGTAGTCGACCGTGTCGACCGCGGCGCCGGTGACGCCGTCGAAGACAGTGAGGAACTCGGGGCCCTTGAGGATGCGGCCGCCCTCGCGGTACGAGACATCCGGATCGCCGATCACGGTGCCCAGCCCGTCGCGCGTGCCATCGGCGGTCTTGGCCATCAGTTCGGCACGGCCGTTGCCGTCGAAGTCGTAGACGAGGAACTGCGTGTAGTGGGCGCCGGCGCGGATGTTGCCGCCGAGGTTCACCCGCCAGAGTCGGGTGCCGTCGAGCTTGTAGGCGTCGATGATGACCGGACCCGTGGTGCCGCCCGAGGCGTTGTCCTTCGAGTTGCTCGGGTCCCACTTCAGCACGATCTCGTACTCGCCGTCGCCGTCGAGGTCGCCGACACTGGCGTCGTTCGCCGAGTAGGAGTACTCGGAGCTGGGGCTGATGTACGAGTAGTCGGGCTCGGGCACGTCGAGCGGGATCGAGGTGTACTGCCGGCCCCAGACCGCGAACTCGGCGCCCGCCCACGTCTCGACGCCGTTCGGGTCGACGTCGAGGGCGGAGATCCGGTAGGTCGAGGTGTCGCTGCCCGAGGCATCGACGAAGTTCGTCGCGCCGGTGACCGGCGACGTCGTGATGCGATCGCCGTCACGGAAGACGTGGAAGGCGATGTCGCTCGGGTCGCTGCCGAGCAGTCGCCAGCTCAGGAAGACACCCGCTTCGGTGCGCACGGCCACGCTGCCCCGGTCGAGGTACTCGGCCTGGCGAACGACGACCGCGGGGGTCTCGAGCACCGACGACGCCTCCGATACGCCGCCGGCGTTGAGCGCCGTCACCGTGTAGAAGTACGGCACCGCGGTGAGCACGTCGGTGTCCTCGAATGAGAGACCGGCGGTCGTGCCCGCCAGTTCGAACGGGCCCTCTGCGCTGTTCGCCCGGTGGATGCGGTACTGCCTCGCCCCCTCCACGGCGTCCCAGGTGACGACGAGCCGGGACTTCTCGATCTGGTCGACCGCGAGCCCTTCGGGTTGCGCGGGCACCGGGATCGTCGGGTCGACCATCGTGACGTCGACGCTCTGCGACGGCACGGACTCGAGACCGTCGGCGTTCACCCACGTGACCAGATAGCTGTAGCGTTTCGTGAGCTCTGCCGTGACGTCGACGTGCGAGCTTCCGGTCACCTCGGCGAGCAGCTCGGGTGCCTCGCCCTCGAGTGCCCGATAGACCCGGTAGGCGGTCGCGCCCTCCGCCGGGTTCCAGGTGAGCTCGACGCTCGGCGGCTCCGCATCGAGCGCGACCTGCCCGACGGCCAGCCCGCTCACGGCGGGCGGGACCACGAGGTCCTCCTTCGCGACCGTGAGCCCGTTCAGGTGGGCGGTGTTGCCGCCGACCACGACATTGAGCTGGCCGTCGACCACGCGGATGCCGGGATACGACGGCGTGGCGAAGCCCTCGCGGCTGGTGGTCACGCGCTCCTGCACGGCGCCCTCGAGGGTGAGGATCGTGTTCGCCGAGCCGATCCAGTCGCCGATCACGGCGCCGACCGTGTAATAGCCCGGCTCGACGTCGACCAGGACCTCGTAGGTGCCGCCCTGATACAGCACGAAGTCGCGCATCACTGCGTCGACCGCGCTGCCGCGGTCGCGATCGATCATGCCCGTGGCATCCTTCAGCCCGTAGCCGCGCTCAGGGGTGTAGAGCACCTGGCGAGTCATGCCCGTCCATCCGGACTCCACCGGCGAGCTCGCGGTGCCGAAGTCGAACCGCCAGAGCAGCTCCGGCTCGGCGGCGTGGGCGCCGACCGCGGCCATCGGAGTGCCCATCATCGCGGCCGTGAGCGCGACGGCGATGACACCCCGCCGGGCTTGGCGCCGGAGCAGGGGCACCCGCGCGGCGGCGCTTTCCTCGGATGGTGGGCCCGAACGGGCCTGCTGTCGTGACAATCGTTTCTCCTGTCATCGTCGACGTGGAACTGACACGAATCTCACCAAAATGGTGGAACGTTTCAACTGCTGGAAGACGGATAGCGCTTTCCCTTCCCGTCCGGCGAGAGTCTGTCACGGTTCACGCGACCCGTCAACGCGGAGCAGGACTCGCTAGTCTCGCTGCATGGCCTACGACGTCGCCAGCATCCGGTCGGAGTTCCCCTCGCTCGAGAGCGGGTGGGCGCAGTTCGACGGGCCTGGCGGCACGCAGACGCCGCGGGCGGTGGGCGAGGCCGTGGCATCCGTGCTCACCGGGCCGCTCTCGAACCGCGGAACGATCGGCGAGTCCGAGGAGCGCGCCGAGGCGGCGGTGCACGGGTTCCGGCTCGCGATGGCCGACCTCGTGAACGGGCACCCCCGCGGCATCGTGCACGGACGCAGCGCCACCCAGCTCACCTACGACTTCTCACGGCACCTCTCGAAGAACTGGGGCCCGGGTGACGAGGTGGTCGTCACCCGGCTCGACCACGACGCGAACGTGCGGCCGTGGGTGCAGGCGGCGGAGCGCGCGGGCGCGACGGTTCGCTGGGCCGACTTCGACCCGGCCACGGGCGAGCTGACGACGGATGCCGTGACCGCCGTCCTCTCTGAGCGCACGCGCCTCGTCGCCGTGACGGCGGCGTCGAACCTCATCGGCACGATGCCCGACGTTGCCGCGATCGCCGCAGCGGCACACGACGCCGGCGCCCTCGTGTACGTCGACGGCGTGCACTTCACCGCGCACGAGCTGCCCGACGTCGCCACGCTCGGCGCCGACTTCTTCACGTGCTCGCCCTACAAGTTCCTCGGTCCGCACTGCGGGGTGCTCGCCGCGATGCCCGAGCTGCTCGAGACGATCGCGCCCGACAAGCTCCTGCCCGCCACGAACGCCGTGCCCGAGCGGTTCGAGTTCGGCACGCTGCCCTACGAGGTGCTCGCGGGCGTCACCGCGGCCGTCGACGTGCTCGCGGGGCTCGCAACCGGGGCGACGGATGCCGCCAGCTCGCGCCGCGCGAAGCTCGCGACGTCGTACGGCGCGTTGCACGTGCACGAGGAGGAGCTACGCGCACGCATCGAGTCGCCGCTCGCCGAGCTTCCGGGCGCGACCGTGTGGTCGCGCGCGGCGCGGCGCACCCCCACGCTCCTCGCGACGTTCGCCGGCCACGAGGCATCCGACCTCACGAAGCACCTCGCCGCACGCAAGGTGCTCGCGCCGAGCGGCAACTTCTACGCCCTCGAGGCGTCGCGCCACCTCGGCCTCGGCGATGCCGGCGGCCTGCGCGTCGGCCTCGCGCCGTACACGAACGCCGACGACGTCGAGCGCCTGCTCGACGGGCTCGCGGAGGCGCTGGGCGCCTGAGGCCGCGGGATCCCGACCTCGAGCGCCGGGGCATGCGTCGACGTCGTCGGCTCCTCCTAGGCTGAACGGATGACCCTCGCTGAGACTGCCGCCGAACTCCGCCGCCTGCACACCGCGCCCGAGCTGCTCCAGGTGGTGAACGTGTGGGACGTCGCGAGCGCCAAGGCGATCGCCGCGCTCCCCGAGACCCGCGCCATCGCGACGGCGAGTCACTCGATCGCCGCCACCTTCGGCTACGCCGACGGCGAGCAGATCCCCGTCGAGCTGATGCTCGACATGTGCGGGCGCATCGCACGATCCGTCGAGGTGCCGGTGAGCGCCGACCTCGAGGCCGGCTACGGCGACCCGGGCGAGACGATCCGCCGGGCGATCGGCGAGGGCATCGCCGGAGCCAACCTCGAAGACCAGCTGAAGCCGCTCGCCGACTCCGTCGCCGCGGTCGCCGCCGCCGTCGCCGCGGCCGACGCCGAGGGCGTCCCGTTCGCGCTGAACGCCCGCACCGACGCGTGGCTGCGCGGCAACGAGCGCCCCCGCGAGGTCTGGATCGCCGACGCCATCGAGCGCGGCCGTGCCTTCCTCGACGCCGGCGCGACCTGCGTCTTCGTGCCCGGCAGCTTCGGCGACGACGAGATCGACGAGCTCGTCGCCGGCATCGGCGAACGGCGCGTCAGCGTGATCGGCATCGGCGACATCCCCCTGCCGTCACGCCTGCAGGAGCTCGGTGTCGCCCGCGTCTCATACGGCCCGGCCACCCAGCGGGTGGCGCTCGGCGCCCTGCAGGATGTCGCGGCCGAGCTCTACGCCGGTGGAAGACTGCCTCGCGGCATCCGACCGCTCAACTGATCGCGCGGGCGGCATTGCGCGAATCCCCCGCGCGAAGGATGCCCCGCGGCGCTCACCCTCGCTATGGTGAGCGTGGCGGCTCCGGTCGCCGGGCCGTGCGGGGGTGCGGCCGAGTGCGGCCGAGTTCGCCCCCGACGGGAGGAGCAGGCATGCCGAGCGGCATTCCCATCGAGATCACGGGCCTGAGCAAGCACTTCGGACCGGTCACCGCCGTGGAAGACCTCAGCTTCACGGTGCAGCCCGGACGGGTCACCGGATTCCTCGGACCGAACGGCGCCGGCAAGACCACGACGCTGCGCGTGCTGCTCGGACTCGTGCACGCGAGCGCCGGCACCGCGACGTTCGGCGGCACGCTCTACGCCTCGCTCGAACGACCGATCGAGACCGTCGGCGCGGCGCTCGACGCGAACTTCCACCCGGGCCGCACGGCGCGCGACCACCTGAAGGTCTACGCGACGGCGGCCGGCCTGTCGAAGGCGCGGGTGCCGATCGTGCTCGACCAGGTGGGCATCGCCGAGTTCGCCGACCGCCGCGTCGGCGGCTACTCGCTCGGCATGCGGCAGCGGCTCGCGCTCGCGTACACGCTGCTCGGCGATCCGGGCGTGTTCGTGCTCGACGAGCCGATCAACGGCCTCGATCCCGAAGGGATCAAGTGGATCCGCGGCTTCCTGCAGAGCCTCGCCCGTGAAGGACGCACGGTGCTCGTGAGCTCGCACCTGCTCAGCGAGGTGCAGCAGAGCGTCGACGAGGTCATCATCATCTCGAAGGGGCGACTCGTGAAGAGCGGCACCCTCGCGAGCCTCGAACTCGACTCGGCGCCCCGCACGATCGTCGACTCGCCAGATCGCGAGTCGCTCTCGGCCGCCCTCGACGAGGCGGGCCTCGAGTACACCGAGGGCCGCAACGGCTTCATCGTCGCCGAGCCCGACCCCGCACGCGTCGGGCACGCCGCCTTCCTCGGCGCGGTCGAGTTGAGCGCCCTGCATCGGCTGAAATCCGGCCTTGAAGAGTCGTTCCTCTCGCTCGTCAACGGGGGTGAGGAGTGATGGCGTTCGTCCGCGCGATCGGTGCCGAGTTCCAGAAGGTCTTCACGACCCGCATGTGGTGGCTCATCGCCATCCTGCTCGCTGCGTACGTCGCACTCATGGCGGGCGGGCTGGGCGCGTTCTTCGGCTGGGCGAGCGCGAATCCGGATGCAGCGGCATCCGCCGGCGGAAACACCTCCCTGCCCCCCGGCCTCGACCTCGCCCCCCTGATCTACAGCTTCGCCTCATCGATCGGGTACGTGTTCCCGGTGCTCCTCGGCGCCCTCGCGGTCACCGGCGAGTTCCGGCACAAGACGCTCACGCCCACCTTCCTCGCCGAGCCGCACCGCACCTCCGTGCTCTCGGCGAAGTTCCTGTCGCAGCTCGTCGTCGGAGCCGGGCTCGGCGTCATCGCCTTCGCGGTGTCCGTCGGCGCGGGCGCCGCGGCGCTCGCGGGCTTCGGGCTCGACACGGGCCTCGACTCGAGCGACATCTGGGCGCTCGTCGGCCGCGGCATCCTCGCCATGGCGCTCTGGGGCGCGATCGGCGTGGGGCTCGGCACGCTCGTGACCAACCAGGTCGCTGCGATCGTCATCGTCATCGCGTTCACGCAGTTCGTCGAGCCGATCCTGCGCGTCGCGTCTTCGTTGAGTGACATCACGGCGAACATCGGCAAGTTCCTCCCAGGGGCGGCGAGTGACGCACTCGTCGGGGCGTCGTTCTACAACATCGCCGCAACCGGAGGCGCGGTGACGCTCGAGTGGTGGCAGGGCGGCCTCGTGCTGCTCGGCATCGCGGTCGTCGCGACCGTCATCGGCGGAGCGACCACCTGGCGGCGGGACGTGTCGTAACGGTGGAGCTCGCGGAGCTGCGGCAGCTGCGCCTGCGGGTGCAGGGACTCCGTGCGCCGTTCGACGAGTCCGCCCCCGAGGTCGTGCGCCGATTCGTGGCGGTCCAGGCACAGGAGTTCCTGCCCGCGCAGTGGGGGCTCGCCGCGCGGGTGCCGCGCGGGTCACGGCCGGATGCGGCATCCATCGCCGCCTCGCTCGACGCCGGCGAGATCCTCCGCACGCACGTGCTGCGCCCGACGTGGCATTTCCTGCACCCCGCCGACGCCCGGTGGGTGCTCGAACTCTCCGCGGAGCGGGTGCACCGCGCGAACGGGACGTACTACCGGCGCACCGGCATCGAGGGGCCGGATGCCGCGAAGGGCCTCGATCTCGTCGCCGCCGCGCTCGCGGGCGGGCATCGCACACGAGCCGAGCTCGTCGCGGACCTCGACGCCGGCGGGATGCCCTCGGCCGGGCTCGCGTTCACGTACCTCATGATGCTCGCCGAGCTCGAGCGGGTCGCGATCAGCGGCGCCAACTCCGGCAAGCAGCGCACGTACGCGGCGTTCGACGAGCGCGTTCCGCCGTCGGCGCCGAAGCCGCGCGACGAGGCACTCGCCGATCTCGCGGCGCGGTTCATCGCCTCCCGGAGCCCCGTGACCGACCGCGACTTCTCGGCGTGGTCGAGCTTCACCCTCGGCGACACCCGGCAGGCGTTCGCGGATGCCGCAGCGGCGAGCGACGGTCGCATCGAGCCGATCGAGGTCGACGGAGTCGTGCACTGGCTCGACGCGGCGCTGGCGGCGGACGCCGGGCGGGGTGAGCCTCTCGCGGGCGACTCGAGTGCCGGCGGCTCGGAGGTCGTCGACCTGCTGCAGGCGTACGACGAGTACATCATGGGGTACGCCGCGCCCCGCGCGTACCTGCTCCCGGCCGCTCTCGACACGGTGCACGCCGAGACCGCGCTCCACGCGCTGATGGTCGACGGGGTGATGGCGGGTCGTTGGGCGCCGATCACGCAAGGCCGGCGAGCCGTGGTGCGCATCGTGCCGTGGCGACCGTTCACGCCGAGCGAGGATCGTGCGCTCGCGGCATCCGTCGCCGACGTCGAGCGATTTCTCGGCGAGCCCGTCACGGTCGAGCGGGACGCGCCGAACGGGCCCTGACGGGGCGCCCTCGCGGCCCGGTCGCCCACCAGCCGGCTGCCGTGTATCCGGATGAGGCCGTACGATCGCGGCATGGCAGTCATCGGAAGCATCGTCGTCGCCCTTGCCGCACTGCTGCACGGCTACATCTTCCTCATGGAGAGCGTGTGGTGGACCCGCCCCGCGACGTGGAAGCGCTTCGGCGTCGCCGACCAGGCCGCAGCCGACACGACGAAGCCGATGGCGTACAACCAGGGCTTCTACAACCTGTTCCTCGGCCTCGGCGCGGCCGTCGGGCTGGTGCTCTACTGGGCCGGCGAGACCGACGCGGGCAAGACGCTCGTGCTCTTCACGACGGCATGCATGGTGCTCGCGGCGCTCGTGCTCACCACGACCGGGCGCGGCTACCTGAGGCCGGCCCTCATCCAGGGCACGCTGCCGCTCATCGGCTTCGTGCTGTTCGCGCTCGCCTGATGGCACGGACGCCGTCGAGACGGTCGGCGTGCTCGTTCCGGCGTGACCCTCGCGCGGCGGCGTCACGGCCTCTCCACCTCGGCGTCCGTTGTGAGCGATTCTCAACTCCCCCCGAATGGGGCTCTAGCTCACCGGCCGCTGCGGCGGTACCTTCGCAGTGGACTCTCTCGTCGGTCTCGGAACTGGGCTCCGTGGCCTGCGAGAATCCAATGCACGACACGAACGCGCGAGAATTCGCGACGCGACGCACCCGAGCGTCGCGACTGGGCTGCACGAAGCGACGCACCCGAGCGTCGCGACTGGGCTGTACACGGCCGGTCCCCGACCGTTCCATCCTGCCCGTGAGGGCTGCGCACCCGAGGCTCCCCCATGACCGCGCCCCCAGCGCGCGTCGCTTCAGCGACGCCCGGCGCACGCGTACCCGCGCGTGCGTCCATTTGCCCGATACCGACGACGTCCGCTTCCTGCGGCGGTGAGCACCGTGACTGAGGCGGTGGAGTTCGGCCCCCCGGCTCTGCCGCCTCGCCGCGCACGGACCCACCTGAGGCTGGTCACGCCGGATGACGGATCCGCGGTCGTCTCGAACCGCGCGTGGGCGTCGCGTTATCGCGCCCGACTCATCGTCTGCGACGTGCTGGTGGTCGTGGCGACCGCGATCGGCGCGTTCCAGGCGGCGCTCCTCCTCACCGCCGAACCGTCGGTGGCCGCCACGATGACGGCACCGGCGGCGCTCGCGGCCGCGGTGTGGCTCTCCTCGCTCGCGGTCTTCCGCACTCGCGACGAGCGCCTCTTCGCGGTCGGCGCCGGCGAGTACAAGCGCATGCTCAGCGCGAGCACGATCGCGATCGGCATCATGGCCATCGCCGTCCTGAGCCTCGAGGTCACGGCGCCCAGACCCTACCTCCTCGTGGCCTGGACCCTCGGCGTGCCGCTCCTGCTGCTCGAACGATGGGGCTGGCGCCGATGGCTGAACCACGAGCGTCAGGAGGGCAGGGCGCTGCCGAGCGCCGTCGTCGTCGGCGACGCCGACGACGTGGCGGAGGTCATCACGCGGATGAACCGGGGTCCGGTCGTGTACGCCGTGGCCGGGGTCGCGATCGAGGCGCCGGACCAGGGCACGTTCCTTCGTGCCGGCCAGCGTTCGTTCCCGATCCTCGGGCCTCCGGCGGGAGTCGTCGCCGAAGCCGACCGGATCGGCGCCCGGGCAGTGATCGTGGCCGGCGGGACATCCGGAGACTGCGCCTTCGTGAAGCGGCTCGGCTGGCAGCTCGAGGGCACGTCGATGGAGCTCGTGCTCGCAACCCGCCTGACCGAGGTCGCGGGCCCCCGCATCCACTTCCAGATCATCGACGACCTCCCACTCATGCACG